>CAUQBI010000003.1:0-140730 GCA_963516375.1 Parahaemophilus parainfluenzae | reverse complement strand
GTCAATCAACAAGTGCCCACACAGATTGTCTGATATATTGTTAAAGAGCAAAAAAATAAATTGGTCGGCGAGATAGGATTTGAACCTACGACCCACTGGTCCCAAACCAGTTGCGCTACCAAGCTGCGCTACTCGCCGTCAGATTTCTCAATTAAGAGAAGATGGGGTGGCTAATGGGATTCGAACCCACGACAACTGGAATCACAATCCAGGGCTCTACCAACTGAGCTATAGCCACCATTGATTAGTTGTTCATCGCATTGACTTTCTGGCGCGCTCGACAAGATTCGAACTTGCGACCTTTGGCTCCGGAGGCCAACGCTCTATCCAACTGAGCTACGAACGCGTTACTGCGTCGTTGCAGGGGCGTATATTAATGATTTCCCAATACCTTGTCTAGCACTTTTTTGAAAAAAAATATCAAAAGATAAATTTTTGTTCAATTTGTATAGAATTTATTATTTATTCGTCTATTTTTAGTGCTAAATAGTAAAAAAGGATAGCAAATTGCTATCCTCTTTCCATTTAGTTTATTGTTTATTACGGCGCGCTCGACGTTTCATTCTTCGTACCCATCGAGTAATTTTCCATGCTTTTGTAATTGAATAAGCATAAAGGAAGAATAATACAATAAATGCAATAAACATTGCCCATTCATTAATATAGAAGACTTCGCCTAAGATCCCGATTGTGGCACAAATGGCCGCAAAGAAAGTAATTAATAAAAAGGCTTGGCGAGAGGTTAATCCAGCACGAACCATTAAGTGGTGTACGTGTAAGCGATCCGGACGGAATGGACTTTTTCCTTTGCGTAAACGGCGATAAATGATGGCCACCATATCAATTAAAGGAACAGCAATAATCCAAAGTGCGGTCACTGGATTCATCGGATGTCCTTTCCCTTGCGTACTTAAAAGTAGAATCCAAATAATAGTAAAGCCGATTAAAGTACTTCCTGCATCCCCCATGAACACTTTATATTTTGGTCCAAACGGAATCCCTAAGTTTAATAATAAATAAGGCAGAATCGCGACAATTAAGCCAAAACTCCAATATGCCATATCCAACTGTCCATCACGAAACATCAAGATACCGATGGCAGCAAAGGAAACAATAGACAACCCTCCTAGCAATCCATCAATACCATCAATCATATTAAAGGCATTAATAATCGCGATTGTGGCAAATACGGTAATAATCAATCCGATAGAACCAAGTGTTAATTGGAATGGCCCGAGAATTTGGCCTAAATGATCTAAATAAACATTACCTAAGTCGATCATTAAAATCGCAAGCACCGCTTGAATTCCTGCACGCAAGAAAGGGCTAATATCAAAGCGGTCATCTAAGATACCAATTGCCAGTAGAACAAAAATACTGAATATATAAAGATAAGGTAAACGAAGTTGATCCCACTCCATTAAATAATAGCAAAGGTTTCCCATGAAAAGAGAAACACCGCCAATAAGGGGAATTGCACCTTGGTGGCGTTTACGATAATTCGGTTTATCAACCAAGCCAATTTTATTGGCAATTGGTCGCATGACAATTAAGGTTAAAAATGCCCCTAAAAAAGTGACGAGAAGACTTAGCATAGTTTTTATCCTAAAAATTTTTTGCAAAGGATAACATAAAGAAAAATCAGCACACAAAGATTTTTCTCAAATTCAGTTTTTTAGTACAATATGCCCACTTTTAATATAAGGATTAAAAATCATGACAAAATCAACCGCACTTTTCTCTCGTGCACAAGAAGTTATTCCTGGTGGCGTAAACTCCCCTGTTCGTGCCTTTAAAGGCGTAGGTGGTACACCTGTATTCATTCAAAAAGCCAAAGGCGCTTATATTTATGATACCGAAGGCAAACAATATATCGATTATGTAGGATCTTGGGGTCCAATGATTTTAGGTCACAACCACCCTGCTATTTTGGATGCTGTATTAAAAGCAGCAGAAAATGGTTTAAGCTTTGGTGCACCAACACCATCTGAAATTGATTTAGCGGAATTGGTCTGTGAAATTGTACCATCAATTGAAATGGTTCGTATGGTGAGTTCAGGTACTGAAGCAACCATGACAGCCATTCGTCTTGCGCGTGGTTATACAAATAGAAGCAAAATCTTAAAATTTGAAGGTTGTTACCACGGCCATTCTGATTCACTTTTAGTGAAAGCAGGATCGGGGGCGTTAACACTTGGTCAACCAAGCTCACCTGGTGTGCCTGAAGATTTTGCAAAACATACTTTAACTGCAGAATATAACAATCTTGATTCTGTTAAAAAATTATTTGAAGAATTTCCTAACGATATCGCTTGTGTGATTATTGAACCTGTCGCAGGCAACATGAACTGTGTTCCACCAAAAGAAGGATTTTTACAAGGCATTCGCGAAATCTGTGACCAATATGGTGCACTTTTCATTATTGACGAAGTCATGACAGGTTTCCGTGTTTCACTTGCAGGCGCACAAGCTTATTATGGTGTAACACCGGATCTCACCACATTAGGTAAAGTCATTGGCGGCGGTATGCCCGTGGGTGCTGTTGGCGGTAAAAAAGTGATTATGCAACACCTCGCACCAACTGGCCCTGTTTATCAAGCAGGAACTCTTTCAGGTAACCCGATTGCAATGGCGGCTGGTTTAGCCTGTTTAACCGAATTGAAAAAAGCAGGTAACGAGCAACACCTTGCAGAATTAACCACTAAACTTTGTGACGGCTTAAAAGCATTAGCTCAAAAACACAATGTGCCATTTGTAATTAATCATGTAGGCGGCATGTTTGGTATTTTCTTCACTGACCAAAAACAAGTTACCTCTTATGCAGAAGTCATGAAATGTGATACCGAAAAATTCAAAGTGTTCTTCCACAAAATGCTCGATCAAGGCGTTTATCTTGCGCCTTCTGCTTTTGAAGCAGGCTTTATGTCTTTAGCACATACAAATGAAGACATTGAAAAAACGCTTGCTGCCGCTGATATTGCATTTGCTGCAGTGGCTTAAATACAAAAAGTGCGGTTAAATTTAACCGCATTTTTTATTTCATATTATAAACGTTCATAGAGTACGTTTTCTAACAATCCCCTTTCCTCTTCGGTTAATGCTGTGCCTTTCTCATTTGTTAGAATAAAAAAGTCTTCAGCTTTTTCTCCCACTGTCGTGATTTTTGCATTCCAAAGATTGAGTTTTAACTCGGTAAAAATTTGACTGATTTGAGCCAATAAACCTGGTTTATCTAAAGCCACCACTTCTAATTCGGTATGCTCTTTTTTGGTTTCTTTCAAAAAACGTACATCTGTTTTTACGGTGAAATGTTGCAACTGTCGATTATTTGCAAAAGACATGGATGGCAATTTTTCGCCTAATAAAACAGAGGTTAATACCGTCTCCAATTCTCGGCGACGTTCTGAACGAACCAATTCACCATTTAATTCTGTGATGATAAAGCTGTCGAATACGTAGCCATCATCGGATGTCAAAATTTGCGCATCATGAATACTGAATTTTTTCGCGCCAATGGTTGATACCACTTTATTAAATAAATTGGCTTGATCGGGACAATAAACAAAAATTTCTGTTCCGCCGGAAGAAAAACGGTTACTGATTTTAACGAGAACTTCACCATCAAATTCAGCTAATAGCTCCGTATGCCACGCAATTTGTTTTGGGCTATTTCGTAAGAAATAATCAGATGGGCAACGCTGCCACAACGCTGAAATTTTCTCTTCCGATAATTCTGGTTTTTCTTCGGATAAAATTGCCAACGCCAATTGACGATTTTCAAGGATCTTTTCTTTATTATCTAATAATAAATTCATCCCTTGGCGGAATTGTTGCGACGTATAATCATACAGTGAGGCAAACAAAGAACGCTTCCAGCTATTCCACAAGGTACCGTTTGTTGCACAAATATCCGCGACCGTTAAACAAGTGAGGTAATCTAAGCGCACATGATTTTGTACACTTTCCGCAAAGCTCATCACGACTTCAGGATCATGAATATCTCGACGCTGCGCAGTGATTGACATGAGCAAATGTTCTTTCACTAGCCAAGCCATCGTTTCGATTTCTCGACGGTCAAAACCATGCAAACGGGCAAATTCAACAATATCTTCAGCCCCTAACTCTGCATGATCACCTCCTCGACCTTTCGCAATATCATGGAAAAGAGCGGCAACATAAAGCAAAGTGCGGTCAGAAATTTGGCTAAATATTTGATGGCAAATGGGATGGGATTCTGCTTCCTCTTCAGCTAAGAAACTTTCCAATTTCAACATCACTCGCAAGGTATGCTCATCCACCGTATAAATGTGGAAAAGATCAAATTGCATCAAACCTTCAATCCCCTGCCATTGTGGTAAATAAGCCGTTAACACACCGTATTGGTGCATTGGGAGAAATGCGCGCTGAATCGCTTTCGGTTGATTAAATAACCGAATAAATTTTTCTCTTGCTTCAGGAATATCACATAATTTCTGCGTCAAACTTTCCAACGCAATCTGAAGTTGGCGTAATGTTGATGAATGAATTTCGGCTTGTTCATGCTGTGTAAGGTAGAAAAAAAGATCCAAAATACGATCGGGATAACGTAAAAATAGATCATCTTTACGTAAACACAAACTTTGATTCACTAATTCAAAATTATCATCCAAAGGATGAATAGAAAGCTCGCCATCTGTTGATAAAAAATGCGCTTTATAATGCTTAATCAGGATATCACTCAAACGAGAAATCGTGCGTAAAGCTTGGAAAAAACGTTTCATCATTTTTTCGACACCACGGTTTCCTTCACCTTCAAAACCAAGCATCTCGCTCACTTTGATTTGACGATCAAACAACAAGCGGTTGTCATAACGTTTTAAAATCAAGTGTAAAGCGAACCGCACTTTGAATAAAAATTCTTGGCTCTCTAATAATTGCTGATGTTCTGATGGGTAAATAAAGCCGCTTTCCAAAATGCCATCAAGTGTCATTTCGCCGGTATGGCGTAATGCGATCCAATATAAAAGATGAAGATCCCGTAAACCACCGGGGCTGTATTTTAAATCGGGTTCTAAGTTGTAACTGGTGTTGTGATAACGCTGATAACGTTCAATTTGTTCTTGTACTTTAGCATCAAAGAATGATTTTACCGCCCAAAAATCTGGCTTTTTCAATATTTCATCTAAGGCATTGAAAAGGGACACATCTCCCGATAAATAACGAGACTCAAGCAAATTGGTAGCAATGGTAATGTCTTGTTTACCTTCCTTTTCACATTCTTCTAAAGAACGAACACTATGCCCTACGTCAAATCCACAATCCCACAAGAACTGCACAAACTGAGCAATTTTTTCTTCCGCTTCAATGCCTCTTTCTTCTTTTGAAAGAATAAGAACATCCAAATCAGATAAAGGAAACATTTCTTGTCTGCCATAACCACCTACCGCAATTAAGGTGAGATGAGCTTTATCTAATTCAAATTGCTGCCAAAGCTGTTTTAACAAATCATCACAAAACTGTGTACGGCTAGCAATCAGCTCAAAAACAGAATAATCATCGAAGTGCTGACGTTCAAATTCCTTCAAATTTTCACGCTGGATTTTGACCGCACTTGGCGTGAGTGGAGAGTCGAAATGATAAGGAAAAAGCATAGGTATTCCACAAACAAAATAATTATAAAAAAAGCCCACTATCGTAGGCTTTTAGCTGAACTTAAAGATTATTCATTATACGTTGAATTCTGCCTTCCGCAATTTCTTCATCGCGGATTGTCATGACTTCACAACCTGTTTCTGTCACGACAATTTGGTGTTCATATTGCGCTGAATGGCTACGGTCTTTGGTTTTTACCGTCCAACCATCACCCATAATGCGCACTTCTTTCTTACCCGCATTTATCATAGGTTCAATAGTGAATACCATACCCGGTTTTAAAATCACACCGCCGTCATCAGCATAATAGTGTAAAACTTGCGGTTCACAGTGGAATTCAGTTCCCACGCCGTGACCACAGTACTCTCGCACCACGCTGAAGCCTTGGCTTTCGGTATATTTTTGAACCGCTTTACCAATTTCGTTTAAACGAATACCCGGCTTAACCGTACGTAATCCCACATAAAGTGCTTCTTGTGCCGCTTCCACCAATTTTTGGCTACGAATATTGGTTTCTCCCACGACATACATCTTCGAATTATCACCAAAATAACCGTCTTTAATCACGGTCACATCAATATTAACAATATCACCACGTTTTAATTTTTTATCGTCGCTTGGAATACCATGGCAAACCACTTCATTTATAGAAATACAGGTTGCTTTCGGAAAACCATGATAATTTAAGCAGGCTGGAATCACTTTTTGTACGTTCACCATATAATCGTGACAAATGCGATCCAATTCACCTGTGGTCACCCCTTCTTTGACATAAGGTTCGATCATGACCAAGACATCTGACGCTAATTTACACGCTTCACGTAACTTAACAATTTCTTCTTCAGTTCTTAATGGAATGCCCATTATTTCTCCTTATTTAATTCTGATTTATTCGCATATAATAGCACTAATTCCGTGAAAAATCTTGAATGAATTAACAGGTTATTAGATAATACAAGGATTATTTTTAGGAAAGTGGGGATAGAGATATGTCAGATTTAGATATGGCCGTGCCGCTAACTTTTACTGATGCGGCTGCCAATAAAGTAAAAAGTTTAATTAGCGAAGAAGAAAATAACGAATTAAAATTACGTGTTTATATCACTGGTGGCGGTTGTAGCGGTTTCCAATATGGTTTTACCTTTGATGATAAAGTCAATGAAGGGGACTTAACCATTGAAAAAGCCGGTGTGCAATTAGTGATTGACCCAATGAGTTTACAATACTTAATTGGCGGCACCGTTGATTACACTGAGGGATTGGAAGGTTCTCGTTTTGTGGTGAACAATCCCAATGCAACCAGCACCTGTGGTTGCGGTTCTTCATTCAGCATCTAACATGGATTTTCAATTTACCCATTATCTAGGCAATGTACATGCTAAATGTTCAATGGAACACATTGCCCTAGCCAATTGGTTTAATTCAGAAGTGCGGTCAAATCCTCAAGCGTTTTTGACCGCACTTTCTGCCTGTGAGCAGATTAAAAATAATGATGAAGTCACGCTGATTGGTTCTGAATACACGCTTTTTATCAATACCGATGAAGTGATGATTCGCGCCAATAATCTTGCAATTGAAACAGATGAAATTTTAGAAGACGACTTCCATTATTATGATGAAGAAAGTATCGCCTTCTGTGGTACAACAGACTTCATCCACTTTCTTAATGCCTATTTTGAATTTATTGCTTAACCTCATTCTCTGAAGCTAACTATTATGTCGGAAACGGAAAACACCTCATCAGAACAACAAGAAACACAAGCGCCAGATAAGCGCCGTTCTTGTAAAATCTTTTTAGCTAAAGCAGCCTTTACTTTAGGGACGCTAGCCGTATTTTATGGTGGCTATTTAGACTGGCAAATTCGCTCAAAAATGGATGGCCAGATTTGGCGTTTACCGGCTGAAGTGTATAGTCGCTTAGAAAGCGTAAAACTGTCTGATAACCTTTCTTTTGACGAAGTGATTCAAATCTTATTGGATAACGAATACCGTCAAACTACTATGATTGCAGCACCGGGCGATTTTAAACTCGAAGACGATACTATCGTGTTACTTCGTCGTGCATTCCCTTATCCTGATAAGCCTGAACCACAACGGGTACTACGTTTACGTTTTACCGATAATAAACTTTCTCGTATTGAAGATTTAGTCAACGTCAAAGCGGTTGATGAATTCCGTCTTGCACCTAAATTAATTGCCATGTTGGAATCAGATAATGAAGATCGTTTAGCGATTCCATTACAGCACTACCCTCGCTTACTCATTGATGCCTTATTACTGACAGAGGATCGCCGTTTTTACGATCATAACGGGATTAACCCGATCGGTATTATGCGTGCAATGATTGCCAATATCAGAGCGGGTCAAACGGTTCAAGGCGGTAGTACGCTCACTCAGCAATTAGTTAAAAACTTGTTCTTATCCAGTGAACGTTCTATTACCCGTAAAGCCAATGAAGCGTTGATGTCATTAGTATTAGATTGGCGATATGATAAAAACCGTATTTTAGAAACCTATCTAAACGAGATTTACCTTGGTCAAAATGGTGATATCCAAATTCACGGTTTTGCGTTGGCGAGCCAATTCTATTTTGGTCGTTCTATCCGTGAAATTAGCCTAGACCAAATTGCCCTTTTAGTTGGCATGGTGAAAGGCCCCTCCCTTTATAATCCATGGCGAAATCCACAATATGCACTCGATCGCCGAAATGTGGTGTTAAAACTGATGCTTGATCACCAAATGATTGGGGATGAGTTGTATGAGATGTTGAGTAAACGTCCATTAGGCGTGCAAGCTAAAGGACAAATTTCACGTAAATACCCTGCTTTCATTCAAACATTACAAGCGGATCTTCGTCGTCAATTAGGGGAAAACAAAACGTCTGCACTACTTGGTGCACGCATTTTCTCCACAATGGATTTAAAACAACAAGAACAAGCTGAAAATGCCGTGGTGAATACAGTCAATCAATTGCAAGTACAAACTAAAAATCCATATTTAGAAGGTGCAATGATTGTCGCAGATTATCACTTAGGTGAAATACGTGCAGTTGTCGGTGGATTACAAACAGAATATGCGGGCTTTAACCGTGCATTAATGTCAAAACGTCAAATTGGTTCTTTGGTAAAACCATCCATTTATTTGACTGCACTGATGAATCCGGAACAATTCCGTTTAAATACACCGATTCAAAACCAGCCAATCACGATTTATGTTAAAGGTAGCCAACCTTGGCAACCTCGTAACTACGATCGCAAATATAGCGGTTCGGTTATGTTGATGGATGCCCTTGCCCGCTCACTGAATATTCCAACGGTGAATATTGGAATGAAAGTTGGCTTAAGCAAAGTCATTGATACGCAAAAAGCCATGGGTTGGGACAATGTGACGATTCCAAAAGTCCCGGCGACCTTGCTTGGCTCTTACAGTATTTCACCTTATGATGTGACAAAACTCTACCAAACCATTGCCAATCAAGGTGGTAAAATTGAGTTAAGCACCATTCAAAGCATTACCGATCGCCAAGGCAATATTATTTACGAACACAATACCGTGCCGGATCAAGTGGTGCCAAGAGAAGCGGCTTATCAAACCTTGTATGCAATGCAACAAACAGTCGAACGTGGTACCGCGCGTAGCTTACAAAATGATTATGCGGATCTTCGTCTTGCGGGTAAAACGGGGACCACCAACGATGCTCGTGATACGTGGTTCGTGGGTATTGATGGTAAAAATGTCAGCACTATTTGGTTAGGTCGTGATGATAACGGTGAAACCAAATTAACTGGTGCCTCAGGTGCACTACAAATCTATAAAGATTACTTAAACCGTGTTGTCATTGAAAAACTGAAACTTGGTCAACCTTCTACAATTAAATGGGTTGGCATCAATGCTTACGGTAGTTGGAGTTGTAGTAGCAGCCGAACAATCCCAGTTTGGGCAAATAAAGATCAAAATTTCTGCGCTTCAGCACAGACAACGAGTACTGCGACTGCCACCGCGGCGCAAACCACGCAATCGCCACAACCTGAACAACCTGAATCACCAAAACAAGAAAGTGTATGGGATGTGTTAGATAATAAGGCGCCTGTTGAGGAAGCTACGCCGGCTCAATAAATAGGCTTATTTCTGACCGCACTTTTATATCTCCATGAAGCGCCGAACAAGGGCGCTTTATTCTTTTTCGCATAAAAGAACCATCTCTAGATTTCCAACTCGTGTGAATTTTTTGATCTCCATCACAAAAATTAGAATTATTTATTGTCATTTCACTGATATCAAAGGATAATTATAAATAGGAATTAATTTCATTTGAGGTAATGAGGTAAATAGACGATGCTATTCCGTTCTATTCGATTTTTCTTTTTAATTTTTTCACTCGCCTTTTCTTCTTCACTCTTTGCACAAGATAACTATCAACAATGGGTTGATGATATTACGGCTCGCTTAGATAAAACGTCTCAACTTATCCAACAAGGCAATACAGATGACGCCCGTACTGAAGTGCAAATGGCTTATTTTGAAGTCTTTGAAAATCTAGAAGGCCCAATTCGTATCAATTTCTCTGCACAAAAAAGCTACCAAATGGAAGCGACTTTTGGCGAGATCCGTAAAATGATCGGTGAAGACAGCTCACAAAAAGAGATTCAGGCTAAAATTGATCAACTCAAAAAAGAATTAAAAGAAGTGTTGCCATCATTGGTTGAAGGCCATCAACTCAATGCCGATGGACAACATGGCGTTTATGATAATCAAGCGATTGCCCCTTATTGGCAACAAAGTTTTAAAACCATTGATGATTTAATCGCTCAAGGGATCGATGCTTATCAAAATGGTGATCTTGCCAATGCCAAAAAATTGTTCCAACAAGCACAATATGATGGCTATAAAAACTCAGAAATGGAAATGTCCATTCGCCAAAATCGCTCTGCAGAAATCTCAGCCGCGATTAATCAACAGTTTTACAACATCATTCGTTTAAGCGAACAAGCCGATCAAATCACAGAGATTGGTTATCAAAGCACGCAATTATTACAAGATATTGAAGAAAACTTGCCTAACCTGCCAACGACACGTGAAGAACAAAATGTTCAATCCAATGCAGCACAGCAAGCAACTGATAACCAACAAGAGCAAGATTGGAATAAGATTAAACAAGAGATTAATCAACGTATTCAACAAGCGATTGCGCTCTATCAACAAGGTGAAAGCAAAAAAGCGATTCTGTCCGTACAAGACACTTATTTCGACGTGTTTGAAAGCACAGGAATGGAAAACAAAGTGGGTTCTCGTGATAGTAACTTTAAAGCTGAACTTGAAGGCTACTTTACTCGTCTCGTGAGTTTAATGAAAGCTGAACAAGGTGATAAGTTACAAGCTCAAGCCGATGGTCTAAACCAGAATCTAACTAAAGCAGTTGAAATGTTACAGGGCGAAGAACAAAGCGATTGGTCTATGTTCTTATATAGCCTTTTAATCATTCTTCGTGAAGGTTTAGAAGCCTTATTAATTGTTGCCGCTATCGTGACTTACTTAATTAAAAATAATCACCAAGATAAACTGCCGGTTATTCGTCAGTCTGTTTATGTGGCGTTAATTGCTAGTGTGGTTACCGCATTTATCTTCCAACTTATCTTTGAAAACTCCGGTCAAAACCGCGAATTGCTCGAAGGCTTTACGATGATTTTTGCTGTAGTCATGCTGTTTATGATGAGTTACTGGTTATTGTCTAAAGTCGAAGCACAAAACTGGAAACGTTATTTAGAAGGTAAACTCTCTACGGCCCTCACTACAGGCTCACTCATTGGCTTATGGCTTACCAGCTTCTTAGCCGTATATCGTGAAGGGGCGGAAACCGTATTGTTCTACTATGCCCTCGTGGGTGATGCGAAAAGTGCGGTCAGTTTTATCTATCTTTTCGCAGGTATCATTGTCGGCGCAATTATTCTCACCATTTGCTACTTCGTGATGCGTTATACCGTGGTGAAATTACCACTTAAACCATTCTTTATGTTCACGGGTTCTTTCATGTATTTAATGGCCTTTGTATTCGCCGGCAAATCTGTTTTAGAACTCATTGAAGGCAAACTTTTCGAGCCAACGCTGATTAGCGGTGTGCCTGAAATTTCGTGGTTAGGTATTTATCCTTATATGGAAACCCTAATCCCACAAGCAATCTTACTCATCGCAGCCGTATTTGCTCTGTTCATTATGAAATATCAAAGCAAAAAAGCCGCGTAATACCCAACAATCCTTTAGGAGAAAAACAATGAAAAAAGCACTTTTAGCAACAGCATTATTTGCGGGTATTTTTACCGCGTCTACTGCAAACGCATTCCAAGAGTATCCAATCGGCGAAGCGGTAACCATGAATGAAATGGAAATTGCAGCGGTTTATCTCAAACCAATCGATATGGAACCACGTGGCATGGGTTTACCTGCTGCGAAATCAGATATTCACTTAGAAGCGGATATCCACGCAGTAAAAGGTAACAAAAATGGCTTTGGTGATGGTGAATGGATGCCTTACTTAACTATCAACTATACTTTAGTAAATGCTGATACGGGTGAAAAACAAGAAGGTACCTTCATGCCAATGGTAGCGGGTGATGGTCCTCATTACGGTGCTAACGTGAAAATGATGGGCGTGGGTAACTATAAATTAACTTACCACATCGACCCACCATCAAAAGCAGGTATGCACCGCCATACTGACTCAGAAACCGGTGTAGGCCGTTGGTGGAAACCATTTGATGTTAGCTATGAATTCAAATTCACTGGTATCAAATAATCTCAGGTAAATATTGATTTTACCGACTTGCCTTTCCCTGTTTGTCAGGGGAAGGCAATAGCATTTCATTTAACCTTAAAATATCGTCTGTTTTATCCTATTAAATGGTCAAACTATGAATTATTTTTTTACTTTCCTGCTTCAAGCACTTTTACCTTTTTCATTATTGCTCGGTGTTTATCACAGTAAACAATCCACTGTAAGTGCAAAAAAAATAATTTGGCTTAGCCTATTCGGTTTTGTTGCCGGTATTGTACTGCGCCTTAGTTTACCTGCGGGACAAATAACCAATTTAATCGTCAATGCGGTGATATTGTTGCTATTGACTATCTTTGCCTTATGTTTAATTTTCGGCAAAGGTCGCTTAGCTGCCTTTTGGCAAACGGTATTAATGCTCATCGCTGGCAGCTTCTGGGCAAAAGATCCCAACATTACCGCGCTTGTTTCTACTGATGTCATCAATACAGACTCAATCCTGCACATAAGTGCGGTCATTTTTGCCTTTGTTTTTTGTTTATGCTTACAAGGTTGGATCGATTTACTTTTAAAACAAGCGGGAAAAACACAACAAAAATCGACCGCACTTTTAAAAGGTGTGATGAGCCTTCTCTTAATTTGCTTACTGGTTCCACTTATTGGTGAACTCTTATTAATTTTAATGAAACTTCAAGTGCTTGAACTCACCAAACTACGTTTAAGCTTTGTTGCAAAATCAGGCGAAATTACTCGCTGGTTAAATTACATCTGTACTGCCTTACTCTTCGTTGTACTTGCCATCTTCTACAGCAAAATTCATTTATCACGCAAGCAACAAGTTAATGCAACACAAGAACCCATTGAAAAACGCCAAAAATTGGCCGCATTGCGCACTTCCTCTCGCTTACTTGGGTGGGGCTATTTGGCCTTAGCAATTATTTTTGCTACGCAGCTTTATTGGGAGCAAATTGCTTCTCGCCCACCACAACTGTCAGAAGCTATTCCTCTGACCCTAGATGAAAAGCAACAAGTCCACATTCCAATTGAACAAGTAAAAGACGGTAAATTACACCGTTTTGTCTGGATTGCTGATGACGGTAAAGCTGTGCGTTTCTTTGTCATTAATCGTCAACCGGATAAATTAAGTCTAGCTGCGGTATTTGATGCCTGCTTGCTTTGTGGTGACCAAGGCTATGTGATGGAAGGTAACCAAGTCGTTTGTGTGGGCTGCGGCGTACATATGTTTATTCCATCTATTGGTAAACCGGGTGGCTGTAATCCTGTTCCAATTGAAGATTGGCAACAAACTGAGACTGAAATTCTCATTAATCGAACCAGCTTGGAAGAAGGGTTAAATTTATTTAGCACGATTGTTGAAATCGATGTAAAAGATCCGATTAGTGGTACCCAAATGAAAAACACTAAAACGGAGCACAAATATAATTACGAAGGTAAAACTTACTTCTTTGAAAGTGAGAAAAATCTTGATTTATTCCGTGATAACCCTGAAAAGTATTTAGGTAAGGGGGAATAATGCTAGCAAGAATGTTATTCCAATCTTGGCGTTTCAGCATTAAACGTAAACTGTTGGCCGTTATTACTATTTTCTTAGCGGCTGGCTTAGTCTCTGCGCTCTTGGCGGTATCCATTGATATTGGCGATAAAATGGCAAAAGAGCTCAAATCTTACGGAGCCAATATTTTAGTTGAACCTGCAAGTAATGCAGCCTTGCCTGATGAACTCAGTCATAACGCAGATTTAAGTAGCCAAGATTTTCTTGATGAAAAAGAGCTGCCGAATATTAAAGATATTTTCTGGCGAAATAATATCGTAGGTTTTGCCCCCTTATTAAGTGCAGATGTAAAAGCGGAAACGCTTTCCACAAACACTCACGATAAATCAACCGCACTTGGACAAATTAATGTGTTAGGTACGTTTTTCGATCACAACATCCCTGTACCAGATGAAGATGATTACCACACAGGACAAAAAATTATTAGTCCTTATTGGCATGTGCAAGGGGAATGGGTCAACGATCTTGAAACACCTGAAGGAGAATTTATTCCTGTGCTTATTGGTGAACAATTGGCTCAACGAACTGGCCTAAAGCAAGGTGATAAAATCCAGCTTCGCTATCAAAATAATGAGCTAGATAATCAAAGTGCGGTTGAAATTACCGGTATTTTATCCACGGGTGGGACTGAAGATAATCAATTAGTCATGCCGCTCAACGCTGTGCAAAAATTACTGGGCTTAGAAGGGAAAATTCAATCAGTTAAAGTCTCTGCGCTTACCGTACCTGAAAATGATCTTTCTCGTAAAGCCCGCGCTAATACCGACGCATTGGATGCGGAAGAGTACGATCGTTGGTATTGTACGGCTTATGTCTCTTCTATTTCACACCAATTAGAAGAAGCTATCTCAGGTGCTATTGTTCGACCAATTTGGCAGGTTGCTGCATCAGAAGGTGTCGTCATTGGTAAAATCCAGTTATTACTTGCTGTCGTGACTCTTGCAGCTTTAATCGCGGCGGCTATGGGCATAGCCTCATTAATGAGTACTGGGATCATTGAACGCTCAAAAGAAATTGGTTTAATGAAAGCGTTGGGCGCATACCAATGGCAAATCGCGTTATTGTTTTATTGCGAAGCCATTATCAGTGCCTTAATTGGTGGCTCGCTTGGTTGTATTGCAGGTTGGGGTTTAGCGAGATTTATTGGCTCTGCACTATTTGGCGTGCCGCTAAGTTTTGCTTGGATTGTAATCCCTTGCGTATTAATGCTGTCTATTTTAATTGCTGTAGTGGGTACTTGGTTCCCTGCTCATCGTATTGCCAAACTTTACCCTGTGGAGGTGCTCTATGGCCGCCAATAAAAGTATGTTTTGGCGTTTAATCTTCCAAGCATTACGCCTACGTTTACAACGAGTATTTATTATCTTCTCTGCCCTGACTGTTGGTGCGTCCATTGTGACGGCAATGGCTGCGGTCTATTTCGATATTAATACCAAAATGAGCCAAGAGCTCCGTACCTTTGGGGCAAACTTTTACATTGGCGCGGCCAATGGTGGATTGATGAAAGAACGCCAATTAAAGCAAATTCTGCACAATGCTCCGGATAATTTCATTACCGCTGCCAGTCCTTATTTATATGGTGTTGCGCGAAGTGATTTAGAAAAAATCGTGATTATGGGCGTATGGTTTGAAGATATGCGTGTGCTTGCACCTTATTGGCAAATTACCGGCTCAGCCATTAATGTGAATTTTGATGATCGCAATGCCATGATTGGGAAAACCTTGGCGGAACGCCTCAATTTAGGTGTTGGAAGTAAATTAACACTGTCTAAAAATGCAGTTGAAAAACATGAATTCACAATAAAAGGTATTGTTGAGGCAGGTGATGCCACAGACAACATGTTAATCGTGAATTTAGAGTTTGCCCAAAATTGGTTGGATAAAGAAGGATTAGCGAACAACGCCTTGCTCAATGTAAAAAATGAACAAGGTAATGTCGCACAATTTGCCCAAGACATTATGCAACATCAACCAGATTTGACTGCTCGACCAATTCGAAAAGTCTCCGCTTCTGAAGGGCAGATTTTAGATAAAATCAAAGGATTGATGGGGTTAATATCATTGGTCATTTTGATTCTCGCCACCCTTTGTGTGAACACCACGTTGATTGCGATTGTTGGTGAGCGAGCAAAAGAATTTGCTCTACAAAAAGCCTTAGGTGCCAAACAAAGTGACATCATTAAACAGATTAGTACCGAGATTCTCATCATAGCACTTTGTGCAATTGTCGCGGGACTGATTCTCGGCTACATCTTGGCACAATTACTTGGATTAACTGTATTTAAATCTTACATTGATATGCGTCTACCGGTTATTCCAATTACTATCGTCTTATCATTATTGGTTGCCTTTATTGCGGTGATTGTACCAACCAAACGAGCTTTAAATATCCAAACCGCAAATGTATTAAAAGGGGAATAAAATGAGTGAATTTGTAATTGAAACGCAACATTTATATAAACGATTCGGGCAAGTCACCGCTTTAGAAGATATTAATATTAAAATTCGCCAAGGTGAATTTATTGCGATAATGGGTGCATCAGGTTCCGGTAAAACAACGCTGATGAATATTCTGACCGGCTTAGATACGGCTAGTGAAGGTAAAGTGATCTTAGACGGCATCGATGCGGCACAACTGGATGAAGTGGGTCGCCAACGTTTCCGAGCGGAAAAAATTGGTTTAGTCTTCCAACAATTCCATTTAATTCCTTATTTGACCGCACTTGAAAATGTGATGCTCGCACAGCACTATCACAGTGTGATTGATGAAGCAGCGGCGAAAGCGGTACTCGAACAAGTGGGATTAGGTCATCGTATTGATCACCGTCCAAGCCAACTTTCTGGAGGAGAACAACAACGGGTATGTATTGCTCGTGCATTGGTAAACCAACCACCCGTTATTTTTGCCGATGAACCTACGGGTAACCTCGACGAAAAAAATGAAGCGCTTGTACTGGATTTACTACAAGAATTAAATCGCCAAGGGAGAACCATTGTGATGGTAACACACAATCCAGAATTGGGTGAGTTAACCGATCGTGTTATTTATCTCCACCACGGAAAATTTGTAAAAGAGGAAATTCATGAAAAATAAATTCATCAAACTACTCGCGATAAGTGCGGTCATTTTCGGCAGTGTTTCTTGTAAAGACGAAGTCGCTGCAATTGGTCAAAAAGCTCCAGACATCGCTGCCTATGATTTACAAGGGAAAGAAGTAAAACTTGATGATTGGAAAGGCACTCGCTTACTGACATTTTGGTCTGAAACCTGTGGACGATGTGTCGCAGAATTAAAAGAATTCGAAAAATTGGCCGAAGCTAATCCAAATAAAGTTCAGCTTATCGCTATTAACGTAGATGGAGATAAAGTGGATACCAAAGCCGTGGTCGCCAAACGTCAGCTTACACTGCCGGTTATTAAAGACCAATTAAAAATTACAGCTGAACGCTATCAGCTTATCGGCACGCCAACAAGTTTTGTGATCACACCTGAAGGCAATATTCAGGCTAAATATGAAGGCGCAATTCCCTCAGAAGATTTAGATAAATTATTTAAAGGCTAGCCAAAATGAAAAAACGAATTTACTTACTCTCTACACTTTTACCCGTTTTAGGCTTTTTATTTGCCACACCCGCGCTTTCTGCCGAAGCCGACTTAGTGAAAGCTGAAAAGGTATATAAACGCTCTTGTGCAACTTGTCATGGGAAACAAGGCGAAAAACCAGCTATGGGTGAATCAAAAATTATTAATCAGCTAAAACCAGGAGAAATTTCAACCGCACTTTCAGAACGAAAAGCAGGAAATATTACTGGTGCAGGAAGCCCTGCAAAACAACGTTTAAGCGAGCAAGACATTCATAATTTAAGTGAATATATTCAAACACTAAAATAGTTTTTGAAATTTTTTTAAACTAATTTTAAAATGTAAGGTCTTAGAAAGGGCTTAGTTTTTATAAGCTAAGAAATTTTTTATATATCAATAAAGGATTGTTTATGAACAAATTTACTAAAATTAGTGCAACTGCATTATTTGCATTATTCTTAACTGCTTGTGATAAACCAGCAGATAAACCAGCTCCAGCAAAACCTGAAACCACTCAGCCTGCGCCGGAAGCTAAACAAGAAGCAGCAAAACCAGCTGAAGCCACACCAGCGCAAGAACAAGCTGACTACAACAAATTACTTGAATGGAACGCAAGCCAAGCGCAAGCTCAAATGGCTGCTCAACAAAAACTTCAATCTGATTTAACTGCTGCTGTTCAAGCAAAAGATGATAAAAAAATTGAAGAAGCAATCAAAACGTTCAACAAAACTGTTGAAGATACAATTGCAAGCTTAGATAAATTAGATATTACAGCACCTTCAGTGAAAAGCATTAAAGATCAAAATAAAGAAGTGCTTTCATTATCAAGCGAATTATTAGTTGATCAATTAAACTTAGCAACTAAAGCGCCAACTGAAGAACAAACTAAAGCTTACCAAGCTAAAGTTGAAAAACTACAAGCTGCAGTAGCTAAATTACAAAAAGACGGTGCTGATTTAGCACAAAAATTTGCACCTGCAACCCCAGCTGCTCCAGCTGCAAAATAATTAAGCGTTAAAGATGAAAAAACCTTACTGTAAAAAGTAAGGTTTTTTATAAAACTAATTTAATGCTATACCTTTAAAATATACCTAGATTTATTTAATAATGCACATGTCTGTATCAGGATAAAAATATTTTAAATAAAATACCCCATCATAAAAATTCATGCCCATATATTGCTTATCTTTACAATAGTCTCTATCACCTACCTTAATAAACCCTAGAGATAATATAAAATCATTTAACTCATTATAATTAGTCTCTTTTACAGAGAATGTTACTGATGCATATATTCTGTTGCTATCAGATATATCAACAATCCTGTCTTTATACTTATCCAAAACAAGACTATAAATATCTTGCTTTTTTTTATCATTCTGTTCCTTATGTACATAACCATTACTTAATGTATATAAGAGGAAAATAAAGAAACAAGATAGAAATGAAAATTTCAATATTTTATTCACTTAAATTTCTCCTTATACCTACTAGAAGTTAGATGTATAAAACTTTTTAACACATCCGCAAATCTCTCTGTTGCTCCTTCCCAACGATCTAAATATAACGCAGGTTCAATCAACTCTAATTCATTCAATAAAAATGTATTGTCAATGATTGTTCCATCTACTCGTGCATAGACAGGCATTTCTGGCAATTTATACAGAACATGACGAGCAGTTTCAATAATATGATCATCAACCTCAACAGGGATAATTCCAACTTTATATTGTGAATTCGCTCGCCATTCATTTTGAGGTGGCTGTCGGCGAATAGCATGACTAAATACACCATTGAAAAAAATCAAGCTAGTTTCACCATTTGTTGCCACTTCAGGAATAAACGGCTGCAACACAACTTGTTCACCATACGCAGAAAGATCCGGTAATGCTTCACCTTGTTTTAGTTTTGTTACCAAATTACCGCTCTGCCCTACAGCGGGTTTAATCACAAATTCAGGCCAATCTTGGCGTTCAAGTGCGGTCAAAATTTCAGATGTTTTTGTTGAGCAAATAAGAGTGGGAATGACAGTGATACCCCAATTCTGCAAATCACATAGATAGCCTTTATGACTATTCCATAACATTAATTCCGCAGGATTGATGAACGCATTCTTATGTTGTTTAATCCATTGAGTAAATTCATTGTAGAAATTCGCATAATCCCATGCTGCTAAAGGCAGAATAAACTGACTCTGTAATGTTTCTTGCCAAGGCAAAAATTGAGTAGGAATACCTTGATTAGAAAGTTGTGTTTGTACAGGAATAAGATTTTGAGGGGCTGAAGGATAAGTTTTGCAAGTGGTAATCGTAAGCATGGTAAATAATGACTGGTTTAAGCATAAAGAAGATGCGCCAATCACTAAACTGGCGCATCGATTTCAATAATTATTTTACTTGAGCAAAATATTTTTCAAGACGACCTTTGTTCGTCATGGATTTCTTCTCAAGATCTTTCACCACTTTCTCAGCTTGTTCTTTGTTTGGTAGATTATCCCCCACTTGAATCACACCATTCATATTCATTGAGCGGTGTACAGGGCAAGTATAAACATAAACGCCTTCTTTATCTAAAGTGATCGTAAGCTCTTGATCTTCTTCAGATTGGAATTTTTGTGCACCTGCAGGAATTGCTTTGCTGTGCACAAAGTGGCTTTTATTTTCTGCACGGAATGTCACGGTATCACCTGGTTGTACTTTTAAATAACCCGGTTCAAAAACCATTGAGCCTTCACTGTTTGAATTCAACATTTTGATGTCATAATGTGCGGCTTGAGCAGCAAAACTTAATCCTAATAATGCTGCAAGTGCGATTTTTTTCATTTTCATTTCCTTCTTAAGAATGTGCTGATTTACGTTGTGGACGAACCACCGGCAAACCTGCGCTACATTGTAATAATTCAACGTTTACACGATATAAACGATTAATGGTTTCTACTTGTAAAACATGATGCGCATCGCCCACGCCTTGCACTTTACCTTCACCAAGTAAAATCAACTCATCTGAAAATTGAGCGGCAAGACTTAAATCATGTAATACCATTATAGTAATCAGATTTTTCTGTTTCGTATAGGTGTAAACTTCTTCTAATAGATTAAGCTGATGATGCATATCTAACGCACTCACCGGCTCGTCTAACATTAAAATCTGTGGCTCACGTAATAAAACCTGGGCAAACATCACCATTTGACGCTGTCCACCACTAAGATTAAGAATATCACGATGGGCTAAATGACCAATACCTAATTGGGTCATAATACTTGCCGCTTCAGTGAGAAGCTCATCGCTTACTCGCATCGTTAGACTATCCATTCGTCCCAAAAGAACGACTTCAAGTGCGGTCAAACTTGCATCTACTCGGCTATCTTGAGGCATATAGCCAATTGGTTTGCGCCAATCTGCTAACTTCGTCCGTTCTAGCTGTTTGCCTTGATAGGTAATCATTCCTTCATGTGGTAATTCACCAAAAATGGTTTTCAGCATGGACGATTTCCCTGTGCCGTTTGGGCCCAGCACCGTATACACTTTACCTTCTTCAAAACGGACATTAATGTGATCAGCAACGGTGAGATCACCTCGTTTTACCGTAAGATTTTTTAATTCTAACATTATTGTCCCCGCTTGTTATTTAAAATAATCCAAAAGAAGAAAGGTACCCCAATAAACGAGGTGACAATCCCCACTGGGAATAATGCACCAGGGATAATAACTTTGGACAATACCGAAGAAAGGGATAAGAATGCAGCACCGACTAACATTGCCCCCGGTAAGAAGAAACGTTGATCTTCACCAAGCAACATTCGAGCAACATGTGGTGCAACTAAGCCGATAAAGCCAATCACGCCCACAAAACTGATTGCTGTCGCCGTCATCATCGCGACAAGAACTAAAACCTTAATACGTAATACTTGCAAATTAATGCCAAGACTCGCCGCTCGATCTTCCCCTAAACGAAGTGCGGTCAATTTCCAAAGCTCTTTTGAAAGTAATGCAACACAAATTGTAGTGACGACAATAATGATGATTAAGCTTTGCCACGTCGCTTTATTTAAACTGCCAAATAGCCAGAACAGGATTTGTTGCGAGACTTCCGGCGCCGAAATAAATTGCACCAATGAAAGTAAGGATTGGAAAATAAAGAGCAATGCTATCCCCACCAACACGAGCATTTCAGAGCTAAAACGACGTTTAGAGGCAAATAAGAAAAGAATACCCGAGGCGAGCATAGTCATGACAAACGCACCAATTGGCACGGCAACTTGTACGGGTAAACCAAAGCTTCCGAAAGCAATCACTATAGAGGCACCAAAACCTGCCGCAGCCGCGAGACCTAATGTATAAGGACTCGCCATAGGATTATTTAATAACGTTTGGATCTCTGCTCCACCAACAGCCAATGTTGCCCCCACTACAAGCGCCATCAATGCCATAGGTAAACGTAAATTATGCACAATATTGTTTGTCATTTTATCGACTTCACCAATGCCGAATAAGGCGTTCACAACTTCCGACACCGATAGCATCGCGGGGCCGGTCATCACATCGAGAATAAGACTGACCACGCCAATCACAAGAAAAGATAAAATAACAAACCAGCGTTTGCGTTCAAGCTTACGCTGGTTAGCCACAATATCTGCTACAACAGAATTGTTTTTCATTGATTAACGTTTCCCTTATTTAGTTTCAGGGAAAAGATAAATCGTACCTTCCGGCGTAACCGGTAAGTAGTTTTTATAGAAGTTTAAGTAAGTTTGTTGCGGATCTAAATCTTTGAAAAGATCAGGATACGCCGCTTTAGCCACAAACTGAACAGACGCGCTGTCTGATAAAGTACGAGAATTCGCATGATATGCTGCATAAACACGGTTATTTTTCACTGCAGGTAATTCAGCCCAGCCAGCACGTTGTTTGAATCCATTTAAACGACGTTCCGCTTCTGCTTTTTCAATACCAAAGCCCATTACCATGCCTTCTTGATTTTTCTTCAATTCAGTTTCACGGCCGGTAATAATAATCGCATCCGGTTTCGCGGCTAATACTTTTTCAGCAGCTAATGTGCCCCATTTACCGATTTCTGCAGGTGCAACATTTTCTGCGCCAACAAGGCTAATCATAGAGCCCCACATGCTTGAGAAGAATGTCATCCCTTGTTCAGCAGGGCCACCACGACCAAACTCTACATACACTTTTGGTTGTTTTGCTAATTTCGCATTTTTAACCGTCGTTTGAATATGTTCTACAATATCTTTGTATTCTTTAGCCATTTTCGCAGCACGATCTTTCTGCCCCGTCAATTGACCAATAATTTCCGTTGATTTGATGTGTTTATCTAAGGTTTGAGCATTATAATCTAATACAACAATTGGAATACCCGCTTCATTGATGGCATCTAAATCAGATCCTAGCATTTCGTACTGCCAATCAGCTAAGACTAAAAGATCAGGTTTTAATGAAAGCACTTTTTCTACAGAGAACGTGCCTTCCTCTACTTCACCCACATCATCTAATTGATTCAATTTTGGCACCGCTTTGCTGAATAACTCCCAGCTTGCAGGTGCCCAAGAAGACCATACTTTCTTAGAAAAACCGACAACGTTATCTAACGCTTTGTCACCACCGACTGCCATATAATCTTGATAGTAGAAACCAAGTACCACGCGTTTTGCCGGTAAATCTACAGTGACTTCACGATCAAGTATATCTTTTACTTTCACAGGGTCAGCATTGGCAAAACCTGCAGTTAAACCAAGCATAGTGGCAATCGCTAAAGTTGAAAAACGTTTTTTCATAAGAAAAATCTCCTGAGTAAAATTAAACAATTAAATGATAATAATTATCGTCGCGCATAATGCCGAAAACGATTGCTAAATTCAACTCCAGCGCTTAATTATTCTTCGTAAGCTTCGTCCGTTAATGTTTTTAAGAATGCTTCTAATGCGTTAATCTCTTCATCTGTAAGCGGTTTTGCTTTTAAAACATCAGGATTAATGGTTTGAGCATATTCGGCTTTCTCCCACGCTTTCCCTGTTTCAGGATTAATTTTGCGATTAGGATTATTGAAACTGTCTTTAAATAGTAAAACGGTTTTTAAATCGCGGAAAACACCGTTATGCATATAAGGCGCAGTAATACCAATGTTACGCAAAGTTGGCACTTTAAATTTGCCTTTTTGCTTTTCATCGCCTTTCACCATCGGATTATCCAATAATCCATTATCCACAAAATCGGCAGCTAATTTGTTGTGCTTAATTAATTCTTGATTACTTGGTACGCCGATATTGAAATAGCGGTAATTCGTAAAGGTTTCTTTTGCTGAATTCGCTTCACTTGATTGGTGGCAGTTACTACAATTTGTGCGTGTTTTATCGAAAAATAATGCCTTACCTTCAGCTTCAAGTGCGGTCAATTCTGCTTCACCTTTTAAAGCACGATCATATTTTGAAGAGAATGGTGCAAATAATTCCTGTTTTTCGAACTCGCCAATGGCTTTTTCCATGATGGCATAAATCTTGTAAGTATCTGCCCAAATACTTTTGCCATAAAGATCTGTAATAGGTTTGTAATAGGTCGGATCTGCTTTTAAACGTTCAACAATAGCTTTCTTATCTGGCATGCCCATTTCTACTGGGTTTACTGGTGGTCCACCTGCTTGCTCGGCTAAATCTTTTGCTCGTCCATCCCAGAACTGTCCGCCTACATAATCTTGAATTTTTTTATCAAAATGAAAATCTGGTGAGAACATTGCATAAAGTGCTGTATTGGCATTGCGATTACCATGAAGATGAGGATTATCCCCTTCTGAGACCATTTGATTTGCAGAATTCTTACGTTGATCCACAAAAGCGGTATCTGGACTATGACAGGTTGAACAGCTTTGTGTTTTATTAAAAGAAATCGATTTATCAAAAAACAACACTTCACCGAGTGCTTTATAATCCAATTCTTTTTTCGTAGCTTGATCAGCCAATACATAATTACTTTGCATCAGGGGGGCAAACAATAAAATAGAAAGCCATTTTTTTTGCATCGTTTTCTCCAAATATTCAAATTATAGATAAAAAATAATCCAACAAAGCTTTGTTGGATTATAAAAGGAAAATAATTTTCTACAAGCCGGTAGCCATCTTAATGCGATCAGCAAACATACCAATGCTCACGCCGAAGTAATTTGATTTGTTCCAATCTAAAATCGTGCGGTAGTTATTGGAAACCAAGAATGCACGACCAACTTCTTTATCAGGGCGGACTAGCCAAAGATCGGCTTGCGAAAGCGCGGCAAGTTTATCTTGTTCTTGTTGGCTAAAACTCGCTAAAGTGATACCTTTAGACTGCCAGTCACTGAGTGAACGCGCTTTGTTCTTCTCAATGCCTGAAAGCGATAAATCTAATGGTTGATTTAATGTTACTTCAACGCCCCAAGGCAATTTGTTGTCCCAACCCACAGTGTGGAGATAGTTTGCAATTGAAGCAAGCGCATCAAATTGGTTTGTCCAAATATCTTTCACGCCATCATTATTACCATCTGCGGCATAATTTAAGAATGCGCTTGGCATAAATTGGGTTTGTCCCATTGCGCCCGCCCAAGAGCCTAACATTCTGTTGCGTTGAATATGATCACGTTCTAACATTTTCATCGCATTCACAAATTCTTTACTGAATAAGGCTTCACGTCTGCCATCAAAGGCTAATGTGGCTAAAGCTGAAAGTACATCATAGCTACCTTGGTAGTGACCAAAGCTACTTTCCATACCCCATAGGGCAAGGATGTATTCTTGTTGAACGCCATAGCGTTGGCTTGCTTGTTGTAATGGCGCTTGTACTTCCCAATAACGCTCTTCGGCAATATCTACTTTGTTTTGGGTCAGTACTTTATTCAAATAATTCGTTGTACCGTTTGGATTCGGTAACTGTGGTTGATCCGCATTACGTTGGCTCCTCCCCGCTTGTGCACGATCCAAATCTACAGCCTTTTGCATATATTGAATATTATTTTGTGCATTCAATACTGACAACGATACGCCTTCAGCAGCCGCTTTGCCTTTTAAGAACTGAACATAATCATTAAAGTTATCTAAAGTTCTTGGTTTGCTATAAACAGCATTACTGCTTACTGACGGAATACTTTTTGTGGATGACGTTGTCGTTGTTGTCGTATTACTTGAACAACCCGCCAATAAAAGTGCGGTCGATAATGCAGTCATTTTTAACGTTGAGATTAAATTCATTTCTTTTCCTTTTTTAATTATCAAAATATCGCATTATTTGCGTAAAAATTTGTTATAAACAGCTTTCAATAATGAGGTTGGTAATAAGCGAGAACCTGAACGTAAGGCAAAGGTGAATAGGCCTGAAAATAAACCTTGAATACCTAAGCGATGTTTCAATTTAAATAAACGCCATTCTGCTTTCGCTTGATTTAAACCACGACGACGCCCAACCATGCCATTCCCCACGCGGGCATAAACTAAAATATCCGGCAAGTTTGCCACTTTTTGTCCTTGCGCCACAAGCTTAATCCACAGGTAATAATCTTCCTGTAAATCCTCATATCCACCACAATTAATGACCGCACTTTTTTGATATGCGACTGTCATGTGATTAAATGGGCAACGTTTTTGGGTAAATTTAACGATATCTTGTGCTTCAGTCGGTACATTACGATATGCCACGATATCTTGAATATTTTCGCCAAACTCAGCAATCTGCCCACCGAAAATAATTGTATCCGGATGTTGCTCAATAAACGCCACTTGTTTTGCAAAACGTTCTGGCACACAAATATCATCGGTATCCATACGGAAGACCCAATCGTGCGAACAATGTTTCAATCCTTCATTAAGCGCTTTGCCTAAGCCTAAATTTTTTGGCAATTTCACTAAGCTTAAAGGTAATTTGGTTTCGAATTCAGAAACCACCGCTTCCAATTCAGGTGTGACAGCACCATCAAACACCAACACAATCTCATCTGCTGGATGGGTTTGAGCCACTAAACTTTCAAAACACTCTCTTAAATATTGTGGGTTTTCCTTAATATATAAGGACATTAAAACTGAAAATTTCATACTTCTCTATCTAATAAGTTATCTACATAAACCGTTTCAAATTAATTGCCAATTTAGGTGAAATTAGAACCACAAAGGCAATCACTAGCTGCTTAATATTTTTCGTTAATTTAAAAATCTCAAAATAGTAAAAAGCGGCTTTACGGGATAAATTCATAATATGTGGGTAAGCCAGCATATATTGTGCGTTGGTGGCAAAATTCTTTTCTTGCTCTGCCGTTTTCACATAATTTTCACGGATATAATCAATCGCTTTTTGCGTATTAGTCGTATCTGTTGATACGCTAGAACGCTTGGTATGGAACGTACAATAAGTCAACGGCTCAGCCACTTTGTACGCCTTAAACGTTGGATCTTGCACAAGCTTCAACAAGAAATCATAGTCTTCCAATGAACGAAGTGCGGTCGATAATCCGCCGATTTTTAAAAACAGATCTTTTTTCACCCCAATCATCGGCATACCACCGATTTTATTCGCCAGTAAAATTCGCTCTACGCTAATCTCTTGCGGCTCAATTGGGTTAGTCACATAGCTAAAACCTTCATTCACCATTTCACATTTAGCTGGATGGTAAACAAAGTTAACATCAGTATGCTCAGCAATTACATCGGCTAATTTCTGACATTTATCATTTGCAAAACGATCATCGTCATCAAGGAATAACAGCCATTCATTATCCGCACTTCTTGCCCCGATATTACGGCTTTCTGCCGCGCCTTGATTGGTTTCGTTACGAATAACGTTAACTGCAAATGGATACGATTGTGTCACTTCAACGGGTTCTTTCGAGCAATCATCCACAATCACCACATCAAAATTATAGGTGGTTTGCTTGGTTAAACTTTCCAATAAGGCAGGAATTTCTTCTTTCCGATTATAAGAAGGCACGATGATACTAAACATCTTTCGGCTCCTTTTGTTTAAATAAAATAAGTTGTTTACCGTGAGTACCGAAAAGCGATAAGAACATCAACATGACAAACATAATGCCTGGGAAAGCAAAGGTATCCGCTTTGATGTTACAGAACGCTAAAATCACAAAGGCAGAAAGGATAAATTTCCAGCTGCCATCAAACCAGTTTAAGGCAACTTTGCGTACAAAATAGAATGTCACGGCAAAACACACTAAAGCATAAGACACACCACCATAAAGAATTTGGCGTAAGAAACCAGAGTCCGTATGCCCATAATAACGACCAACTTCTAACTCACCCGTCATATACATACCATCGCCATAAATGAACTGCTTGAGCGTTGGCATAAAGAGATGGTTTTTCATCAAGGTATCTGTTGACGAACTGACAAATCCTGCACCATGTAATAAATTAATCACGGGCTCTAAAGCATGTGCCACATAAGGATTTTCAGGTAAGAAATAGGCCAGTAATAATACCAAAACAGCAAATGCAATGAGTGGTGGAACATAACGCCATTTGAAATACACTAAAATGCTCACAACCGATAACAGAAGGAATGTACGCCCTGAAATTAATCCGATACATAACATTAAAAATACCAGAATACTTGGAAGCGTATTATGTTTAGCGTTGTAAGCCAGTAAGAAATGCAACAGCATTAAATAGAATAAACTCAACTGGAAAAAGGCAGTTGCGGTGATGTTATATAAGCGATATTCCTGCTCTGAACCATAAAAACGTGCGGGCAACACCGCATTGGTTGAAAGCAAGAAATCAATCATAAATGATGCACCGAGTAAGCCAATCACGCCCACAATAAACTGCACCACCACACCAAGTTGTAAATCACGAACGACTTTCTGTTGACCATTTACATTGGCATAGAAGGCATTATAAAGTCCCACGCCGAAGATAAATAAAATCAGCTCTTTCACATACATGGTGATGACCGAAAAATCTCGCGTACCATTGACTAAAAGTGGAATCACGCTAAATGCAATCAGCCCAATGATAACGACTAAACTATCCACTGGCACGGTAATACCTTGTGGTTTCTGCTTTTTAAAATACTGATAAGCCAATACAACCAATGCCGCTAAACCTGCGACGAATGACATGCGTACAACATGAAACAGCCAAGGATCGTAAAGATAAAAAAGATTAAAAAGTGCGGTCATTTTTACGTTATTTTCCTAAATTCTTTTTCACTGCTAAGATTTTTTTGAGTGGATATTTAATTAATTTCTTCACTAAATTGTTAGATTTTGAACCACGAATCGCTTCCAAATTACTCACTAATTGTGGATTTTCAATGGCTACAAGCGGACGAACCACATTGTTATTAATGTGGAATTGGGTTTCAAATAATAAGAAATCATCAGCAAGCCAAAATGGTTTTTCTTGTTCGACTTGCTTTAAAAATGCACGTGCCGCTGATTTTTTAATTAAATATGCCACCGTGCCGGCAAAATAACTTTTATACGGATAAGCCACGGTAACATCACCAATAGTTTGGCGTAAAAATGAAAAGGTGGTTGGATAATTAATTTCTAATTCCACATCATCAAATTCCGCAATTTTTGACTGCCCGATTAATACAATATCCGCATCACATTTTTCGGTTAAAAGTGCGATCTTTTTTGGTGATAAATTTGAATTAAACAACGCATCATCTTCACAGACTAACGCATAATCATTTTCCGTCACATTTTGATCTTCTACGATCTGACGATAAACCGCTAAATGACTTAATGTACAACCTATTTCGCCTTTTGTGACGTTGCGTCCATAATGCTGTTCAAACTTCGTTAGATTGAATACTTCTGCCAATTCATCCCACTCTTTTTGCATGGTATTAATCGCTGAAAAGACAACGAAATCTGCTGTATCCGGTTGAGCAAAAAACAGCTCACGACGCTGAACATCTTTATCTAGTGAAATCAAATATTTATTCATAATTATCTCAAATTTGGTTTTTGCAGTATTTTGATTACAACAAACGGAAATAGTTGCAAATTATACTAAAGAAATAATCCAATAGCATGGCTTTTAGTACAACTTTAAAAGACCTAAAAAATAACCGCACTTTAAATGCTTAAAGCGCGGTCTATTTTAAATGGATTAATATGTTATTTCTTTCAATTAGAAAATTGCAGTCGCTAAACCGACTACAACACTTAAAGAAAGCACTACAGCTAACATTGCGTAACCAAAATCACTCATTTTAATTTCCCACTTGTTTAGTTAAAGATAACCCATTCTAACAATAAAGCACGTTTTTTCAAAAATTTTTTATAATTTACTTAACCTATTTGGTGACAGTCTTTATAATAGGAGAAATTCTCTAGAGGCAAAATTATGGCAACAATTAAAGATGTCGCAAAAATGGCTGGTGTTTCCACCACCACTGTTTCACACGTAATTAATAAAACCCGTTTTGTAGCAAAAGAAACCGAAGAGGCGGTGATGCAAGCCATTAAAAGCTTGAAATACTCACCAAGTGCTGTTGCTCGGAGTTTGAAAGTCAACACGACAAAATCCATAGGGATGATTGTTACCACCAGTGAATCCCCTTATTTTGCTGAAATCATTCATGCCGTTGAAGATCATTGTTATCGTCAAGGCTATTCACTTTTTTTGTGTAATACACAAAATGATCCTGAAAAAATTAAAAACCACGTCGAAATGCTTGCCAAAAAACGCGTAGATGGTTTATTGGTCATGTGTTCTGAATACACACAACATTCACTTGATGTGCTTTCTAGTTTCTCGTCTGTGCCGATGGTGGTAATGGATTGGGGTCCAAATACAGATACCGATATCATTGAAGATAACAGCTTTACGGGTGGTTACCTTGCTACTAAGCATTTAATTGATTGTGGTCATAAAGAGATCGGTCTTATTGCGGGTGAATTAGATAAAACGACGGCAAGAACCCGTTACGAAGGCTTTGTAAAAGCCATGAATGAAGCCAATCTACCGATCCATGAAAATTGGATTATGGAAGGTTTCTTCGAACCAGAAGACGGTTACGAGTGTATGAATAAAATTCTTGCACAAGACAGCCTACCTACTGCCGTATTCTGTTGTAATGATGTGATGGCATTAGGGGCAATCTCTGCGATTACGGAAAAAGGTTTACGTGTACCTGATGATATCTCGATTATCGGCTATGATAATATTCACTCATCACGTTTCTATGCACCGCCACTCACCACGATTCACCAATCGAAGTCTCGTTTAGGTGCGCAAGCGGTTAATCTTTTATTTGAGCGTATTGCCAATAAAGATAACGATAATCACGAAAAACACCGCATTGCGATCCATCCTGAACTCGTCATTCGAAAATCAGTTCGCAACCTTAAATAAACATTAAACTTTTTGACCGAACTTTGAATTTTATCTAAAAAAGTGCGGTCATTTTTTACTTATTTTAGCCTTTTTTGATTTAATGCAAGTTTTTTACGTATAGCATTTGATCCCAATACATATTTTTGATTATATCTCCCCTAGTTTTATTTTTTTCTTTATCGGAGTTCATATGACTGATGAGTATCGCACTCTCCGCCATAACATTAATATGTTAGGGCGTTTTCTTGGAGAAACCATTAATGATGCACAAGGCGAAGACATTCTCACTTTAATTGAAAATGTTCGCCAATTGTCAAAACAATCTCGAGCAGGCGATAGCCAAGCACGTAAAACATTGTTGGATACCCTTTCCACCATTTCAAATGAAAATATTATTCCTGTTGCACGAGCATTCAGCCATTTCCTTAACTTAACTAATATCGCTGAACAATACCAAACGGTCTCTCGCCAACATAAAGATTTACAATCATCTAATCGTTCATTAAGTGCTTTATTTCAACGCTTAAAAGCATTAAATGTTTCAAAAGAAGAAGTTTACAAAACCGTTGAAAACTTACTTATTGAACTGGTATTAACGGCACACCCAACCGAAACCACACGTCGTTCGTTAATCCACAAACACGTTGAGATCAATAAATGCTTAAGCAAATTAGAGCACGATGATTTAACGCCTAAAGAACGCGGCATTATTGAACGCTTGTTACTTCGTTTAATTGCTGAAGCATGGCATACCAATGAAATCCGTACCGTTCGCCCTACGCCATTCGATGAAGCAAAATGGGGCTATGCCATGATTGAAAACAGCCTATGGCAAGGGGTGCCGGAATTCTTACGTCAATTAAATGAACATGCTCGTGAATTTTTGGGGTACGATTTACCAGTGGGCTTACGTCCTGTCCGAATTTCTTCTTGGATGGGTGGTGACCGTGATGGCAACCCATTTGTTACTTCGAAAATCACCCAACAAGTACTCTATCTTGCTCGTTGGAAAGCGGCGGATTTGTTCTTAAATGACATTAAATCCCTTGCCGATGAATTATCTATGGTGAAATGCACGCCAGAATTTACCGCAAAATATGGTGAGCATTTAGAGCCTTATCGTTTTGTAGTCAAAGCACTTCGTGCAAAACTTATCGCCACTCTTGGTTACTTTGATGATAGCCTGGCAAATCGTCCGCCACGCGTAAGCCAAGCGGATATTATCATGGAAGATAATCAACTTTGGGAACCGCTCTATGATTGCTATCAATCATTAATGGCATGTGGTATGCGGATTATCGCCAATGGATCTTTATTGGATATTTTGCATCGCATTCGCTGTTTTGGGGTTACTCTTTCACAAATGGATATCCGTCAAGAAAGCACGCGCCATACCGATGCTATTGCTGAAATCACCCGTTATCTTGGCATTGGCGATTATGCACAATGGAGCGAAGCTGAGAAACAATCTTTCTTGGTGCGTGAATTAAATTCTCGTCGCCCATTAATTCCAACCCATTGGGAGCCATCTGCTGAAACCCAAGAAATTTTAGATACTTGCAAAGTCATTGCTCAACAAAAACAAGGCGTGATTGCTTGCTATATTATTTCAATGGCGAGAAGTGCCTCTGATGTGCTTGCTGTGCATTTATTATTAAAAGAAGCAGGCGTGCCTTATCACATTCCTGTCGTGCCACTTTTTGAAACCTTAGATGACTTAGATGCATCTGAAGGGGTCATGCGTCAATTATTCAATATTGGTTGGTATCGTGGCGTGATTAACAATCATCAAATGGTGATGATTGGTTATTCTGACTCTGCTAAAGATGCGGGAATGATGGCAGCTTCATGGGCACAATATCGTGCTCAAGAAGCATTAGTCAACTTAACCGAAGAACTAGGTATTGAGCTCACTTTATTCCATGGTCGTGGTGGTACAATCGGTCGAGGTGGTGCACCTGCACATGCGGCATTACTTTCTCAACCTCCACGCTCACTCAAAAATGGTTTACGTGTGACTGAACAAGGGGAAATGATCCGCTTTAAACTTGGTTTACCCGAAGTTGCGGTTGAAACCTTTGATCTTTACGCGAGCGCAATTTTAGAAGCAAACTTACTTCCACCGCCAGAACCAAAAGCAGGATGGCGTACTGTGATGGATGAGCTTTCCGTTACTTCATGTGACATTTACCGTAGTGTTGTTCGTGGGGATAAAGACTTCGTGCCTTATTTCCGCAGTGCTACACCGGAACAAGAACTGTCTAAACTACCACTTGGCTCTCGCCCAGCAAAACGTAATCCAAATGGTGGCGTGGAAAGCTTGCGTGCCATTCCATGGATTTTTGCTTGGATGCAAAACCGCTTAATGCTACCAGCATGGCTTGGTGCGGGTGCGGCAATTCAAAAAATTGTGGATGAAGGCAAAGGTCATATTATTGAAGAAATGTGCAAAGCTTGGCCATTCTTCTCTACTCGCGTGGGGATGTTAGAAATGGTGTTCAGTAAAACCGATACTTGGCTTTCTGAACAATATGATCATAACTTAGTGAAAAAAGAGCTTTGGTACTTAGGTGAAAATCTGCGTAATCAACTCAATGCGGATATCAAAACCGTGCTTTCACTTTCTCACAAAGATGAATTAATGGCGGACTTGCCGTGGATCGCAGATTCTATTGCATTACGTAATGTTTATACGGACCCGCTCAATCTCCTTCAAGTGGAATTGCTCCGTCGTTTCCGTGAATCGCCTGAAAATCCAAGCCCTGATGTAGAGCAAGCCTTGATGATTACCATCACAGGTATTGCAGCAGGTATGCGAAATACGGGCTAGTTATAGCAACTAAAAATAAGTGCGGTCAAAAATAATGATAAATTTGACCGCACTTTTTATTTATTCATTAAATTTCGACAGATTTGGGAAAATTCAGACATTAATGCAAAAAGTTGAGTAGATTTCTCTTTTCCAAATACATTAAATGCATTCTCAAACATCTCTGTGGTCGCCTCATAAATCGGTTCTGCTTGCAATTTACCTGCAATTGTTAATTGCATAATTCGCTCACGCTTATCCGTTGAACTCGGATAAAATTCAATCCAGCCTTTTTCTCGAAACTCTTTGCAAATATTAAACACGGTTTGTTTAGGTATATACCACTCATCACAAATTTTCTTTTGTGTGCATTGCCCATTTTCAGCTCCCGCTAAACAATAAAGCACTGCAAAATGATTGTAATTAAGTGCAAACTTAAGATCGATCCATGTATCCAGCACCTCATCAATTTCTGAAATGTGCTTACCAAGCAACTCAAAATTATTCATTTCTATCCCTCAACTTTCTCTGTTTGTCTTATTCTATCATTTCAATTATAAAAATATAGTCTTAAAATTTACTTTATATTAGTAAATTTTAAGACTATAATTTGTAGAGTTTAGCAATTATTAGACTATATTTTTATGACTAAAATGACTTCAAATGCGATAGAAAATATTAAATCAATCGCCAAAAACAACAAAAAACGTCTTTTCTTCACTTTCAGCTTAGTCACATTAGAGAACATTCTCTTTATTACTTATCCCGTTTTTGGGGGCTTTGCTGTTAATGCAATAATGAATGGAGATGTCTTGCTTTCACTTAGCTATTCCCTTTTAGTGCTTATCATTTGGGGAATTGGTGCAGCTCGCCGTGCAGTAGATACTCGTAGCTTTGCTCGTATTTACGCAGAGCTTGCTGTGCCGGTTATCATTAACCAACGAGAAAAAGGATTAAACATCTCAGCAATTACTGCTCGTGTAGCATTATCACGTCAATTTGTGGACTTTTTTGAACAACATCTACCAACATTAATTATGTCGAGTTTTTCCATCATTGGTGCGGCTATAATGCTATTGTGGCTAGAATTTTGGTCAGGTATAACGGCTTGTTTAATATTGGTATTTTTTGGTCTTTTATTACCTAAATACTCAAAAACAAATGATTTGCTTTATTTAAAGCTTAACGATCGGTTAGAAAAAGAAGTCAACGTAATTGAACAAAAAAGCAATTATCACTTAAATAAACATTATGATTGGCTTGCCTATTTACGTATCCGTTTATCTAATCGTGAAGCAACGGGTTATTTATGGATTGGCATTGCATCAGCTATTTTATTTGGTGTCACTGTAGTTAATTTAGCCACAACTAAAGGTGTGCAAGCTGGGCATATTTATGCAGTAATTACTTATCTTTGGACATTTGCGATTAGCCTTGATGATGCACCTCGATTACTCGAGCAATTTTCTAATTTGAAAGATATAGGAAAACGAGTTGAGGTTTAACTACTATAAGCAAAATATAGATGAATTTGACCGCACTTTTTGTTTTGTATTTCTTGCGGTATCATACGCGCAATTGACTTAATGAAGGAAAACCCAATGACAACTGATATTCAAAAACTTGATCCCGATGCAGCGATTGATCTTGCTTATGATATTTTCTTAGAGATGGCAGGCGAAAATCTTGATCCTGCTGATATTATGCTCTTCAATCTGCAATTTGAAGATCGTGGTGCAGTCGAGTTTGTCGAAACTGCCGATGATTGGGAACAAGAAATTGGGGTGTTAATCGATCCTGAGGCTTTTGCTGAAGTTTGGGTCGGATTAGTAAATGAGAAAGATGAAATGGATGATGTGTTTGCGAAATTCTTAATTTCACACCGAGAAGAAAATCGTGAATTCCACGTTATTTGGAAAAAATAGCACTCTTCTCACACATATCAATTTACAAACTAAAACCGGTTTAATTTAACATTAAACCGGTTTTTGCTTAACAAATGCGTGGTAAAGGTTCGTTGCGTGGTAAGTCTAATAAACGACTTTGACCGAAAAGCCCAACTGCACGAACTTTGCCATCAGTCGTTACCTCGCCAATGACAGCCGCATTTTCACCTAATGGATGGCGACGAAGTGCGGTCAGAATTTCAGCTGTTTTTTCTTTGTCCGCCACAATCACCAATTTGCCTTCATTGGCAAAATTTAACGCATCCAAACCAAGTAATTCACAAATACCGCGCACTTCCTGACGAATTGGTAACACTGTTTCATCAATTTGAATTCCCACTTTCTGTGCTTGTGCAAATTCGTGAAGTACTGCATTCACACCACCACGGGTCGCATCGCGTACAGCTTTCACCCCTTCAATCGGACGAATACAATCAATGAGCGGTGCAAGCACTGCACAATCACTGCGTAAATCCGTTTGAATACCAAGATTTTCCCGTAAATTCAAAATGGTTGCACCATGATCACCTAAAGTACCACTGACAATAATCTGATCACCTGGCTGAATGCGATGCACACCCCAGTCGAGTCCGTTTGGAATCACACCAATACCGGCTGTATTGATAAACACTTTATCTATCGCACCTTTTTGTACTACTTTGGTATCACCGGTTACCACTTGAATACCGGCTGACTGACAGGCTTTTGCCATCGATTGGATCAATTTTTTTAAGGTTTCCAGTGGCAAGCCTTCTTCTAAAATAAAGCCACAAGACAAATATTTTGGTACGGCACCGCATACGGCAACATCGTTAGCTGTGCCACAAACGGCGAGTTTACCAATATCTCCACCAGGGAAAAAAATCGGATCAATCACAAAACTATCGGTAGAAAATGACAATGTTCCACCTAAAGCATTTAACTCTTGTAAAGCAATACGAGCCTGATCTTCGCCTTGTGAAAGTATTGGATTATCAAATGCCTCGACAAAATAATCGCGGATCAACTCTTGCATTGTGGCACCACCATTTCCGTGTGCCATTGTAATAAAATCAGTCATTGTTTTATTCCCGTCTATATTGATAATAGGCCGCACATGCCCCTTCGGAAGACACCATCAATGCACCATAAGCATTGTCAGGATTACATTTTTTAGCAAATAATGGGCAATCCGCCGGCTTACATTTTCCGATCAGTACATCACCGCAGCGAGAATCAGGATCATCGGCAACTTGATGTGGCTGGCAAGCAAAATGCGCTTCTGCATCAAAGCATTGATAATCATCTGTCAGTTCAACACCCGATTCCGCAATTTCGCCTAATCCACGCCATTCACTGCTGGCTTTCAAGCGGAACACTTCACTGATTGCCTGTTGTGCTAACTCATTGCCATGTTGGTGTACGATACGTTTATACTGATTTTCCACTTCACAGCGTTTTTCAACAATCTGTGTCACCAACATTAAAATTGCTTGTAGAATATCTAAAGGCTCAAAACCGGTGATCACAAAAGGCTTATGATAGGTGTCACACAATTCTTGATAAGGTTCAGAACCAATCACCATGCTGACATGACCTGGTGCAAGGAAGCCGTCAATTTTGACTTGTCCTTGTGACAATAAGCTGTGTAATGTCGGAATGATGGTAATATTTTGGCATACCACAAAAAAGTTTTTTACCTGCTGTTTTTTCGCTTGTTGCAAGGTAATTGCGGCACTTGGCATGGTTGTTTCAAAACCAAGTGAAAAGAATACCACTTTTTTGTCTGGGTTATTCGATGCGATATTCAACGCATCAAGTGGTGAATAAACAATACGAACATCAGCGCCTTGTGCCTTAGCTTCTAATAATGAGCCTAAACGTCCACGCACTCGCATGGCATCACCGAAAGTACAGAAAATCACTTCTGGACGACGAGCAATCTCAATACAGACATCAATTCGCCCCATCGGTAATACACATACCGGACAGCCTGGACCGTGAATAAATTCAATACTTTTCGGTAATAAACGATCAAGCCCAAATTTAAAAATGGTATGAGTATGTCCGCCGCAGACCTCCATTAGATATAACGGATTTTCTGGCGTAAAGTGCGGTTGGTTTTCCATTATTTTTTGTAGTCGCTGCAACAGACTTTTAGCCAGTTCAGGATCACGAAATTCATCAACAAACTGCATTTGATGCTCCTATCTTTCTTGCGCTTTTAACCAGTCTAGCCATTGCTTTAACCCTTCTCCACTTTGAGAAGACAACTGGATAACCTCAATTGTTGGATTCACTTGTTTCGCATAAGCAATACATTTTTCCACATCAAAATTTAAGTACGGCAGTAAATCCACTTTGTTTAAAATCATTAACTTCGAAGCCGCAAACATATGTGGATATTTTAGTGGTTTATCTTCTCCTTCTGTTACAGATAAAATCACTACTTTGGCGTGCTCACCCAAATCAAATTCTGACGGACAAACTAGGTTTCCGACATTTTCAATAAACATCAGACTATTTTCCTGTGGCTGCAATTTCACCAATGCATTACCAATCATTTGTGCATCTAAGTGACAACCTTTGCCTGTATTAACTTGAATCGCCGGCACACCGGTTTGACGGATACGATCCGCATCATTTTCTGTTTGTTGATCCCCTTCGATCACATAACAAGAATAGTCATTTTTTAATGCATTTAATGTGGTCGTCAACAAAGTTGTTTTGCCTGAACCTGGACTTGAAACAAGGTTAAGTGCCAAAATGTGTTGATTGGCAAAAAAGCGACGATTCATATCGGCTAATTGATTGTTTGCGCCAAGAATATCTTGTTCTACTTTCAGTAATCGTTGCTGAGTTTCATCTTGTTGTGGAGAGTCTGGCATGCGGAAGGCGGAGTGAGAAAAATTAGGTAGTTTTGTTGCATGTTGCGCATTGGAATCATTATGAACATGCGGTAATTCTCCGATTCTGACTTGGTCTGGATGGCCACAGCCACAGGTTGTACACATAAGTCACCTCAATAATGTTTCGTTTATTCTGTAAATACTTAGAATCTATGGTAATTCACATGCGTTAGAATACCATATTCTCTATCTTAAATATATTCTTTGAAGAGAGATAAATACATACTATCAAGTAGTTAGCGTATTTTATATTCAAAAGATCAGGTTAAATTTGCCAATTTAGACGTCTTGCTATTTTACGGCAATTTCTTTCACTCTAAATTCGGTGCCACTTCGACGTTGTAAACATGCACTGTGACAATGTGGACAGCAATCTTGATAGGCTTCAATCTCAACTTCCTTTTGACATTGCCAGCACCATGCAATCGCAGGTAAATGAATAAAATGTAACTGACAGTTTTCAGCAACGGTATCTTTGCGCATAATTTCAAAGCAAAATTCTACCGCACTTTGCTCGACACAAGACAGTGCCCCAATTTCTAACCAAATATCTGTCACTTCATGGATTTCATGCTTTTTCTGTTGTTGATCAATAATTTCCATAATATTCTGACAGAGAGACATCTCATGCATGATTTTCTCCTTAAAATAAAAAAGCAGTCTGTTCCAATTTTACTCTTTTTTGATGTTTATTTTCAGCATTTCTGTGTTTCGTTGTTCGATATTTAAACGTTGTTTGAAAAATTTTTACTGGTACTCGTACAAGAAATCATTTTAGTGGCACAAAATTAATACCGCTATGTTGCAATAAAGTATTCATTAAATCATTATTTTGTTCAAACTGGCTACATTTGCCTTTGAGCTGAATTAAGCGAATTCTCAAGTGAGCCAATTCATGGATCCGTTTTGATACTTCTCGAATATGTCGATCTAGCAGCTCATTAATTTCCCTTTCCTGCTCTTGAGTAGCACATTGAGGATTGAGCAACATTTTGATTTCTTTTAGTGAAATATCCAAACTGCGGCAATAGCAAATGAAAGAAAGTTGTTTCAAATGCTCTTCCGTATAAACGCGAAAATTACCACTTGTTCGCTTGGCGGGTTCGATTAATCCTTGCTTTTCATAGAAACGTACGGCTTCTACCGTACAGCCAACGATATTGGCTAGCTGACCAATTTTCATTTTTTATTAAATTACACTTGACTCTGAAGTTACTTCATATTTTATACTTTATCACAGTATTCACATGTTAGAAAAGGAGAACTTCCATGAAAAAAACAGCATTACTTATCACAGCACTATTCGGTGCTTCACTCGCTAATGCACATAATGTTTGGTTGGAGCCCATTAAGGATGTAAAAGGGCAATATGTGGTTAAATTTGGTCATGAGGAAACTGAAACCTATCCTCAAAGCAAATTAAAAGCGGTACGCCTACTTGATGCTAAAGGCCAATTGCAAAATGCCACAGTAAACTTTAAAGAAGGCGAAGCACACTTTGCTGCACCTGATGCGGCCATCGCATTTATTCGCTTTGATAATGGCGTTTGGTCAAAATTGCCAAGCGGTAAATATGTCGAAAAAACCAAACAGCAAGCACCTGAAGCCGTACTCAGTGTTAACCCAGTCAAATTCGGCAAAGCGATTTTACACTGGGATGCGCAAGCAAATAAATCACACAACATGGATTATGAATTGATCCCACAAAGTGAACCGAAAGCGGGACAACCACTCGATATTCTTGTGTTAGTAAAAGGTAAACCGGTGCAAGGCATCAAAGTGGGTTTAGGCGAAGATCACCCATTCAACTTAACCAATGAAAAAGGTATTGCACAATTCACCCCTAAAGCGGGCTATAACAAAGTCTGGGCTGAATTTGACGAGCCGGTTAAAGACAACCCTGACTATAACAAACGTAGTGTTGAATATATGCTAACTTTTGACGCGAAATAATGAAAAGAGTTGTATTTTTAACCGCACTTTTCACCTGGCTGTGCGCACCATCAGCATTGGCTCATAGTTTGCATGTTTTTGCACAATATGATGGACGCACAGTTTCCGGCAAAGCCTATTATTCCGATATGACCCCAGCGGCAGAAACCTATATGGAGATTTTGCAAGCTGGTCAGGACTCCCCTCTATTGGAAGGTAAAACGGATCGCGATGGGCAATTTGCCTATCCGATCAATACCACTGCCGAAGGTGCCATTAAAGTAGTGATAGAAGGTGAAGAAGGACATCGAGCCTCAATTGTTGCCAACAGAGTATCTGCGCAAACCACTAATAACAGTGACAATGCATTGATGTTGGTCCGCGAAGATATTTCTAAATTAAAAGACAAAATTTACCTGCACGATATTATTGGCGGTATCGGCTATATTGTTGGTATTTTTGGCTTATGGGCATTGATTAGAGCCTCAAAAATGACGCGTGCGTCGCAATCTAAGGAAAGATAATATGCATTTATCGGAAGGTGTGTTGCATACACCCGTATTGCTTGGTGGTGCAGCTGTCGCATTAGTCTGCGTAATGATTGGTCTTAAACGACTCAATTCGCAGCAATTGCCGCTAACAGCATTGTTTGCTGCTGCTTTTTTTGTTGCTGGCACCATTCATGTACCGGTAGGCATTGGTAGCGTGCATCTCATCTTAAACGGCATGGCCGGCCTGTTTCTTGGCTGGGCTGTTTTCCCTGCTTTTTTAATCGCATTAGTCCTACAAGCCCTGCTCTTTTCCTTTGGTGGATTTGCCGTATTAGGTGTCAATTTATGCATAATGGCATTACCTGCTCTTCTTGTACATTGGCTATTTGCAAAAAGACTTGAGCATGACAATTCCCGTCGTACTCAAATTACAGCAGGAATTGGAGCTGGTGTAATCGGTGTTGGCGGTTCAGCCTTGCTCGCCTCTCTAGTCTTAGCATTGGATGGAGGTAAAGCCTATAGCGATCTGATCATGCTTCTGGTGATATCACATATCCCCGTATTTATTATCGACAGTATCGTCAGTGTCGGTGTGGTCTTATTGTTAAACAAAATGTATCCAACAGCGCTCAGTGTGGTGAAATGAATTTCCTTGCTATTTTTCAACCGCACTTACGATTGATTTATGTGTTTTTGTGTGGACTTATCGTCAGCACAATGACACATGGTTCAGCGCTTATTATCCTTAATCTAATCGTATTCGGCGGATTACTTATTGCGCTAATATGCTATCGAAAATCCCTTGTCAGTTATTTCAAATATTGGCTTAAACTAAATCTCTTTACGCTACTCGTTTGGTTAACCTTAAGCTGGAAAATCACCGAGCAAGGTTTAGTATTAAATCCTATGGGTATTCAGCTCGCACTGCTCATCACGCTACGTTTTAATTTGATTTTAAGTTTAACCCGACTCTTGTTAATGGATATGAACGAGAGCCTTTTATTGCAGGCATTGTGCCGTTTGCCATTACCTGAAAAACTACTTCATCTCTTTGTTCTCACTGTTCGCTATATTTCAGTGTTCAGTGAAGTACATAAAAAGATGGATATGGCAATGCGAGCACGTGGCTACCAGCCAAAACTTAATGGCAGAACCTTATTTATCGCGGCGCAGCGTGTGGCATTATTATTAATTCATGCCCTCGTTAAAGCAGAAAAAACAGAAATGGCGCTAAAAGCTCGTGGCTTTCAGCTGCATGATGTGAAAAAAACACAGGATAAATCTTGATGAACGTCCTCGAAGTCAAACAATTACAAATCATGCGCGAGCAGCGTGTGATTATTGATAACCTTTCTTTTGAACTCCCTGAAGGCCATCGTCTTTTTTTACAAGGTGATATTGGTTGTGGAAAATCCACCCTATTACATTGCCTATTAGGTTTTATACTTTACCAACAAGGAGAAATTCGCTGGTTCGGTAATGTATGTCGACAAGAAAAGGATTTTGTACCATTGCGTGGAAAAATAGGCATCTGTTTCCAGCATGCTGGCGATCAACTTTTCGGCCCAACTGTACTTGATGATGTGGCCTTTGGTCCTCTCAATCAAGGATTGAACAGAGATGAAGCCTATCAAATTGCATTACAACAGTTGGAACGTCTAAATATTGTTGGATTAAAAGATCGTTCTGTGAATACCTTATCTGGTGGTGAACAGAATTTTACTGCGCTAGCCGGCGTACTGGCGATGCAACCCAAAGTATTATTATTAGATGAACCAACTAATGGACTCGATGTAAAAAATATCGCCAAACTGACCGCACTTTTACGCGAATTACAGTTGCCAATGCTTATTGCTTCACATGATTTACGCTTTAGTGAAACACTTGCGGATTCCTGTTTATCTTTAGCTACAGATAATGATGGCTAAATGCATTCATAATGCGTAAGGAAATAATTCAATAAAAAACGGGCGAACCATTTAAGTTCGCCCGTCATTCATTTATGACGCTAATCAAGCCACAAGTGCGGTTTCTTTTAAGCGATTTTTTAATTTCGCGTATTCAGTTACCACATAGCGTTCAGCCCAAGCTTGGTCTTCGATTTTATCAATACGAACCGCGCTATATTTGTATTCCGGCGTTCTAGAACCCGGGTTCAAATGTTCAGCGGTTAATTCGTTACATTTACCGATCCACCATTGATAGGTCATATAACAAGCGCCTTTGTTAGTACGAGTGCTCACATCTGCGCGAGAAATAACTTTACCACGTGATGAGGCAATCCAAACCAAGTCGTTGTTTTTAATGCCCAACTCTTTAGCATCCTGATCGTTCATTTGTACGAATCCCGGCTCATCCGCAAGTGCAGCAAGAGCTCGGCAGTTACCTGTCATTGAACGGCAAGAATAGTGACCAACTTCACGAACTGTAGAAAGTATCAATGGGAATTCTTCAGAGAGATCCTCCATTGGTGGTTCCCAGTCGCAAGCAAAGAACTCAGCTTTGCCGTTCGGACGGTCGAAGATTTGGCCTTTATACAAGTATGTTGTACCTTGATCTTCAGGGCCTTCGTCAGTACATGGCCATTGGATATAGCCCATGCCTTCCATTTTTTCGTAGGTTGCCCCTTTGTAAATTGGACAAAGCGAACGAAGTTCATCCCAAATTTCTTTGGTATTGTTATAGTGCATTGGGTAGCCCATTGCTGTAGCAAGTTCGCTAATGATTACCCAGTCATCCTTGACATCGCCAGTTGGTTCAACGGCTTTATAGAAACGTTGGAAACCACGGTCAGCGGCACTATACACACCTTCATGCTCAGCACAAGAAGTGGCAGGCAATAAAATATCTGCTTCTGCGGCTGTTTGAGTCATGAAGATATCTTGAACAATGAGAAGTTCAACTTTCTCGAAGGCTTTTTTAACCGCATTAATATCAGGCTCAGTTTGTAGTGTATCCTCACCCATGATATAGAATGCTTTAATTTTATCTTCCATGATTGCTTCAGGCACTTCACTCAACGGCACACCTGGTTTGGTTGGAATAGATGGCACGCCCCAAGCTTTCGCAAATTTTGCGTTAATTTCCGGGTCAGCAAAACTTTGATAGCCTGGTAATGTGTTGAATAATGCACCCATATCGCACGCGCCCTGTACGTTGTTTTGACCACGTACTGGGTTCACCCCAACATTTGGTTTACCTAAGTTACCGGTAAGCATTGCCAAGCTTGCTAATGCACGTACGGTTTCTACACCTTGACGGAATTGGCAAACGCCCATACCCCATAAGATAGTAGCTGTTTCCGCTTTCGCATAAGTGCGGGCAATTTCACGCAACATTTCAGGTTCAATACCGGTGATATGTTGTGTGGATTCCGGTGTATAAGCTTTCACGGTTTCATAGAACGCATCGAAGTTTTCGGTGTGTTCATCAATAAATTTTTGATCTTGTAATCCTTCTTCTAAAATCACATTCATCATCGCATTCAAGAATGCCACGTTAGACCCGTTAGCAAGCGGTGCATAAATATCCGCAATACGGGCTGTTTCGATTTTACGAGGGTCACAAACAATAACTTTCGCCCCTTTTGCTTTAGCGTGATTAATTCGACGCGCCACAATAGGGTGTGAAGTGGAGGCATTATAGCCAAAAATGAATACGCATTTGGTATCTTCAATCTCAACAATTGAGTTGGACATTGCGCCGTTACCGACCGATTTGAGCAGACCTGTTACAGAAGGGCCGTGTCACACGCGCGCACAACAGTCAATGTTGTTATTTCCTAATACCGCACGGGCGAATTTTTGCATAACGAAGTTCACTTCGTTACCTGGTCCACGGGAAGAGCCCGTTACCATAATAGATTCGTTACCGTACTTTTCTTTGATTTCACTGAGACGTCTTGCTGTGTAAGAAATCGCTTCTTCCCAGCTCACTGGTGTGAATGGTTCGCCACGTTTGTAGCGGATCATCGGTTGAGTTAGGCGAGGAGTCAGGATTTTTGTATCATGCACAAAATCCCAGCCATAATATCCTTTTAGGCATAACTCCCCTTCGTTTGTCTTGCCGTTTGCACCTTCAGCTCCCACAATTTTGTTGTTTTCCACCAAAAGATGGATTTTACAACCTGAGGCACAATACGGACATACGGTAATTACTTTTTTAATAGCCATAGTAACGTCCTTATTTTAGATACAACACGAGGTTAGAGATAGAATTAGAATAATTAATTCTGGGTATATATTACACCCAAAATCAGTTCATAGTATTACAAAAAACATGGATTTATTGATATAAAACAGGTTTTCATAATATTTTTAAAATATGTTTAGAAAATCCCCCTCACTTTTTCTACAAAACAGGAATCTCTTCAAGCGATCTTCCCTCTTTTAAAAAATCATACATAAATTGCACAGACTCTTTTACGCTTTCTGTCATCGGAAAACCAAAAGAAACCAGATCGGGTTGGAGCCCAACAAAAACAATTTGTTTAATATCTTGTTCCAGTTGTTCAATGAGGTAATTGAGCGGCATATTATGCGTACTCATGAAAAACATTTCCGTAATGCTCTCTTTTTCAATGATTCGGATTTTACCTGGCGCTAATTCCATATCAGCCGCATCGAAAATTAAAAGCAAATCGGGTTTCATGTCTCGCACAATATGTGCAACATTCTCTGGTGCTGAGCCGCCATCAAGTGCGGTCCAATTTGGCAATGGATTTTCACTCAATAGCTGATAGAGATAAGGGCCTGCACCGTCATCCCCCATCATGCTGTTGCCAACGGTTAAGATCACATTATTCGTCACGACGTTTCACCATAATATACATCACAGGTTCACGCTGAATCGACGCTAACGTATCCATTAGAATTTCGACCCACTCTTGATGTTCTGGGGTGAAATTGGCTTTGTTTTCATCCATTGCTTTCGCCAATAAATTCACATGACTGGAATCAATCACAATTTCACCGAATCGCATTAAGCCGGCAAATTTACGTTTAGCATCCCCTTCTGGAAAGCTATCTACAAAACGTTGATAAGCATCGTAGTCGCAAACTAGTAATTTTTTAAAACAATCAATTACGCCAACATGGTGACCAATCGCCAAAGAGTAATACATCACCTGTTTTGCTTGCTCTGGCACTTGTTCATCGTTTTCGACGAAACGTTCGTTTAATAAATAGAAAAAGACTTTCGTTGTCATAACATTCCCATTTTTATAGGGGGCAATCACTTGCCCCATAATTAACTATCCCGAAAACGGCATACTAATCGCATGCAAACGATTGACGATTTCGCTTAAACGCGGATCGGCTTCGCGTTCTAGGTATTCACCTAAACGTACACCAAATGGCACCTTGTCATTTTCTGACATCATTGCCATAAATTGGTTAGCGATGTTACCGCCTTGACGATAACCGGCAAGACGACGCGCTTCACGTTCAAGACTAATACGCAAATCCAACGGAATGGTTGGGAAACGTAATTTAGCTTCTGCGTTAGGATCAGCTTTTTCTTGTTTACCTTTAAGCTTTTGATCAAGCAAACCAAGTGCTACCGCGAATCCATAAATGGTCGCTGCAGGGGTTGGAGGGCAGCCAGGGATATACACATCAATTGGCACAATTTGATCACTACCGCCCCAAACACAATAGAGATCGTGGAAAATACCGCCGCCACAACCACAGGCCCCGTAAGAAATACAGATTTTTGGATCTGGTGCAGCTTGGTAAGCACGCATGGCTGGCGTACGCATCGCACGGGTAACCGCACCGGTGAACAATAAAATGTCCGCATGACGAGGTGAGGCTACCACTTTAATACCAAAACGTTCTGCATCGAATGTTGGCGTAATGGTACTGAAAATTTCGATTTCACACCCATTACAACCGCCGCAGTCCACACGATAAACGTAAGCTGAACGTTGAATATCTTTCAGCAACGTTTGTTTCATTTTGGCAATATTTTCATCAATACTAAACGGTGTTGATATGCCATTGACCGGCATTGGAATTTGTGTGTTCATCGTCTTTCGCCTCCTGCTAAAACGTTAGGTAAATCAACCGCACTTTGTTCTCGTTGCTCGAGCGCTTTTTTGAAATTCAAGCGAACCGGCTCTTTAAAGTCGATTAATTTCATCCGCATATTGGATTCCATATTCGCGGTTTTTTCTAAGCTGTGCTGACGTTTACAAACCGGACAAGTATGCAACTCCGCCAATTTTTGTTTCACTAATTCAGGTTTATCCAAAGTTTGTTTGAATAAATCAATGGTGTAATTCAATTCTTTATAAGAAATAAACGGTTTACCACATTCCTGACAAGTTACTGTTGCAAAGGTTGTTTCTTGGAAAAGATCCTGTTTATTGGTCACTGAGAGTTCAAAATCTTGTGACAAGCGAATGGCTTTAGTTGGACAAACCTCTTCACAACGACCACAGAAAATACAACGACCAAGAAATAATGACCATGTACGGTCGCCTGTCACCGGATCTGTTCTCATGGTCAACGCATTAGCTGGACAGGCAATAGTACAAGCCGCACAGACAATACATTGATCAGAATTAAGTTCTGGTTTTCCTCTAAAATCATCATCGACTTCATAAGGTTTGAACGGATATTTGGTAGTGACATCACCTGCTTTAAATACCGTTTTTAGTAATTTAAACATTTTCCGCCTCCCCTATTTCAATGGTGAATTTTTACGTTCGATACCGTAGCGTTCAATCTCTTTATAATCTACGGTTTTCGCTTTGCGTTTACGCACATCCACCACGGTGACACGGTCGGTACAAGAATAGCAAGGGTCAAGACTACCAATAATAAGTGGTGCATCAGACACTGTATTGCCACGCAACATATAGCGCAAGGTTGGCCAGTTAGCATAAGTGGCAGCACGACAACGCCAACGGAAAAGTTTTTGGTTGTCGCCTAGCATTGACCAGTGAATATCTTCGCCACGTGGCGCTTCGGTAATCCCTAAAGCAAAACGTCCAGGGGTATAATTGAAACCTTCTTTTAAGATTTCACCACTTGGCAAGTTATCCACCATGTAATCAATGATATTCATGGATTCAAACACTTCATTAATCCGCACTTTCACACGGGATAATACGTCACCATTTGCTTCAGTGAAGAGATTGAAAGGGATATCGCCATAACCAGAGAATGGGTGTACTTTACGCACATCACGCGCAAAGCCAGAACCACGAATCATTGGACCAACCGGGCTAAAGTCACGAGCGATATCTTTTGCCAAGACACCGACACCCACCGTACGTTGTTCCATATTCGGTGTATTCAATAAAATATCAGTTAAGGTTTTGAGTTCTTCACGCATTTCGCCGATAAGTTTGATACATTGCTCACGTTGATGTTTCAACATATCGCGACGCACACCACCGATAAGGTTAATACCATAGGTTTTACGAGCACCGGTTAGCACTTCTGCCAAGGTCATAGATTTCTCACGAACGCGGAAGAATTGCATAAAGCCAGTATCAAAGCCGGTAAAGTGACTAGATAGACCTAAGTTTAATAAGTGACTGTGTAAACGTTCTACTTCTAATAAAATCGCACGAATCCATTCCGCGCGTTTTGGAATTTGAATCCCCAAAGCACTTTCGACGGAATTAGCATAGGCCACACTATGTGTAAAACCACAAATTCCGCACACACGGTCAGCAAGGAAGTTAACTTGGTCGTAATCCATACGGGTTTCTGCCAATTTTTCCATACCACGGTGCACATAGAACAAACGATAATCCGCATCAATGATATCTTCCCCATCCACGAACAAACGGAAGTGTCCTGGTTCATCGGAAGTGATATGTAACGGGCCAAGTGGAACAATACGTGCTTCGCCTTTTTCGTTAATAAATTCGTATGTTTCTGTCGCGGTTGTCGGATCGGGACGTAAACGATAGTCCATGGAATCTTTACGTAATGGATAAAGATCATCCGGCCAATCATCTGGCAACACTAAGCGGCGTTGGTCTGGTAAACCGACGGCTTTCAAACCATACATATCGAATAATTCACGTTCGCCCCAAACCGCCGCTTTGACTTTTGGTGTCACAGACGGAAATTCTAAGCTCACAGGATCAACTAAGGCTTTAATGGTGATAAAAGTTTTCACTTCCCCTTCCATGGAAAGCACGTAGTACACTGCATAGTTGCCATGAATTGAACGCTCATCATTCCCGAATACCAACGGTAACCAACCTTCATGTTGATAATAAAGGTATTCAACAACATCAGGTAACATATTGGTTTTAATGGTAAGCGTAACCTGATTTGGTGTTGACCACTCCTCATCCAAAATGGTATTTGGAAATTTTGCATTGACTGCTTCAATGTAATTTTTGCCAATCATTTTGGCTGGATCGACTGATGTATTTTTAGTTAATTCCATATATTTATCCCTCCTGTCGATCATTGCGCTAAACTTTGCCAAGGTAAAACTAACATTTCACCAAAAGACACTTGTTCAGATCCGAGTACAATTCCGACCGCACTTTTTAATAACTGCAAAATTGGTTCGGCAATATGAATACCCATAATAAACATGAATAACAATAAAATTGCCATCGCCACGAGTGAAACTTTGTTCACATCCCCCACTTCAACATTATCCGGTTGTTTGCCTAATACGGTTTTTAATACCATTAAAGACAATCCAGCTAACACGATAGTAAGTAAAATTAAACAGAACACCATTAACCAAGTTTTACCTGCGTAAATACCGGCAACAGCAATACTGAATTCACTGACGAACACGTTAAACGGTGGAATACCACCTAGTGCTAATGCACCACCGGCAAATAATACCGCTGTCATTGGTGCCACACGCCATAAACCACGAACTTGGTTCATATCACGGGTTTTGTATTTCAATAAAATGTTACCAGAAGCACAGAATAACAAGGTTTTCGCTAAACTATGATTGATGGTATGTAATAAACCCGCAAATACACCGATTGGGCCACCTAAACCAAAGGCAAAGCTAATTAACCCCATGTTTTCGATACTGGAATATGCCAATAAACGTTTGATGTCGAATTGGACGATAATAAACAACGCCGCCACTAATACAGAGAGTAAACCAAATACCAACAATAAGGTTTGCGGGTATGTAGAACCGACTGCTTTAGAAACTAAGATGTAATAACGCAATACCACCAACATGGCACAATTCAATAATACAGCTGATAGAATCGCACTCACTGGACTTGGTGCCTCACTGTGTGCATCAGACAACCAAGTATGCATTGGGAATAGACCGCATTTAGTACCAAACCCAACCAAAATAAAGGCAAAAGCAAGATACATGAGCATTGGATTTAAACCCGCTGCCTGTTGATTGATTTCTGTCCAGAAAATAGCTTGGCTTGGATCAGCTAAAAGATTTGTTCCATTAGAGAACGTTAAAATTGTGCCATACAATCCAAACGCCACCCCAACTGAACAAATAATGATGTATTTCCATGCTGCCTCAAGAGAGGTTTTTTGTTTGTATGTGCCGACCAAAAATGCAGAACTTAATGTGGTTGCTTCAATGGCTGCCCACATCAAAATCACATTATTGGTGATCACAGAAATAATCATGGTGAAGAAAAACAAATGCAAAAAGCCGTAATAATTGCAATATGTTTTCAAATCAAGATGCCCTTCGCGATATTCCGTACCAATGTAGCCGATAGAATAAATACCGGCTAATGTTCCGACAATAGCGATGAGACCTAAGAAAATAGCAGATAGACTGTCGATGTAAACCCAGTTATTTAATGCACTGATTTCCCCCTGAGTTAGCACGCCATTAATAACTTGTAAGGCAAATGCTAACATCAAAATCAAACCTGTAACATGAAGTGCGGTACAAATTGTCCGTGCTTTTGTCACGCCACAAGCGAAACTGGCAAGTGATATTGCTAAAGGTGCGATTAATAACGCGATTATCCATTGTTCATACATAGCGTTACCCCTTCAAACTCATAAGTTGTTTTGCATCTAATGAGTGGAATGTACGGTAAATTTTGTTTACCAACACCACCATTATGATGACGGCAAAAATAGCATCTGTGGCAATTCCGATTTCCACTAACTCAGGTGCTTTATTTGCCAATAAGGCTAATGTGAGATGAGAACCGTTTTCCATCAAACAATAACCGAATACTTGTTTTACGATATTGCGTTGGCTAACAATGCATACTAAACCTAATAAGAAGTGACTTAATGACACTGATAATGCTGGTTTAAGATGTGCAACCAACGGTAAATCGATTGGGACAACAACAAAGTAGCACAATGTAACTATCACTGCTGTGATCGGGATCAACCAAGCGACATTTATTCCAGCTGGAGTTTGACTTTCATCAACTTTTTTCATCGCATAGATTAAAATCGCTGGCACCAAAACCACTTTGGTAATAAATGCGCTAATTGACCACATGTAAAGTTCGTGGGCTTGCATTTCATTAGCAAGATAAACAAACAGTAAGACCAATACCAATGATTGCAAACTATAAAATAATGCAGCTTTTTTGGCGGTTCGAACCATAATTACGCAAAGAGAGGTAATAATGAGTAAACACGCAAGTCCATTTATCATTAACATAGATTCCTCCTTAACCTAACCAGCCAAACCTAACCAATATGCGGCGATAAAACTGGACACCACGGACATCACCATTAATACAACTAACACGAAACGCATAGAGAATGGTATAGGTTGGGCATTGGCAACCGCTTCTGATGGTTTACCGATGACACATTGTCCGAATTTATACAACAACCATACAAATGTCGCGGTAGATTCAACTAAAGCAAGCACCATTAACCAAGTAATCCATCCATATTCATGGCCTAATTCAAATCCGGCCGCAAATAATGGATATTTACTGAAGAATCCGTTAAATGGTGGTACCCCAGCAATCGCTAACGCGGCCACACCAAATCCAGCCCCTACCACTGGCATTGTACGCATAATGCCTTGTAGTAATGGCATAGAACGGGTTCCAGTCGCATAACTTAATGAACCTGCGACCAAGAAGAATAAGCTTTTCGCGAAAGCATGGTTGAAGATGTAGCTAATCGCTGCCACAAAGGCAAGTTTAGAGCCTAATGCAGCAAGAGAAATCCCAATGAAAATATAAGAAAGTTGGGTAATGGTTGAATATGCCAATAAACGTTTTAAGTCAGTTTGTGGCAAGTACATCAAGAAGCCATAAATTAAGGTAATCATCGCCATGATGATGCCGACTTCGCCCACAATATGTGGAATCTCACCAGCAGACATAACTGAACGCGCGAAGATATAGACCCCAACTTTAACCATTGATGCTGCGTGCAAATACGCGCTCACAGGTGTTGGTGCTTCCATCGCATTTGGCAACCAAATTTGCATTGGTAATTGTGCTGATTTACCCCACGCAGCAAACATCACACCGAATAACACGATTGTTTTCGCACTCGGATCTAAATGCTCTAATGCAGTGATAGAGAAAGTACCTGATTGGCTGAATAAATAGGCTGCGGCAATATATAACCCGATTGCCCCCACGTGAGTGATAATCAAGGCTTTCATTGCGGCTGCTTGAGCTTTTGGTGTTTGGTAATAACTGATTAATGCCCAAGAACATCCCCCAGTAATTTCGAAGAACAACAATTGTCCTGCTAAAGTTGAGGAATACACCAAGCCCGCCATGGCACCGATAAAGATAAGCAAGAATGCATAAAAACGTGGTAACCCATTATGTGGATGTTCACGGTTTTTATCGGTTAAGTAACCACAAGAATATAAGCAGATTAAGAAACCTAAGGCCACAACGGCAAAGGCAATTAATGTACTGACTGCATCAAGGGTTACACCAAAGATCGCGGTTTTATCAAAAGCGACGATGTCATAAGTGACGCTTTGATGACCATCGGCAAACCATTGTCCTGCAACTAACAAGGTTCCCAACGTAGCAAGCGCAGCAAATACTGTAGCAATTTGAGCAAAGTGTTTTTTGTTCAAACCGACAATAAACGCCCCTACGAAAGGTAAAATGATTGTAATCAGAGCTAAACGTTCCATATTTGTCCTCCTTACAACCCAGTGAAGTAAAATACAAACGCTAACACAGAAATGCCGAAGCCGACCACGGTTAAACGTCCTGTTAACATAAAGCGGGTACGAGAAAGTGTGTTTTCAAAAACACAAGCCAATACGAACACCACTAATAATTTCACGAAGAATAAAACGCCGCCTAAAATGACCGCACTTAAGCTCATCTCTGTTGGGATACCAAACGGAAGCAACACGCTCACAAAGATAGAGGCCACAACCACAGATTTTAAACTTAAGCCAATTTTTAATAAGGCGAGTGCCGGACCAGAATATTCAGTCAATGGACCTTCTTGTAATTCTTGTTCTGCTTCTGCCAAATCGAATGGGATTTTACCCATTTCAATAAACACGGCGAAGAATGCTGCAGCGATAGCAATCACTGTCGCAATTGGGTATTGCCATGTGTTTTGAGAAAATGCATTACTGATCACGGCAAAATTGGTTGAGCCCGCAATTAAAGCAATCACAAGGAATGCCAACATGAGAATGGGTTCTACCAAAACACCCAATGTGACTTCACGACTTGCCCCTAAACTTGAGAATGTGCTGTTTGAATCCAAACCCGCAATTGAAAAGAAGAAACGGAACAAAGCGAATAAGTAAATGACTGTGATTAAATCACTGCCTGCGCCAAACGGTGCAACACGAGTAAATAAAGGCAAGCTCATGGCTATCACCATCACGGTGCTAATTAGCACATAAGGCATCACTTTAGAAACCCAACCCGCATTGTCAGGCAAAATATTTTGGCGTTTCATTAATTTCGCAATGTCGCGATAATCTTGTAACAGACCCGGACCGCGGCGAGATTGAATGCGCGCACGAATCATACGTGAAATGCCAGAAAACAACGGTGCAAGAGCAAGTAGAATCAAGGCTTGCACAATGGCAAAAACAAACATTCCGGCAGATGTTGCAATTTCTGAAGGTAACGTAATCATTTTCAACCTCCTACATCAACGCAATGGAAAGTAGTATTGCCACCAAGGCAATCACGAAGTACACGCAGTACACACGGAAGTCGCCTTGTTGCAACCATTGAATTTTAGTTCCTAACCAAGGAATAAAACGAGCGATTGGCATCGTCATTTTTTCTTCCCAGAAAGGTTCAGCTTTTGTTGCGCCTTTAATCACCGCTTGGATACCTTTATCACCTAAAGGTGCAGGGTCCAACACTTCGCGCAAGGTATAAAGCGATTTGAAAATCGTACGTAATGGACGAGTGAAACTACCTGCTGAGGCAGTCATATCTTGTTCATAAGCATAACCACAGGCCCATGGATTGCCTTTTGCACGATCGGATAAACGTTGATTTTTGGTGAATGCATAAAAACTAAATGGCACGAAGAAGAATGCCAATAGCATGATAGTTACCATCGGTGTTGAAAGTGCAGTATGTGGTTCAGCTTGTGCAACCACTACGCCATTTTGAGCCAACATTAACGGTTCACTATGAGCAAGTGCGGTCGAAATTTTCGCAATTATTGGGGTTACCACAGATGCGCCCACACCTAACAACACACAACATAATGCCAACACTGCCATTGCAATCACCATTGGTTTTGGCACTTCGCGTGCATTAGCTGCTTTTTCACTACGTGGTGCACCACCGAAACTGATACCGTACACTTTCACGAAACAAAGTGCCGCTAACGCACCAGTCAATGCCAACATAATGATGGCAATCGGACCAGCAAGTTTTAATACGAAATCATCACTTTGGCTTAAGGTGAATAAAGATTGATAAGTAAACCATTCACTGACAAAACCGTTAAACGGTGGCAATGCAGAGATCGCCATGGTACCAATTAAAAAACAGAATGCAGTGTAAGGCATAAGTTTGCCTAAGCCGCCCATTAAGTCCATGTCTTTAGTATGCAAGCGATACATTACTGAACCTGCACCTAAGAATAACAAGCCTTTGAATACAGCATGGTTAAGTAAGTGGTATAAACCACCAAGTAAGCCTACGGTTGCCAACACTGGATGATGTGTCGCGATACCAATCATACCGACGCCAACACCCATCATAATGATGCCGATATTTTCTACCGTGTGATAAGCCAAGAGTTTTTTGATGTCATGTTCAGCCAAGGCATAAAGAACGCCAAGTACGGAAGATACCGCACCGAAACCGAGTACGATAACGCCATACCAAACATTGGTAGAACCGAGAAGATCGACACCGACTTTGATGATCCCGAAGATACCAATTTTAACCATCACACCAGACATCATCGCTGATGCATGAGAAGGTGCAGCCGGGTGAGCTTTTGGTAACCAGCTGTGTAATGGAATCATACCTGCTTTTGCGCCAAAGCCTAAAAATGCCAAAATAAAGGCAGTAAAGGCAAGCGGTGCCGGCAAAGTGGTTTGACGGAATGCACTAAATTCAAAACTACCGGCATAGCAGTAGAAAATGAAGAAGGCGATCATAATTAATACCGAACCGGCATGCGCAATAAAGAAATAAAGCAAGCCTGCATTTACGGCATTGTCATCTTGTTCGGTAAGGACTAAGAAATAAGATGCCAATGACATCATTTCAAAGAATACAAGGAAGTAGAACGCATTATCGCTGGTCACTAACGCAACCATGGAAGCGATAAATAAATTCATGAAGAAACCCATAGAACCTGCGCCTTTACCTTTGTATTCTTTCACATAAGAGAAAGAATAAAGTGCGGTCACAATAACTAATAAAGAAATGACACACACCATAAACGCTGCCAATCCGTCAATACGGATGGAGAACGAGGCAAATTCAAATGGGGTTTTGAAAACATCAACGACTGTGTCGCTGCTGATCAGAACGGGGATGCAGGCAACAATACCTAACACTCCAGCAAGTACACCGGTCACGCCGGATATATTGATTGAAAGTTGTTCGTTTCGTCTCACTGCGAGCGAAATAAACGCACCTACGACATAAATCAACAGGGTCGTGATGAGTAAATTGATAGGTAAACTCATAATATCACTCCATTGATTACAAGTTAAAACACACTAATTATCTTGGAATAGCAGGCGAAGAAACCATTGCCATTTCACGTTTTCTTTCGTTAGCCTGCTTGATACTCTCATCACTAATAATAAATAACGTTTTGGTCGGACAGGTTTGAACACAAGCCGGACCATCTTCACGGAAATAGCAGAGATCGCATTTCACCGCAATGGCTTTTACGCCTGGTTGCCATGCCAGCATATTGTGTAAATCCGTATTATCTGGTGCAGTACGAATATCTCGTTTTACCGCATCAGTGAAAGAGAATCCCTCATAATAGGTTGGTGCGTCAATCGGTGCAGAACCATGTTGGGTAATTGCACCGAATGGGCAAGCAATACCACAAAGTTTACAACCGATACAGAGACTTTCGTTAAGTTGAATAGTGTCATCAATATGTGTAATCGCATGTACAGGACACACGGTAGCACATGGTGAATCATCACAATGACGACAGAGAATTGGCACGGTTACATCATCATTACGCATGACTTGTAAACGTGGAAAAGATTGTAATCCGAAAGCTTTATGCACTTCACTACAAGCGGCCATACAGGTGTTGCATCCAATGCAATCCTTCGGATCACCGATTACAAAACGATTCATACATTCCCCTCCTTGTATGTAAATAACGTTTCTACAATAACCACTCTAGAAGTAAGGATACTCCTGTCGAAAAGTAAAGCTCAAGAAGTAATTCGAAAATTTGTGATTAAGATCAAAAGATTTCCATTGTTTTTCTATTACTGTGATGTCCCTGTTAAATAACGGTGAAACATAATAATTTTATGTTAAAAATGTGAACAGATTTTCAACAAATGGACATCACCCTATTTGAAATATCGCTATACAAATTTAAATGCTTACGTGATAAAATTTGCTTTTCGCAGTATGTTTATTGCCTCACAATAAACAATTCATCTCATAAACATTCTAACTAAGGACAGATTATGTGTTTAGGTATTCCGGGACAGATCATTCAAGTAGCTGACAGCGCATTACAGCTTGCTGTAGTCGATGTCTGCGGAGTAAAAAGAGAAGTTAATATTTCATTAATTTGTCAGGATGACCCAAAACCGCTGGTTGGCAAATGGGTTCTCGTACATGTGGGTTTTGCCATGACGATTATTGATGAAGAAGAAGCAAAACAGACTCAAGAAGCCTTAATTGCCATGAGCCAGCTGGAACACGAAGTCGGCGATTTTCTTGGCCTCAATCAAAAATAAACAGGATTGCGTTATGCAAGGGATCGAATTACGCATAAAAGGAAAAGTTCAGGGCGTGGGATTTCGCCCTTTTGTCTGGCTTCTGGCAAATCAATATGGATTAAATGGAGATGTCAATAATGATGGACAAGGCGTGTTAATTCGTTTTGTCTCTCCACCATCCGACTCTCTTGAACAATTTTTATCCGATCTACAAAATAAGCTTCCACCACTGGCTCAAATTACGGATATTACTCAGCGCGCCATTGATTGGCCAGAAGCAACTGAAATAACAGGTTTTACTATCCGGGAAAGCGAAAACAATCAAATGGATACGCAAATTATTCCCGATGCAGCAACCTGTCCACATTGTTTAGCTGACTTATTCGATCCCAACAATCGACGTTATCACTACCCTTTTACCAATTGTACCCATTGTGGCCCGCGTTTTACCATCATCAAGGCAATTCCTTACGACCGAAAAAACACGGCAATGGCTTCTTTTCCACTTTGTCCACAATGTGAAAAAGAATATAAAGATCCCGCTGATCGTCGTTTTCATGCACAACCCAATGCTTGTTCTGTTTGCGGCCCCCATATCTGGTTACAAGATCGAGAACAAACGCTTGCTACTCATAAAACAGCACTAAAACAGACCGCACTTTTATTGCAACAAGGTCATATCGTTGCAGTTAAAGGCTTAGGTGGTTTTCATCTAGCCTGTGATGCGAATAATCAAAAGACTGTTGATTTATTACGTCAACGGAAACATCGTCCAACAAAACCATTAGCCATCATGGTGCCAGACTTGCAGTTTTTACAGGATTTAGCGCCTCAAGAAACAGAATTGCTGACAAGCAGTGCTGCACCGATTGTCCTACTAGCAAAACATAAAGTACCCAATATTGCTGATAACATCGCACCTAACTTGCAAGAAATCGGCGTCATGCTTCCAAGTAATCCACTGCAGCATTTGTTGTTACGTGCGGTTAATCGTCCGCTCGTAATGACCTCTGCGAATCCAAGCGGACAACCTCCTGTATTGAAAAATGAACATGCAGTAGAACAATTAGCTGATTTAGCGGAGTTTTATCTTTGTCACAATCGCGATATTCTACAACGTGCCGATGATAGCCTTGTTCGCGTTGCCTTCGATGGATTAGAAACGCTACGTCGTGCTCGTGGCTACGTACCCGATGAAATACCACTTGAAACACAAAGCACAAAAAATGTGTTGGCATTAGGTTCTGATCTGAAAAATACATTCTGCTTACTACGTCACAATAAAGCCGTACTGAGCCAACATATTGGCGACACAGCAAATGAACAAGTGCGGTCACAATTAAGTGAAAATCTTGAATTATTTCAAAATATTTATCAATTTAAGCCAGACATCATCTCGGTGGATGCTCATCCTGGCTATTTTTCATCTTCTATCGGGAAACAACTTGCTGAACAGCAACAAATCCCTACCATCGAAGTACTGCATCATCATGCTCATATTGTCAGCGTGATGGCCGAACATCATTGTAATGCACCTGTAATCGGTCTTGCTCTAGATGGTATCGGCATGGGTGAAAATGGACAACTTTGGGGAGGCGAATGCCTACTCGTTGACTATCAACATAGTCAATATTTAGGTGGTCTGCCTGCTGTGGCTCTGCCAGGAGGCGATCTTGCAGCTAAACAACCTTGGCGCAACTGGCTAGCTCACCTGCATCAATTTGTGCCACAATGGCAAGAAATACTCACAAAAACTTGCACTGAACCAAATTGGCAAATACTAGTCAATGCCATTGAACGCGGACTAAATTGCCCACCTATATCATCTGCGGGGCGTTTATTTGACGCCGTAGCTTATGCTCTCGGTATTGCTCCAAGCATTGTTTCTTGGGAAGGTGAAGCGGCTTGCCATCTCGAAGTACTGGCAAATAGTTCATCCTTTGCCATACAACCGGAAAGTGCGGTCAATATTCCAGTAAAAATGCCACTTATCGGCAATAAACTGGATTTGGCTTATTTCTGGCAAAGTTGGTTGAATTACCAGGCGCCTGTCGCAGATAAAGCCTTCGCCTTTCACTATGCTCTCGCCCAAGGGTTTGCTGAACTTGCTGCGAACCAAGCACGAAAACACCAATGCCGTACCATCGTGTTATCTGGTGGTGTGATGCATAACCAACTACTACGTCGCTTATTAAAAGAAAATTTGAGCGAATTCCATGTACTAAGTGCGCATAAACTACCGATGGGTGATGGCGGACTCAGTTTAGGTCAGGCAGTTATTGCCATGTATAGAAACTGATAATCCCTAATATTGAATATAAGAAAAAGAGTTAATCGGAAAATAACGATTAACTCTTTTGTTTTTGTATTTATTTTTTATCTTTTATAACGGAATACTGGAAAAGAAAACTAGCAACAATGGTGGCAAAATATTCGTAACAAACCCAAAGGAAATCGCAATAGGCGTGACTTCAATACCTCCCGCTTTTTGGATAATTGGTAAGGTGCAATCTATTGCTGTCGCACCCGTAATCCCAATTGCAGTCGAACGGAAATGACGCATAAATAATGGGATCACAAATAAGCTGACAATTTCACGGGATAAATCATTAAAAAAGGCAATACTGCCCTGTACTGGTCCCCATGCATTGGTTAATACCACGCTGGATAACGAATACCACCCCATTCCAGAGGCAAACGCCAATCCTTGCGTAATTGGCATAGCCAAAACGAAAGCAGCAATGATACCGCCTAGTAATGAAGTAAAAGTAAACACCATCCCTGTTTGGAAACCTCGTTTATTGAAAAGGGCCTCTTTTAAGGAAATGCCGTTATTTCTTAGTTGGATCCCCACAAAGAAAATCAGTACGATCAATACATACAGATTAATTCCAGTAGGCAACATGAGATAGGATTTGAATAAGAAACCACAAAGGGTGCCGATCACCACCGTGCCGGAAAGTTTGAGCGAGTCAATTAAGGAGTGCCAGCGAGAATCAATTTTACCTTGTGATTTAAGTGGCTCAGCGGGGTTAAAGCGGTCATAAAGCATCAAACCAATCATATTGGATCCCAAAATGATCGCAGATAGTGTCACCGCAGTAGTGCCAATAATCGGCAGTTTATGCTCTAAATCATCTAACTGGCCGAGTAAATAACCCATTAAGAAAAGAATAATGTAAAGCAAAAACATCACGATATGATTTATTTTTGCAATATAGGATTTATTATTGACCTTTAATAAATAACCTAACACCATTGGTATTAAGACAATTAATAAGCCATTTATCATATCCTGCATCATACTGCCCCTTTTCTTATTCCATTGAAACTAGCATACCCCTTTTCGTCCTCTTTTTCAAAGCGCATAAAAAAAGTGCGATCAAAATTGACCGCACTTATAATCATCTAAAAATAAAACTGATTAGCCATTTACTTTACGACGTGCTAACACCGCATCAGATAACTTTTTTAACACGATTTCTGTATCTTCCCAACCGATGCAAGCATCAGTGATACTTTGCCCGTAAGTTTGCGCTTTACCATCGACTAAATCTTGACGACCTTCAACAATATGGCTTTCAACCATAACACCGAAGATCTGCTTTGAACCACCTGCAACTTGCTGGCAAACATCTTCACAGACTTCCATTTGTTTTTTGAATTGTTTGCTACTATTTGCATGGCTGAAATCAACCATTACATGTGGAATACGACCTGATTTTTCGATCTCTGCACAAACTTTTGCAACATCTTCTGCTTTATAGTTAGGACCTTTATCCCCACCACGTAAAATGATGTGGCAGTCTTCATTTCCTTTTGTTGAAACAATAGCCGAATGACCAAATTTTGTCACAGATAAGAAGTAATGCGAAGCTTCTGCCGCCCCCATTGCATCTAAGGCTACTTTTACGCCACCATTTGTGCCATTTTTAAAGCCTACCGCACAAGATAAGCCTGACGCTAATTCGCGGTGCACTTGAGATTCAGTTGTTCTCGCACCAATTGCGCCCCAGCTCATGAAATCAGCTACATATTGTGGTGTGATCATATCTAAGAACTCACCTGCTGATGGTACGCCTAAGTTATTGATGTCAGATAATAATTTACGTGCAATACGCAAACCATCATTTAAACGATATGTATCATTTAAATAAGGATCGTTGATTAAACCTTTCCAACCCACTGTTGTACGCGGTTTTTCAAAGTAAACGCGCATCACCACTTCAAGTGTATCTTTATATTCATCACGTAATACTTTTAAACGTTTAGCGTAATCTAATGCAGCTTTAGGATCATGAATAGAACAAGGACCAATTACTACAAGTAAACGGTCATCTTTCCCATGAATAATATTGTGCGCATGCAAACGGGTTTCATGAACTAAATCAGCCGCTTCTTGACTTGCTGGAAATTTTTCTAATAAGGCAATTGGAGGCAATACCTGATCGACTTTTTCAATTCGGGTATCATCATTTGCAACTTTTACTTCGATTTCTTCTTTCTTCGTCGCCATATGTCACTCTCTAAATCTTAAATGTTGTGCTTAAATCTAATGGCGTTACTCTACACCCATTTTTTGTACTAGTAAACTAGTTCACTTGAATTCTTACACAATTATTATGTGATTGCGTAAAATTTATACTACCTAGGCAGTAAAACAGGGCGTTATTAAACTATATTTCCGCCTTGGCTGGCAAGGTTTTTGACGTAAAAATAGGTTGTACCAGCCCTATTTAAACAGAATGATTCTTTTATCCTTCAAATTAACAAAGAGGTTTAGATAAATGCGGGCAAAAAGAACAATTTCAACATCTATCGCACTTTTTAAAAATATTTTTTCAATGCCCTTGTTTTTACTGAACATCCCCCTCATTTTTTTGTCTGATTGAACACTTATTCAATCATTTATTTTTACTTGGAGAACTCTATGAAGAAAAGAAATTTTGTATTAACCGGTATAGCATTAGGTTTAAGCGTGTTTGCAACCTCTTTATCCGCTCAAGCGGCTATTCCAAATGAAATTGTCGAACAAGGCAGCCTTGCGCCAATGTTAGAAAAAGCACAAGCAGCAGTTGTGACCCTTTCTGTTGAAGGCAAAGCAAAAGCAAACAGCCGTTCAGCATTACCTGATGATATTCCAGAAGAATTTAAATTTTTCTTTGGTGATCAATTTGGCGAACAATTTGGTGGAGATCGTGGTGCATCACGCAACTTCCGAGGTTTAGGTTCTGGCGTGATCATCAATGCAGATAAAGGCTATGTTTTAACTAACAATCACGTGGTAGATGGTGCGGATAAAATCACCGTAAAATTGCAAGACGGACGTGAGTTCAAAGCAAAACTCGTTGGAAAAGATGAACAATCTGATATCGCTTTAGTACAAATCGAAAAACCAACAAATCTCACCGCGATCAAAATGGCTGACTCCGATAAATTACGTGTAGGTGATTTTACCGTTGCTATCGGTAACCCATTTGGTTTAGGTCAAACTGTAACCTCTGGTATCGTTTCTGCACTTGGTCGCTCTACTGGTTCTGATAGCGGTGCTTATGAAAACTATATCCAAACGGATGCTGCGGTAAACCGTGGTAACTCTGGTGGTGCATTATTGAATTTACAAGGTGAATTAATCGGTATTAATACGGCTATTATTTCTCCAAGTGGCGGTAATGCAGGGATTGCCTTTGCAATTCCAAGCAACCAAGCAAATAATCTCGTGCAGCAAATCTTAGAATTTGGTGAAGTACGCCGTGGTTTACTCGGTATTAAAGGTGGCGAATTAAATGCTGATTTAGCAAAAGCCTTTAATGTCAGTGCGCAACAAGGTGCATTTGTGAGTGAAGTCATTCCAAATTCTGCTGCAGAAAAAGCAGGCTTAAAAGCAGGTGATGTAATTACCGCAATGAATGGTCAAAAAATTTCAAGCTTCGCCGAAATGCGTGCAAAAATTGCAACTTCTGGTGCAGGTAAAGAAATTGAACTCACTTATTTACGTGATGGCAAAACTGACAACGTAAAAGTGACCTTACAAGCAGACGATGGCTCTCAAACGGCAAGTAAAACAGAACTTCCTGCACTAGATGGTGCAACCTTAAACAACTACGATGCAAAAGGTGTTAAAGGTGTAGAAATTAGTAAAGTACAGCCAAATTCAATGGCGGCACAACGCGGTTTAAAATCGGGTGATATCATCATCGGCATCAACCGTCAGCCAATTGAAAGTACGCAAGACTTACGCAAGGCGCTAGATGAAAAACCATCTGCCGTTGCACTCAATATCTTACGTGGTAAAAACAACTTCTACTTATTAGTGCAATAAAATAAAAAAGAGCGGTTAATTTGACCGCTCTTTTTCTTTATTCAGATATCATAAACTGCTCTCTCAATTGATGAAGTTGATCACGTACAGCAGCGGCTTTTTCAAATTCGAGATCTTGAGCAAATTTATACATTTGTTGTTCCAATTTCTTAATTTGTTGTTGGAATTCTTTCGCAGATTTAGGTGCATTGTAAAGTGCGGTCGGTTCAGCCGCCGTTTTACCACGCTGTTTCGATTTGGCTTTTTGATTTGCACCTTGGCCAATATCTAACAACTCACCCACTTTCTTATTCAATGCCTGTGGAACAATGCCGTGCTCTTCATTATATTTCATTTGTTTTTCACGACGGCGATTCGTTTCGGTAATGGCTTTTTCCATAGATTTAGTCACGCTATCAGCATACAAAATCGCTTTACCATTTAAGTTTCGAGCAGCTCGACCGATGGTTTGGATTAAGGAACGTTCAGAACGCAAGAAACCTTCTTTATCCGCGTCTAAAATCGCCACAAGAGAAACTTCTGGAATATCCAAGCCCTCACGTAACAAGTTGATACCAACCAATACATCAAATTCGCCTAAACGTAAATCTCGAATAATCTCTACACGCTCAACGGTATCAATATCAGAATGCAAATAACGTACACGAATGCCATGTTCATCTAAGTAATCCGTTAAATCTTCCGCCATTTTCTTCGTCAGCGTCGTCACTAAAACACGCTCATTTTTGTCAGCTCTTTGACGCGCTTCAGACAGTAAATCATCAACTTGAATCGACACAGGTCGAATTTCAATTTGTGGATCGAGTAAGCCCGTTGGACGTACCACCTGATCGACAATTTCAGTACCCGATTTTTCCAACTCATAAGGGCCAGGTGTCGCTGAAACGTAAATCGTCTGCGGCGCTAAACGCTCAAACTCTTCAAAGCGTAATGGACGGTTATCCAATGCAGAAGGCAAACGGAAACCATATTCCACTAAGGTTTCTTTACGAGAACGGTCACCACGATACATCCCGCCAATTTGCGGCACAGTCACGTGTGATTCATCAATAATCAAAATCGCATCAGATGGCATATAATCAAATAATGTCGGAGGCGGTTCGCCTTCATTTCTGCCAGAAAGATAGCGTGAATAGTTTTCGATTCCTGAGCAATAGCCAAGCTCATTCATCATCTCAATGTCAAATTGCGTACGTTGGGTTATACGCTGCTCTTCCAGTAATTTATGTTCCTTGATGAAATATTCACGGCGTTGCACAAGCTCCGCTTTGATTTTTTCAATGGCATCTAAAATACGTTCTCTTGGTGTCACGTAGTGGGTTTTTGGATACACCGTAAAACGCGGAACCGCGCCAAAACTAGTACCCGTTAAAGGATCAAATAAACTTAAGCGTTCAATTTCATCATCAAATAATTCAATTCTTACCGCACGATCATCTGATTCAGCAGGAAAAATATCAATCACTTCGCCCCGCACTCGGAATGTACCACGCTGAAAGGCTTGATCGTTTCTTGTATATTGCAATTCCGCTAACTTCGCTAAAATCTGACGTTGATCGATAATGGCACCTTGCTGTAAATGCAACATCATTTGTAAATAGCTATCAGGGTCTCCCAAACCATAAATCGCAGATACAGATGCCACTACGATAGTATCTCGACGCTCCAAAAATGACTTCGTAGCTGAAAGACGCATCTGTTCAATCTGATCATTAATAGAAGCATCTTTTTCGATAAAGGTATCACTACTCGGTACATAAGCTTCCGGCTGATAATAATCATAGTATGAGACGAAATACTCCACTGCGTTTTCAGGAAAGAATGCTTTCATTTCCGCATAAAGCTGAGCAGCCAGCGTTTTATTTGGGGCAAGCAACATTGCTGGGCGGTTTAACGTCGCAATAACATTTGCAATGGTAAAGGTTTTACCTGATCCCGTTACCCCAAGAAGGGTTTGATGCGCCAAACCATCCTCTAAATTTTCGACTAATTTTTCGATTGCTTGGGGCTGATCGCCAGAAGGTTTAAAATCGGAATGAAGAATAAAAGGCTTAGTATTAATTTTCTCTGCCATAAGTGCGGTCAATTTTTTACTGTTTTAGAAGTGTGGCTATTTTAGCACATTTATTACTCCAAATTGAGCGATAAAAATCCAAGTTTTACACACACTTAGGCGTGTCAAGTCTTAAACACTTCAAAATTAAAAAATATTTTATTTTTTTTGCTGGACTTTATGTAACATATTGATATTTAAATAAATATTAACGAATGGCTAATAGATGAACAATTTGAGACAAAGCCAGTCTGCACCAGTGGTTGACCATTTTAAACAAAAACAATCCACAAAGTTATCCACAGGCTTTGTGGATAGCAAAAACGGTAAATTTTTTTGTGATTTTTTTCATTTTGAGTATTGACAAGCGACAGGTCGCTCATTAAAATGCGCGCCTATTCTTTGTGATACCAAATTTATTCCTCCTTAGTTCAGTCGGTAGAACGGTGGACTGTTAATCCATATGTCGCAGGTTCGAGTCCCGCAGGAGGAGCCAAATTTCTCTTTTGGTTTAGCTTTCGTTTGTCTCCTTTTACGAATCCTAAATTTGTAGCCAAAAGAATTTAAGCCCATCGTGTTGATGGGCTTTATTTTTATCTAATCAATGCTTATTTGATGAATTATCAGGCTAATTTAATGATGAGCGGTCATCCATTAAATTATCACATTCCCAGCCAATATAGTCGCCTGAAAACTCCATAGCTAATTTTTCAAAGCGCTCTACCCACTCGAAGATCTCATTACTGTCTAATGAAAGCTCTTGCTCCAATTTCACCATGAAATAAGGCTGCTCATCTTCTTCCGTCTGGATGGCTTGGCTTGAATATTTCAGCGTACTAAAAGACACTTTTCCAAGCGTTAGTTCATCCATAAAGGGAAACATTTTTTCTTCTTCATCAAAATGGAAAGTATGCTCAATCAAATAAGTATCACTTAAATTACGCCCTTTGCTATTCAGCATACTCAAAATCTCTTCCGTCGCATTTAATTTCATTTCCAATGGAGAAGCCAATAAGAAATCGAAATAGATATCCCAATTAGGATCATCCTGCACATTGATTTCTGAGACAAAATCAAGCTGCTGAAGCGTTTCTTTAAGCAAAGCATCGTGTTCACAATAAAAATGCATTTTTGCCTGATGATTGCAAATAAAGTGCCCTGCAAAGAAAACATTCGGAAGTGCGCTCAATTGTGCAAGGATTTTAAAAAGACGATTAATCAATTTTTCATATTCATCTTCATTCGGCAAACCATCCTCATCTCCCTGATAAGGCACGGTAAATTGCACAACCTTACTGAGATGTTTACCATGATAAACATCTAAATCTTCAATATTTGCGGTAAACACGGCAGGCATACCATTCACTTGTGAACGGTAATTCTGCCAATTTGCCATATCCATGCTGCTTTCCTACTTAAACTCTGCCCAGATTGGTGCGTGATCGGACGGTTTTTCCATCGCACGAATATCCAATGCAATGCCGACGTCCACGCAACGCTCTGCTAATTGATGATTCACTAAAATATGATCGATACGTAATCCACGGTTATCATCAAAACCTTTCGAGCGATAATCAAACCACGAGAATTTATCATTGACTGTTGGGTTTAATTTACGGAACGTATCTTCCAATCCATAATCGTATAAGCGTTGATACCATTCACGCTCTTCGGGTAAGAATGAACATTTACCAGTACGCAACCAACGTTTGCGGTTTTCATCGCCGATACCAATATCTAAATCGCTTGGGCTGATATTCATATCACCCATAATTAAAACCGGATTGGCTTTATCGTGATCTTGTTCTAAATAACGTTGAAGATCCGCATAAAATTTTTCTTTTGCCGGGAACTTGGTTTCATGTGCACGGCTTTCGCCTTGTGGAAAATAGCCATTAATTACCGTTAACAAACCAAATGGGGTTTCTAAATCTGCCATAATAATGCGTTTTTGCGCATCTTCATTATCGGTTGGAAAACCACGACGTACCGCTTTTGGTTCTTGTTTAGTTAATAAGGCTACACCATAGTGGCCTTTTTGCCCGTGATGAAAAACGTGATAACCCAGATTTTCAGTAATTGTATAAGGAAAGTCCTCATCTGCTACTTTGATTTCTTGTAAACCAATCACATCCGGTTGGTATTTTTCAATAATTGCTTCAAGTTGATGAGGACGAGCACGTAAGCCATTAATATTAAAAGAGATAAATTTCATTTTTGTTCCTAATGTGAAAAATTGGATCTATTATACAAAATAATTGAAATCTTAACCGCACTTTTCCTTTGTAATGGAAGAAGTTACGCCTATTAATGTGATTACGCTTCAGTTGCAATCAAATGAATTTGCTCCTATTTTCTCATTAAAATTTTTCCTAAAAACGCACTTTATAAATAAAACTAACTTGCTTATACTGGCGGCGCTTTTATTACTTTACTCGGATCATTTTATGAATATTTATACTTACTTGTGTTTTCTCACCACAATAGCCATTCTTATCAGTTTTATTACACGTAAACTGAACGATAATATCCAATATACCATTGCCATCACTGCCACCTCCATGGCGGGCTCGCTTTTCCTGGTGTTATTGGGATATTTCGGCTGGTTTAATTTGGATGACATTGCAACACGCGTTATCGAACGCATTGATTTTAAAGATTTCTTATTGAACGGGATTTTAGGCTTTTTACTCTTTGCTGGCGCCTTGGGCATTAAACTTCCAGTCTTAAACAATCAAAAATGGGAAATTACCACTTTTGCTCTGTTCTCAACGCTTGCTTCTACCTTTTTTATTGGTTTTCTACTTTATGGCGTAGCTTTACTTTTCGGTTGGCATATTGATTTAATTTACTGCATCTTATTTGGTGCACTCATATCGCCTGATGACCCGATTGCCGTACTTGCCATTATCAAAAACTTAAAAGCACCAAAACGCTTATCTATGCAAGTGGAAGGCGAATCACTTTTTAATGATGGGATTGGCTTGGTAATTTTCACTACGGTTTTTGCTGTCGCATTTGGCGGTCATGAACCGACAGCAAGCGGCATTCTCCATTTATTTTTTAAAGAAGCTTTAGGCGGGATTGCATTTGGATTGGTTTTAGGTCTCTTCGCCCATTATCTGATTTCAGCCACCGATGATGGTTCGTTAGAAATTCTTTTGACCTTAATCGTACCTACTGCGGGCTTTATGCTTGCTAATCTCTTACATGTATCAGGTGCATTAGCGATGGTTGTCGCGGGGATTTTAATTGGTAACTGGACAAGATACACAGGATTTTCTCAACAAAGCCAACGTTATTTGGATCACTTTTGGGAAATGATTGATCACTTCCTTAACTCCTTACTCTTTATTTTGATCGGTTTAGCGATTTTATTGATTCATGTGTCTTGGCAAGGGTTAATCTTAATTTTCCTTGCTATTCCAGTGTGTTTAATCTGTCGCTATGCAAGTGTTTGGTTACCATTCCAAGTCATGAAACGCTACCGTAAATACAACCCTTACACCATGAAAGTTCTCACTTGGGGCGCATTACGAGGCGGATTAGCGCTCGCTATGGCGCTTTCTATTCCAAGTGATCAATTTTATATTGAAGGATTAGAAATGGATGTTCGCGATCTTATTTTAGGTATGACGTATGCAGTTGTGGCATTTTCAATTCTCGTGCAAGGCATGACAATTGAAACCTTAATTCGTAAATCAAAAGAAGCGACCATGCGTGAACGTGGCTATACGGGTATCGGATTAGCGAAATAATCAATAATGTTTATATCTTTGGCTCAGCACTTGCTGAGCCTATTTTTTGAATCTGAGACATGACACCTTCACGATGCCACCACTCCCCTTCTTTCGGAGGGATAAACACATCAAATGCCTGACCTTTAAATTCAAATTGCAATCTTGCAGCATGCAAATAAGTGCGATCAATATTTTCAGTGTTTTTACCATAAAGCGCATCACCTAAAATCAGACTCCCTAAGCTTTTCATTGCCACACGCAATTGATGGGTTTTACCGGTTTGTGGTTTTAAAATAAATAACCGTAAATTGGGCTCGCAACTTACACTTTCAAAACGCGTAATTGCGGGATTTTCTTTCGATTGGCAAAGTTTCCAAGCCCCATTACGAGACTTTTGCATATCGCCGACAATCAATCCTTGTTTCTTTTTGGGCTTTTGATTGCTGAGAGCAAAGTAAGTCTTTTGGATATGGTGTTTAGAAAAAAGTCGGAAAAATTCAGCCGCACTTTCGGCATTTAGTGCCAAAATAAGTAAACCTGATGTCACTTTATCTAATCGATGTACAAGCCAGACTTGTGGCACATTAAGCTGCCTGGCAAGCAAAGTGGTTAAACCAATTTTACTTTGATCTTTATGCACACTTAGCCCACAAGGCTTATAAATAATGATAGAATCATCGGTCTGATAAACAATGTCTAATTTCATAAGTGCGGTCAAAAATTAATGAGTTTTGAACATATTATACTGGTTTATATTATTCCCGTGTTAATTTGGGTGGCAGTTATTTCTGTCACATTGCGTTTACTCGTCAAAAAACAAGCAGTTTCTGCTACGTTGTCATGGCTGATGATTATCTACCTTGTGCCACTGATTGGCGTTATTGCTTATTTAATTTTTGGTGAGATTAAACTCGGTACTCGCCGAGCCAAAGTATTTCAATCATTAAAACCTAAATATACACAATGGCTTCAGCAGCTGTCTGGGCAAAAAGATCTGGTTGCGCATTCCCAGGATCCTCGTTATCGTGCTTTATTTAAACTAGTTCACCATCGCTTAGGTATTCCAAACATTCGAGGTAACGAATTACATATTCTTGATACCCCAGAAAGCATCATTCGAAGTATCATTCGTGATATTCAACAAGCGCGTCATTCCATTAATATGGTGTTTTATATTTGGAGTAATGATGGATTAATTGATGAGGTAAAACAAGCCTTAGAAGAAGCCGTACAGCGCGGGGTTAAAGTTTGTCTTTTACTCGATTCCGTTGGCAGTCATGCTTTTCTGAAAAGCCCGATTTGTAAAGAAATGCGAGCGAAAGGCATTGAAATTACTGAGGCGCTTCATGTAAATTTATTCCGGATGTTCTTCAGCCGAATTGATTTACGCCAACATCGTAAAATCATCATCATTGATAATCAAATTGCCTACACAGGCAGTATGAATATGGTGGACCCAAATTTCTTCAAACAAGACAGCAACGTAGGCAATTGGATAGACGTGATGGTGCGAATCAACGGTCCTGTTTCACCGATTTTAAACAGCTTACATGCTTGGGATTGGGAAATTGAAACCATGGAAGAATTACCTCTTTTATTGCCAAATTGTCCACTTGTGGAAATTGACGATAATGACACCCATTCTGTGCAAGTTATTGCGAGTGGTCCGGCGTTCCCAGATGATTTAATAGCTCAATCTCTTGCAACAGTCATTTATGCGGCAAGAGAAAGTATTGTGATCACTTCACCTTACTTTGTGCCAAGTCACAATATTGCTGAAGCATTACGTATTGCTGCATTCCGTGGTGTTGATATCACGCTTATTTTACCTAAAAACAATGATTCCTTGATGGTTCGTTGGGCGAGTCGAACGTTCTTTGATGATTTACTCGAAGCAGGTGTCAAAATTTATCATTTTGAAGCGGGACTTCTCCATACAAAAAGTGTGTTAATCGATAACAAGCTTGCACTCGTTGGTACAGTAAATATGGATTTACGCAGTTTCCTGCTTAACTTTGAAATCACCGTTGCCGTAGAAGATCGTAATTTTGCCAATGAAGTGGCCACACTTCATGAAAATTATTTAGCGAACTCTTCCGCTCTCGATATGCAAGAATGGATCAATCGTCCTTTCTATCATCGAATCATCGAGCGGTTATTTTTCTTGTTTAGTCCATTACTCTAATTTTCACAATAAATACAAAAAGGGCGTACCACACGGTACGCCCTTTATTTTTTTCACGTTTATGCTTAACGTTTTTTCACGATAAACACTAAAGCTACTAAAACAACTGCTGTTGTCACAAATCCAGCTAAACCTGATTCTGTAAAGCCTACCACAATGTAGCCTACAGCACTTGCTGTTGCGACAGTTGCTGCATAAGGTAATTGTGTGGTGACGTGATCCATGTGGTTACATTTTGCGCCAGTTGACGACAGAATCGTTGTATCCGAAACCGGTGAACAGTGGTCGCCACATACTGCGCCAGCCATAACTGCAGACAAACAAGGAAGTAATAATTCTGGTGCTGAGTTAGTCGCCATTGCCGCAGCGATTGGTAACATGATGCCAAATGTCCCCCAACTTGTCCCTGTTGAGAATGCCATTGCTGAACCAAGGATAAATAAAATCACTGGTAAAAATTGAACTGGAATGCTGCCACTCACTAAAGAAGATAAGTATTTACCAGTTTGTGCATCACCCACCACTTTATTGATTGTCCACGCAAAAAATAGGATCGCAATTGCACCTAACATGGATTTAATACCAGCAATCCACGCTTTTCCGTATTCTTGTAAAGAAACTTGACGCTCAAGAATAATCAATAATGTTGACATCGCAACCGCACTTGAACCCCCAACCACAAGCGAAATACCGACGGTTGTATTTTCAAATGCGCCTAAGATACTAAATGGTTTTCCATCCGCCGCTAAGGACTCACTACCCGTATGAATCATCATGAAAACAGTGACGGTAATTAAGACTAAAATCGGTAAAATTAAGTTGCGAACTTTACCTTTCACACCTTCAATGACTTCTTCTTTATAATCGCGCTCCATCGCTAATTTTTCATGACGTGCCATTGATGCAATATCAAATGAGAAATAGGCCACAAAGAATACCATTAATAATGAGAAGATCGCATAGTAGTTCATTGAACTCATAGCAACGAATGCGCCCATTGGGGTATAAGAGGTAATAGAATACGTCGCCAATAAACCTGCTACAAGAGTAATAATGTATGCCCCCCAGCTTGATACTGGCATCATGACACACATTGGTGCAGCAGTAGAATCAAGAATGTACGCTAATTTTGCACGAGAAACTTTGAAACGATCAGTAACTGGACGTGCAATCGCACCTACAGCAAGACTGTGGAAGTAATCATCGATAAATGTCACAAACACTAAAGATGCCGCTAATAATTTCGCACCGCGACGACCTTTAATTTTATTTTGTGCCCATTCAGCAAACGCACGGTTGCTGCCTGACACAGTTAAAAGTGCGGTCAATACGCCAAGTAAAACTAAGAAAAACACGATATTCATATTTGAATTCATGCCTTCTTCGCTACTATAAACCAATGCCACAACATTATCTTTTAAATAAATGAGCGCATTCAATGGGTTGAAATCGACCAACATTAACGCTCCGACAATAATCCCTGCACTAAGGGACACCAAAACCCGACGCGTTGCAATTGCTAAAATAATCGCAAGTAATGCGGGTATAATTGAATAAATAGATGAAGAATAATCGACTAGTTCCATTAAGTTATACCTAATAATTTAATGGAGACAACGGCAAGAAAAGACACAATTATGACCAGACCGAACCGTAGCGCTCCATAGTTAATACACAAAAACTATGACAGTCACGTTCCTTTCGAAGACGTGACCAACCGAATAAGATGACGCCTATTCGATTTCGGCAATCATTCCTTTCCTTTCCCTTCAACGCTATCCACTCCAGGAAAATACTTATAATGACCGCACCTCTACTGTTGTATAGGATGGTGAGAGATTACATTAAAATGAATAAAATTACCAATAAAATCTTGCACTTTCAGTGAAATCTATTCTTTTATTAAAAATGACGTATTAATTTGTTAATTCATTGTTACACAATTTTATGAATAAGAGATTGCAATAGTATAGAAAACAAGTCACTCCATAATATGGAGTATAATGAGATCAGACCAATTAATCCTTTAAATTAGGCGAATTAATATTTACCAAATATATTATTTTCGCTATTATTGTCTTCCTTAAAATAATTAAGCATTCACACACATAAAAAAGAGGACATCATGAACGAATTAACAAAAGGTTTAACTAACCTTCGTAGTTTACGCGCCGCTGTACGCGATTTAACATTAGAACAAGCCGAAAGTTCACTTTTAAAATTACAAGCTGCTGTTGAAGAAAAACGTGCTCAAGCAGCTGAAATTGAACAAGCGGAACAAGAGCGTCGTGCGCGTATCGCAAAATATAAAGAATTAATTAAGCAAGAAGGCATCACTGCGGAAGAATTAACCGCAATTATTGGTATTGCGCCTTCTTCAATTCGTAAAAAACGTGAACCTCGCCCAGCAAAATACAAATATACCGATGAAACTGGTCAAGAAAGAACATGGACAGGTCAAGGCCGTACACCTCGTGTGATTCAAAAGGCCTTAGATAAAGGTGCCTCTTTAGCTTCTTTTGAAATCTAATTTCACATTAACAATGTAGAACCCATTTTTATGGGTTCTCTTTTTTTATTTACCTTGCAAAATATTCATTATGTTAGAAAAGAAAATATTACTGACCGACTGTCCAGATGATAAAGGCTTAATCGCTAAAATCACCAATATTTGTTACAAACATCAATTAAATATCCTTCACAATAATGAGTTTGTTGATTTTGAAACAAAGCATTTCTTTATGCGTACAGAATTAGAAGGGATTTTTAATGAAGAAACCCTGCTGGCTGATTTAGATTATAGTTTGCCGAAAGGGACAAACTGTCGCCTAATCAGTGCAAAACGTAAACGTATCGTAATTTTAGTCACCAAAGAAGCGCATTGCTTAGGTGATATTTTAATGAAAAATTACTACGGTGCGTTAGACGTAGAAATTGCGGCAGTCATTGGAAATCACGATAATTTACGCGAATTAGTTGAACGTTTTGACGTTCCATTCCATTGTGTCAGTCATGAAGGTCTCACTCGTGTGGAACATGATAAATTACTGGCTGAAAAAATTGATGAATATGCACCTGATTACATTGTATTAGCAAAATATATGCGTGTATTAAATCCAGAATTCGTAGCACGTTATCCAAATCGGGTGATTAATATTCACCATTCATTCTTACCCGCATTTATTGGGGCAAAACCTTATCAACAAGCCTATGAACGCGGTGTGAAAATTATTGGTGCAACAGCCCACTTTATTAATAATGAATTGGATCAAGGTCCGATCATTATGCAAAATGTGATTAATGTGGATCACACTTACTCTGCCGATGCCATGATGCGTGCAGGCCGTGATGTGGAAAAAACAGTATTAAGCCGTGCGCTTGATCTTGCCTTACATGATCGTATTTTTGTGTATAAAAATAAAACGGTGGTCTTGTAATGAAAGCAATCACTTTAGAGCCAATTTCTCGCATTGAAGGTAAAATCAACTTACCGGGTTCGAAAAGCTTATCGAACCGAGCATTATTATTAGCAGCATTGGCTAAAGGTACCACAACGGTCACTAACCTGTTAGACAGTGATGATATTCGTCATATGTTAAACGCCCTTAAAGCGTTAGGTGTGAATTACCAACTTTCTGAAGATAAAACTTGCTGTGAAGTTGAAGGCTTAGGTGGCGCATTTCAGGTTGAAAATGGCTTATCACTGTTCCTAGGCAATGCAGGCACCGCCATGCGCCCTTTAACAGCTGCACTTTGTTTAAAAGGCGAAACGGAAGGCGAAGTTATTTTGACTGGTGAGCCACGTATGAAAGAGCGTCCAATCAAACATTTGGTGGATGCGCTTCTTCAAGCAGGTGCCAATGTTCGTTATTTAGAAAATGACGGTTACCCACCAGTTGCGATTCGCAATCAAGGGATTAAAGGTGGCGTGGTTAAAATTGATGGCTCAATTTCTTCTCAATTTTTGACCGCACTTTTAATGGCTGCACCGCTTGCTGAAGGCGATTTAGATATCCATATTGTGGGTGATTTAGTTTCAAAACCTTATATTGATATCACCCTCGCGATGATGAAAGATTTTGGTGTTTCGGTTGAAAATCAACATTATCAAGTGTTTAAAGTGAAAGGTAACCAGTCCTATTTGTCACCAGGTAAATACATGGTAGAGGGTGATGCTTCATCTGCCTCTTATTTCCTTGCCGCCGCCGCGATTAAAGGCAATGTAAAAGTGACAGGAATTGGCAAATATTCCATTCAAGGCGATCGCCTATTTGCCGATGTGCTAGAAAAAATGGGTGCAAAAATCACTTGGGGTGAAGATTTTATTCAAGCGGAACAAGCTGAGCTCCATGGCATTGATATGGATATGAACCACATTCCTGATGCAGCCATGACGATTGCCACAACTGCCTTATTTGCCAAGGGTGAAACCGTTATTCGCAATATTTATAACTGGCGAGTGAAAGAAACTGATCGCCTTACTGCAATGGCTGCTGAGTTGCGAAAAGTCGGTGCGGAAGTTGAAGAAGGTGAGGATTTTATTCGCATTCAACCGCTTGCCCCTTCTCAATTTAAACATGCCGAAATTGAGACCTATAACGATCACCGTATGGCAATGTGCTTTGCGTTGATTGCTTTATCGGATACCTCCGTCACGATTTTAGATCCAAAATGTACGGCTAAAACCTTCCCAACATTCTTCGATGAATTTGAGAAATTAAGTGTTCGAAGCTAAAACTGAAATAACAAAAGGCGAACAAATTGATGTTCGCCTTTTTCTTTTTTAAAACACCGTCAAAAATGACCGCACTTTTCACTACTCTGCTGAATTTGGAATTTTATGACGAACCATCCAATAAATAACTAAAGCTAATACACTACAAGCCAAAATGACCAAAGCCGTTGAATAGAAAATATTGCCTATCCCGACTAATGGTGAAACCACACCACCTAAAAAAAAAGGTGCAAAACCTAACAAAGCTGATGCACTGCCTGCATATTGACGCTCACTTTCCATGGCTAAAGAAGAAATAGCCGGGAAAGTTATGCCCATTAATAACAACATTGCAAAGAAACCGATTTCAACAAATAACCAGTGTGGCTGAATAATTAAAACAGCAATGGTATAAAGTGCAGCAACCACAAAAGCAAATACGCCAATAGCCAATGCCTTACGATTTGCCAATTTACTACCAACATTTGCCCCGATGACTAATGCTGTGCCATTCGCACCAAAACATAAACTAAAGACAAATGCACTCAACCCATAGAAACTTTGAAAAATAAATGGCGAAGCCGCAATATAGGCAAACATGGAACCGAGCAAAAAACTTTGAATTCCTACATAGCTCATAAATAAGCGATTTTTGATAATCACACCAAACGTAAAAAAGGTGGAAAGTATTGAACCTTGTAAGCGATTTTCGATGCTTAAGCTTTCTTTTAAACGGAAGCAGAAAAGCAAAACAATCACACCAATCAATGCAAGGAAAACAAATACGCCTTTCCAACTGATGTATTCCAACAATAAACTACCAAGGATTGGTGAAATAATTGGGGCGAGTCCGTTAATTGTCATTAATAAACCAAAGAAACGAGTCATTTCACGGCCTCGATACAGATCCGTTGCGACCGCACGAGAAATGACCACACTCCCTGCCGAAGAAAGCCCTTGAATCACACGCAAGACAATCATCGCTTCAATATTTGGTGCATAAACGATTAAGACCGTGCTGATAATATAAATTACCAATGAAATAATAAGCGGAATTTTTCGCCCAAATTTGTCACTGAGAGGACCAAGAAGTAACTGCCCCACCGCTAGACCAATCATGGCAGTGGTGAGCGTAAGTTGTGTCATTGAAGCACTTGTTTCAAAAAAGGTGGCAAGTTGTGGTAATGAAGGTAAATAAAGATCCACCACAAACGGACCAAATGCTGAAAGGACACCGAGTAATAAAACAAGAAAAAGTTTTGAATTTGCTTTCGTCATGAGAATCCTCAAGAAAAATAAAAATCGAAATAAAAATGAAAAGGCTGATTTTAACTTATATTCGTACAATTAATAAACAAAAAAGCACCGAATATTCGGTGCTTTTGCTCGTTACTTCTGAATGGAGGATAAAAATTCTTTGCGAGTTTCGCGATCTTCTAAAAAGACCCCGCCATAGGCTGATGTCACGGTATAACTATGGGTATCTTTTACTCCGCGAGCTTTCACACAGAAATGTGTCGCTTTCACATAAACTGCCACATCATCAGTTTCTAAAATGGTTTGAAATGCCGTTAAAAGCTGTTCAGTTAAACGCTCTTGTACTTGTGGGCGTTGCGCAAAAAACGCCACAATGCGATTGATTTTAGACAAGCCAATCACCCAATCTTTCGGGTAATATGCGACGGCGACATTACCATCAATCGTCACAAAATGATGTTCGCAAGTACTGGTCAACGTGATGTCATTCACTTGCACCATTTCGCTCACTTTCATTTGGTTTTTGATTTTCGTCATTTTCGGGAAATTGGCGTAGTCCATTCCACTGAAAATTTCATCAATAAACATTTTAGCTAAACGATTTGGCGTTTCTTCTAAGCTATCATCACGCAGATCTAATCCAATCAATTTCATCACTTCACGCACATGCGAAGCAATCGCCGCACGGCGCTCATCTTTACATTGAGTCGGATCAATCATTGGTGTTTCGATGCCTTTGGCTACCAAGGCGCGGCGGACACTTTCCGCATCAGGTGAAATAGCGTTCATTCACTTTCCATTTATAAAAAAATAATGCGTCATTTTAGCAAAAGATGAATTATTCGTAAAATGCGAAAAATCACCCTAATTTATTAATTTCCTTCATATTGTATTTCGGGCTACAATATATCCACTTTTATTTCGCTCAACCCAAAGGATTCATTATGTTGCCACTTGAAGATGCCTTGGCGCAAATGCTCAACCAACTTCCCTTCCCGACAAAAACTGAAATACTACCTTTAACTGAAGCCGCAGATCGTGTCTGTGCGGAAGATGTGATTTCTCCGATTAACGTGCCTTCTTTTGATAACTCCGCAATGGATGGCTATGCAGTTCGTTTAGCCGATTTACAGCAATCCATGACGCTTTCTGTCGCAGGAAAATCCTTTGCGGGTAATCCGTTTCAAGGGGAATGGGTAGCACAAAGTACGGTCAGAATTATGACAGGTGCGATGATTCCTGAAGGTGCTGATGCGGTGGTTATGCAAGAAGATGTCACCGTTAATGAAGATGGAACTGTGACTTTTTCCGCATTACCAAAAGCCAATCAAAATATCCGTCGTATTGGTGAGGATGTGAAAAAAGGTGATGTGGTATTACATCAAGGGGATGAGTTAAATGCCGTTTCTTTGCCTTTACTTGCATCATTAGGCATTGCTGAAGTCAAAGCATATCCACGCTTAAAAGTGGCTGTGCTTTCAACGGGTGATGAATTAGTGCCTGTTGGCAAACCATTAGAAGCGGGACAAATCTACGATACCAACCGTTTCACCGTGAAATTAATGCTAGAAAAATTAAATTGTGACGTGCTCGACTTCGGTATTCTGCCGGATAACCAAGCAGAATTTGAAGCGGCTTTTGTGCAAGCACAAGCCCAGGCCGATCTTGTGATCACAAGCGGTGGCGTTTCGGTGGGTGAGGCTGATTTCACGAAAACTGTGTTAGAAAAAGTAGGCCAAGTGAATTTCTGGAAAATAGCAATGAAACCCGGCAAACCATTTGCATTTGGTAAATTAGAAAATGCTTGGTTCTGTGGTTTACCTGGCAATCCGGTTTCTGCATTAGTGACATTCTATCAATTAGTTCAACCGGCTATTGCCAAATTAAGCGGTAAAAAACACCCGAAAAAACAATCGCACTTTCAAGCGATTGCCCAAATCAATTTGAAAAAATCACCGGGACGTTTAGATTTCCAACGCGGTTTCTATCAAATTAATGAAAATGGTCAACTTGAAGTGCACCCTGTTGGTTTCCAAGGCTCACATTTATTCAGTTCTTTTGTGAAAAGTAACTGTTTTATTCGCCTCGAAAAAGATCGCGGCAATGTAGCTGCGGGAGAAATCGTCACCATTGAACCTTTTAATCACCTATTGGGGCAATAATGGCTGAATTAAGCTACGAAGAAGAACTGCGCTATAACCGCCAAATCATCTTAAAAGCAGTTGATTTTGACGGGCAAGAAAAGCTGAAAGACAGCAGAATGTTAATTGTCGGTCTGGGCGGTTTAGGCTGTGCGGCAAGTCAATATCTTGCTGCCGCTGGCGTGGGGCATTTAACCTTGTTGGATTTCGACACGGTATCGCTTTCCAATTTGCAACGTCAGGTATTACATACCGATAGCCGATTAAATATGCCTAAAGTGGAATCGGCAAAAATTGCCTTGCAGCAGATTAATCCTCATGTAGAAATTGAAACCATCAATGCACAACTTTCCGAAGAAAAACTCGCGGAAATCATACCGCACTTTGATGTGATATTAGATTGCACCGATAACGTAGATATCCGTAATGCACTCGATCGTGGTTGTGAGAAAGCGAAGATCCCGCTAGTTTCTGGTGCTGCAATCCGTTTAGAAGGACAAGTATCCGTCTTTACTTATGAACCCAATACCCCAACCTATCGCCAGCTTAGCCAGCTCTTTGGACAAAACGTTTTAAGTTGTGTAGAGGCGGGCGTACTAGCGCCAATTGTGGGCGTTGTTGGCTCTATTCAAGCCTTAGAAGCCATCAAAGTGCGGTTAAAAATCGGTTCAAATTTATGTGGACGCTTATTGTTAATCGATGGATTAACTATGCGTGTCCGAGAAATGAAATTACCCGTTTAAGTTTTCTCTTAACATTTAGTCAGGCTGAAAGTTTGTCTAAACAAATCATTATTATGACTTAGTATTGAAACAACGTATGGGTAATATTATCTTTGAATGTTTTTTCCGTTTATTTTTTGAAGGGCTATTTGAATTTCTATTCAATAAATATTCCAAATTAAGTTGGGGATTATGGTGTGCATTTTCCCTACTATTTGGTTTCTATTTCTTTGCTTTCCTTAATATGGACAAATCTGCTTGGGTAATTTGTTTATTAGCTATTCTAGCTGGTGGACTTACGATGCTTATTACCCTAGTCTTCGTTTTTTTAATTGAAAAATTGATATTGAGGAAAAAATAAAGGCTATAGATTGACTTTATTCTCTCATCTTAAAATTCAAAATTACCCACAAATAATTATCCCTCCCCTCGTGCATTAACAAAAAACAAATGCTATTATCTTGCTCGACAATTCATTTGTCTTATATCGCAAGTTTTGTGTATAGGAAAATGGCAGACACTTCAAAATATCTTCATTTTATACCGCACTTGCAAATCATCATTTCATTTTAAGGATTTACTCACTCATGAAAGAGATTTTGCAGCAATTCAAACAAAATTATCTGATCAAATACTGGAATCCTGTTGCTGCAGTTATTGCTGCGGGGCTTATTTCAGCTTATTACTTTGGGGTAACTGGCACTTATTGGGCGGTTACAGGGGAATTTACCCGTTGGGGCGGTCATGCTTTGCAAGCGCTAGGCGTCGATGTGTCCGACTGGAGCTATTATAAAATTATCGGCATGCAAGGTACGATCTTCACCCGTATTGATGGCGTGATGATTTTAGGTATGTTCGCGGGATGTATTTCGGCTGCACTTTGGGCAAACAACGTAAAATGGCGTAATCAACCGCACAAACGTCGTATTGTTCAAGCCCTCATTGGTGGTGCATTGGCCGGTTTTGGTGCACGTTTAGCAATGGGCTGTAACCTCGCCTCTCTCTTCACCGGTATTCCACAATTTTCTGTTCACGCTTGGTTCTTCACTATTGCCACTGCTGTAGGTACTTATGCAGGGGTAAAAGTCACCTTACTTCCGATATTCCGCGTGAAATTAGAATTGAAAAAAGGCGCGGCAAAATTACAAGAAACGGATCCGAAACAAGCAAGTCGTCGTTTTTGGATTGGCATGGTGGTCTTTTTTGCTTACCTGATTGCTTCACTTTATGTGATGACAAACTCCGTCAAACTGGGTTTTGCGATGCTTTGTGGGTTAGCTTTCGGCTTATTAATTGAACGTGCTCAAATCTGCTTTACTTCTGCCTTCCGTGATTTATGGGTAACCGGTCGTGCTTATATGGCAAAAGCCATCATCTTCGGTATTATCGTAGGTACGCTTGGCGTATTCAGCTACATTCAATTAGGCGTCCCTGCCAAAATCATGTGGGCGGGCCCAAATGCAATTATCGGTGGTTTATTATTTGGCTTCGGTATTGTGTTAGCCGGCGGATGTGAAACCGGTTGGATGTACCGCTCAATGGAAGGTCAAGTTCACTTTATGTGGGTAGGCGTGGGTAATGTTGTTGGTTCAACCTATTTAGCCTACGCATGGGACGATCTTGCGCCTGTACTTGCGTTAGATTACGAAAAACTTAACTTATTGAAATCCTTTGGCCCAGTTGGCGGTTTATTAGTGAATTACGGCTTACTTATTCTCTGCTTAATCGCTGTTGTTTGGTGGGAACGCCACTTCTTGAAAAAAGCCAAAGCAAAAATTGCGGCAGCAAATCCACAAACTTGTGGTTGCTAATTAAATATTAACGAATTCATTCAAAAAAAGAGGACATTATTATGGCATTTACCGTTGTTCAAAAATTAGATAAAGATCCAAAAGACATCACCCCAGATTACACGTTAGATACGCTAGGTGAACCTTGCCCGTATCCAGCAATCGTGATGCTCGAAACTATGCCGCAATTGCAAAAAGGCGAAATTTTAGAGCTATTAAGTGACTGTGCCCAATCTATCAACAACATTCCTGTTGATACTAAAAACCACGGTTACACACTATTAAGCGTAGAACAAGATGGCACTAAATTACGCTATTTGATTCAACGTTAATGTAAAAAAGTGCGGTCAATTTTGACCGCACTTTTTTGTTTAATAGAAATAAACGAAAGTTGTAATGCCTAATACTTACCCCCAAGGCTTAGCATCAGGTTTGCTATGTTTTTTTCGCCATTGAATACATATTGGACTATCCCACATTAGTCTTTCTTCACAAACTGGACCACCTTCAAGATACCAACCTTTTTTCTCTAAACAAAGATTCACTTCTGGATTAACACTTTCACCGGTAACAAAATCCATACCGCAATCCTTCATATCTTTTTCTTTTCTATCAACATATTTAGTTAAAACATTAGGATCTGATTCAGGGAATAATGCATCTGCATTACGCAAACGCCAATGATAATATTGTGGTGCTGGCTTAAATCCGCCAAAAGAACAACCAAACAAAGTTAGAGATAATAATAGTGGTAATGTAAATCTCATCTTATCATTTCCTCGCCTATTTTGATTTTGGAAAGTTAGTGTATTACTTCTTAAAGCTCGGTTACTTAATCATATAAGCCCTAAAAAACATACATAAAATATCACTTTAATATTTTATGGAAAGAAAAATCGAGAAATAAACGAAAGTTGTAATACCCAATACTTACTTCCAAGGTTTTGCATCAGGTTTGCTATGTTTTTTTCGCCATTGGATACATATTGGACTATCCCACATTAGTCTTTCTTCACAAACTGGACCGCCTTCTAGATACCAACCTTTTTTCTCTAAACAAAGATTCACTTCTGGATTAACACTTTCACCGGTAACAAAATCCATACCGCAATCCTTCATATCTTTTTCTTTTCTATCAACATATTTAGTTAAAACATTAGGATCTGATTCAGGGAATAATGCATCCGCATTATGTAAGCGCCAACTATAGTATGGTGGTGGTGGTTGAAATCCTCCAAAAGAACAACCAAATAAAGTTAGAGATAATAATAGTAGTAATGTAAATCTCATTTTATAGCTCCCTCGCCTATTTTGATTTTGGGAAGTTAGTGTATTACTTCTTAAAGTTCGGTTATTTAATCATATAAGCACTAAAAAACATATAAAAAAAACCGCACTTTAATCTCTCAAAGTGCGGTCAGTTTTACTTCAGTTTTTTGCTTATTTGTTTAATGCAGTAAGAATGTCATCAACACGTTCTTTTGCATCACCAAAGAGCATTTGAGTGTTTTCTTTGAAGAATAATGGGTTTTGAACGCCTGCGTAACCTACCGCCATAGAGCGTTTGAATACGATAACGTTTTGAGCTTTCCATACTTCTAACACTGGCATACCGGCGATTGGACTGTTTGGATCTTCCATTGCAGCTGGATTTACGGTGTCGTTTGCACCGATAACCAATACCACATCAGTATCCGCGAAATCGTCATTGATTTCATCCATTTCAAGTACGATGTCATAAGGCACTTTCGCTTCCGCTAAAAGTACGTTCATATGACCCGGTAAACGACCTGCCACAGGGTGAATACCGAAACGCACGTTAATGCCACGCTCACGCAATTTCGCCGTAATTTCAGCCACTGGATATTGCGCCTGTGCTACTGCCATACCATATCCTGGAGTAATGATCACAGAGCTTGCATTTTTGAGTAATTCAGCCACTTCTTCTGCCGTTGTTTCACGGTGTTCACCTTGTTCTTCATCAGAAGACACTTGAACATCATTACCAAAACCACCCGCAATAACGCTGATAAATGAGCGGTTCATCGCTTTACACATAATGTAAGAAAGAATCGCACCAGAAGAACCCACTAATGCACCAGTAACGATAAGCAAGTCATTGCTCAACATGAAACCTGCTGCAGCCGCTGCCCAACCAGAATAAGAGTTAAGCATTGAAACCACAACCGGCATATCCGCACCACCGATAGATGCCACTAAGTGCCAGCCGAATGCAAGTGCAATCGCGGTCATGAGTAACACTGGGAAGATATTATCTGGGTTGTTTAAGAAAGCAACCATCAATAAAGCAGAAACTACTAACGCCGCTAAATTTAATTTATGGCGATGTGGCAACATTAATGCTTTTGAATTGATTTTGCCGCTTAATTTACCAAATGCCACGATAGAACCCGTGAATGTTACCGCACCGATGAAGATCCCTAAGAATACTTCAACGTTATGGATATTCATTAACACAGGATCAGTTTCGTTTGTTAAACCGTAACTGTTAAAGCCTACGAGCACTGCTGCTAAACCTACAAAGCTGTGAAGGATCGCAACAAGTTCAGGCATTTCAGTCATTTCAACTTTTAATGCACGTTGAACACCAATCACGCCACCGATGATCATCGCAATAATGATCCATAGTGTACCTTCAGATTGTGGGCCGAAAATGGTTGCAACAAGGGCAATTGTCATACCGACAATACCATACCAGCAACCGGCTTTTGCCGTTTCGTGTTTAGAAAGACCGGCTAAGCTCATAATGAAAAGTAATGCAGCGATAATATAGGCTGCTTGTACTAAACCTTCAGACATCGTCTTCTCCTTAACCTTTTCTAAACATCGCCAACATACGTTGGGTTACACGGAAACCACCAAAGATGTTGATGCTTGCCACCAAGATTGCCACAAAGGCTAATGCATCAATGAAGAAGTTGCCTGTTGGTTGTCTAATTTGCAGTAATGCACCCACAATGATGATACCTGAAATCGCATTGGTTACCGCCATAAGTGGGGTGTGTAAAGCGTGACTAACGTTCCAAACCACGTAGTAACCGACTACACAAGCCAATACAAATACGGTGAAGTGAGAAAGGAATGCCGCTGGCGCCACCGATGCAAGCCAGAGGAATAATACACCTACACCCGCCATCACACCGTATTTGATGCGAGGATCTGCTGGTTTTTCTTCCTCTTTTTTAACCGCACTTTGTGCCGCTTTAGCTTCTTGTTTTGGTTGTGCTGATACTTGGATTTGTGCTGGTGGAATTTCTTCCCCATCACGTACCACTGTCACACCGCGTAATACCACATCGTCAAAATCGATATTGATATTGCCGTCTTTTTCTTTACAAAGTAGTTTTAATAAATTAACTAAGTTTGTACCGTAAAGTTGGGAAGATTGTGTTGGTAAACGACTTGGGAAATCGGTATAACCAATGATTTTTACTTGGTTTTCAGTGGTGACGACTTTTCCTGCTTCAGTGTAAGCACAGTTACCACCAGTTGCAGCCGCTAAGTCCACCACCACAGAACCTGGTTTCATGGAATCAACCATTTCTTTCGTGATTAAGCGAGGAGCTGGTTTACCTGGAATTGCTGCAGTGGTAATAATGATATCCACTTCTTTGGCTTGTTCCGCATAAAGCTCCATCGCACGACGGTTAAATTCTTCTGACATTACTTTCGCGTAACCATCGCCACTACCGCCTTCTTCTTTGAAATCAATTTCTAAGAAAGACGCGCCCATACTTTGTACTTGTTCTTTTACTTCTGGACGAGAGTCAAAAGCACGTACAATCGCTCCAAGGCTATTGGCTGCACCAATCGCGGCAAGACCTGCTACACCCGCACCAATGACTAACACTTTTGCCGGTGGCACTTTACCTGCGGCGGTAATTTGTCCAGTGAAGAAACTACCAAATTCATGAGCCGCTTCAATCACCGCACGATAACCAGAAATATTCGCCATAGAGCTTAATGCATCAAGCGCTTGCGCACGGGAAATACGTGGTACTGAGTCCATCGCTAATACATTAATTTTTTTCGACGTGAGTTTTTTCATTAAATCCGGATTTTGTGCGCGCCAAATGAAGCTCACTAGTGTTGCACCTTCCTTCATTTGATCAATTTCTGCATCCGTTGGTGGATTCACTTTAAAAATCACATCCGAATGCCACACTTCTGAACTTGAGCCAATTTTTGCGCCGGCGTCGATAAATGCTTGGTCTTCAAAACTTGCTTTGAATCCCGCATCGTGTTCTACGATGACATCAAAGCCCAGTTTTAAGATCTGCTGAACCGTTTTTGGCGTCGCCGCCACACGATTTTCGCTATCAAGCAGTTCTCTAGGTACACCAATTAACATAAATGTTTCCCTCTGGTTGATGAAATTTCAGACAAACTCACGCCTGTCCCTGTCTCTTAAATGACAAAAAGTCATGCGACGGTAAATGTATCACTTATTACGGTTATTTGGGGAATTTTTTTAACTGGTTTTACAAGATATTGTGATAGGGATCATAAAAGAATCGAGAGAAATGTGTAGTGTGTTTAACTTTTAGCCTAACGAAATAATGATTCATCAGAAACTAATTAATCAAAAATAGATGAAAAACGGACCGCACTTAGATACGAAAGAAAGAAAAAGCCCGATATGATTATCGGGCTTATGTTTAATTGGTTCCACCAACGGTGATTTCATCTATTTTCAAGGCTGGCTGACCAACGCCGACCGGCACACTTTGCCCATCTTTGCCACAAACACCGATCCCAAGATCTAAGTCTGTTTCATCTGCGACCATCGAAACTTTTTGCATCACATCGATACCGCTGCCAATTAACGTAGCCCCTTTAACTGGTTTGGTAATTTTGCCTTTTTCAATAAGATAAGCTTCAGATGTCGAGAACACAAATTTACCTGAGGTAATATCCACTTGCCCACCACCAAAGTGCGGTGCATAAATACCGCGATCTACTGAAGCTACTAAATCTTCAAATTTGCTTTGACCCGCTAACATATAGGTATTCGTCATTCGTGGCATTGGCAAATGCGCATAAGACTCACGACGACCATTCCCTGTTGGTTTCACACCCATTAATCGAGCGTTAAGTTTATCTTGCATATAGCCTTGCAAAATCCCGTCTTTGATTAAAACGTTACACTGACTTGGTACACCTTCATCATCAATGGTTAAAGAACCTCGGCGATTTTGTAATGTGCCATCATCCACAATTGTACATAATGGCGACGTCACTAACTCACCAATTTTCCCTGTAAATAAAGAGCTTTCTTTACGGTTGAAATCCCCTTCTAAACCGTGTCCCACCGCTTCATGAAGCAATACGCCAGGCCAGCCGGCTCCTAATACCACAGGCATTAATCCTGCTGGTGCCGCGACCGCACTTAAATTCACAAGGGCTTGACGAACGGCTTCTTTTGCAAAATTAACGGCACGAATATCCCCATTTACTACTTCAAAGAACCAATCTAAGCCAAAGCGTCCACCTGAACCGCAACTACCCCGCTCACGTTTACCATCTTCTTCCACGAGAACAGAAATGGATAAACGCACAAGCGGGCGAATATCTGCGGCCAGTGTACCATCTGTTGCGACTACTAGCACTTCTTCATAAATCGAACTTAATGCGGCGGAGACATGTGTGACACGAGAATCTTCGGCTCGAGCTGTACGATCCACGAGGTGCAATAACTCGATCTTTTTCTCTTTGCTTAAACTTTCTAACGGATTAATCGCTGCATAACGCTGAACTGCATTCACCGCATTAAATGCTTGAGGCGAAATTAAATTGCCTTCTTTAATTTGTGCGATACCTTTTACGGCCTCTGCACATTGTTGTAATGAGGCTAAGTTGATTTGGTCAGAATACGCAAAGCCTGTTTTCTCGCCAGAAACTGCGCGTACACCCACACCGCGATCAATATGAAAGCCACCTTCTTTAATAATACTGTCTTCTAATACCCAGCTTTCATCTTGGCTCAATTGAAAATAAAGATCCGCATAATCAATATGACGATGCGACATCACATCAAAAATATTAAGCAATGATTGATGCGATAAATTACTTGGTGCAAGTAAGGTATCTGAAACCTGTTTTAACATTTGTTCTCCGAAATTTATAAAAATTAATTCTGCTAAATCTCCCCTCGCCCCTCTTTGCTGAAGAGGTGGGATAGTTTTTTGACTAATCTAAATTATCCAATCCAAATTGGTATAAGGCATTTTTCTTATAACCATAAAGTTCAGCCACAATCGCCGAGGCTTTTTTTAAAGGTAATTCTTTAGCTATTAAAGTGAGTGCTTTAATTGCTTGTGGTGAAAATTCTTCGCTATCTTCTGATTTGGGTTTGCCTTCCACGATTAACACCATCTCACCTTTCGTGCGATTCGGATCTTCACTTAACCATTGACGAAGATCACTTAATTTATCCCCTGCAATGGTTTCCCACGTTTTCGTAATTTCACGGGCAAGTACAACATAGCGTTCGCCACCTAATACATCTTGCATATCGGCAAGGGTATCTAAAATGCGGTGCGTTGATTCATAGAAGATTAAAGTGCGGTCTTCTTCTGTGACGTTTTCTAACTTATCTTTACGTGCCTTGGTTTTCGCAGGTAAAAAACCTTCAAAGCAAAAACGGTCTGACGCAATGCCCGATGCACATAATGCCGTAATTGCTGCACAAGCACCGGGTAACGGTACTACTTTAATGCCTGCCTCACGACATTGACGCACTAAATGAAAACCCGGATCGCTAATCAAGGGCGTTCCTGCATCAGAAATTAATGCAATATTGGTACCTTGTTTTAGCTTTTCTACCAACACATGTGCTTTTTCTTGTTCATTGTGATCATGCAAGGCGAAAAAAGGCTTTTTGATACCATAATGACTAAGCAATAAACCACTGTGGCGCGTGTCTTCCGCAGCAATTAAATCCACTTGTGAAAAGATCTCTAAAGCACGTTGTGTAATATCTTGTAAATTCCCGATTGGCGTAGCGACAATATATAAAATTCCGGTTAAATCATTCATTTTTGTTTGCTTTTACATTGTGAGATAAGTAAGATCGCCCATTATTGATTTATTCATTATGGAGCGAATATGTCTATTCTATTACAAGGCGGTCGTTTTAAAAAACGTTTAATGCCGATTTTATTGTCTGTTGCATTAGCAGGTTGTTCTAACTTATTCGGTAGCAGCTTTACCCAAACATTACAACGTGATGCCAATGCGAGTTCTGAATTTTATATGAACAAATTAGGGCAAACACAGGATAAAGAAGATCAACAAACATACAAACTCTTAGCAGCTCGTGTACTAATTTCTGAAAATAAAGTACCCCAAGCAGAAGAGTTATTAACGGAGTTAGTTGACTTAAACGAAGCACAACAATTAGATCGTACGTTAATTGAAGCGCGCATCGCCGCAGCAAAAGGTAATAATGATGTTGCTGAAGGTAAATTACGTGCACTCGATCTGACTAAATTAAGTCCATCACAAAAATCTCGTTATTACGAAACCTTTGCTCAAACAGCAGAAAATCGTAAAGACGTGATTGAAGCGGTAAAAGCACGCATCAAAATGGATGAAAATTTAACAGACATGCAACGTCGTAAAGATAATGTTGATAAAACTTGGTCATTACTCCGTTCTGCGAATGCCGCTGTCATCAATAATGCCTCAGATGAAGGTAGCGTGGCATTAGGCGGTTGGCTCACCTTAATTAAAGCTTATAATGACAACATCCGTCAGCCAGTACAACTAAGCCAAGCGTTACAAAGCTGGAAATCCACTTATCCAAATCACGTTGCGGCAACCTTTTTCCCTAAAGAGCTAGAAAGCTTATTGAATTTCCAACAAACGAATTTAGCTCAAATTGGTTTAGTCTTACCTTTAAGCGGCGATGGTCAAATTTTAGGTACAACTATTCAATCAGGTTTTAACGATGCAAAAGGTGACTCAACCATTCCAGTACAAGTGTTTGACTCATCAACTACCCCGATTAATGACATTATTACGCAGGCAAAAGCATCGGGTATTAAAGCGTTAGTGGGTCCACTACTTAAACAAAACGTCGATGCCATCATTGCGAACCCAAGCGCAGTACAAGGCATGGATGTGCTCACATTAAATGCAACAGCAAATACTCAAGCAATTAACCAAGTCTGTTATTACGGTTTATCTCCAGAAGATGAAGCAGAGTCTGCGGCGAACAAAATGTGGAAAGATGGTATTCGCAATCCAATTGTTGCCATGCCGCAAAATGATTTAGGACAACGTGTAGGAAACGCATTCAACGTGCGTTGGCAACGTTTAGCGGGTACAGATGCGAATATTCGCTACTATAACTTACCGGCTGACATTACCTACTTCTTCCAAGGTGCACAGCAAGATACAAGTGCACTTTATGTCATCTCTTCACCAGATGAATTGGCTGAGATCAAAGGTTATTTAGATACCAGCAATCCGAATGTCCGTATTTATGCAAGCTCCCGTTCTAACGCGGCAAGCAATACACCAGAATACTATGCGAAAATGAATGGCGTCCAATTTAGTGATATACCATTCTTTAAACAAAGCGATTCTTCACAATATCAAAAAGTGGCCGGCTCAACCGGTGGTGAATTCCAATTAATGCGTTTATATGCAATGGGTTCTGATGCATGGTTACTCATCAATCACTTTAATGAATTACGCCAAGTGCCAGGTTACACCTTAAGTGGTTTAACCGGTCAGCTTAGCGCGGATTCAAACTGTGATGTAGATCGCGATATGACATGGTATCAAGTACAAGATGGTAACGTGGTAGCGGTTGCGAACTAATCCATGTTTTCATTAAAACGTCAACAAGGGGCGGGCTTTGAACATCAAGCCCGCCTTTTCTTAGAGTCTAAAGGTCTCAAATTCATCGCAGCAAATCAACATTTCAAATGCGGTGAATTAGATCTCGTTATGCAAGACGGGCAAACCATTGTGTTTGTTGAAGTACGCCAACGCTCCAACTCAGCATTTGGATCTGCTGTTGAAAGTGTAGATTGGCAAAAGCAACAAAAATGGCTAAATGCCGCAAATTTGTGGCTTGCCAAACGTAACCTAAGCCTCGAAGATGCGGATTGTCGTTTTGATCTTATCGCCTTTGGAAAAACCGCCAGTGATATCCAATGGATTCCTAATTTTCTCGATTAATGGCTTTTTATAATGTTACAAAAAGTAAAAGATATTTATAGCGAAAGTATTCAAATTCAAATTGCTGCGTCTAGCATGCTGTCGGAAAATATTGCTAACGCTACCCAAATGGTGATGCAATGTTTGCTAGGCGGCAATAAAGTGATCGCTTGTGGCGTCTCTCGATCTTATTCCAATGCGCAGTTTCTCGTATCTAACTTGCTTAATCGATATGATTTAGCAAGACCGAGTTTTCCCTCTGTGCTCTTGAGTTTAGAAAGTGCGGTGGGTTCTTCTCTTGTTTTTGAACACTCGCCTGAAGAATTGTATTGTCACCAATTTAATGCTGTTGCCAAACCAGGTGACTTACTTATCGCTTTTGCACCTTTGGGAACAGAGAAAATTGTGCTAAACACTATTTCTCATGCAGTAAATAAAGAAGTTAATGTCATTGCACTCACTGGCTCTAATAACGACGCCATTCAAGGAATTTTAGCTGATAGTGATTTAGAAATATCGATTCCGGCAACCAAAGAAAGTCGAGTCCTAGAAAACCATCTTTTTGTTATCAATGCCCTTTGTGAATTAGTTGACCATACCTTGTTCCCAAGTGCTTGACAGCAAAATAAATCAATTTCAAACTAGTAGTAATTTAATCTCAAAAATCTTTCTATCAGCCAAAAACAGCGTGTCGCTTTGGCACGCGCGCTGATTTTAGAACCTGAAATAATTATTATAGATGATGCACTTGGTAATTTAGATGCCTCGGTGCGCATTCAATTACTAAATTTAACCCTTGATCTGCAGCAACGTTTAGACATCTCTTACATTTATGTAGGCCAAGACCTCGGCGTGATTAAACATATTGCAGACACAGTCATCGTGATGGATAAAGGGAAAATGATAAAGAGCGGTACGCCTAAAACGCTATTTACCGATCCTCAAACAGATGTAACTGGTCGTTTAGTGGAAAGTTATTTTGGCAAAATTTTAGATGAAACTGCTTGGGTAAAAGACAAAAACACTCCCTAAGGAGAGAAAAAATGAACACACGTCCCTTTTATTTCGGACTTATATTTATCGCGATTATCGCTATACTTGCTAACTATTTAGGAAACACTGATTTTTCCCATCATTATCATATCAGTGCTTTAATTATTGCCATTTTGCTGGGAATGGCAATCGGCAATACCATTTATCCGCAATTTTCAACACAAGTGGAAAAAGGCGTGTTATTTGCGAAAGGCACGCTTCTTCGCACTGGCATTGTGCTGTATGGTTTTCGCCTCACTTTTGGCGATATTGCTGATGTCGGATTAAATGCTGTCGTCACTGATGCAATCATGCTAATTTCAACCTTCTTTTTTACCGCACTTTTAGGCATTCGTTATCTAAAAATGGATAAACAATTGGTTTATCTCACTGGGGCAGGTTGCAGCATTTGCGGTGCAGCAGCAGTGATGGCGGCAGAGCCTGTTACCAAAGCAGAATCCCATAAAGTTTCAGTGGCAATTGCCGTAGTGGTCATTTTCGGGACTCTTGCTATTTTTACTTACCCCTTGTTCTACACGTGGTCACAACATTTAATTAACGCCCATCAATTTGGTATTTATGTTGGTTCTAGTGTACACGAAGTGGCTCAAGTTTATGCGATTGGGGAAAATATTGATCCTATCGTGGCGAATACTGCCGTCATTTCCAAAATGATCCGAGTGATGATGCTTGCACCATTTTTATTAATGCTTTCTTGGTTATTAACACGTAGTAATGGAGTATCAGAAAATACGTCACACAAAATTACAATTCCTTGGTTTGCTGTACTTTTTATTGGCGTTGCGATTTTTAATTCTTTTGATTTATTACCAAAAGAACTCGTGAAATTATTAGTTGAAATCGATTCTTTCTTATTAATTTCAGCGATGGCTGCCCTTGGCTTAACTACGCAAGCAAGCGCAATCAAGAAAGCTGGATTAAAACCTCTGATTTTAGGGATACTGATTTATTTATGGCTAGTGGTTGGTGGATTTTTAGTGAACTATGGAATATCAAAATTAAATGAATGGTGTTCAATTTAGTGATATTCCATTTTTTAAAGAAACCAATTCACCACAATATCAAAAACTCGCTAAAACACCTGGCGGTGAATATCAATTAATGCGTTTATATGCAATGGGGGCGGATGCTTGGTTACTCATCAATCAATTTAATGAATTACGCCAAGTACCAGGATATCGCTTAAGTGGTTTAACTGGTATTTTAAGTGCGGGTACAAATTGTAATGTTGAACGAGATATGACTTGGTATCAATATCAAGATGGTGCAATTGTACCAGTAGCAAACTAATGTTTTCTTTAAAACGTCAACAAGGGGCGAGCTTTGAGCATCAAGCTCGCCTTTTTTTAGAATCAAAAGGCTTAAAATTTATTGCGGCTAATCAAAATTTCAAATGTGGTGAACTTGATCTTATTATGAGTGACAAAGGAACCATCGTTTTTGTTGAAGTTCGCCAGCGTTCTAATAATGCCTTTGGCTCGGCAATAGAAAGCGTAGATTGGCAAAAACAACAAAAATGGTTGGATGCTGCAAATTTATGGCTAATGAAACAAAACATGAGTTTAGAAGATGCCGATTGTCGTTTTGATTTAATCGCCTTTGGCAAAACGCCCCAAGATATTCAATGGATTCCTAATTTTCTCGATTAATGGCTTTTTATAATGTTACAAAAAGTAAAAGATATTTATAGCGAAAGTATTCAAATTCAAATTGCTGCGTCTAGCATGCTTTCGGAAAATATTGCTAACGCCACCCAAATGGTGATGCAATGTTTACTGAGTGGTAATAAAATCATTGCTTGTGGGGTCTCCCGCTCTTATGCTAATGCGCAATTCTTAGTATCAAATCTGCTTAATCGCTATGATTTTGAACGCCCTAGCTTGCCTTCTGTACTACTTAGCCTTGAAAGTGCGGTTGGTTCTTCACTGGTTTTTGATCAACCTACCGATCAACTTTATCAACATCAATTTAACGCTATCGCTAAGCCTGGCGATTTATTGCTCGCCTTTGCCCCTTTAGGAACAGAAAAAGCCGTGCTAAATACGATTTCCAATGCAGTTAATAAAGAAATTCAGGTGATTGCTTTAACGGGTTCAAATAACGATGCGATTCAAGGTGTATTGGCTGAAACTGATTTAGAGATCTCCATTCCAGCCAATAAGGAAACACGTATTTTAGAAAACCATTTATTCGTGATTAACGCACTTTGTGAGCTTATTGATAGCACACTTTTCCCAAGAGCTTGACATTAAAGGATTTTCCAACCAAACTATTTCTAAAATTAATTGACTAACTAATTAACTCACTCATTTATAAAAAGGAGATTAATAATGAAATTGACCCCATTTAAAAAATTAGCCTTCGTCCTAGGCGCATCAATTATGTTACAAGGCTGTGTAGCTGCGGTTGTTGGTGGCGCAGCAGCTGGCGCAAAAGTTGCAACAGATCCTCGCACGATGGGTACGCAAGTCGATGATGAAACTTTAGAAGTAAAAGTTGAAAATGCATTAGATAAAGATGCACAAATTAAATCGGAAGGTCGTGTCCATGCCGTTTCTTATAGCGGACGTGTGTTATTGATTGGTCAAGTACCGAGTGAAGGCGTGAAAGAAACCGCAACCAGTCTTGCAAAAGGCGTGGACGGTGTGAATGATGTCTATAATGAATTACGTGTGGGCAATAAAATTAACTTTGGTCAAATTACCAAAGACAGTTGGATTACCACACAAATTAAATCAAAACTCTTCGTTGGCGATAATGTAAAAGCCACAGATGTGAAAGTGATCACCGAAAATGGTGAAGTATTCTTACTCGGAAACGTCACTCAATCACAAGGTGACTCAGCGGCAGAAATTGCAAGTAAAGTTACTGGTGTTCAAAAAGTCGTCAAAGTATTTAAATACTTGAATTAATTAAACTTTTAAACATTGAAGTGCGGTCAAAAATCATCTCGTTTTTGACCGCACTTTTTTCTTTACAAAGATTTACAAAAAAGATCCTGCTTAAAAAAACATCACTTCGAAAAAAAGTTATTTGTTTTAAATGACTTATCTTTTGTCAATAATGTAAGTAAAAAATTTACTGCTTGAATTCAATTTTAAAACACTCTATCTTGTGCATCGTTATTTTTCATAACACTATATCTTGTGTTTTTTTAAAGTCATCTCTCTAGCAGGTTTTATCTCCCATGAACAAAGGATTAATGGTTACAAAGCGCGATGGTACGCTTGAACAAATCAATTTAGACAAAATTCACCGAGTGATTACTTGGGCGGCTGAAGGCTTGGAAAACGTGTCTGTTTCTCAAGTTGAATTACGTTCTCATATTCAATTTTATGAAGGCATTCGTACCTCTGATATTCACGAAACGATTATTAAAGCAGCAGCAGACCTAATCAGTAAAGATACCCCGGATTATCAATATCTTGCTGCACGTCTTGCGGTTTTCCATTTACGCAAAAAAGCGTATGGCCATTTTGATCCGCCTCGTTTATACGATCATGTGAAAAAATTAGTGCGCATGGGCAAATATGATCCTGCACTTTTAGCCGACTATACTCGTGAAGAATGGGATGAAATGGATGGGTTTATTGATCACTGGCGTGATATGACCTTTTCTTATGCCGCAGTAAAACAATTAGAAGGAAAATACTTAGTTCAAAACCGTGTAACCGGTGAGATCTATGAATCTGCGCAATTCCTTTATTTATTAGTTGCAGCGAGCTTATTCTCAAAATATCCACAAGAAACCCGTTTGGATTATATTCGTCGTTTCTATGATGCGACCTCAACCTTCAAAATTTCTTTACCAACGCCAATCATGGCGGGGGTCCGTACACCTACTCGTCAATTCAGCTCTTGTGTATTGATTGAATGTGGTGACAGCTTAGACTCTATCAACGCTACCTCTGCAGCAATCGTGAAATACGTTTCACAACGTGCAGGTATCGGGGTAAATGCAGGCGCAATTCGTGCGTTAGGTAGCCCAATTCGTGGTGGTGAAGCATTCCACACTGGCTGTATTCCATTCTATAAACACTTCCAAAGTGCCGTCAAATCTTGTTCACAAGGCGGCGTACGTGGTGGTGCGGCGACTGTTTACTACCCGATTTGGCACTTAGAAGTTGAAAGCCTATTAGTATTGAAAAATAACCGTGGTGTGGAAGATAACCGTGTTCGTCATATGGATTACGGCGTACAATTAAACAAATTAATGTATCAACGCTTAATTAAAGGCGAAGACATTACTTTATTCAGCCCTTCAGACGTACCTGGACTTTATGAAGCTTTCTTTGCTGATCAAGATAAATTTGAAGAGCTTTACGTGAAATACGAACAGGATCCAAATATCCGCAAACGTTCTGTAAAAGCCGTTGAGTTATTCTCTTTATTGATGCAAGAACGTGCATCAACCGGTCGTATTTATATCCAAAACGTGGATCACTGTAATACTCACTCACCGTTTGATCCGCTTGTTGCACCGGTACGTCAATCTAACTTATGTTTAGAAATTGCATTGCCAACTAAACCATTACAACATTTCCATGATGAAAATGGTGAAATTGCCCTTTGTACTCTTTCTGCATTTAACTTGGGTAAATTAGATAATTTAGATGAGTTAGAGAACCTAGCCGATCTTGCAGTACGTGCATTAGATGCATTACTTGATTACCAAGACTACCCTGTTCCTGCGGCGAAACGTTCTTCATTAGGTCGTCGTTCACTTGGTATCGGTGTAATTAACTATGCGTATTATTTAGCGAAAAATGGCGTGCGTTATTCTGATGGCTCAGCGAACGATTTAACTCACCGTACATTTGAAGCAATTCAATACTATCTATTGAAAGCCTCCATGAACTTAGCGAAAGAATTAGGTGCATGCGAATACTTCAATGAAACCAATTACGCGAAAGGTATTTTACCAATCGATACGTACAAGAAAGATATCGATAGCTTAACGCAAGAACCATTGCATTATGATTGGGAAACGTTACGTCAAGAAATCAAAGAATTCGGTTTACGTAACTCAACCTTAACCGCATTAATGCCGTCAGAAACCTCTTCACAGATTTCTAACGCAACAAATGGTATCGAGCCTCCACGTGGTCATGTAAGTATTAAAGCATCAAAAGATGGTATCTTAAGACAAGTTGTACCGGATTATGAAAACTTAAGCGACAACTACGAATTACTTTGGGATATTCCAAGCAATGATGGTTACTTACACTTAGTGGGCATTATGCAAAAATTCGTAGACCAAGCGATCTCTGCAAACACCAACTACGATCCAAAACGTTTTGAAGACGGTAAGGTGCCGATGAAAGTATTGTTAAAAGATCTTTTAACCGCTTACAAATACGGCTTAAAAACCCTCTACTATCAAAACACCCGTGATGGTGCTGAAGACAGTCAAGAAGATTTAGATGACGGCTGTGCAGGCGGTGCTTGTAAGATTTAAAGGAGAAACGCTGTGAGCACTGAAAATATTGGAAAAGCTCTAGAGCTGCTAAGAGCCGATACTCCAACAAATATTCAGGCTATGCTGGATAGTGATAATCCTGACTTAAATGAAGCAGGCAAAATTGAAGCTAGATTAAGAAGAAAAGATGCTGAGCACAAAGAAAATATTAGAAACTTTTTTCCTTCAGTGATCAGTAAAATAAAAGGTGGCAAAGCACTTGAAAATATTTCTGATAATTTCAACAAACTACCTGAATCAAGAAAAAATAGTATTGCAAATAAATCTTTGAGACTAGCTGAATGTGATAAGCGCATTGAAATATCATCAATTCCTGCATTTGCAGATAGTGTAGAAAGATTGCACTATTTAGAAGATGAACCTAATTTAGCAGAATTGTTTGAAGAGCTACTAGTAAGTACGATTGACTCATCCCAAAAGGAAACCAATCATCCAGCCTATGTAGAAGTACTTAAACAAATCAACAATCAGGAAGCTAAAAACCTCAAGTTAATATTTCAGGAGCATAATACACAATTAGCTATAGTAAATATAAATCTTGTAGTAGATAAGAATGGTGGTTACAACAATATTTCTCAGTATTTGTTATGTCCTCCATATAAATCATCTATCACTAGAAAAGAACTTGAAAATTGGGAGCGTCTAAAGTTAATTGATATAAGAATGGATGTACGTTTAACCGATGATTCAAAATATAAATATGCAGAGGATCAAATTACTAAGGTGAATAAAGTACTTACACCTCCTAAAAAATTCGAACTTCAAAAAGGCATATTATCCTTTACAGAATTTGGTAAAAATTTTGCTAAAGCTGTTGGTATAATTAAATAGGAAGACAAAAATGGCATACACCACTTTCTCACAAACTAAAAACGACCAGTTAAAAGAGCCGATGTTCTTTGGTCAAAACGTTAACGTTGCACGTTACGATCAACAAAAATATGAGACATTTGAAAAGCTCATTGAAAAACAACTTTCTTTCTTCTGGCGTCCGGAAGAAGTAGATGTGTCGCAAGACCGTATCGACTATGCCGCGTTACCTGAGCATGAAAAACATATTTTCATCAGTAACTTAAAATATCAAACCTTATTAGATTCTATTCAAGGCCGTAGCCCGAACGTGGCATTATTACCGTTAGTGTCTATTCCTGAATTAGAAACCTGGATTGAAACTTGGACCTTCTCTGAAACCATCCACTCTCGTTCTTACACCCACATTATTCGTAACATTGTGAACGATCCATCTATCGTATTTGATGATATCGTGACGAACGAAGAAATCATCAAACGTGCGCGTGATATTTCTTCTTACTACGATGATTTAATTCGTGATAGCCAACTTTACAGCCTATATGGTGAAGGCTCTTACACGGTAGATGGTAAAGAATGTGTGGTGACATTACGTAATCTAAAAAAACAACTTTATCTTTGCTTGATGAGTGTGAACGCACTTGAAGCCATTCGTTTCTATGTATCCTTCGCTTGCTCATTTGCCTTTGCAGAACGTCAATTAATGGAAGGTAATGCGAAAATCATTAAATTTATCGCACGTGATGAAGCATTACACTTAACCGGTACGCAACATATTTTAAATATTATGGCTGCAGGTCAAGACGATCCTGAAATGGCTGAAATTGCGGAAGAATGTAAACAAGAAGCCTATGATTTATTCTTAGCGGCAGCGGAACAAGAAAAAGAATGGGCGGATTACTTGTTCAAAGACGGTTCAATGATTGGTTTGAACAAAGACATTTTGGTGCAATACGTGGAATATATCACTAATATCCGTATGCAAGCCGTTGGTCTTCCATTACCATTTGGTGCACGTTCTAACCCAATTCCATGGATTAATGCATGGCTTGTTTCTGATAACGTACAAGTGGCGCCACAAGAAGTGGAAGTGAGTTCTTACCTTGTTGGTCAAATTGACTCTAAAGTCGATACCAATGATTTCGGTGATTTCGATCTTTAATTAATCACGCGATACAAAGAGCGATCAATATTTTCTGAGTTTAAAACCTTTGGAAAATTGACCGCTCTTTTGTTTACATGAATATCAAGACATGGTGATAAACGTTTTGATTAAAAAAATAGCACAATTTAGCTTTCCTACCTTTATCGCTAACACTTTCCTCATAAAACAGATGACTTCATTAAAAAAGGCTTAACAAAAAACCATGCTATGGGTAGAATAGAAGAAACCTGTTTATTTTCAATAAATCACATTCTAATTACAAACTAGCGAGGTAAAGGATATGTCAGAACAAGAAGTGAAAGAATTAGATCTCAATGGCGAAATGCTCGTTCGCCGTGAAAAATTAGCCGCATTACGTAAAAAAGGTAATGCGTTCCCGAATCAATTCCGTCGTGACGCCCTTGCTCAAGATTTACATGATAAGTACGAAGCCGAAGATGGTGAAGTATTAAAAGAAAAAGCCATTGAAGTTGCCGTTGCTGGTCGTATTATGACCCGTCGTGCAATGGGTAAAGCAACCTTTATTACCTTGCAAGATATGAGTGGCAAAATCCAATTATATGTTGCTCGTGATAACCTTCCTGAAGGCGTTTATGCTGAAGATGTAGGTAACTGGGATTTAGGCGATATTATTGGGGTGAAAGGTACACTTTTCAAAACAAAAACCAATGAATTAACCGTTAAAACAACTGAAGTACAACTTTTAACCAAAGCACTTCGTCCATTACCAAACAAATTCCATGGTTTAACAGACATGGAAGCGCGTTATCGTCAACGTTACTTAGATTTAATTTCTAATGAAGAATCTCGTCGCACATTTATTATCCGTTCAAAAGTGGTTGCGGGTATTCGTGAATTCTTTATTTCTAAAGGTTTCATGGAAGTTGAAACTCCAATGCTACAAGTGATTCCAGGCGGTGCATCTGCTCGTCCATTTATCACTCACCACAACGCATTAGATGTTGATATGTATCTTCGTATTGCGCCAGAACTTTACTTAAAACGTTTAGTGGTTGGTGGTTTTGAGCGTGTCTTCGAATTAAACCGCAACTTCCGTAATGAAGGGGTTTCTGTCCGTCATAATCCAGAATTCACCATGCTTGAATACTACCAAGCTTATGCGGATTATCATGATTTAATGGATAACACCGAAGAATTATTGCGTAAATTAGCGATTGATATTCTTGGTACCACCATTGTGAAATACGGTGATTTAGAATTTGACTTCGGCAAACCATTTGAGCGTATTACATTGCACGATGCAACCATTAAATATGGTGCTGATAAAGGTATCGTGAAAGAAGATCTTTATGATTTCGATCGTGCAAAAGCAACAGCGAAACGCTTAGGCATTGAAGTACAAAAATCTTGGGGCTTAGGCTCTATCGTAAATGCGATCTTTGAAGAAGTAGCTGAGCATCACTTAATTCAACCAACCTTCTTAATGGCACACCCTGCAGAGATTTCTCCGCTTGCACGTCGTAACGATGAAAACCCTGAAGTAACAGACCGTTTTGAATTGTTCATCGGTGGTCGTGAAATTGGTAACGGTTTCTCAGAATTAAACGACGCCGAAGACCAAAACGAACGTTTTGATGCGCAAGTTGCAGCAAAAGAAGCAGGTGATGATGAAGCGATGTTTAAAGACGATGACTTCGTTGTGGCACTTGAACACGGTTTACCACCAACAGCAGGTGAAGGTTTAGGTATCGATCGCTTAGCAATGCTTTATGCTAACGCACCATCTATCCGTGATGTGATCCTATTCCCTGCGATGCGTCAAAAATAATTAAGTTGAAATAACATAAAAGGAAGTCTACGGACTTCCTTTTTTATTGTGTAAAAGTGCGGTCATTTTTAACCACACTTTTATGAAAAAAGAGATAACCGCCTTTACGATTATCTCTTTTACATTCTAAGCTAGATTATCTACCCCAAATTTCTTCCACTATGTCACGGATAAATTCGAGTTTCTTCCATTGTTGCTCTTCAGTCAGGATATTCCCCTCTTCCGTTGAAGCAAAACCACATTGTGGGCTTAAACAAAGTTGATTGATATCCACATATTGCGCTGCTTCTTTAATACGAGCAATAATTTCATCACGGTTTTCTAACTCGCCCGATTTAGAGGTAATTAATCCTAATACCACTTGTTGATTTTTAATAAAGCGTAAAGGTTTAAAATCTCCCGCACGATCACTGTCGTACTCTAAGAAGAAACCATCTACATTACAATGACCAAATAAGGTTTCTGCGATAGGCTCATAACCACCAGCCGAGAACCAAGTTGAACGGAAATTACCACGACAAATATGCATTGTAATCGCTAAATCAGCTGGTTTCTCTGCCACGATTTTATTTAACATATATACATAATCTTTGGCAATTTGATCCAAATCTAAACCGCGTTCGGTATAGGTTTTACGTTTATCTTCCGCACAGAATTCGCCCCAACTTGTATCATCCAACTGTAAGTTACGACAGCCTAATTTATAGAAGATATTCATTGCATCAATATAAGCATCAGCAATATCATCTAATAACAATTGATTGTTATCTTTATAACGTTCAATTGGCTGATAATCTGTGGCTCGTACTGTACAAATTAAATGAAGCATAGACGGAGAAGGAATTGTTAATTTAACTTCAGTCTCCCCTGCCATTTTTTGTAATGAACGATAATGTTCAACAAATGGATGGCTCTCTGAAAAACCGATCTTATCCACAATTTTTAATGTTTTTGGACGTACATTATCGTGTTTAAATTGCACTGAGAATTTTTCAGCATCCACTTCTTTCACGCCATCTAATGCAGCTAAGAAATCTAAATGCCAAAAAGTACGACGAAATTCACCATCAGTCACCGCATGTAATCCGACATTTTTTTGATGCTCTACCAATTTTGCAATTTCTGCATCTTCAACTTGCGTTAAATCAGCACAAGAAATATCGCCACAACTGCATTGGTGACGAGCTTGTTTTAAAGCTTCTGGACGCAAAAAACTGCCTACAATATCAAAACGATATGGCGCAGAAGTACGAATAATGGCATTTGGAAAAAGTTTACTCATTTTGCTTTCCTATATTTAATTAATTCTAAGATAGACTGAGTGTAACAAAATTAACGTCTTCATTAAAGATTTAGACGTCTAGATGGATGTGAATTTTATTGTGATTTTATATGAATGGAATTGATATAAAATTTAAAAAGAAAAGTGCGGTCATTTCTAACCATACTTTAAGCCTATAAACTATTGCAATGCTTTCACTGCCTTATGGTATTCTTTTGATTGTTCCAATAAAATCTTAGCCGCTTCGCGCAGTTTATCCACATCCGATTCTGGCAAATATAACGATGTACCGATATTAAGAACATCATTCTTCAATTGCCCCTCTGGCAAATCTTTTAAATTTAAATTCACAAAATGAGCTTTAATTTTTATTCCTTTTTTACGTTTAGCGTAAGCATTCCATTGATCCGCAAATTGTTGTGAATATTTCACTGTCGATGCTGTCGTTTTATCAATTGGTACATTAATCACTGTATTCACGACATCTTTGATTCCCGGTACATCAGCTGATTTATCAATATCGCTAGTAAGTTCATTTTGAGCATTAACGTTTACCACGACAATATTACGTAAATTATAATTCTTAAGCTCAGTATATAATTTTCGGACACTAAGTAAATTTGACACATCCAATAAGCTAGCCAAACCTAAATTATCCGTTAAGCCACCATCAACTAAGTGCAAATAAGGTTTTTCAGCCTTATTTTGATAAGGCTCCATGCGTTTTTTCATGGCATCAAAGTTACTCAACAACAACCGATTAGGTGGATTCATCTGCATCAATAATTCTTTTTTATTTTCCACGAGGCAGGAACCACCATGATTATTTTGCGTAATCGGTGAAAAAATTAATGGTACGGCGCTTGATGCCGCTACTGCCCGAGCAATCTCAACATCATTTAAATCAACACAAAGCCAATCAAAGAAATCTTGCGTAAAAGAAACTTCCTGTCCTGCTGTCATATCTGTGGCATTAATCACGGCAAAAGGTCCTTTACGTTGTTCAAGATCTGCAAATTTTTTCCCACGATATAACGCAAGATTGAGCTGTTCCTGCAACAAATCGCTACGACCAAACTGTGGAGAAGTAAGCCGAGGCACATTACTCACCGAAAATACTTCATTGATGACTTTTTTCTGGAAATTCTTTTTCAAAAAAGAATTATTAAATTTAGGGATAATGTCCTGTCCCTCCAAAGCAAAATAGGCTGCTAATACTGAGCCGCCAGACACCCCATACACAATATCAATATTTTGCAATAAGGTGCTACCTTTCTCTGTTGGACGCACTGAGACATTTTGGAACTGCTCTAACACGCCATAACCTAAAGATGCCGCGCGAGAGCCACCACCTGAAAAAGTCATAATCACCAAATTTTCTTTTTGTAATGCCTGCTGCATCGCATTTTCCAAGCGATATCCCTTTTGTGGATCTATTTGCTCAATCGTTTTAGTGGGATGATAAGTAATTGAATTGCAAGCAGCAAGCAAAGCAATACTGCCAGCAAGTAAACTTGATTTGAAAGGAAAATGAGTAAGTTTCATAACAGTATTCCTTTATTGTGATTGAATACTTTTAATTCTACACAGATTTAGGGATAAAAAAAGTGCGGTTGATTTTTGAATATTACACTGAAAACTCTCAGTAAATTCTAACCGCACTTTAGTTTGAAGTTTGAAATAAAAACTAACTTACAAAACTAGATACATAGGAAATTATGGTTTTTCCACTTAATATTGCCATAATAATCACTACAAACCAGCCACCAAAAGCTAAGCAAATTGGATGTTTATAGCTTCCAACAATGTCACTTCGGTAAGCGGCTAGCAGAATTAATGCGAGTGCAATTGGGAGAATTAAACCATTCAATGTTCCCACAAAGACTAATACCGCTGCAGGTTTTCCAACTGTCACCAAAACAACCGTAGAAATTACGATAAAGGCGATAATCCAACGATTACGGTTACGTTCAATAGTTGGACAAAGGCTAGTTAGAAAAGAAACTGAAGTATAAGCCGCCCCAATCACTGATGTAATCGAAGCCGCCCAAATCACGACGCCAAATAACACTTGACCGAAATTGCCTGCCACATATTCAAAAGGTGTTTCAGCAGGGTTTTTAGGATTAAGTGGAACGCCTTTTACCACGATGCCCAGAACCGCGAGGAATAATACAATTCGCATAGTTGAGGCGATCAAAATAGCCGAAACAGAACTACGACTCACTTCCGCCATCGCTTTTTCACCTTGAATACCTGCATCTAATAAACGATGCGCTCCTGCAAAGGTAATATAGCCCCCTACGGTCCCTCCAACTAATGTCACAATAGCAATCGGATCAATTTGTTCTGGAATAAAGGTGCGATATGCCGCCTCAACAACAGGTGGTTCCGTTTTAAACATGACATAAAATGTGAGTGCAATCATGATAAAACCCATTAATTGGGCAAAACGATCCATTAATAATCCCGCTTCTTTACGCAAGAAAATTAAAATGGCAATAATACCGCTAATGATCGCTCCCGTTTCTGGTGCAATACCGAACATCGAGTTTAAACCAAGACCGGCACCACCCACATTACCAATGTTAAACGCGAGTCCGCCCATCACAATAAGCGCTGCAAGGAAATATCCTGCACCAGGGAAAACTGCATTAGAAATATCTTGTGCTCGCTTTCCTGATACCACCACAATTCGCCAAATATTAAGCTGAGCTCCAATATCTAACAAAATCGATAGCAAAATCACAAAGCCAAAACTGGCTAATAAGGTGTTTGTAAAAGTTGCCGTTTGAGTTAAAAAGCCCGGACCGATTGCTGAGGTCGCCATTAAAAATGCCGCCCCCAGCACCGCATTTCGGCGGTGAGTAATTGATGCCATAAAGCACCTCCCTTATTAAGTTGATGTTGTGTGTTATGTTTACTTGGCTTATGCCGTTATTGTTATATGATTTTTCTCTAATTCTTCCACAATACGTGCTGCAAATTGTAGAGAATGTTGATTATCGCCATGTAAACAGATACTTTCTGCTTTTACTGGCACAAGGCTTCCATCAATGGCATTGACTTGACCTTCTGTTACCATTTGTAACACTTGTTGAATGGCTTCCTCATCAGACTCCACCATTGCATTCGGTTGCGAACGAGGCACTAAACTTCCATCAGGCATATAATGGCGATCTGCAAACACTTCTGAAATGGTTTGCAAGCCTTCCTCCTCTGCTATACGTAACATTAAGCTGCCCGCTAACCCCATTAATTTTAAATTTGGATCAAATTGATGAACGGTTTGAGCAATCAAACGAGCAAGCTTTTCATCTTTTGCAGCTTGATTGTATAAAGCACCGTGAGGTTTAACATAACTCATCGTCACATCTTCACCATCACAAATTGCTTTTAAGGCGCCAAGCTGATAGCGTAAATGTGCAACTAATTCTTGCGCGGGTAAATCCATTTGAATACGCCCCAAATTGTCTCGATCTGGAAAGCCTGGATGAGCCCCAATGCGTACCTGATTTTCTTTCGCAAATCTAACCGCACTTTGCATTTCTTTTGCTCCACCAGCATGTAAACCACAAGCAATATTGGCAGAAGAAAGCAATTTTAATAAGGCCTCATCAAAAGGAAAGCCTTCGGCAATATCGGCATTTAAATCAATTTTTTTCATCGGCAATTCTCCTAATTTGATCGAGGTATATCTCATTTTTACGACGTAATTTTGCGGCCTGTTCTAAACTAACTGCCTCGAATTGAATTGTTGAGCCTAAACGTACCTGTGCCAACGCACCAAGATCCGCATCGATCACATTGGCAATTTTGGGATAACCGCCCGTAGTTTGTGCATCAGCCATTAAAATAATTGGTTGACCACTTGGTGGCACTTGTACGCTACCAAATTGAATAGCATGAGAGAGCATTTCCAGCGGTTGCTTTAATTCTAATTTTTGCCCTTGAAAACGATAACCCATGCGATCACTGTTGCTTTGCAACGTCCATTTACTTCGCCACCAATAATATTGGGATTTTCGTTTAAATGCCTGATATTCAGAGGACGGTAACGCATGAATAGTATGTTTAAGTGGAATAGGTGCAATCCCAATTTCACTACGCAAAATAGGATCATTTACCGTTTGTAGTTGATCGCCTGCTTGTAAACAACGCCCTTCTACACCGCCTATTTGAGCACGAAGATCTGTACTACAAGAGTTCAATTCTTGGGGTAAGACAAAACCACCTTGAACACATAAATAGCCATACATACCAATTTTAGCACGTACCATTTTCAGAACTTGCCCGGTTCGTGCCTGATAACGCCAGTAAGCAAAAACCGGTTTATCATCTAAGGTCATTTCATAAAATGCCCCAGTGACACAAAAATTCATATCCTGCTGGAATTGCAATGTAATACCACCTAAAGGGACTTCGATTGCCGGGGCATCCTCTGCATTACCTAGTAAAATATTACCAGCGCGTAACGCCAATTTATCCATTGCTCCGCATTGACTAATCCCAAATCGACGTAAACCAAAACGGCCTAAATCCTGAATTGTTGCGCGGGATTGCACATCAATAACATGAATCATAATTCAATCCCCTCCACCACAAATTTCACCGTATCTCCTGCTTGTAATAAAGTAGGTTGTGCTTGATTTTTGTCAAAGAGCGCATGCTTAGTATGACCGATTAATTGCCATCCGCCAGGAGAGGAAAAGGGATAAATGCCCGTTTGAGCCCCACCAATACCAACAGAACCGGCAGGAACAACTGTTCTTGGGACAGCTCGACGTGGCGTGTGCAGGCTTTCAGGTAAACCACCTAAATAGGGAAAACCAGGTTGGAAACCAATCATATACACGGTATAAATAGGTTCACTGTGCATTTGAACGATCTTTTGGGGAGTCGTGTTATGTAATTTTGCGACTTCAGATAAATCCTGGCCTAATTCACCGCCATAAATCACCGGAATTTCTATATGACGACCTTGAAACGTAGAGACTTTCAATGCTGCCCAATGTTGTTCCAAGCGTTTAATAAGGGGTGCAAAATCCACGAAAAAATCCGTGAAGACGGTGAGATTATTCATTCCCACGACAACTTCTACAATATCTTGTTCAGACTGTAGTTGGCTGGCAAACGCCCAGAGTTGGCGTTGTTGTTGGAGTGAAGCCGGTGGCGGTAAAGAGCAAACCACCGCCGACTCGCTGATCGGGGTTATATTCATAGGATACCCTTTATTGTGATGTTGTGTTGTTTGTTATTTTTTTGTTGCATCTCTCTTTTAAAGGATATTTATAGGTTTTGTCAAGGTTTTGTACCAAAAATAAAATGTGACAAAGATCTCATTCTTCACATTTTGATCTCAATCAAAAGTGGTAAATAACATATAATAAAAGGGTCTATTATTTATTTAACAATTATAAAAAAGGAATAAACATGAAAACATTGAGTGAATTTATTGTTGAACGCCAAGCAGAGTACCCAAATGCAAAAGGGGAACTTAGTGGTATTTTGTCTTCTATTCGTTTATTAGCAAAAATCATTCATCGTGATATCAACAAAGCGGGTTTAACCAATATCCTTGGCCAGTCTGGTGTTGAAAACGTGCAAGGTGAAAGCCAAATGAAATTGGACTTATTCGCCCATAACACCATGAATGCGGCCCTTATGTCGCGTGAAGAGGTAGCGGGTTTTGCTTCAGAGGAAGAAGAAAGCTTTATCGCTTTTGATACTGAACGTGCTCGCAATGCAAAATATATTATTTTGACCGATCCTCTTGATGGTTCATCTAATATTGATGTAAACGTTTCAGTTGGGACAATATTCTCTATTTACCGTCGTGTTTCACCAATTGGCTCACCTGTTACTTTAGAAGATTTTATGCAACCGGGTAATAAACAAGTCGCGGCGGGTTATATCGTATATGGTTCTTCAACCATGTTAGTCTATACCACTGGTCATGGGGTGAATGGCTTCACTTACGATCCATCTATCGGTACATTCTGTCTTTCTCATGAAAATATGCAAATGCCAAAAGATGGCAAAATCTACTCCATCAACGAAGGACAATATCTCAAATTCCCACAAGGGGTAAAAAAATACATTAAATACTGCCAAGAAGAAGATAAAGCAACTAACCGCCCTTATGCGTCACGTTATATCGGTTCATTAGTGGCAGACTTTCACCGTAACTTATTAAAAGGCGGTATTTACATTTACCCAAGTGCAACTAACTATCCAAATGGTAAGCTTCGTTTGCTTTATGAAGGCAATCCAATGGCATTCTTAGCAGAACAAGCGGGGGGTATTGCCTCTGATGGTTACAATCGAATTTTAGATATTCAACCAAGTGAACTTCACCAACGTGTACCACTTTTCATTGGTTCCGCAGAAATGGTGAAAAAAGCAGAAGAAATGATGAGAGAATTTAAAGAAGATTAAACTCCTAAAGTGCGGTCAGTTTTGACCGCACTTTTTTAGTAAATAAAAAGGCGAACCTTATCAGTTCGCCTTTTTCATTAATGGTTTGTTAATTAATCTCGTTTTCTCGCCAGTAGCCACCAAATAATCGCCATAAACAAGAGGCTTGGCATCAGTGCACCTAAAAAAGCGGGTGCATTAAATACCACACTCATTTGTCCAAAAATTTCATTGACGACATAGAACAAGAAACCAAAGCAAATCCCCGTTACGATTCTCGCCCCAGCAGTAACACTACGCAATGAACCGAAGATGAAGGATAACGCAAGCATCATCATCACACCTACAGAAACGGGCTGTAAAATCTTACGCCAATAGGTTAATTCAAAACGGCGAGAATCCTGTCCTGTTTGTTTTAAGAACGCAATATATTCATACAAACCGGAAATGGATAATGATGTTGGACGTAATGAAACTGCGCCTAATTTATCTGGCGTTAAGCTCGTCGCCCAATCTTCTGTTAAACGGTTTGTCGTGGTAATTTGCTCTTTTGATACCGCTGAATTATTCACTTGACGTAACTGCCATTGATTATTTTCTGCAGAATATTGTGCTTGATTCGCATGTTTTAAATGCGTGAGGTTACGCTGGTCATCAAAGGTATAAATATAAATATCTTCTAATTGTGCATCATCGGTAATACGACGCACATACACAAAATTATTACCGTCTTTTGCCCATACACCATTTTTCACCGAAAGCATTGAACCACCGGAAAGTGCACGTGTACGCATATCACGGGCAAACTGTTCAGTTTGTGGAATCCCCCACTCACCAATAATCATGGTAAAAAGCACCAGTGGAAGTGCCGTTTTCATGACGGCTAATCCAATTTTAAAACGAGAAAAACCTGCAGATTGCATCACCACTAATTCACTACGGCTGGCTAAATTACCTAACGCAATTAATGCCCCTAACAAAGCAGCCATCGGGAAAAAGGTTTCTACATCTTTTGGCATCGTTAAACCTGTATAAGCTACGGCCTGCCAAATATCATAAGAGCCTTTACCTACGCTACGAAATTGCTCTACAAATTTGATGATTGCCGAAAGACCAACTAACGTAAATAATGTGGCAAAAATTGCCCCTAAGATGCTTTTACCGATATAACGATCAAGAGTATTCATCAACATTGTTATTATCCTTTTCTGAATACACGACGGAATTTATGCATAGCGGTACTATCCCAACTATTCAGCACAATCCCTAAAATTAAAAAGGCGATATTTACCAACGGCATTAACAAACCTGCATCAAGCTTACCTGCGCCACCCGCAGATTTAAATGAGCTTTGTAATAAGAAGTAAATTAAATAAAGCAATAATGCCGGTAAGATTTTAGCAAAACGGCCTTGGCGAGGATTTACTTTACTCATTGGTACAGCAATAAGCGCCATTAAAGGCACGGCTAAAATTAAGGTAATTCGCCAATGCAATTCTGCTTTGGCTGCGGGACTTTTATCTTTTAATAATTGTTCAAAAGATAATTCTGCCGCTTCATCACTTTCTGTATTTGTCTCTTGATGGCCTAAATAGGCTTGGTAGTCATCAAAATGTGTAATACGGAAATCAGGAAGCACGGATGTGCCTTCTACACGCAAGGTATTCTGTAAATTTAAGACTTGGTCGCCATTTGGTAACGCTTTTAACTCACCTTTTTCAGCGGTAACCACTGACGGTTTCGTTTGACCTTTGGCTTTCATTTGGAAAAGATAAACATCACTGATTTGATTACCGTTAATCTTATCAATGAATAAGACGAAATTATTGTTGCTTGTGGACATGAATTGACCAGAAGCCAATGCCCCCATTGTTGGGTTTGCTTTAGCATCTTCGACAATCGCCGCTTGCTTTTGAATGGCCCATGGAGAAAGCCACAATGCGTTGTAAGCAGCCAAGCCAGCTGTGAACAAAGAAAGAATTAACGCCACACGAACAAGAATACGTTGTCCCACACCGCAAGCACGCATTACCGTAATCTCACTTTCTGCGTAGAGACGACCGAAAGTGAGTAAAATGGCGATAAACAAACATAATGGCAACATTAATTGCGCCATGGTAGGCATCCCTAAACCGAGTAAAGAGAACACAAGATCGGCAGGTACTTTACCATTTGCCGCAGAACCAAGTACGCGAACAAGTTGTTGGCTGAAGAAAATTAAAAGCAAAATAAACAAAATCGCAATCTGGCTTTTAAAAACTTCTTTTGTTAAATATCGGGTTAATATCATTCTTTTTTCTAACTAAAAAACACGGGAAACTGGCTAATTTAGATGGCGTATGATACCTTATTTTCACTGATTTAAATAGCAAATTAGCAACATAAGGAAATAACATGAAATATCAAGCAAACTCAACCACACTTTCTCAATCAACCGATTGCCTTATCATCGGCATTTATGAGAACAATGAATTGACAAAAAGTTTCAATGAAATCGACCAAATCACAAAAGGCTACCTTAGCCAATTAGCTCAAAGCCAAGATCTTTCAGGTAAAATTGGCCAAGCGACTCTGCTTCATTCGTTACCAAATCTTGAGGCTAAACGTGTATTAGTCGCAGGTTGTGGTAAAAAAGGCGAAACGACTGAACGCCAATTTAAACAAATCATCCAACGTGTTACCCAAACATTAAAAGAATTAAATATTCAACAAGTGGTAAATAATTTAACGGATGTGGAAATCAAAGATCGTGATCTATTTTGGAATGTGCGTTTTACCGTTGAAACCATCGAACATAGCCTTTATCAATTTGATGAATTTAAGAGTAAAAAAGCGGATGCTATCTCACTTCAAGAAATCGTTTTTAATACCGATGACGCACAAGTTAAGCAAGCCATCGCAGAAGCACAAGCCATTGCAAATGGTGTAAAAGCTGCGCGTAATATCGCGAATATGCCACCTAACATTTGCACACCGGCTTATTTAGCAGAACAAGCTAAAAATTTAGCTGAAACATCAACCGAACTTTACCTAGATGTGATTGATGAAGAAGACATGACAAAACTTGGCATGAATGCGTATTTAGCCGTATCTCGCGGTTCACAAAACCCAGCTTATATGTCTATTTTACATTTCAACAATGCGCCTGATAAAAATGCAAAACCAATCGTGTTAGTGGGTAAAGGTTTAACCTTTGATGCGGGCGGTATTTCTTTAAAACCTGCCGCAGATATGGATGAAATGAAATACGATATGTGCGGTGCAGCGTCTGTTTTCGGCACAATGAAAGCTATTGCAGAATTAAACCTGCCATTAAATGTTATCGGCGTATTAGCGGGATGTGAAAACTTACCTGATGGCAATGCTTATCGCCCTGGTGATATTATCACCACGATGAACGGTTTAACCGTAGAAGTATTAAATACTGACGCTGAAGGACGTTTAGTACTTTGTGATGCGCTTACCTATGTAGAACGTTTTGAACCGCAATATGTGATTGATGTCGCAACCCTAACAGGTGCTTGCGTGGTGGCGTTAGGCCAACATAACAGCGGCTTAGTTTCAACTGATGATGCCTTGGCTGAACAGTTATTACAAGCAGCACAACAAACTACTGATAAAGCTTGGCGTTTACCGTTGAGTGAAGAATATCAAGAGCAATTAAAATCTCCATTTGCTGATTTAGCCAATATTGGGGGGCGCTGGGGCGGCGCAATTACTGCGGGGGCATTCCTCTCTAACTTTGCGAAAAAATATACTTGGGCGCATTTAGATATTGCGGGGACTGCTTGGCTTCAAGGCGCCAATAAAGGTGCAACAGGTCGTCCAGTATCTTTATTGACACAATTCTTAATTAACCAAACTAAATAATTAATACATAGGGCTAACATTACGTTAGCCCTAAATTTTTCTAAAAATCTGACCACACTTTATTCCAATTCGAATTCCATCAGTAATGGATTATGATCTGACGAAGTAACCACTTCTGATGTCGCACTTACCACTTTTACGCCTCGCGTAAAAATATAATCCAGTGGATAACCTAAAAATCTAACCCGCTCATCTTGAGAGAGTACCACAGAATCTAAGCCATATTTTTTCATCAGATTATTCACTAAATTAAGACGAGTTTCATTCCATGCATTAAAATCACCAGACATGATGATGGGACCTTGATGATTTTCAATAAAGGAAAAGAGCTGCTCTAACTGGGTTTGATAAGTGGAAATTCCCCATTCAAAATTAATCAAATGCATATTAATCAGTAGCAAGCTATTGCCTTTTTCTAACGGAAAACTCATCACACTAGCCACTTTAGGTATTTGTATTAATGGTTCAGCTACGCCACCACCGCAATACCATTCTGGCTGTGTTTGGGTAAATGTCTTGACACCGGATAAGAGATTTTTAAAAGAAAAAGAGGACACAAAAAGTGCGGTCGAAAATGTACTTAAATTTTGATGCTGCGTCGCCTCTTGTAATAACACAAAATCCGCTTGTTTAGAAAGTCGATCTAAATCTTCTTGCCATCCTTTATCTTGCCCTTTATGTACATTCCAAGTTATTAAATGAAAACGAGAAGAGGCTAATTTAGGCACTAAATCACTAGCCTTGTCACATTTCATATTTAACTTGTTTTCAAAAGGAATATAACTCACTTTTTGTGACGTATTTAGTTGAATAAATGTACCGTCAAAAATCGTTAAATTCGTAAAAAAATATCCAGCACCTAAAACCACTAACACCAAGCCAATAGCCAAAAATCGATAGATTCGCTTCATTATTATCCCCCTCTCTATGCGCGAATAATAACACCTCATCAAAGCAATGCAACTTTCACTTTAATACGTATCAACACCTACCTACAACACGGTAACTTTAACTTTTAACTTTTAGCTTTGATTTAAATCATAGTTTGCTAAAAAATCCGTTGCATTTTTCTTTCATTATCTTAGTATTTCACTCAACTTTTTAACTCTACCTAACCAATAAGGAGATTCATTATGTCTTTTGGAGATAAAAAATTAAGTGAAATCGCTGTCAGCGTACCCGGCTCAACTTCTCTACTTCGTGAATACGATTTGGATTTCTGCTGTGGTGGTTCAGATACACTTGCAAACGCAGCGGCAGAAAAAGGATTAAATTTAGCAGAAATTGAAACCCGTTTAACCGAGCTTCAAAATAGCAAAGCAGAAAACCCTGAAGAATATTGGGTTAATGCAACTTATCCTGAAATTATCGATCATATTTTAGTTCGCTACCATCAACGTCACCGTGAACAACTTCAAGAATTAATCGTCTTAGCGGATCGTGTAGAAAGTGTTCATGGCGATCGTGAAGATTGTCCAATGGGTGTTGCGGCTGAATTACGCAATGTCTATGAAGATTTAAGCAACCATATGATGAAAGAAGAGCACGTGCTTTTCCCAATGATCAAAGCCGGTAACTATATGATGGCGCAAATGCCAATTCGTATGATGGAAATGGAACATGCAGAACACGGCGAACATTTAGATGTATTGAAATCATTAACAAATAATATGACGCCTCCAACAGATGCTTGTAATACATGGCGAGCACTTTACAGCGGTATTCAAGAATTTGCAGATGATTTAATGATGCATATTCATCGTGAAAATAATATTTTATTCCCACGTGTGATTGCTGAAAATCACTAAGCAAAAATCATATAAAGAAAAAGGGCGAAATTATTCGCCCTTTAAAATTAGCCTAAAACTGACTGCACTTTATTTCTCTTCACTGCCTTTATATAAACGGTTTTTATACAAATAGCTGCCAAGTAAAGCATGTGCCAACGCTTCTTTTTTCATTTCTTCCGGCACTTCTTTTTCAGTTAATGTGTCTTTTTCCTTATCGTAAACATAACCTTTTGCTTTGCTATTTGGTGTTTGGATAACGACATCATGATTACCTTTCATTAACGCTTGAGTTTGATCGAATTGCATAAAGGCTCGATCCGGATTAACGTTTTGCGTTAAATCAAAGCCAATCATCGGATAATTACCACTTACACCCGCAATAGAAAGCAAGGTTGTCGGCATATCAATTTGGCTCACTAAACGACTATCTCGGCGTGGCTCAACATGATCCCCTAAAATTAACGCCGGAATATGGAAATGCTTAATTGGTACTAAGCTTGCACCCGCTGCACGAGAATCATGGTCTGCAATCACCAAGAACACGGTATCTTTCCAATAATTAGATTGTTTCGCTAATTTGAAGAAATAACCAACGGCATAATCCGCATATTTTGCGCTGTTATTACGGGTTGCTTTCGGTTGTTCGTAAAGCTCAATTTTGCCATCAGGAAATTCAAAAGGATCGTGATTGCTTGAACTGAACACTAAGCTAAAGAATGGTTTTCCTTCATTCTGTAATTGGGTAAAGGTTTCGTTCGCTTTATCAAATAAATCCTCATCACTCACGCCCCAAGTCGCAGTAAATTTCGGATTTTGATAATCCTTTTGATCGATAATATTTTGGAAGCCGTTACCATAGAAGAAGCTTGCCATGTTATCAAAGTGCTTTTCACCACCATAAATGAAGGAGGTGTTATAACCTTGTTTAGCAAGCAAATCTGCAATGGTAAAGAAACCACTTTGACTGTTATTCAATTTCACCACTGCACGTGCTGGAGTAGGTGTAAAACCTGCAGTTGTAGCTTCAATACCACGAACAGAACGCGTCCCCGTAGCATAGAGATTTTCAAATAACCAACCTTCTTTAGCTAATTTATCAAATTCAGGTGAAAGTGGTTTTCCGCCTAACGTACCCACAAATTGCGCCCCAAAACTTTCTTCCAAAATAATGACGATATTTTTCGGTTTACCTTGGTAAGTGGCTTGGTTTTTCGTTAATGTTGGAATCTTCTCTGAAATATAATCACTTTCAGGACGCCCACGGCTGGCTTTGACAATACGTAACATTTCATCAGTATCCATTTTGCCGTACACCTCGGAAGATGAACCTTCATCTTTAAATTGCTGTGCCGCATAAAGGACAGAATAGCCAGAGTTCAACACAAGCGAATTGACTAAACCATCGGAAGAAAAAGCGACCATTGCAGGGTTAACACCTCGGTGTTGGAAGCTCGAACGCGCACCTAAAAAAGCAACGGCAATCACAAGCAATGCTACAACAGGGCGTAATTTCCAGCTCATTGGGCATAAATTTTTGACTGCATAACCAGATAATTTCCAATAACAGAAGAAAGCCGTAACGGTGAAAATAAGGCTAAAAATGACCGCAGTTAAATGGCCTTCCATCAACATTGAAAAGACTTCTTTCGGATAAATTAAATATTCAATAAAGAGTCGGTTTGGACGGAAGTCATAGGTTTCGATAAATGCCGGTGTAGCCAATTCCATAAATAGAATAAACACACTACCTAAGGTAAGCCAAATGCGTAAAATCATTTTCCACATTCGGCTATGATGAAATAGCACCGTAAATAATGCTGGCACACCAAATAAATAGCATAAGGCCACGATATCCATACGCAAGCCTTGTAAGAATAATTGCCCCCAGCCCTCTACCGCAGAGACACGTTCTGCCTGCCAAATCGCAAGCCCAAGACGAGACAAGGTGAAAATGATCAGATTAATGATGACGAAGAGAAAAATCGGATATAAAGGAGAACGTGTTTGTTTCATTTTGACACTCATAAGTCCTGAAGGTATCGCTACCCTTTGATTAATTTAAAGCACGTGAATGTGCCATTCCTTCCATAGACAGATAAAAAAACACAAAGTGCGGTTAAAAATATCATCATTTTTGACCGCACTTTGGAAGAGAAAGATTAAGCTGCAACTAATGCTTTTAATTGTTTTTCATAAGCTGCCCAATCTGTAATTGGACGAGTTGCTACACCGGTTTCCATCGCTTTTTTCGCTACCGCAGAAGATACAGTAAACAATAAGCGTGGATCAAATGGTGTTGGAATCACATAATCAGGTCCAAAAGATAACGCACCATAATTAGCAATAATTTCTAACGGAACTGGTTCTTTCGCAAGACTTGCAATTGCATGAGAAGCCGCCAATTTCATTTTCTCATTAATCGCTGTTGCACCTACATCTAAAGCGCCACGGAATAAGAATGGGAAACAAAGTACATTATTAACTTGGTTTGGAAAGTCTGAACGACCAGTACAAACAATCGCATCCGGACGTACTGCTTTCGCTTCATCTGGGGTAATTTCAGGTACTGGGTTAGCCAATGCTAAGATTAATGGATTTTCTGCCATGGTTTTCACCATTTCAGGTTTTAATGCACCAGCTTTAGAACAGCCTAAGAATACATCCGCACCCTTAACCGCATCGGCTAATGTGCGCCAACCATTATCTTCAATTGCGTAAAATTGCTTGGTTTCATCCATGTTATCGCCACGGCCTTTGAAAATTACACCTTTAGAGTCACACATGGTGATATTTTCTTTTTTGAAACCTAATGCTCGAAGCAAGTTAGTACACGCAATGGCTGAAGCACCTGCGCCATTTACCACTAAGCGAACATCTGCAATGTTTTTTCCAATAATTTCTAATCCGTTTAATGCTGCCGCACCGACGATGATAGCTGTACCGTGTTGGTCATCATGGAATACCGGAATTCCCATACGTTCACGCAACGCTTTTTCAATGTGGAAACATTCCGGTGCTTTGATATCTTCAAGGTTAATTCCACCAAAAGTAGGTTCTAATGAAGCAATAATATCGATTAATTTATCTGGATCATGTTCATTGATTTCAATATCAAATACATTGATGCCGGCAAATTTTTTGAACAATACCCCTTTCCCTTCCATAACAGGTTTTGATGCAAGCGCACCGATATTTCCTAACCCTAATACAGCAGTACCATTTGAAATCACGGCCACTAAATTAGCACGCGCAGTATAACGACTTGCCGCTGAAGGATCTTTTTCAATCTCTAAGCAAGGCTCAGCAACACCTGGAGAATACGCAAGGGCTAAATCATGTTGGGTTTCTAATGATTTGGTTGGGGTGACCGCAATTTTTCCTGGAATTGGAAACTCATGAAAATCTAATGCAGCTTGGCGTAATTGTTCGCTCATATAAAAATACTCCATTTTCACTTAGGCTAAATAAAATTTGCGCCATTATACTCTCTTTTTTAGAGAAATTTGTGATATACCGCAAAAATTTTACAAAATGATTACAAAATATGAGTGAAATCGACCGCGCTTTTTGTCTTTTCTTCACATTTTGAGCCAAAAACGTTACTATGTCGCAAAAAAACATGCAGGATATAAATAATGAGTTTGTTTTCTAAATTTAGAAGTGCCATCAATAAATTACAACGGAAAGCGATTAACAAAACCTTTCAAAAACGGTTAACCAACCAAGGCATGTCAGTGATTTCTGCTAACTGTGTCGGTGCATTTATTTTGCACGACCTCAATCAGCCTTTTAATTCTCCGTTTGTTAACCTTTATTTAGACCCTAGCGATTTTGTTCGCTATCTACAGAACATCACACTCTATCAAGCACAACCGCTTCAATTTATACAAACAGAAAAACCGTACCCAGTTGGTCTATTAGGTGATCTTAAAGTGCACTTTATGCACTACCACTCCGAACAAGAGGCTCGGGAAAAGTGGGAAGCACGCTCACAGCGTTTAGATCTCGATAATTTGTTTATTATGATGACAGATAAAGATGGTGGAAAAGGTGCAAAATATGAAGACCTGCAAGCCTTCGATAACTTGCCTTATCCAAACAAAGTCGTCTTTACCCACAAGCCATATCCTGAATTAAAATCTGCGTTCTACATTAAAGGCTTTGAAAACGAAGGCGAAGTGGGCGATTTATTTACTTTTTCCGGCTGGAATGGCGAAAAATATTATGATCAGTTTGATTACGTCAGCTGGTTCAATCAAAAATAAGAGTTTACGATGCGACTAGATAAATTTATTGCCGAGAATACGGGTTTAACCCGTTCACAAGCCACCAAGGCCATTCGCCAAAGTGCGGTCAAAATTAATGGTGAAATTGTGAAAAATGGTGCGATCAAAGTAAGCCTAGAAGATGAAATTTATTTTGAAGATGATTTATTGCCTTGGGTAGAAGAAGGCCAATATTTTATGTTGCATAAGCCACAAGGCTACGTTTGCTCTCACGATGATGGTGACTACCCAACCATTTATCAATTCTTTGAACCGCCTCTTTCTGGCAAGTTACACAGCGCTGGCCGATTAGATGTGGATACCACAGGACTCGTGCTATTAACAGATGATGGTCAATGGTCACATCGTATTACTTCACCAAAACATCAATGCGAAAAAACCTATTTAGTCACTTTAGCCGATCCAGTTGAAAACCATTATGCTTCAGCTTGTGAAGAAGGCATTCTGCTACGTGGTGAAAAAGAACCCACTAAGCCGGCAAAATTAGAAGTATTAGATGATTACAACGTGAATTTGACTATCTCTGAAGGGCGCTATCATCAGGTGAAACGAATGTTTGCTGCACTTGGTAATAAAGTCGTTGCGCTACACCGTTGGAGAATAGGTAACGTTGAATTAGATGAAAGCTTAGAAGAAGGCGAATTTCGTCCACTCACTCAGGAAGAAATCGACAATTTAGTGAAATAATATGAGCCAAAATATTAAACCTACTTTTATCTTTATTGCCACGCTCGGCATCCTCTCGATGCTACCGCCTTTGGGCGTGGATATGTATATTCCGTCCTTTTTAAATATTGCTGAAGACTTAAATATCAACTCAGAGCAAGTTCAGCACACGCTGACATTCTTTGCTTACGGCATGGCAGCAGGACAATTATTCTGGGGGCCCTTTGGCGATAGTTTTGGTCGCAAACCCATTATTTTATTAGGTGTCATTATTGGGGCTATCACGGCTATTATTTTAACGGGCATCCATTCTATTGGTAGCTTCACTGCACTGCGTTTCATTCAAGGTTTCTTTGGTGCTGCGCCTGTGGTGCTTTCAGGGGCGTTATTACGGGATTTATTTAGCAAGGATCAACTCTCTCGAGTCATGTCCACCATCACGCTTGTCTTTATGATCGCGCCGCTTGTTGCACCTGTGATTGGCGGATATATTGTGAAGTATTTCCACTGGCACATGATTTTTTATGTGATTGGTACGATGGGATTTCTTGCAGCATTACTCGTCTTTTTCATTATTCCTGAAACCCATAAGCAAGAAAATCGTATTCCACTACGCCTAAATATCATTGCTCGTAACTTTATGATGCTTTCAAAACAAAAAGAAGTGTTAGGTTATATGGCGGCCGCCTCTTTTGGATTTGGCGGTTTATTTGCTTTCGTCACAGCAGGCTCTATTGTCTATATCGGTATTTATGGCATCCCTGTCGATGAATTCGGTTATTTCTTTATGATCAATATTGCCATCATGACAACGGCTTCTTACCTCAATGGGAAATTTGTATTGAAATTAGGTGCTGAAACCATGTTACGAATTGGTATTGCAATACAATTCATATCCGGAATTTGGTTATTTTTAACCGCACTTTTTGATTTTGGTTTTTGGTCAATGGCAATTGGTGTGGCCTTTTTTGTCGGTCAAAACCCATTAATCTCATCCAATGCTACCGCCTCTATTCTAGAAAAATTCCCAACGATGGCAGGAACTGCAAATTCATTAATGGGAAGTGTACGTTTTGGTGTCGGTGCGGTGATGGGTTCCTTGGTAGCGAGCTTTAAAATGGAAACCGCTGCACCAATGCTCTATACAATGACAGCTTGCGTGGTTATTTCTGCTCTTTCTTATTACTTCCTTACTTATCGAAATGAACGATAAAGTGCGGTCAATTTTCAGATCAATTTAAAACAATAAAGGCGGGAATTTCCCGCCTTTTCATATTTCATTAAATGCTTATTTCCAAATTCGATGCTCTAATACTCGCTTTTTAATTTCAGGATAGAGGTCAATTTTAAATTCAGGCTCTTTTCCTGCTTTTAATTGATGTTGATAGTCTTTCATTAACTTCCACACAATCGGGGAAAGTAAAACGATCGCGACTAAGTTAATAATTGCCATCACGGCCATCACCGTATCCGCAAAATTCCACACGACATTGCCTGATTTTACTGAACCGAAATAAACAAAGAACAATACCGATAAGCGGAACAACCATACAAACCAAGGTTTATTTTTAATAAAGCGAATGTTACTTTCCGCATAAGCATAGTTACCAATGATAGAGGAATAAGCGAAAAGCAATAAGATGAAAGCTAAGAAGTGTACGCCAAACTCCCCTACATGATAACGCAAGGCATTTTGTGTTAAGGAAATACTTTTCAGTGTTTCACTGCCGTAATTATCTGAAAGCAGGATAATCACTGCCGTACAAGTACAGACGATCATGGTATCCACAAACACACCAAGCATTTGCACTAAACCTTGGCTTACTGGATGTTTTACATGTGCTGCAGCGGCCGCATTTGGTGCAGACCCCATCCCTGCTTCATTAGAGAATAATCCACGTTTTATCCCCATCATCATGGCTTTGGAGACTAAAGCACCAAGCATCCCACCTGCGGCAGATTGGAAAGTAAAGGCACTTTTGTAAATATTAGCGATTACCGTCGGGATCATATCAATATGCATGCCTAAGATAATTACCGCCATGATTAAATAAAAGAGCGCCATCATTGGTACTACGCTACTAGAAATGGTCGCAATACGTTTTACGCCACCGAAAATAATTACAGCAGTTAATACCACTAAAACAAGACCTACATATTCACCTTGCCAATTCCAAGCATTTTGGGTTGCTTCCACAATTGAGTTTGCTTGTACTGAATTAAATGCAAAACCAAAGGTGAAAATCAATGATAGGGCAAACGCTACTGCTAACCAACGAGATTTTAAACCTTGTGTAATATAGTAGGCTGGGCCACCACGGAAAGAGCCATCTTTATCTTGAATTTTGAATACCTGTGCTAAAGTCGATTCTGCAAAAGCACTCGACATACCAATAAATGCCGTTACCCACATCCAGAACACCGCACCTTCGCCACCAAGTGCAATGGCTGTTGCCACACCACTGATATTACCTACGCCAACTCGACTAGCAAGCCCGGTTGCAAAAGCTTGAAATGGCGTTAAAGAATTTCCCTCTGCTGCGCGTCCAAACCACATTTCACGTATACTTGTAGGGAAAAGACGTAACTGCACTACCCCTGTAATAATGGTAAAAAATAGACCTACACCTAATAAAATAACAATGGTGATATTCCATAATGGTTCATCAAAATGTTCGATAACCCATGTCAATCCTTGTTCAATCCAGTTCCCAAATTCTGTCAGCATAAAAACCTCACTTAAAAAATACATATTCTGATTGTAAATAGACAAAAGAAAAAATCCAGTTTTCTTAGAGAAAAACTGGATTCTTATCCTATAACATAAATTTTATTTAAATTTTTACTGTATTTTTAGATTAAATCTATTCACAGTTTAAAAATAACGCGGCTGCTCCACGAACACCACCAGAATCACCATGTTTTGCTTTTTTGATTGGCGGCACTTTTGCACTACGCATTAAATGAGCAGGCAATGCTTTTGGTAACGCTTCATAAAGATAATCAAAATTCGATAAACCACCACCGAGCACAATCATATGCGGATCAAATGCCGTGATAATGTTGCCGATAGAAATAGCCGCTAATTCAACAAAAATACGAACAAAATCAACCGCACTTTCCTCTTTTGCATAAAAGCGATCGATAATTTCTTTGGCTGATAACTCTTCCCCTTTTAAATCACGGTACAACATTTCAAAGCCGCGACCAGAAATATACGTATCTAAACAGGCCTGATTGCCACAACCACATTGATAAATAGGTGCTTTATCCCAGCCCAATAATTTTAAGGCATGATAATTTAATTGAAGATGGCCTAACTCCCCTGCCATCCCGACTTGTCCTGAGTGAATTTTGCCATTAATTACAAAACCACCACCAAAGCCCGTCCCCAAAATAAGCCCTAACACAGATGGATATTGGGTATTTTCTTCATCACAGGCTTCAGAGAGTGCAAAACAATTTGCATCATTTTCTGCCCGCACTTCACGACCTAAAACGCGTTCAAGATCGGCTAAAATTGGCTTATTATCTGCAACACGAATATTCGTCACTTCAGCAAGCCCAGTTGTTAAATTAACAAATCCAGGCAAACCTAAACCTACTGTGCCTTTTTCACCAAAGTGGGCATCCGCACGTTCTACTAGCGTTTTGATCGCTTGTAACCAATCTTGATAATCTGTTTGTGGCGTTGGCACACGCTCGGTATAAAGTTTTTCTAATTTTTCATTAAAAGCAGCCAATTCAATCTTTGTGCCACCGATATCAATACCGTAATACATATTGTCTCCTCAAAAGAGCGGTCAAAATTGTTGGAATATATAGGCTGTATTTTCCTTGAAATCAAAATGAAAATCCATGATAAAAATCATATTTTCTACAAGCAATAAAAAAGACCGGCTTTATCACTAAAACCGGTCTTTGATGCTATTTATTGTTAAACAAGCCTTTCTTCTGCAAGAAACCAAAAATAATCAAATGAACAATCCACGCCGAAATTATCGCCACAAATAAATCGATTGGATAATGCATTCCAAGGCGTACACGACTAATTAACATTAATACCCCCCAAATGGTCATGGCACCAATAAGCAATTCCGCTTTAAAAGAACGATTGCCTAATAATTGGCTAAACCCAACGGCTAACATAAGCCAAGTGGCGGCAAAAATAGAATGTCCAGATGGGAAAGAATAACCCGTTTCATCTTCATAATGGGCTTTTAACCAGGCTGGCGTATCGGCTTGGGTAGAATAAAATTTATCCACTAATTTGGCACGCTCTGAACGATCTTGCTGATAAAAAGCATCCGTCGTACTTTCTGTTTTTTCCGCTAAATAGACAGTGAAAGGACGCGGCTCGGCAAAAACCGTTTTTAAACCTGATTTAATTACTTGTGTAGATAATACCGACAGGCCCATTACAATCACGCCCATAATCCACTGTTTACGATTTTCAAAAAGAAAACGGAAAAGTAAAGCAAACACACCACAGGTAATTAAAGCGTAAGGCACGCTACCGGTTTCGGTTAAAAGATAAAGCCAATAATCCCATTCCATTAATTGGTTGTTTCCATGCCAATGATAAGCAAAACCCCAAACAAAAAATGGTACAAGAGAAAGGAATAACGTATATAATGACAGCCTTTTAAACATTGTTGCCTCTTGATAATAAAAATAAAGTGCACATTTTAGCAGAATAAAGTTGAAAAAGGATACGTTATGTCAAAAATCCAACTGGTTGCTCAAGCCAATTTGCCTACCGAATATGGCATATTTAAAATGGTCGGATTTGAATTTCCCGATACCAAAAAAGAACATGTCGCTTTAGTGATGGGTGATATTTCAAACCAAGATGAGCCTGTACTCGCCCGTATTCATTCAGAATGCTTAACGGGTGATGCATTACACAGTTTAAAATGTGATTGCGGTTTCCAGCTTGCAGCCGCATTACGTCAAATTAGCGAAGCGGGTCGAGGTGTGTTGATCTATCATCGTGAAGAAGGACGAGGTATTGGTCTAATTAATAAAATTCGTGCTTATTCATTACAAGATCAAGGTATGGACACCATTGAAGCCAACCTTGCATTAGGCTTTAAAGCTGATGAACGTAACTTTAATGTGTGTGCCGATATGTTTGAATTATTAGGTGTGAAGCAAGTGCGCTTGATGACAAACAACCCGCAAAAAGTAGAAACCATGAAAAAAGCGGGAATTAATATCATAGAACGTGTACCGTTGAATGTAGGTGAAAACCGTTACAATACGAAATATCTTGATACTAAAGCAAAAAAAATGGGCCATTATATTGTGCATAATAATGAAGAACATTTAATGACTTGCCCACATTGCCAAGAAGAAGTGATTTAATAAAAAAGCCATACAACTGTATGGCTTTTCTTTTATCAAAACAATTATTGATTAACGCCCCAATGACGAGTGTCTTTATCAAATTTCATGCCTGAATGGGATCCTTCCGAACCATTAAAATAAACGTCTTTATTTGCGCAAGCTGAAATCACTAATGCACCAATAACGATAAGAATTAATTTTTTCATTGTATTTACCTTTTTTAAAACTAGCTTACCGAAATTGTATCACAATTTTCTCCGTTTTTTCCTGCTTAAATTAGTCCTTTTCTTGCAAAATTTATCTTTGACTTCTACAATACCGCCTCATTTTTAACCTTGTAGTTCGCAAACCTCCTACATAAAAAAACTAGGTATCCTATGAATATTTCAAATCCTAATCTCAACCGTAAAGCCCTTGTGATCTTCTCTGGTGGACAAGATTCCACAACCTGTTTAATTCAAGCCATTACTGAATATAGCGTGCAAAATGTCGAAACTGTCACCTTTCAATACGGCCAGCGCCATGCCATTGAATTAGAAAAAGCCCGTTGGATCGCCAAAGATCTCGGCGTAAAACAAACATTGATTGATACATCCGTCATCAAATCTATTACCCATAATGCTTTAATGGATGCCAATGCAGATATTGAACAAAAAGACGGTGAATTACCTAATACCTTTGTAGATGGCCGAAATGCGCTCTTCTTATTATATGCGGCGATTTACGCAAAAGGACAAGGTATTAATGACATTATCACAGGCGTCTGTGAAACAGATTTCAGTGGCTATCCGGACTGTCGCGATGTATTTATCAAATCCATGAATGTCACCCTTAATTTAGCCATGGATTATCCGTTCAATTTAAAAACACCACTAATGTATCTCACCAAAACACAAACTTGGGCATTAGCTGATGAATTAGGTGCGTTAGATTATGTTCGTCAGCATACTCACACTTGCTATGAAGGTGTTGAAGGTGGCTGTGGAGAATGCCCAAGCTGCAAATTGAGAGATAAAGGCTTGCAGGAATATTTAGCAACAAAAGCAAAAGCTTAGTATCAAGATAACTCAATCTATAACAGATTAAATCGATTCAAATGAACCCAAAGTGCGGTCAAAATTCACGTCAAATTTTGACCGCACTTTTACTTGATATAGTATCCTTATCTTTTCTTATCTTTAATTTTATAAACGCATCATTTTTTGATAAAATCACGCTAATTTTTTTATAAATAAGTAACTAATTTTAAAAATGACTACAAATTATTCTGCTCAAGAAATTACGGTTCTGAAAGATCTCGAACCGGTGCAAATTCGCCCCGGTATGTACACAGACACTACCCGTCCAAATCACCTTGCTCAAGAAGTTATTGATAACAGTGTGGACGAAGCCCTTGCAGGTTTTGCTACTAAAGTTGAAGTAATTTTACACGCTGATCAATCACTTGAAGTCATTGATAATGGTCGCGGGATGCCAGTTGATATCCATCCAACGGAAGGCGTTTCTGGTGTCGAAGTGATCTTAACCAAACTTCACGCTGGCGGTAAATTCTCAAATAAAAACTATGAATTTGCTGGTGGTTTACACGGGGTGGGGATTTCAGTCGTCAATGCCCTTTCTGAACGCGTTGATATTCAAGTTAAACGTAACGGTGAAGTGTATAAAATTGCCTTTGAAAATGGCGCAAAAGTAGAAGAATTAGAGGTTATTGGAACTTGTGGCAGACGAACAACTGGAACCACCGTTCACTTCAAACCGAATCCAAAATATTTCGATAGCAAGAATTTTTCTGTCAGCCGTTTACGTCACTTATTGCGTGCCAAAGCGGTGCTTTGTTCAGGCTTAGAAATTAAATTTGTCGATAAAGTGAATAACACCGAAGATGTGTGGTGTTATCAAGATGGTTTATCCGATTACTTAACCGAAGCGGTGAATGGTTTTGAAACCTTGCCTGAAAAACCTTTTGTTGGTGAATTTAAAGGCTCCACCGAGGCAGTAAGCTGGGCATTATTATGGTTACCTGAAGGTGGCGAGCTTATTGCAGAAAGTTATGTAAACTTGATTCCAACAGTACAAGGCGGAACACACGTAAATGGTCTTCGCCAAGGTTTACTCAATGCCATGACCGAATATTGTGAATTCCGCAATAAATTACCACGCGGCGTGAAATTAACAGCAGACGATATTTGGGATCGCTGTGCTTACATTCTTTCACTGAAAATGCAGGATGCCCAATTTGCAGGGCAAACGAAAGAACGCTTATCTTCTCGTCAAAGTGCGGTCTTTGTTGCGGGTGTTTTAAAAGACGCCTTCAGTTTGTGGTTAAACCAGAACGTACAAGATGCTGATCGCTTAGCTGAAATGGCCATTAGCTCTGCACAACGTCGTTTAAACGCTGCAAAAAAAGTCGTACGTAAAAAATTAGTCAGCGGCCCTGCTCTACCGGGTAAATTAGCCGATTGTGCATCACAAAATTTAGAAAAAACCGAATTATTCTTAGTAGAAGGTGACTCTGCGGGCGGCTCAGCCAAACAGGCTCGTGACCGTGAATATCAAGCGATCCTGCCGTTACGAGGAAAAATCTTAAATACTTGGGAAGTAGCCAGCGATCAAGTGCTTGGTTCAACGGAAATTCATGATATTGCTGTGGCGCTTGGTATCGATCCTGATAATGAAGACTTATCTCAACTTCGTTACGGTAAAGTCTGTATTTTAGCCGATGCGGACTCTGATGGTTTGCACATTGCCACCCTACTTTGTGCACTCTTTTTACGTCACTTCCCTAAATTGGTTCAAGATGGACACGTTTATGTGGCAATGCCACCACTCTATCGTATCGACTTAGGTAAAGAAGTCTTTTATGCCTTAGATGAAAACGAAAAAGAAGCGATTTTAGAACGCTTAAAAGGTAAAAAAGGTACCTTAAACGTGCAACGCTTCAAAGGTTTGGGTGAAATGGATCCATCACAACTACGTGAAACCACCATGGATCCGAATACACGCCGTTTAGTTCAATTAACCTATGAGCTAGGTGAAGATCAAGGGGCAGAAACATTAGAATTAATGGATATGTTACTCGCCAAAAAACGAGCGGAAGATCGCAAAAATTGGTTGCAAACCAATGGAGATCAAGTGGATTTAGCTGTTTAATTATTTGAGGTTAATCATGAACGAACAACGTCGAGATTTTTTTAAGAATAGTGCACTAGGCCTAGCAACAATTACATTAGGTGCAGGTTTAAGCCTTGTTCCTTCTGCTAAAGCAGAGGAAAAGCCCTCTAATACGGCAACCACTGCGGTTGAAAAATTACCTGAAATTGAAGCTGAACTGACGCTTGCGCCAAATGTACCAAAACCGATTGAACGTAACTATCCAGCAAAAGTCGTGGTAAAACTGACCGCACTTGAGCAAATTATGGATTTAATGGATGGTGTGCAATTTAAATTCTGGACATTAAATGGTAGCGTGCCTGCGCCATTCATTCGTGTACGCGAAGGTGATATGGTGGAAGTGCAACTTTCCAACTCAGCGAGTTCAATGATGCCGCACAGCATCGATTTTCATGCTGCCGCTGTGCCAATGGGCGGAGCACTCGCAAGTGAAACGCCACCAACGCGAACATCAACCTTCCAATTTAGAGCATTACGTTCTGGCATTTATTTGTACCACTGCGGCAGCCAACCTGTGGATATTCACCTTGCCAAGGGGATGTATGGTTTAGTTTTGGTTGAGCCGAAAGAAGGTTTACCAAAAGTGGATCGCGAATTTTACATTATGCAAAGTGAATTCTATACCAAAGGCGAGTTTGGCGATCCTGGCTTGCAACCATTCAGTATGCAAAAAGCCATTGATGAGCGCCCTGAATATGTGCTCTTTAACGGTAAAGTCGGCGCAACTATGGATGGTAATGCCTTAAAAGCGAAAACCGGTGAAACCATTCGTCTATTCGTAGGAAATGCAGGGCCTAATTTATGTTCTTCTTTCCACTTAATTGGTGCAGTATTTGACAATGTATATGTAGAAGGCGGCACACTTGTTAATCACAATGTTCAAACTACCCTGATTCCATCCGGCAGTGCCACCATGGTGGAAACACGAATTGATGTACCTGGCACTTATGTCTTTATGGATCACTCCATTTTCCGTGCTGTAAATAAAGGTACAATGGGACAAATAGTGGTAGAAGGCGAAAAAAATCCGAATATTTATTCTGGTAAATTAAAAGATGAAGCCTTTAAAGAAGCCAATCCACAAAAACCACAACCTGTTCCTTACGAAATTGACAGTCATAAAGGAATGGATATGGAACATTCTCATCACGAACAGTCTGATGGGAATTCCGGTGCAACCAGAAAATAGATTAGAAGAATATGAGCAATATTAATTACGAAGGCATTGAGCAGATGCCACTTCGCACCTTTACAGAAAAGGCTTATCTTAATTATTCAATGTACGTCATCATGGATCGTGCATTGCCTTTTATTGGCGATGGCTTAAAGCCCGTCCAACGCCGTATTGTCTATGCGATGTCTGAACTGGGGTTAAATGCCGCGGCAAAATTTAAAAAATCCGCACGTACTGTTGGTGATGTGTTAGGTAAATTCCATCCTCATGGTGACTCGGCTTGTTATGAAGCCATGGTATTAATGGCTCAGCCCTTTTCTTACCGCTATCCTTTAGTGGATGGTCAAGGAAACTGGGGGGCGCCAGATGATCCTAAATCATTCGCGGCAATGCGTTATACAGAATCTCGCCTGTCCAAAATTTCTGAAATTCTATTAACTGAATTGGGTCAAGGCACTGTTGACTTTCAACCAAACTTTGATGGCACCTTAGAAGAACCACAATATTTGCCTGCACGTTTGCCTCATATTCTTTTGAACGGTACCACTGGGATTGCCGTAGGAATGGCAACAGATATTCCTCCACACAATATTAATGAAGTAGCAGATGCAGCTGTCCTGTTATTAGATAATCCAAAAGCAGGATTGGATGATGTACTCAATATCATTCAAGGCCCTGATTTCCCAACTGAAGCGGAAATTATTTCCCCTAAAGATGATATTCGCAAAATGTATGAAACCGGTCGTGGTTCTATCAAAATGCGGGCAACATGGCATAAAGAAGACGGTGAAATCATCATTAGTGCACTTCCTCATCAATCTTCACCATCAAAAATCATTGCGCAAATTGCTGAGCAAATGACAGCAAAAAAATTGCCAATGGTGGAAGATATTCGTGATGAAGCAGATTATGAAAATCCTGTGCGTATCGTGCTTGTACCGCGTTCAAATCGCGTTGACACGGATGCCTTAATGGCGCATTTATTTGCGACAACGGATCTCGAAAAAAGCTATCGTGTGAATATGAATATGATCGGGCTTGATCATAAACCAGCCGTGAAAGGCTTACTTCAAGTTCTTACCGAATGGCTGACATTCCGTCGTACTACCGTGACACGTCGTTTACAACATCGTTTAGATAAAGTACTCGCTCGTTTACATATTTTAGATGGCTTGATGATTGCTTTCCTCAATATTGATGAAGTGATTGAGATTATTCGTACTGAAGATGAACCAAAACAAGTTTTAATGGCTCGTTTTAAGTTAAGTGATGAACAGGCAGAAGCCATTTTAAACTTACGTTTGCGCCATTTAGCTAAATTAGAAGAACATCAATTACAAGCTGAAAAAGATAAACTCGAAGAAGAGCGGTCAAATTTAGAGTTAATTTTAGGATCTGAGCGTCGCTTAAATACCTTGATTAAAAAAGAAATTCAAGAAGATGCGAAAAAATACGCCAGCCCTAGAATGTCTCAATTAGTTGAGCGTGAAGAAGCGAAAGCCATTTCTGAAAGTGAAATGACTCCGGCTGAACCTGTTACTGTCATCTTATCTGAAATGGGCTGGGTACGTTGTGCGAAAGGTCATGACATTGATCCGGCAGGCTTAAGTTATAAAGCAGGTGATAAATATCTCGCTCACGCTTGTGGTAAAAGCAATCAACCCGTAATCTTTATTGATAGTACTGGTCGTAGTTATGCTTTAGATCCATTAAGCTTACCTTCTGCGCGTTCACAAGGTGAACCGCTCACCGGTAAACTCACATTACCGGCCGGTGCAACCATTGAACAGGTTATTATGGAACCTGAAAAACAAGAATTATTGATGGCATCAGATGCAGGATACGGTTTTATTTGCAAATTTGAAGATTTAATTGCACGTAATAAAGCTGGAAAAGCCTTGATTTCTTTGCCAGAAAATGCGAAAGTCTTGAAACCTGAGACACTTTCCGAGTCGGCCTCACTTCTTGTGTCCCTCACTTCAGCGGGTCGAATGCTGATTTTTCCGGTACGGGATTTACCGGCATTATCAAAAGGGAAAGGCAACAAAATCATCAGTATTCCAGCAGCGAATGCAAAAGCGCGGTCAGAATTATTGGTGAAATTGTTCTTAATTTCAGAGCAAGCCAGCCTTGAGTTCCATTCCGGTAAACGAAAAATCACATTAAAACCGGAAGATCTGCAAAAATTCCGTGCGGAACGCGGCAGAAAAGGCTCCCAATTACCACGTGGATTACATAGTAATGTTGACATTGTGGTGGTTGAACCTGAACACAACTCATAAGAATTCTCGAAACCAAACTAAATAGGAGGATATTTCGTGAATATTGTTTTTGATACCTATCAAACACTTGCTTTAGCAAGTTTTGTATTATTACTCGGTTTTTTTCTAGTAAAACGTATTCGCGTTTTACAAACATTTAATATCCCTGAGCCTGTTGTTGGCGGCTTTATTGTGGCTATTGCATTAACGGTTTTATACAAAGTAAATGGCACTTCATTCACTTTTGAGAAAAGTTTACAAACATCGATGATGTTAGTCTTCTTCTCCTCTATCGGTTTAAGTGCAAACTTTGCCCGCTTAATTAAAGGCGGAAAACCATTAGTTATCTTCCTCTTGGCAGCGGCAATACTCATTGTTTGCCAAAATGTTATCGGTATTCTGGGTACTCAATTATTAGGCATTGATCCTGCTTACGGTTTACTTGCCGGTTCAGTTACCCTAACTGGTGGTCATGGTACAGGTGCGGCATGGGCAGAAACTTTCACTAAAGAATTTAATCTACCTGCTGCGACAGAAATCGCCATGGCATGTGCCACATTCGGTTTAGTCTTTGGTGGTATCTTAGGTGGTCCAGTATCTCGTTATTTATTAAATCATCAAAAACAAGGTGAAAACCCAGAGAATGATGAAGTAGATGACGTACAAGAAGCATTTGAGCACCCAACTTACAAACGTAAAATTAATGCGCGCTCAATCATTGAAACCATCGCAATGCTTTCTTTATGTTTACTCATCGGTCAATATTTAGATGGCTTAACAAAAGGTACACACATTCAATTACCAACATTCGTATGGTGTTTGTTTACAGGCGTAATCATTCGCAACAGCTTAACCCACTTATTCAAATTCCAAGTGGCTGATTCAGCGATTGACGTATTAGGTAGCGTAGGTTTATCTATCTTCTTAGCGATTGCTTTAATGTCTCTCAAACTTTGGGAATTAGCAGGTCTTGCAACAGATGTATTAGTTATCTTAGCGGTTCAAGTTGTCTTCATGGCTTTCTTCGCTATCTACGTCACATACCGTATGATGGGTAAAGATTATGATGCGATTGTATTAAGTGCGGGTCACTGTGGTTTCGGTCTCGGCGCAACACCAACAGCCGTTGCTAACATGCAAGCGATTACCAGTCGTTTCGGACCATCTCACAAAGCGTTCTTAATCGTACCAATGGTAGGGGCATTCTTTATCGACTTATTAAATGCCGGTATCCTAAAAATGTTCTTAAGCGTTGTTGAAGCGCTTCACTAATAAAACGTAAAAAAGAAAGGCTGACATTTTGTCAGCCTTTTTATTTACTTGCTACTCAGTAAGCGTCTTCACTAAATCCATCACAAATTCTAACCGCACTTTGTTTTCTGGAAGGGCTTTTACAAACTTAAATTTTAATGGTCCATCAAAGCGATAAACAATTGGATTTTGTTGAATTAATTTGATGAATTTTTCAGGATCAACTTTTGCTGAAGGTGAGAATTCAATAAAGCCACCTTGAGACCCTACATCGATTTTCAGTACTTTTAATGGTTTCACCATTAAACGCATCTCAGCAATTTGTAAAAGATTTTTAGTTGCTTCAGGTAATAGGCCAAAGCGATCAATTAATTCAACTTTTAATTCATCTAACTCTTGTTTATTTTCCGCTGCTGCAATGCGTTTATAGAACGACAAACGCATATTCACATCGCCAAGATAATCATCTGGCAATAGTGCTGGAACGCGTAACTCAATTTCTGCTTGTTGATGCGTAATCTCTTCCAATGAAGGCTCTCTGCCCTCTTTTAAGGCTTTCACTGCCGCATCAAGTAATTCCATATAAAGTGAGAAACCGATGCTTTCAATTTGCCCACTTTGTTCATTCCCTAATAATTCACCGGCACCACGAATTTCTAAATCGTGCGTCGCAAGAATAAAGCCAGCCCCTAAGTTATCTAAACTTTCTAATGCCTCTAAACGACGTTTCGCATCTTTTGTCATTAACTTCGGCGGCGGTGTAAGCAAATAGGCATAAGCTTGATGGTGAGAACGCCCTACTCGGCCACGCAATTGGTGAAGCTGAGCTAAACCAAAATTATCTGCACGTTCAATAATGATCGTATTTGCCGTTGGTACGTCAATCCCTGTTTCAATAATGGTGGAACAGACTAAAACGTTATAACGTTGATGATAAAAATCACTCATCACACGTTCAAGTTCTCGTTCTCGCATTTGACCATGACCAATCACGACTCGAGCTTCTGGTACAAGTGCAGTCAGTTTTTCAGCCGTATTTTCAATACTCGCCACATCATTATGTAAATAATAAACTTGCCCGCCACGCAAAATCTCACGCAGAATCGCTTCACGAATAATTAAATCATCTTTCTGGCGAACAAACGTTTTGATACTCACTCGACGAGCTGGTGGTGTCGCAATAATAGAAAGATCGCGAATGCCATTCATCGCCATATTCAAAGTACGAGGAATCGGTGTTGCGGTAAGCGTTAAAATATCAATATTCGCTCGAAGTTGTTTAATTTTCTCTTTTTGTCCTACACCAAAGCGATGTTCTTCATCAATGATGAGTAAGCCCAGATCAGAAAACTTCACATCAGATTGAATCAATTTATGGGTGCCAATCAGAATATCGACTTTTCCTTCGGCTAAATTTTCTAAGATTTGTTTTTGCTCTTTAGCTGTTTTAAAGCGAGAAAGCACTTCCACATTAACCGGAAGATTAGCAAAACGATCTTTAAAATTCTCGTAATGCTGTTGAGCTAACAAGGTTGTTGGAACCAATACGGCGACTTGTTTATGGTTCATGACCGCCAAAAATGCGGCACGCATCGCCACTTCAGTCTTTCCAAAACCTACATCACCACAAACCAAACGATCCATCGCTTTGGGTTGACACATATCCGAAATGACAGCATTAATTGCCATGGCTTGATCATGTGTCTCCTCGAAAGGGAAGGTTGCAGCAAATTGCTGGAACTCCTCACGATCATATTTAAATTCAAAGCCTTTTTTCACTTCTCGCTGAGCATACACATCAAGTAATTCAGCGGCCACATCACGAATTTTTTCTGCGGCCTTTTGACGGGTTTTCGCCCATGATTCATTACCTAATTTATGTAATGGTGCGGATTCATCTGAGCCACCGACATAGCGACTAATTAAATGAAGAGAACCAACAGGCACATAAAGTTTGGATTCATTCGCATAATTGATCAGCAAATATTCCGCTTTTAAACCACCTGTATCAAGCGTGACTAACCCACCGTAACGCCCCACACCATGATCTAAATGCACCACAGGCTGCCCAATTTTTAATTCAGCCAGATTACGCACTAAGGTATCAGGATTCACCGATTTACGTTTATCACGCTGACGTTGCTGTACACGCTCGCCTAAAATTTCATGTTCAGTAATGACAGCGAGTTTAGCCTCATCAAGAATAAAACCTTGCTCAAGACGACTTACCCAAAGATTAAACTTGTCTTGATTGGCTTCAGATAAGGTTTTAATCTGTTTAGGTTTAATTTTTAATGGTGAAAGTAAATCCAGTAAAGTTTCACGTCGTCCTTCAGTTTCAACTGAAAATAAAACATTTCCTTTGAAATGTTCAATAAACTGTCGAAGTTGTGATAACGGTTCTTTTTGCTGTGATTGAATAGTCACGGCTGGTAATGCAGACACCGCTAAGTTTTTCTGACGAACAGATGACCGCACTTTTTCGGCTTTAAAATTAATTTTAGGATAATTTTTTAATGCATGATTTACCGCATCAATACTAAGCCACAAACGTTCTGGCGGCAAAAGAGGACGCATTGGATCAACTTTTCGATGCTCATATCTCTGTTTGGCATCAAGATAAAAACGTTCACCTTGTGCTTGATTTGTTTCCATATCTACAAACAATGTTTTTTCTGGCAAGTAATCAAACAACGTTGCCATTTCATCAAAGAATAACGGCTGCCAATATTCAATCCCTGAAATTAATGAGCCTTTACTGATTTGCTGATAAATATGCTCAGGATCACGACGAATTTCTCCAAAAGTTTCTCTAAATTGTGTACGGAAAAATTCAATGCTTTTCTCATCGGTTGGAAATTCGTGTGCAGGTAATAAATTAATAGATTGAATTTCATCTAACGTTCGCTGCGTATCGACATCAAAAGTACGAATCGAATCAATTTCATCATCAAAAAAATCTAAACGAAATGGAACCGCACTTCCCATTGGGAAAAGATCTAAAAGTGATCCGCGCACAGCATATTCACCATGTTCTAGTACTTGCTCTACGGAACGATATCCTGCTGATTCTAATTGTAATCGCAATTTTTCAATAACAAGACGATCACCTTTTTTAATCAAAAGGACATTATGCTGTAGATATTTCGGCGGACACACCCGCTGCATTAATGTGCTAATCGGCAAAATAAAAATGCCTTTTTTAGTATTTTGCAAATGAAATAATGCACTTAAACGCGAAGAAATAATTTCTTGATGAGGAGAAAAAGAATCATAAGGCAACGTTTCCCAATCAGGAAAAAACTGAACGGACTGAGAAGTTAAATCTGGTAAAACTTGTGATAAACGAACCGCACTTTTGGCATCCGGTGTCACAACCATCGTCAATCCATCATATTGCTCAGCAATTTCACTGACAGCAAGCGCATCCGCACCTGTTAATACGTTACCAAGAATTTTATGGTCATTTGGCTGAGTGGGAATATCAAAATTAAAATAGGTTGTTTTCATACGTGCGGTCAATTTTTATCTCATTTTTTACGTGAATAGCTGATTAGTTTAGCAAATTCACTCTACTTTTCAATAATCATCTGTATAAAAAAACAGGGCTAATTTAACCCTGTTTTCTCTTATTTTTTGAGTGGTTCAAGTGGCTTCTCTTTTTTTACATGCCCATCATCATCGAATTCGATACGTGGCATACAACCTCGACAAGCTCCTTTATCTAAACCAAGCTCTTTGCAAAATTTATTATATTCATCTACGGCTTTGCGAAACCAACCTTTTTTTTCTTGTTCGCTCATCTTGCCTCCTTTTTTAATTTTTGTGCAATTTCAGAACGTAATGATTTTAACCCATTTTTCTTACTATAGGGTATCTGTTTTTTGATGAAATAATCTCGCATTAAAGGACAATCTTTTTCATCTAAATTCATTAAAAATCGACGAATTGCAGGCAAAGCGGAAGCTAAAGAGCGGTGAAAATAAGCGAAGTTTTTTAGGCTTAACCAATCTTCATCAAGCAATTCCCAATCTAGTGATAAGGTATTAAATTCCTGAGCAAGTGGATGGAAAGACAAAGGCATATTCCGTTGAAAAGATTGTGTTGCTTCTCTTTCTAATTCAATCCCTTGTGCAGAAAGCCCTTTTAGAGCGATAGCTGAATAACAACCACTACTCGCCTCTAAATGCTCGCCTAAATGAACAAGAGAAAAACCACATTTCTGCCAAAATTGAGCCAGTTCTTTGGTATAACCAAAACTCACTGATAAATAATCCACATCGGCATTTTGCGTGATATATTCAATCAGTTGTGAACCAATACCATGCCGTTGCCACATAGGTTGGACTGCAATTCTCGAAATACGTAAAGAATACAATTCACAAGCCTTTTGTAGCTGAGCATGAAAACAAAGTGCTTGAGGTACGAGATTACCTTTTGGGCGTCTACTACCTTGTTGAATCGCTTCAATGAGGGCTGAATCTTCAATCCCGCCTTCTTTTAATGCCCAAACTGCGCCTAGTAAATCTTGTTCATTTTCAGCGGTAAAAAAACGCTGTGAATTAGCATCAAACAATCGCCGTAGATCTAATGGTGATGTACGATAATGAGCTAATGTCATCAACCCATAGAATTGAGACAATGAAGAAAGCATTTCCTCTTGTGAGCGTTCAGCAATTTGACAGAACTTGCTTTTATCGTATGCTGTTTGTTTAAACTCATCCTCTACATTCAATAATAAAAGCTCATCGATAAATGCTTCTAAAGCATCATCTTTCGACCAACGTAGCGGTTCAATAAGCTCAAAGTCAGAGAAAGTACGGTTAATTTTTTGCTTAAATTTAAGCTCAAAGCCTCGCCCGGTTCCCTCATAACTGTGAATAGTTGTCGTAAATAAAATATGCTTAAAATGGTGGGAAAAAGCAGTAAGTTGAGCAATCGGCAACATTGCCGCCTCATCAACAAAAAGCCAAGTATTTTCAGAAAAAGAAGGATCATTTTGCAAAGCAAGGAAAAGCGCATCTGGTGCAATAAAGATAATCTCTTTTTGTGAAAATTCAGCCAAAATACTGACTGCACTTTTATTTGGAGCTGTGAGGTAAATTTTAGTATCCAGTTGATTCGCTAATAAGCCTGCTAGAGCTGATTTTCCTCTTCCTCGTTTGGCAGTAAGAAAGTAAAGTTCAGATTCTTTTTGTAAGATTTGCTCAATGATTTTCTGCTGATCTAAGGTCGCGTTGTGATTGACAAATGATTGTTGAAAAGTGCGGTCAAATTTTAAATCATTTTGATGATAAAGGACGGGGAAGCCATATTTATGAATACAATGCTTAAAATATGCAATAAATCTTGGCGTCGTAATTGCCTCAAGCGAACCTGACCAACGAAGACTATCTTCGTCTATTTGGGAATCAAGTTTCTCCCAATTTGATAGCAAGACAATTAAGGCACCATTCATTTTCAATGTACCGGCCGCAATGGCGAACGCCTCTAAATGGATACCTTTTCGTGCATCAAACAAGATCGTCTCAAACTCTTGCCCAAGAAGATTTTGAATTTTAGAAAACTCATTAATGATCAAGGTATTTGCCGGCAAATTAGACGGCATATTCTCACAGATCAAAATTTGAAAACGACGTGTCATGAATTATTTTTCTAAATATGCTTCTAATTCAGCTACATTTTGAGACCATTCATTATTGAGTTGCTTTATCCATAAAGCAATATCAGATGCCCAATTAGGTAATGACGTGTCTTGAGCCTGTTTTGCGATATTTTGAATATTAACAAGCCCTACTGATGCTGCTGCGCCTTTTATTTTATGTGCCACATCTGACACCATTTGTTGCATATCTGCGTTTGCAAGATAATCTTCATACGCCGTTTCTAATTCATCTAAATAAATTGGCATCCACTGTTTGAATAACTCCACATTAGCTTTAGCTTGTGATTTTCCAATTAACTCAATAAGTGAAATATTGATGCCTTCTTGAACTTGAGGAGTTTCTTCTTCATCAGAGATACATTCAATATCGTCTCCTAAAAAAGTTTTAAAGCACTGACGTAATTCAACCAAAGAAAGTGGCTTGCGTAATACACCATCCATCCCCTGCTCTTGATATTCTTCTTCACTGTGCATCACGTTCGCTGTAAAGGCAATTAAAGGTGGGAGAAAATCATAAATCCCTTCTTCGTAGTTTTTACGTAAATAATATGCAATATCAAATCCTGACATATCTGGTAACTTAATATCAAGGAAAACAATATCATAAGTATTTTTCTCAAATAATTGGATAGCCTGTTCACCATTCATCGCAACATCAACATAATGGCCTTGCTTTTCAAGAATACTTTTGGCTACAACCACATTCAATTCAACGTCTTCTACTAATAAAATAGAAAGATGCTGCATGGCTTTTTCAGCATTACCATCATGAGCCTGAGCTTTTTCTGCAATGATCGTTAAGTAAAAGGTTGAACCTTTGTCCAATTCACTTTCAACCGTTAAATCCCCTTGCATTAACTGCGCAAGATTCTTAGAAATCGCAAGACCGATGCCACTTCCCGCAGAACGATGGATATTATCTTTAACCTGATAATACATGGTAAAAATCTTATCTAATTCACAAGGTGCAATACCTGCTCCCGTATCAGTAACACTAAATTGATACTGATTATCTTGCATTTTCTGCACCCTTAGAATCACTTCACCTTTATCAGTGAATTTGACGGCATTACTAATTAAATTCCAAAGAATTTGGCTAAGGCGAGCACGATCGAGGTAAAGCCAACTAGGTAAATGATCATCCAGCTTTAAAGAGAATTTTAGCCCCTTTTGTTCTGCCATCAAGGTGCCAAAATTATAGAAATCATTAAGTAGTGAATGGAAATCGCAAGGCTGAATATTTAATTCAATACGCTTAGAATCGATCTTATCTAAATCAATAATATCACTAAAAATATGACCTAAACTGACCGCACTTAAATTAATTGTATTGAGATAATTTTGCTGTTGTTCTGTTAATTTATCATCCAATAGAATTCTACTAAGACCAATAATCCCATTTAAAGGTGTACGTAACTCATGGCTAATTGTTGCAAGTAAGGTACTTTTATCACGACTATTTTTTTCTAATCGAGCAAGTGTTTTAGAGAGCTCTAGACGGGAACGTTCTAGTCGTTCAACAAGTAGCGTAAAGAAATAAATAACAAAAGGCGCAGTAAATAAACCAAAAGTAATTGAGCGGGCAATGTCACTCCAGTGAATACCATCACTAAGAAGCGTGCTTAATAGGATTTGTATACAGATAGCTAAAATCGCAAGAATAGCGATACCAAGTAAAGAGAAACGAACTCGACCTAATCGAATAACCCAATCAACATAACGTTGCGCAAAATATCTAAAGTTTTTCATGGTTTATATTGAGAAATAAAAATTGAGATCATTCTATATAATTTTTAATAAAAATCCATAAACAAAAACCCCAAGCCATTCAGCTCGGGGTTCTCATTCAGTACCTGGCGGTGT
>CAUQBI010000002.1:0-188106 GCA_963516375.1 Parahaemophilus parainfluenzae | reverse complement strand
TACAGTCTGCCCCCTTTGGCCGCTCGGGAACCCCTCCACGCTAAATGAATACTTGTTTACTAAAGGATGGTGCCGACTACCGGAATCGAACTGGTGACCTACTGATTACAAGTCAGTTGCTCTACCTACTGAGCTAAGTCGGCGTGTTGTAAGCAAGTGAGGCGTATTATATGGAAAATTTTATGCCTGACAAGTTTTTTTTATGAAAAATACGTTTTTTTTAACTATTCGTCTAATTTACAAGCAAAAAGCCACATTCTTGCTTTAAATCTCACCAGTTTTAATAAAAAACAATGATCACAACTCATTTATAGGGTATATTTTGTCCAATTTTTTTTCACTCTAAACATAAAACACCGTGGAAATCACCGAACAACTCACGCCCTTTCTGAACTTTAGTCGTCAACAATGGGCTGAATTAAGAAAATCTGTTCCGCTAAAATTAACGGAGCAAGATCTCAAACCGCTTTTAGGTTTTAATGAAGAGCTTTCTCTTGATGAAGTAAGCACAATTTACCTGCCACTTGCACGTCTTATTAACTATTACATTGACGAAAACCTTCGCCGCCAAACCGTTTTGAATCGTTTTCTTGGCGGACAAAGCCCTAAAGTCCCTTATATCATTAGTATCGCGGGTAGTGTTGCTGTTGGGAAAAGTACATCGGCACGTATTTTGCAATCGCTACTAACTCATTGGCCTACTGAACGAAAAGTCGATTTAATCACTACAGATGGTTTCCTGTATCCATTAGAAAAACTGAAAAAAGATGATTTGCTACAGAAAAAAGGTTTCCCTATTTCTTATGATACGGTCAAATTAATTCGTTTTTTAGCTGATATCAAATCAGGCAAGCCATCGGTAAAGTCGCCTATTTATTCTCATCTAACTTACGATATCGTTCCTGATAAATTTGATATTGTCGATCAACCGGATATTTTAATTTTAGAAGGGTTAAATGTTCTCCAAACAGGTTCAAATAAAGCAAATCAAACCTTCGTGTCTGATTTTGTGGATTTCTCTATTTATGTTGATGCAGACGAGAACTTGCTCAAAGAATGGTACATCAAGCGATTTTTAAAATTCCGTCAAAGTGCTTTCACCAATCCGGATTCCTATTTTAAACATTATGCCAATCTCTCTGAGCAGGAAGCCATTGAAACGGCCAGCAACATTTGGGATAACATTAATGGATTGAATTTAAAACAAAACATTCTGCCGACTCGTGAGCGCGCCAATCTCATTCTTAGAAAAGGTGAAAATCATGAAGTTGAATTAGTGAAATTAAGAAAATAAAAAAGAGCGGTCAATTTGACCGCTCTTTTTCTCACTGCCTTACGACATCCTTCCATTCTCAATGCCAATCACCTGATCGCAAATAGCCATAGTGGATTGGCGATGACTCACGAGAATAATCAATTTTTCTGCTTTCACGTTCAACAATGATTTCAAAATCATCGCTTCGTTTAAGCTATCCAAATTACTGGTCGGCTCATCGAGTAAAATAATCGGTGCATTGTGTAAGAATGCACGGGCAATACCAATGCGTTGTTTTTCACCATCAGAGAGGTTGCCGCCCAATTCCGTCATTTTCGTTTGATAACCTTCTGGTAAGCTCAAAATGAAATCATGAATTGACGCTTTCTTCGCAGCTTCCATAATTTCTTCTAACGTGGCATCGCGGCGAGCAAGACGGATATTTTCCTCGATGGTTTCGTTGAAAATATAGGTTTGCTGAGTGATGTACGCCATATTGTCACGCAAACTACGGGTGTTGATATCCGGTAAGGTTTCGCCGTTAATTTTAATGCTACCCGATTTAGGATCGTAAAAACGCATCAGCAGTTTTAATAAGGTACTTTTACCACTTCCGCTTCTACCGTGAATTCCTAAGATTTCACCCTTTGTCACTGACAAGCTGACATCCGATAAAATTTGTTCTTCACCATAAGCAAAACTTACGTTCTCTACATCAATGCGAGAAACATCTTTTAAATCGACCGCACTTTCTACGTCTTTTAATTCGGGTTCTTCTGCTAGCAAGCTCAATACACGCTCACCTGAAGCCAAGGTTTGTAACAAGTTGCTTGAAAGGTTACTTAATGCAATAACCGGGCCATAGCTCGACATCAATAAAATCACGCCAATTAAAAAGGCAGAAAAATCAATCTTATCTAGACTAAACAAAATTAAGCCGGTGAATAACATAATGATGTTAAATGCGGATACCGCCACTTCAGTATAAACGCGCACTTTGGCTTCTTGGTCTTTAATTCGCTCAAAGGCAGTATCGATTTTTTGGCTGCGTTGTTGAATTTCATCTAAACGTTGTTTTGCGTAGCCGAAAAGTTGAATTTCTTTCATACCTCGTACACTGTCGAGGAAGAAGTCATTCATTTCCCCCACTAGCTCACGATAGCGTCTGCCATCTTCACGCGCCAATTTGGTGGTGATAATCGGTAAAATCACACCCACTGTTAAATACGCCGCCAATGCCACAAGCACAAACCATCCTGAAAGATGAGCGAAGACCAACAATAAAATCGCAGAAGTAAAGAACGCAATCATAATTGGTGCGATGGTATGCGCATAGAACACTTCGAGCAATTCGATATCATTGGTTACTAGTGACACTAATTGCCCAGCTTGTTTGTCTTGCAACTTCACAAAAGCCAAACGGCGTAAAGAAGAAAACACTTTATCGCGCAATAATGCCAATAATTTAAAAGCAATGTAGTGCCCTGACATTTGCTCTAAATAACGCAATGCACCACGAGCCACCGCCAATACGATAAGTGCGGTCAAAATTCCGGAAAAACTTAAATGGGTGTCAAAGTTAAGAAGATTCACTAACCCCATCGCACCCAGCACCATAATAAAGATGGCAGCCAGGAAACCGAGCGTTCCCATGGTGATGGTAAACGCCATAATGTGCGCCAGTGGGGTCACTAATTTCAACAAATGCCCCATCACAACAAAACCATTTTTACGCATTTGCCACCTCTCTAATTTGTTCTAAATCTTTTTGTTGTTGGAACATTTCAGCATACGCACCTTGTTTTGCCATGAGCTCTTTATGTGTGCCTTGCTCAATCAATTTGCCTTGTTCAAGCACGTTAATGCAGTCTGCATTCACGGCATTGGCCAATCGGTGGGAAATCATCACAATAGTTTTTTGTTGTTTAAATTGCTGAATGAACTGCAAAATAATTTCTTCGCTTTCCACATCAATATTACTGGTCGCTTCGTCAAAGATATAAAGCGCCGCATTGTGTAATAACGCGCGTGCTAAAGCTAAACGTTGAATTTGACCGCCAGATAAATTTGCGCCACGACTTAATAACGGCATATCTAATCCACCGTTATCTCGAACGAATTGCGCCAAATTGACTTGTTCTAAACACGCGTAAATTTGCTCATCTGTGGCATCAATTTTCGCCATCGTCATATTTTCACGTAGCGTACCTTTAAACACATAACTGCTATGGCTCACCAAAGAGACTTTTTCATAAAACGAATGACGAGCAATCTCTTGAATTTCTTGACCGTTGAATAGAATTTTGCCTTGTTGCGCTTTATTAAAGCCCATTAGCAATGAAACTAAGGTAGATTTACCACAACCACTTTTACCTACAAATACCGTAAGCTGATTTGGTAAAATGCTTAAATCTAAGCCAACAATCGCAGGTTTCTCTTCGCTGTAAGCAAAATGCAGATCTTGAATATCCACTTGAATAGCATTTTTCGCTGCAAAATCGACCGCTTGTGTTTGAGTTTCCACTGGCGTATCTAACAATGTGAAAATCTTATCTGAAGCAGCTTTACCATTCATCGCTACATGGAAGAAAGAACCCAATAAGCGAAGCGGAATAAAGAATTCAGAAGAAAGCAGAATAAATAAAATGACACCTAATACGGTTAATTGATCCGCTTGGAATTGCAACAAAGCCGTTAAAATCCCGATTGCCGCACCGCCGTAAGCAAGTAAATCCATCAGCGATACTGAGTTAAGCTGCATGGTGAGCACTTTCATGGTAATTTTGCGGAAATGTTCCGCTTCTTCATCCATCGCTTTCGCTTTATAAGCATCATCTTGATAGATTTTCAGCGTAATTAAACCCTGTAGGTTATCTAAGAAACTGCTGCCTAAACCCACATAAATAGACCAATATTTTGCCAAGAGTTTTTTCGCAATTTTATTCACTGCAATGATCGACATCGGAATCAACGGCACACAAATCAGCAAAATTACGGCTGTTTTAAAGCTGAAAAAGATCAGAAAAGCAAAGAGTGTAAGCGGGGCAAGCAAGCTATAAAAAAGTTGAGACAAATAACGTCCGAAGTAGATTTCGAGCTGTTCCACACCTTCTGAGGCGACTTGGATAATGCTTGACGTGGATTGTTGATTTACTTGGTTTAGTGGCATCGAAGCCAATTTGCGATAGATGAGGCTACGCAGTTCGTGTTTGACTTTCGTACTGGCAAAATAAGAGGCCTGCACTGATTTTTTACCCGCAAAGGCACGCAACGTTAAAGCAGCAACCAAAACAACGCCCAAAATGACCGCACTTAGTGGGCCCAATTCGTTAAAATAAGCTGCTTGTAAAATATAAGAAAACACGACGGCACTGATAATCCCACCAATTAACGCCACCCAATTCCATAACACCGTGATGCCAATCCATTTTTTACTGTCGGCTACCGTGTTAATTAGGCGTTTATCTATCATCATAATGATTGCTCCTAAAAACAAAAAAGAAGTACGCACATTACTATGCGTACTTTGCTACCAATCTAACAACCAAAAAACGAGTCTATTTCGTATTATTGTCTTTAAGCGATATAAGTCGTAAAAATTATAGTCAAGAATATAAACAAATAATAGATCTAATTGAAAATTATTTTTATTTATATATTGAGTAAAAAAATACCGCACTTGGTTTCCCTAAGTGCGGTCATTTTTAGTGATATTTTTGAGTATCAAACTAAACGTCTAGATTTGCTCTCAACGCATTCATTTCAATGAATTCACGACGAGGCTCAACTTCATCTCCCATCAATGTGGTGAAGAGTTGGTCTGCAGCAACAGCATCTTTAATTGATACTTTTAACATACGACGAGCATTTGGATCCATGGTGGTTTCCCAAAGTTGCTCAGCGTTCATTTCACCTAACCCTTTATAACGTTGGATTTCTAGGCCTCGGCGAGATTCTTTCATCAACCATTCAACAGCTTGTTCAAATGACTGAACAGGTTGCGTTTTTTCACCACGAGTGACGTAAGCGCCCTCTTCTAGTAAGCCATTCACTTGCTGACCGAAGGCAGTAATCTTCGCAAACTCATTGCCCGTTACAAAATCAAAGTTGATGAAGTAATCGGTATCAATACCGTGTTTACGAACGGTAATGACGGCTTCATATACTTGGCGTTCGCTGTTAAATTGCGTTCTTGCTGAATATAAATGTGCTTCTGTTTCTTTTTCAGTTAAGTAGGCAACAAAAGCATTCGCCCAATTTTCGACCGCACTTTCACTACGCATTAACTCAACGGTTAATTGTGGTTGGTAAACCAAACCTTGTAATAATGGCGCTGGATAGTAACGACTTAAACGAGTAATTAATTTCTGAACATTGTTATATTCACTCACTAATTTCTCGAACACTAAATCATTCATTGCTGGTGCATTAGCACTGATATGCAACGCGGCACCATCTAACGCAAGCATTAATTCATATTGCACCATTTCGTCGTTATCTTTGATGTAACGCTCTTGTTTACCTTTTTTCACTTTATAAAGTGGTGGCTGAGCAATATACACATAACCACGCTCAATTAATTCTGGCATTTGACGATAGAAGAAGGTCAACAATAACGTACGAATGTGTGAACCGTCCACGTCCGCATCGGTCATGATAATGATATGGTGATAACGTAATTTATCCGGATTGTATTCATCACGACCAATTCCACAGCCAAGCGCTGTAATTAATGTGCCCACTTCTTGAGAAGAAAGCATTTTGTCAAAACGTGCTTTTTCAACGTTAAGAATTTTACCTTTTAATGGCAGAATCGCTTGGGTTTTACGATCACGACCTGATTTTGCCGAACCACCCGCAGAATCCCCCTCCACGAGGTAAAGTTCTGAAAGTGCTGGATCTTTTTCTTGGCAGTCTGCTAATTTACCCGGAAGGCCTGCAATATCTAATGCACCTTTACGACGGGTCATTTCGCGGGCTTTACGTGCTGCCTCACGCGCACGTGCGGCTGTAATAATTTGATTTACAATAATTTTTGCATCAGCTGGATTTTCTAATAAATATTCCTGCATGCGCTCATTCATTGCAGATTCAACCGCACTTTTCACTTCAGAAGACACTAATTTGTCTTTTGTTTGTGAAGAGAATTTCGGATCGGGCACTTTCACCGAAATAATTGCCACCAAACCTTCACGTGCGTCATCACCTGATGTGCTCACTTTCTCTTTTTTCAGTAACCCTTCGCTTTCCATATAGTTATTTAAGCTACGCGTTAATGCACCACGGAAACCGGCTAAGTGAGTACCACCATCACGTTGTGGAATGTTATTGGTAAAGCAATAAACGTTTTCATTTACACCATCATTCCATTGCAATGCGACTTCCACACCAATACCGTCTTTTTCCGCTGAAAAGTAGAACGGTTTTGGGTGAATTGGATTTTTGTTTTTATTTAAATACTCAACGAATGCTTGAATACCACCTTCATAATGGAAGTGATCTTCCGTGCCATCACGTTTATCGATTAAACGAATCGATACGCCAGAGTTTAAGAATGAAAGCTCACGTAGGCGTTTTGCTAAAATTTTGTAATCAAAGGTTGTAATTGCAAAGATTTCTGGACTTGGCCAGAAACGCACGGTTGTACCCGTCGTTTGAGTTTCACCGATAATAGTTAAAGGCCCTTGAGGCTCACCCAAGTGATAGAATTGCTCGTACACATGACCTTGGCGACGAATGGTTAATTGCAATTTATCAGAAAGTGCATTTACTACCGAAACACCCACGCCGTGTAAACCACCTGATACTTTATAAGAGTTATCATCGAATTTACCACCCGCGTGAAGTACAGTCATAATAACTTCTGCCGCAGAAACGCCTTCTTCTGGGTGAATATCTACTGGAATACCACGGCCGTCATCTTGCACGGAAACAGAGTTGTCATCATGAATAGTGACGATAATATCGGAACAATAGCCGGCAAGTGCTTCATCGATCGCGTTATCCACTACCTCAAACACCATATGGTGTAGGCCTGTTCCATCATCGGTATCCCCAATATACATGCCCGGACGTTTCCGAACCGCATCAAGCCCTTTTAAGACTTTAATACTTGATGCACCATAAGCATTTTCTGTAACCGGTGTTTCTGACATAGTTTTTCTCTATTTTGTAATGAAAATTGTGCGGAATTATAGCAAAAAACTGACTATTTTGCGAAATAAAAGTGCGGTCAAAATTTTCGGTGTTAAAAACCCAATAAACAAGTACATAGCATATAAAACAAAAAGACGAGTTTTTATCTAAACTCGTCTTTTATTACATTAACGTTTATTTCCAAATATGGTTATTTAACCCGAGTTCTTTCACCATATCTGTAAAGCCTTTGATACTCGAAATATAATCACGAATCGTATTGTCTTCTAGCAATGACTTTTCAAAGGACGGTTCAAAACTATTCTTTCCTAAATTAAGCGCAATAATCACTTCTCGGTTACGAAGCACCATCGAAACAGGGCAATTAAATTTCTCTTTCAGTCCACAAAAACGTTCCATTAACTTAGGCGATAAGGCATATCTGGCTAAGATTTGATCTTCAGTAAACACATCAAAATAGCGATTAAAAGACGGATTATCCATCAAGGCAATTTCACCTTCTTTTCTTAAACCCGCTTCTTTCTTATCACAAACATAAACCCAATGAGCCAGTTCTTTAGGAAAAGTGGCTTTAAATAAAATGCCTTGAAAATTCTGAGCACCTAATGCCTTAACCGATTTCTCTTTCAACGACATGTTAAATGCTGAAAAATCACAGATTTCAACTTCAGTTTGATTAAACTCACCAAAGATTAAATCCTCACTACGGAAGGTCGCGGGACCACTATCATAAACAGAAAGAAAATCAGCAATACTCAGGCCTCTATCAGCGTTAAAGTGAAAACCAAATTCCTGGACAATCGTATTAATCACGCGCGTTTTAAATTCTGCGATAAAACGCTTATATTTAAAAAATAAATGACGAAAAGAATAAATGAGCAAACCAAGGATTAAAGCTGTACTTAATAGATACCCATTCCCTATCGTTCCGATGAGGAAAAATAACCCAACGCATAGAATAATAATCCATTTATTGATGAGCGATTTTATGGCTAAACGTTCCTCATCTAACTTTTCCAATCCAAGAAAACGAATCCCTTCAATTTCTTTTGGTGTATTCATGGTTTTTCCACTTATTGTTTAAATAAATTACCCACATTAGGCACTTCAGCTTCATTCTGAGGAATATCGAAAAATGTTCCTTTCTGGAAATTAAACAAGTTTGCGATTAAATTTGACGGGAACATTTCCACTGCATTGTTATACTCTTCAACTGCTGAATTATAAGTACGTCTTGCTGCAGAAATTTGCTCCTCCACGTCACTAAGTGTGGTCTGAATTTGCAAAAGATTTTGATTGGCTTTGAGATCCGGATAATTTTCTAGACGAACCTGTAAATTACGCAATAAACCCGAAATCTTATTATTGAGTTGGAATTTCTCACTTGTAGAATGGGCTGATTTAGCACTTTCACGTAACGTCACGATACGCTCAAGCAGGCTACGCTCATGCGACATATATTCCTTTGCGGTGGCAACAAGGTTTGGCAACAAATCATAACGACGTTTCAACTGAACATCCACACTGGCTTCAACGCTACTCACCTGATTACGTTTTCTAATCAATTTGTTATACATTGAAATGGTAAAAGCTAAACCTAAAAGGATAATACCTACAATTATATTCATCATGATTTCTCCATAGAAAATTTTCCCTACTCAGTATAGGGAAAAGCGTAATAAAGTCCATTCACTTAGACAATATTTTGTTGATAAAAATCAATAAAAATAAACAAAACCAAGAATTTAGTTTCGCCTACTTACCTATTCACACCAGACAAAAGTGCGGTCAATTTTTACGAAGTTTTTAGCGTTTAAATCATTTCTTTTTATTGCAACATAGTAAACAAAAAATACACTATAAATGAAGACACCCCCTAACAAATAAAAATCATTCTCAATAATTAAATAAAAACAATCACTTACCCACTTATTTTGTAAGGAAAATAGGGATGTTTTTGATTACGATCAAATAAATTTCCCGCATTAAGGCATATCATAGCCAGATTAACCATACAATTAACGTGCCAATTGGAGTGATTATATGCAACGAAGTGATGGATTATTTTCTGCTTTAGCGGAAGTTTCCCGTCGGGATTTTATGAAGTTATGTACCGCACTTGCGGCGACTATGGGGTTAAGTTCTAAAGCAGGTGCAGAAATGACCGCAGCTTTAACTGAACCTAAACGTCCACCAGTATTATGGATTGGTGCGCAAGAATGTACGGGTTGTACTGAATCCTTACTACGCGCCACCCACCCAACAGTAGAAAACTTGGTATTGGAAATGATTTCCTTAGAATACCACGAAACCCTTTCTGCAGCCTTCGGGGAACAAGCTGAAGATAATAAACACAATGCAATTAAACAATATTATGGAAAATATGTTTTAGTCGTAGATGGATCTATTCCGGTGAAAGACGGCGGCGTCTATTGTATGGTAGCAGGTAAACCGATTGTAGAACACATTCGCGACGCTGCTAAAGGGGCTGCTGCGATTATTGCGATCGGTTCTTGTGCGGCATGGGGTGGCGTACCTTCTAGCGGTGGCAACCCAACTGGCGCAAGCAGCTTATCTGAAGTGTTACCAAAAGGCACACCAGTAATTAACATTCCAGGCTGTCCACCAAATCCACACAACTTCCTTGCAACTGTCGCTTATATTCTTACTTATAAAAAACTACCCGCAATGGACAAATTAAATCGTCCATTATTCGCTTACGATCGCTTAATTCACGAAAATTGCTATCGTCGTCCGCACTTTGATGCTGGTCGTTTCGCTAAAGAATACGGTGATTACGGTCACCGCCACGGTTGGTGTTTATATCATCTTGGTTGTAAAGGGCCAGAAACTTACGGTAACTGTTCTACCTTAGAATTCTGTGATGTCGGTGGTAATAACTGGCCGGTTGGTATCGGGCACCCTTGCTATGGTTGTAACGAAAAAGGTGTCGGCTTTACCAAAGGTATTTTCCAATTAGCGGGCGTAGAAAATCCTACACCACGCGTTGAAAAACCAGATGTTAATAACACCGAAGGTTCAGGTGCGACCATGACCGCCATTGGCTTATTAGGCGGTGCAGCTGCAATCCTAGCAGGCGTGAGTGTTGTGACCTTACGCGAATTAAGCGCTCAACATAAAGCCCGTTCTGAAGCTAAAGCTGCAGAGAAAGAACAAGATACAGGTAAATAACAATGGATAGACGAAAATTTCTAAAAGCGGGTATGCTTGGCGGAATCGCATCTACTTTGCCTGTATCAAATGTGCAGGCATCGGAAGCGGTTGAGCCTATTCCCGGCGCACTAGGAATGCTTTACGACTCTACCCTTTGTGTAGGTTGTCAAGCATGCGTGGCTGAATGTCAAAACGTGAACCACACACCTGTGAACCCAAAAGGTGATCAAACTTGGTCAAATAACGACAAACTCACGCCATTTACTCGTAACGTGATTCAAGTCTGGAGTGATGGCGACGGCACAAACAAAGATAAAACAGAAAACGGTTATGCTTATGTGAAAAAACAATGTATGCATTGCGTTGACCCTAACTGCGTTGCCGTTTGCCCTGTTCAAGCACTCACCAAAGATCCAAAAACGGGTATCGTAAAATATGATCCCGATATTTGTACTGGTTGCCGTTATTGTATGGTAGGTTGTCCATTTGATGTACCAAAATACGATTACGACAATCCATTCGGTGAAATCAGCAAATGTGAACTCTGTAACCAAAAAGGCGTTGAACGCTTAGACAAAGGTGAATTGCCTGGTTGCTGTCATGTTTGTCCGACTGGTGCCATTATTTTTGGTACGCGTGAAGAATTATTGGCAGAAGCAAAACGTCGTTTAAGCTTATTACGTGGTACTGAATATGATTACCCACGTCAACACGTCAATAGCACTGATAAATACCGTGCTACCGTGCCGGCATATCAATATCACATCTACGGTGAAAAAGAAGGTGGTGGTACACAGGTACTCGCCTTAAGTGGTGTGCCTTTTACTAACCTTGGTTTACCTGACTTAGATGAAGTCGCGACAGGTTCTCGTGCGGCGCATTTACAACACTTCTTGTATCGCGGTTTAGCATTGCCATTAGTCGCACTTGCCGGTTTAACCTTTATGACTTACAAAAATATGCATGGCGATAAAATCGCTGAGCGTATTGCAGCACAAAAAGAAGCCATGCGTCAGGCACGCAAGGAAATCGAAGAAGCGGAGGATGAGCATCATGAGTAATCCACGTCCGGTAGGCGGTCGCCTTGTTTCTGCCGCAATTCTCTTTTTTGCACCACTTGCTGTGCTTTGCGTTTTATTAATTTTAAAACGTTTGGTTTTCGGTATTGGTTCTGTGACCGCACTTAATGGCGGTTATCCTTGGGGTTTATGGATTGCCTTTGACTTACTTGTCGGTACAGGATTTGCCTGTGGCGGTTGGGCTCTCGCTTGGACCGTGTATATTTTCAATAAAGGGAAATATCACGCTCTTGTTCGCCCAGCATTGCTTGCAAGTTTATTCGGCTATTCCCTTGGTGGTTTATCTATCACTATTGATATGGGACGTTATTGGCATTTACCATATTTCTACATTCCAGGCCAGTTCAACACGAACTCTGTTCTATTTGAAACAGCATTTTGTATGACGGTGTATATCATCGTAGTGACCCTAGAATTTGCCCCTGTATGGCTTGGTTTCTTCGGCTTGAAAAAATGGTTTAATAAACTAAATAAAATCATGTTTTTCATTATTGCCTTAGGTGCCTTGTTACCAATGATGCACCAATCTTCAATGGGTTCCTTGATGATTGTAGCTGGTCACAAAGTCCATCCGGTATGGCAAAGCTATGAAGCGCTACCAATTCTCTCCTTGCTGACAGCTTTCATTATGGGCTTCTCTATTGTGATTTTTGAGGGTTCTTTAGTTAAAGCGGGGCTTGCAGGAAAAACACCAGATGAACGTCATTTATTTACTCAATTGGCACGCGTTACCGCAGGATTAATTTTCTGTTTCTTAGCAGTGCGTTTTGGAGAGTTGATTTATCACGACAAACTGCAAATGGTTGTAGGTTTCGATAAATTAACTAAATTTGAAGCATGGATGTTCTGGATGGAAGTCTGGTTGATGGTATTACCATTACTAACCCTCTTCCTTGGGGAGAAGAAATCAGATTCCCGTTGGTTATTTATTTCGGCATTAAGCATGTTACTCGGTGCAGCATTATGGCGTATGAACTACTCGCTTATCATGTATAATCCGGGAAACGGCTATCAATATTTCCCATCTGCGGAAGAATTGCTTATTTCAATCGGTTTCGTTTCTATTGAAGTATGTGCCTATATTTTAATCATTCGTTTATTCCCTGTATTACCGGTATTTAAAGAAAAACATACCGAAGACTCAGAAAAAATTATTGCCGAAAAAGCGGCATTCAGCAAAAAAGTTAGCGGAGCAGAATAATGTCAGAAAAAAAACGTATCTCAATTGACCCAATTACCCGTATTGAGGGTCATTTACGTATTGATTGCGAAATTGAAAACGGCGTTGTCACCAATGCTTGGTCCTCTGGTACCATGTGGCGCGGTATGGAAAATATCGTAAAAGGTGCCGACCCACGTGATGCATGGATGATTATGCAACGTATTTGTGGCGTATGTACCACTGTACACGCGATTATCAGCGTACGTGCTGTAGAAGATGCTATCGGCGCTAAAGTTCCCGTCAATGCACAGTATATTCGTAACATGATTCTTGCTGCCCACAGCATTCACGACCATATCGTACATTTCTATCAACTCTCCGCGATGGACTGGGTGGATATCACCGCTGCGCTAAAAGCTGATCCTGAAAAAGCAGCAGATATGCTAAAAGGTGTCTCTACATGGTCATTAAACAGTGCTAACGAATTCCGCAACGTACAGAAAAAAATCCAAGCATTAGTGGATAGCGGACAACTTGGTATTTTCGCTAACGGTTATTTTGGTCATGCAGCAATGAAACTTCCACCAGAAGTCAACCTCATCGCAGTTGCGCACTATTTGCAAGCCCTTGAATGTCAACGTGATGCTAACCGCGTGGTGGCATTACTTGGTAGTAAAACACCACATATTCAAAACTTGGCGATTGGTGGCGTAGCAAACCCAATTAACTTAGATTCCCAAGCGGTACTAAACCAAGAACGTCTCATGTTCGTGAAAGCTTGTATCGACCGCTTAACTGACTTCATTAACCAAGTGTATAAAGTAGATGCGGCAGTATTTGCGGCTTACTATCCTGAATGGTTAAGCTTAGGTAAAACATCAGGCAACTACTTATCTGTACCAGAATACCCAATTGATGCAGATAACTCTAAATTCATGTTGAAAGGTGGTTATATCGAAAACGGCGATTTATCGACTTTCCGTGCAATCGACCAACAAAAAGACGAGTTTGTTGTAAAAGGCATTAAAGAAAGTGGTAAACACGCTTGGTACGAAGATGATGAGCCATTAGAACCTTGGGCGGGCTTAACTCGTCCGAAATATACCGGCTGGCAAGATGATGGTAAATACTCTTGGGTAAAAGCACCAACCTTCTACGGTAAAGTCGTTGAAGTGGGTCCTCTCGCCTATTTAATGTGTGGTTTGGCTTCGAATGACACACCAACTGTCAACCACTTCAATGAATTAAAAGGCATTTATGAAAAATTGACTGGCAACACGTTAACTACCGATAAATTACATTCTACCCTTGGACGTATTATCGGTCGTACCGTGCATTGCTGTGCGATCAACGACATTTTAAGCGCTCAATGGCAAATGCTCATTAATAATATCGCTAAAGGTGATATGACGGCGTATATCAAAACAGATATTCCAGCAAGCGGTGAATTCCGTGGTGTTGGTTTCGGTGAAGTACCACGTGGTATGCTTTCTCACTGGGTTGTCATCAAAGACGGTCGCATTGAAAACTACCAAGCAGTTGTACCATCTACATGGAATGCCGGTCCGCGTAATGAACAAGACCAAATGGGCCCTTATGAGCTTTCCATTATTGGTACACCGGTGGCAGATCCAACTAAACCGTTAGAAGTGGTCAGAACCATTCACTCTTTCGACCCTTGTATGTCCTGTGCCGTACACGTAGTTAATACCGAAAACGGCGAAGTGACTGAAGTGAAGGTGTTGTAATGAAGCCGTTAATTCTTGGCGTCGGCAATATTTTGTTAAGCGATGAAGGTGTTGGTGTGCGCGTGGTGCAGGAGCTTGAAAAACGGCCTGAAATTCAACCGCACTTTGACATTATTGATGGTGGTACTTGTGGCATGGAATTACTGGATGCGATGGCAAATCGCGAGCATTTGATTATTGTCGATGCCGTGCTTGCTAACAAACAGCCTGGTGAGATTGTCGTGTTACATGACGAGCAAGTGCCCACCTTTTTCTCTCGCAAAATTTCGCCACACCAACTCGGCATTTGTGATGTACTTTCTGCAATGAAATTAACGGACGAATTTCCAAAACACCTTTGTCTCATCGGCATCCAACCAGAATCACTAGAATCTGGAATTGGCTTGACTGAAACGATACAAAATGTGTTGCCAAAGGTTTTTGAAACGTTAAATCAAGTCATTAAGGAATACGGCTTAATGCCCGCTATTTAGAATAGCAAGGAATTTAATAGCCAATCACTCATAGCACGCATCTTTTGATGCGTGCTTTAATTTGATTAAGTTTTATGTGAAAAATAAACCATGTATCGACACGAAAAAACACCTGAAAACTCTACCGCACTTTTAACCTCTGTTACGGGCTTTGAAGAAAACCCAACGGAGATTTTCCTTGCCGAAATGCAAAACATTGTACCTGAAATGCAAGATCTCCCTTTTTATCACAAAGGCATCGAGTGTTTCTGCCCTAAATTTGTTTTATTCGAAGACCAATGGATCGGCACAGTATTAACGCCATGGATGATGAGTGTGGTGATTCTACCTGGCCCTAAACAACAATGGGAACCACGTGAATTAGGTGATAAACTCACTGTACAACTGCCTTACAAAGCACTTACTTTCACCGTTAGTAGTCTTGAAAATGTACCGCAATATTTAAGTTGCTCCTTACATTCGCCACTCGACCCAAATCTGACTAACGAGCAAGCAGTTCAACTGACACAAGATTGTTTACGTATGGTTTTATCCATCCCAAGCACACAGCCGACATTTAATTCTGATCGCCGTAATCTATTTAAGGCGATGATCAAATAAATATTAGCTGCAAATAGTTAATAAAAATGGGCAAAGTAAACTAACTTACTTTGCCCATTTTGCTTTCCATCCCACACCAAGTGCAGTCAGTTTTTACTTAATTTTTCAAATTAATACAGCACACGTGCTTTGATTGTGCCTTCAATCTCACGAAGTTTCGCTAATAACGGAGACGCATCATCTGTTTCGATATCAACGACCACATAACCAATTTTCGGATCGGTTTGTAAAAATTGTGCCGCAATATTGAGATTAGCTTCAACAAAAATTTGGTTCAATTTGTTTAATACACCAGGACGGTTTTCGTGAATATGAAGTAAACGTTTTGTACCAACGTGTTCTGGCAAGGATACTTCAGGGAAATTCACGGAAGAAAGGGTTGAACCGTTATCTGAATATTTCACAAATTTACCCGCTACTTCAAAACCAATGTTTTCTTGCGCTTCCGCGGTTGAACCACCGATATGCGGGGTTAAGATCACATTATCAAATTTACGTAGTGGCGAAACAAACTCTTCATTGATTGATGCAGGCTCAACAGGGAATACGTCAACCGCTGCACCACGAACTTTACCTTGTTCAAGCGCAGCTGCTAAAGCATCAATATCCACTACCGTGCCACGTGCTGCATTAATTAAAATAGAATCTTGTTTTAATTGCGCAATACGTTCAGCACTCATTAAATTACGAGTTGAAGGTAAATCTGGTACATGAAGCGAAATCACATCACAAGAACCTAACAACTCTTCAAGTGTGTGTAATTGTTTTGCATTACCCAATGGCAATTTATTTTCAATATCGTAGAAATATACTTCCATCCCTAGAGATTCCGCAATAATACTTAATTGCGAACCGATATGGCCGTAACCCACAATACCTAATTTTTTGCCACGCACTTCATGAGAACCCACTGCCGATTTATTCCATAAACCACGATGCACATCGGCATTCGCTTGAGGAATATTGCGCATTAAGAGCAAAATCTCACCCAACACTAATTCAGCCACAGAACGTGTATTAGAGAACGGTGCATTAAATACTGGAATCCCACGCATTTTTGCTGCATTAAGATCCACTTGGTTGGTACCGATACAGAAACAGCCAATAGCAATAAGCTTTGGTGCAGCTTCAATCATTTCAGCAGTTAATTGGGTACGCGAACGTAAGCCGATAAAATGCGCATCTTTAATCGCTTCTTTTAGCTCATCACCATCTAAAGCTTTTTTGTAAAAGTCGATATTGGTGTAGCCCGCCGCATGTAAGGTATCTAATGCGCTTTGGTGCACGCCTTCTAATAGCACAAATTTAATTTTTGATTTGTCTAATGAGACTTTGTTTGTCATGTTTGCTTCCTTATTTTTATTAATCAATAATTTTTGCGCCGTCTGGTGTACCGACAATCACAATATCCGCCCCACGTAAGGCAAAAATACCATTTGTTACTACACCTGCGACATTATTCAATTCTTTTTCCATTTCCACTGGATTTAAAATAGCGAAGTTATGTACATCTAAAATCACGTTGCCGTTATCCGTTACCACGCCTTCACGATATTCAGGTGCGCCACCAAGAGAGACTAATTTACGACCGACTTGTGAACGTGCCATTGGAATCACTTCTACTGGCAATGGGAATGTGCTGCCTAACACATCCACTTGTTTACTAGAATCCACGATACAAATAAATTTTTTCGCTAAAGTGGCCACAATTTTTTCACGAGTTAGTGCTGCACCACCGCCTTTGATCATCATTTTTTGCGGATTGATTTCATCTGCGCCATCCACATAAATATCTAAACTTGATACATCATTAGCACTAAACACTTCAATACCCTGTTTACGTAATAATTCTTCTGAAGCTTTAGATGCCGCTACTGCACCTTGAATTTGATCTTTTAATTCGCCTAAAGCCTCAATAAAACAATTCACTGTTGAACCACTTCCCACGCCAACAATGGTATCGGGCTTAACATATTTTAACGCCGCACGTGCAGCTAATTTTTTCATTTCTAGTTGATCCATTTCTCTGTCTCTTTTAAATTTTGAATAATAACGTAAACGTTTGCTTTACTTTAATACGACCCTATTAAATAAACAAGTGTAAAAATTTATTCGTGATGATGAAAAAATTTTATTCATCTAAGAAAAGCTCTAATAGCTCGTTTAAAAACAATTTCCCATGTTCGGTGATCTGCCAATAATCAGGTGTTTCCACAATATAATTCTGTTGAATGGCAAAATCAATTTGATTTTTGACCGCACTTTGTGAAAGCCCAGTGTAATACTCAAACTCTTGTTTTGGCACAGCTTCCAATAAACGAAAACGATTCATGAAGAATTCAAAAGCGCGGTCATTTTTTTCCACGTTTTTTTCTTCATAAAGGTACTCCCCTCGCAAATACCCTTTTGGATGCTTCGTTTTAGAAAAACGTAAAATATCGCCATCAGGAAAAGTCAGTTTTCCATGTGCGCCACAGCCTATCGCCAAATAATCCCCGAATCGCCAATAATTCAGATTGTGCTGACACTGAAAGCCCGGTTTCGCATAAGCGGATGTTTCATATTGTTGATAACCTGCTTCAGTTAAAAGTTGATGGCCTTGCTCAAAAATATCCCACAGCGCATCATCATCCGGCAATGTAGGCGGACGATAAGCAAACATGGTATTAGGTTCAATGGTGAGTTGATACCAAGAAAGGTGTGGTGGAGCAAGCTCAATGGCTTGTCGCAAATCATCTAGAGCCTCCTCAAGCGTTTGGTTTGGTAAGCCGTGCATTAAATCTAGATTGAAACTTTTCAAGCCTGAAACTTTCGCCAAACTGACCGCACTTTTAGCCTCCGCCGCATTATGAATGCGCCCTAAACGTTGTAATTTATCGTCATTGAAACTTTGAATGCCCATGGAAATACGTGTTACGCCAGCATCCACATAACCTTTAAAACGCTCCGCCTCCACGGTGCCTGGATTAGCCTCCATGGTAATTTCAATATTCTCTGAAAAAGGAATACGACGTTGAATTTCTGCCAATAACAACTTGATACTTTCCGCTGAAAATAAACTCGGCGTACCACCACCAATAAAAATCGAATGAAGTGGTCGATTTTGAATACTAGCCTGATATTTCTCTAAATCTGCCTCAAAATCGGTGATCAGATGTTGCACATATTCTTGTTCAGGAATTGTGCCTTTCTGTGCATGCGAATTGAAATCACAATAAGGGCATTTCTGCACACACCAAGGAATGTGAACATAAAGGGAAAGAGGAGGAAATTTTTGCATACTTAAAAGTCAAAAGGGCTTGTTTTCACAAGCCCTAAAAATGAGTCATTAATTGACCGCTCTTGCTGTTTTAGTCGCAGCTTTACGGCGTGGTGTTTTCGCTTTCGTTTCCACTTTCACGAATTCAATGCCTTCCGGTGGATTCTCTAACGCTAAACCTAACACTTCATCAATGGTTTCCACCGCATGAATCGCAAGATTTTCTTTCACGTTATCTGGAATTTCTTCCAAATCTTTCACGTTATCTTTTGGAATCAATACAGTTTTAATGCCACCACGATGTGCCGCAAGTAATTTTTCTTTCAATCCGCCAATTGGTAATACTTTACCGCGTAGGCTGATTTCACCCGTCATTGCGACATCGGCACGCACTGGGTTACCCGTTAAGCAAGAAACTAATGCGGTACACATTGCGATACCTGCACTTGGACCATCTTTTGGTGTAGCACCATCTGGCACGTGAATATGAATATCACGTTTTTCATGGAATTCAGAATTGATACCCAATTTTTCCGCACGTGCACGGACTACAGTCATCGCAGCTTGGATAGATTCTTTCATCACATCGCCCAATGAACCGGTGAAGGTCAATTTGCCTTTACCTACTACTGAAGCGGTTTCAATGGTCAGTAAGTCACCGCCCACTTCTGTCCATGCAAGGCCTGTTACTTCGCCTACACGGTTTTGCGTATCCGCTTTACCGAATTCAAAACGTTTCACACCAAGATAGTCATGCAAGTTATCTGAATTAACGGTAATGGATTTCACTTTTGGATTGACCAATAAATTCTTCACCGCTTTACGACAGATTTTAGAGATTTCACGCTCTAATCCACGCACACCAGCTTCACGGGTGTAATAACGGATAATATCTAAAATGGCGTTTTCTTCGATGGTTAATTCACCTTTTTTCAATCCATTACGTTCAATTTGTTTTTGCAACAAATGACGCATCGCAATATTGAGTTTTTCATCTTCGGTATAACCAGAAAGACGAATCACCTCCATACGGTCTAACAATGGACCGGGAATATTCATGGAGTTTGAGGTTGCCACAAACATTACATCAGACAAATCGTAGTCCACTTCAAGATAGTGATCATTGAAGGTAGTATTTTGTTCTGGATCAAGCACCTCTAACAAGGCTGACGCAGGATCACCACGCATATCCGAAGACATTTTATCGATCTCATCAAGCAAGAAGAGTGGGTTTTTCACGCCAACTTTTGCCATTTTTTGAATCAATTTACCCGGTAATGCACCAATATAAGTTTTACGGTGACCACGGATTTCTGCTTCATCACGTACTCCACCTAATGCCATACGCACATATTTACGACCTGTGGCATTCGCAATAGATTGACCTAGTGAGGTTTTACCTACCCCTGGTGGCCCGACTAAGCAAAGGATTGGACCTTTGATTTTGTTTAAACGTGCTTGCACCGCAAGGTATTCTAAAATGCGTTCTTTCACACGTTCTAAACCGTAGTGATCCGCATCTAAAACCTGTTGTGCTTTTGCGATATCTTTCTTCACTTTAGTACGTTTATGCCATGGCACTTGAAGCATCCACTCAACATAGCTACGCACCACCGTTGCTTCAGCAGACATCGCTGACATCATTTTGAGTTTTTGTAACTCACTCTCTACTTTTTCGCGCACATCTGCCGGCATACCTGCCGCTTCAACCTTTTGACGAAGTTGTTCAACTTCATCAATGGTATCTTCGCTTTCACCTTCGTCCATTTCTTTGCGAATCGCTTTGATTTGTTCGCTAAGATAATAGTTACGTTGGCTTTTCTCCATTTGTTTTTTTACACGGCCACGAATACGTTTTTCAACTTGAAGAATATCCGCTTCAGATTCCATCATGCCGAGCAAGTATTCTAAACGCTCTTGCACGTCTGCCAGTTCTAACACGCTTTGTTTATGGCGAACAGTCACTGGAATATGCGCCGCCATGGTATCTGCTAAACGATCGGCATCATCAATGCGTTGTAATGCCCCTAAAACGTCTGCAGGGATTTTTTTATTAAGTTGAAGATAGCTTTCAAATTCATTTAAAACGGCTGCCTTCACCACATCTAATTCTTTTTCATCACCAAACGTGGTTTCAATCGGTGTAACTTCCGCAGAAAAATGGTCTTCACCATCATTTAATTGATTAATTTTCGCGCGTTGCTGCCCTTCCACCAACACTTTTACTGTGCCGTCTGGCAATTTTAATAATTGAATAATATTCGCAATCGTCCCGACATCGAATACATCATCAACGGTAGGCTCTTCTAAATCCGCTTGCTTTTGTGACACCAATAATAATTGTTTGCCCTCATTCATGGCTTCATCAAGGGCACTAATCGATTTTGCGCGCCCAACAAAAAGTGGCATCACCATATAAGGGAAAACGACAACATCCCGTAATGGCAATACAGGAAGTGTACGTTGTTGAGTTCTTTTGGCGTTCATAATTATCTCTCTTACATCAATTTTATAATTTCATTGAATATGGGGATGAGTTGCATAAATTCAAGGTAGGATTTGGCATATTAAGGAGAAATCAAAAAATAGGCAAGTAAAGAACTACCTTTATTGATGCTTAATTGGAAAAAGCATGGAATACAGGTACAATAAGTGCGGTCAAAAATCAGCATGATTTTACCCAATAAAAAACGTTTGAAAAAATAACCGCACTTTATCCATTATGACAGCAAAACAAACTATTACTTTCGCGACCTTTCAAGAATTACTACCCGATTCTTGTAATCATCCATTAAAAAAACAATTAAGGGATAAAGCCCGTTATTACGGACGCAAATTTTTATTTAAAAAACAATGTGATGCATTGGTTGATTTCTTAAATACTCATCAAACCTGGATTCCACTTTTTCAACAAAATCCATATCGTTTTAATGCATTGCTCGCGACCTATTGTGACAAACGTTTTTCTGCAACCGATCGACTCAATGCTATTACCAATAATCTGTTAATGCTTGAAGAAAAAATGGGCGTAGAATTTTGTAAAAAACTACTCCAAGAAAAATCCCTTTTATTAGCACAATTAACGGATCAACTTGGTATCTATTTCAACATCAACCAGATTGACCCTTTTGAGGGTTATTTTTCCATTAACTTAAAAGACAATGATGGGCGTAGCATTTATGATGCTTCTTTCACCTTCTTAAAGCCAAATAAATTACTTATTGCCTCAATTCAAGGTCCTTCTTATGAAGAGGCGCAAGAAGCTGTGAAACAAGCCACAAAAGAATTACACGGTGTTCGTCCAATGTTTATGTTGATGAATGTTTTCCGCTTGTTAGCTGAAAAATGGAAATGTGAATTAATCGGTATCCCTCACACTTCACAAGGTAAATACCGTTTATCTGCGCGCAGTAAAATCCTATTCAACTACGATGAATTTTGGCAGGAAAACCAAGGGCAATTAAAAGGTCAATATTGGCAATTACCGCTTGAAAGTGCCCGCAAACCACTGGAAGAAATCGCCAGCAAAAAACGTTCTATGTACCGAAAACGTTATGAAATGTTGGATGATTTGAGTGAAAAAATTACTCAATTTGCCTAAATAAAATAGACTTAAGCCAGGCTGACTCACAACAAAGGCTGGCTTAGGTAAACGATTGCTAACCTTGGTATTATTGCATTCTTTCAAAAATCACGCTTTGCTTTTTTGCTTATTTTGTGTAGAATACGCGCTCGGCTTATTGATTAATCCGAACACAAGGAGTTCTCCATAATGGAAGCATCAAAGAAAAAGATGAAATTCCCTTCCGCATTTAGCATCCTCTTTATTATTCTTCTTATTGCTATTGGTCTTACTTGGCTTATTCCCTCAGGGTCCTACTCTAAACTTTCCTACGACAGCACCGAAAATCATTTTATTGTCAAAACCCACGGAATTCCCGATCAAAGCTATCCAGCAACAGAACAAACCCTTAATCAACTCAATATCAAAATTCAACTTTCTCATTTCACCAACGGCATTATCAAAAAGCCGATTGCTATCCCCGATACCTATCAACGCATTGAACAACACGAAAAAGGCATTACTGATATGATTCACGCCATGGTGGATGGCACCATTGAGGTCGCGGATATTATGATTTTTATCTTCATACTCGGTGGAATGATTGGGGTGATAAACAAAACAGGAGCATTCAATGCCGGATTAATGTCTCTCACCAAGAAAACAAAAGGAAATGAATTCTCTGTTGTCTTTGCTGTCTGCGTGTTAATGCTGTTAGGCGGCACGGCTTGTGGTATTGAGGAAGAAGCGGTAGCCTTCTACCCAATTCTTGTTCCTGTCTTTTTAGCCTTAGGTTATGATTCTATTGTCTGTGTTGGTGCCATATTCCTTGCCGCATCAATGGGCACTGCCTTTTCAACAATCAATCCATTCTCTGTTGTTATTGCTTCAAACGCGGCAGGGATTCCATTTACTGAAGGGATGGGATTTCGCACACTGGGACTTATTCTTGGTGGAACCTGTGTAATAGCCTATATGTATTGGTACTGTAAAAAACTGCGTGCCAATCCTGAATTTTCGTACACCTATGACGATCGCCAAGCTTTCTATGATCTCTATATGAAAGATATTGATCCGAATGCAACCGTTGAATTTACCTTTAGAAGAAAACTGATTCTGATTTTATTTAGTGGCGCCTTTCCTCTCATGGTATGGGGTGTGATGTTTGGTGGTTGGTGGTTCCCTCAAATGGCGGCTTCCTTCCTAGCCATTACCATCATTATTATGTTTATCAGTGGATTGCCTGAAAAAGATGTCGTAAATGGGTTTACTCATGGTGCTTCTGAATTAGTCGGCGTCGCATTGATTATCGGACTCGCTCGAGCTGTTAATATCATTCTAGAGCAAGGAATGATTTCAGACACTATTCTCGATTATATGACTCATCTTGTTGGAGGAATGAATGGTGGTGTCTTTATTATTGGTCAGCTCATTGTCTTCATTTTCTTAGGATTGGTTGTACCTTCCTCTTCAGGCCTTGCCGTACTCGCTATGCCAATTATGGCCCCACTGGCTGATACTGTTGGCATTCCAAGAGATATCGTCGTATCGGCTTACAACTGGGGACAATATATTATGTTATTCCTTGCGCCAACAGGATTAGTTCTTGTCACGCTACAAATGCTTGGTATTCCATTCAATAAATGGCTGAAATTTGTCATGCCAATCGTGGGCTGTCAATTTGTTATCTCATCGATACTCCTTCTCGTTCAAGTATTTATGTATGCACACTAAGCAATCAAACAAAAAGCCACGCAATCTAGTGTGGCTTCTTTTTATCATCTGATGCTATTTGACAAACTCATCAAACTCTAACTCATAATCATCACCATCTCTGGTGTATTTGATATAACGTGGAAATTGTTCACCTGAGAATTTCTTCACCATAATATCCTTATTACCTGTTTTAAATGAATAAGTGATTTCCGTGACAGTTTGCTTGTTATATTGGATCTGTTTTTCCACTTTCTTCACATTCACATTTTCCATTGGATAAAGTTTTTTACCGTTTGTAATTTGGAAACTGGTTGGCAATTTATCGTAATAGCTCAACTGAAATGCCATGGTGAATAAGTCAAAAGTCGGTAATGTTAACGGTTCGGTTTCTAACCCATTTTTCACTTTACCGTATTCAATGGTTGTTGGTGAAATTTTAGAAATGGCATAAGGCTTACCATTACGCACATCTTGATAATTCACCATTTTAAATTGGCTCGCGGTTTGTGAGCCTCGAGAAGTAAACACAATGTTATACAACGGAATATTAATTTTCGCATTGACTGAATACTGTGAACCATCAGCTTTAAAATGCACATACGCCGGCATTAAATAATTGGAACTGTATTTAATATTATAATCCACCGCAGACCATGCTGTTGGCACATAAGCAATTAATGCAGCAAAAAGGATTTTAAATAACTTCATTGGTTTTCCTTATATATAAAAATAGGTTGCCCTTTAGAGTATCACAGCGAGAAGAAGTTCCCCATTAAAAAAACCATCTTATCTGCAGACAAGATGGTTTTCATTTATGTTAGCTTAATGGGGGATTATAAAACTGCACCTGCCATTAAGAAACCAAATAATACAGATAAGCTGATTGCAATCACACCTGGCACTAAGAATGGGTGGTTGAATACATATTTACCGATACGAGTTGAACCAGTATCATCCATTTCTACTGCCGCAATTAAGGTTGGGTAAGTAGGAAGAATGAATAATGCTGATACTGCAGCAAATGCTGCAATCGCTGCTTCCGGAGAAACACCTAATAAAATTGCAGTTGGATATAATGCTTTTGCAGTTGCAGCTTGTGAGTAAAGTAAGGTACTTGCGAAGAACAAGATTACCGCTAAACTCCAAGGGTATTGTTGTAAGAACTCAGCTGATACCGCTTTAATTTGATCGATATGACCTTCAACGAAAGTATTACCTAACCATGCTACACCAAGCACACAAATTACCGCTGACATACCAGATTTAAAGGTTGCTGCATTAGTAATTTTTGCGGTATCCACTTTACATGCCATAGTGATAATGGCTGCAGTTGCAAGCATGAAAGAGATAATGGCGTTATCACGAGAAAGAATTGGATTTTGAATTAAACCAACTGTTTTACTGATTGCAGTTGCATAAAGCATGACCACTAAAATCGCGATAAGGAAAATTGCGACAGAACGTTTTGCATAAGGTTTGATCTCAATTTGCATTTCACCACGCATAGTAATTAAACCTTTTGCTAGACGATCTTGGTAAACTTCATCATCTTTCAAATCTTTACCAAGGAAGTTACAAATCACCGCAGTAATCATACATGCTGCGTAAGTAGTTGGGATCCAAATACCTAATAATTGTAAGTAACTTAAACCAAAGTTTTTCTCTAATTCAGCAGAAAGGAATACCACCGCAGCAGAAATTGGAGACGCTGTAATCGCAATTTGTGAAGCGATAACCGCAATAGAAAGTGGACGTGAAGGACGAATACCTTGTTCTTTTGCCACTTCAGCAATCACTGGAAGTGTTGAGAACGCTGTGTGACCAGTACCCGCAAGTACAGTCATAAAATAAGTCACAGTTGGCGCAAGGAAAGTGATGTATTTTGGATTTTTACGTAGGATTTTTTCAGCCATTTTCACTAAGAAATCCATACCACCCGCAACTTGCATTGCCGCAATCGCCATGATCACAGACATGATAACTGAAATTACATCAAACGGAATGGCACCCGGTTTTAAGCCAAGTAGTGAAAGTGCAACAACACCCATACCACCCATGAAACCGATACCAATACCGCCTAATCTAGCCCCTAGGTAAATAAAGAGTAGGACGACTAAAAGTTGAGCCCAAATCATAATATTTTCTCCATATTAATTTTAAAAATAATTCCGGAACATATATTAACAACAAACTAGTGCATTATCTATATTTATTACTTAGATTAGTCTATTTTATCCGAAAGTGCGGTTAAAATTTGATTCAAATTCTGACCGCACTTTCAATGACTTTCCTAGAAATCCTCAAAGTATTGTTGAATCACTTTTGGATCTTTTGTTTGTGTTAAGGCTAATTGTAATAACACACGTGCTTTTTGCGGATTCAATGTACCTGAAGCCACAAAACCATATTTAGAATCATCCACTTCAGCATCACGTGTTGTGTAACCGGTTGGCACACGAGATGAACGAACCACTACCACACCATCTTTAGCCGCTTTTTCTAAACGTTCTAAATGTGCTGCATTCACGTTACCATTACCCACACCTGCAGAAACAATACCTTGATAACCCGCATCCAATAATGAATTTAACGGCTCAATTGGTGCATTAGAATAAGCATAAACAATGCCTACTTTCGGTAAGCTGTCTAATTTATCTACGTTAAATGGTGTATTTACAGTATGTTTGCTTTCAGGTGAGCGTTCGTAATCCACTTTACTGTTATGGATATAACCCAAGGTACCATAGTTTGGAGAATGGAACGTTTGTACTGCAGTAGTACTCATTTTGGTCACATCACGTGCACCTAATACTTCATCATTCATCGCCACTAATACACCGCGACCAGATGATTTTTTATCCGTTGCCACGACGACAGCGTTATAAAGGTTTAACGGACCATCCGCACTTTTTTCTGTCGCAGGACGCATTGCACCGACTAATACAATTGGTTTTTCACATTTCGCGGTAAGATCTAAAAAATAAGCGGTTTCTTCCATGGTATCGGTACCATGAGTAATCACAAAACCATCAGTATCTTTACATTGTGCATTAATCGCTTTCGCCAATTTTAACCACACATCATCGCTCATATCTTGTGAACCAATTTTCACAATTTGCTCACCTTTTATATTTGCAAGCTGCTTAATTTCGGGCACCGCATCAATTAATGCATCAACATTGAGTTGCCCTGCTTTATAAGCAGAAGAAACGGCAGTTTCGCCACTTCCGGCAATCGTGCCACCTGTTGCTAAAATTGTAATATTAGGTAATTCCGCAGCTTGTGCGACCGAAACACCGAATCCGAGCATCATAAGTGCCGTTAATTTTTTTAATTTCATGCGTGTCTCCCTTTACGTTTTATAATCTAAGTTTGGCTATTCTCTACTTAATTAGGCGTAGAATAAACACAAAGATAAGATATTTATGATCCCGATCACATTTTTATCGATCCGATTGTATAAGCTTTCGCCAACGTTGCGTTTCCTTGATAATTTTTTTGAAAGATAACTAAAGTGCGGTTATACTTAAAGCCTTATTTCATCTGAAGATAAACTCTTATTCATTATCAAAATTAAGTTGAGAACAACATGCAAGAATTTATTCCTCAAGCAATTGAATTTGCTCAAAAACACACTTTTTTAACGATCGCATGGTTTGCTGTCCTTTTTATGACACTTTTCACCTTTTTTAAAAGTGCGACACAAAAATATCGCGTCATCACCAACCCTGAAGCGGTTCGCTTAATGAACGATGAAGAAGCCGTGGTGATTGATTTACGCCCTATTGATGAATTCCAACGCGGCCATATCATTGGTAGCGTCAACTTGCTTCCAACTGAAATTAAAAATCAAAATGTAGGCAAAATTGAACATCACAAAGAAAAACCGCTTATCATTGTGGATGTTAACGGTGTTTCTTCTGCTACGTCCGCAGAACTTTTAACCAAACAAGGCTTTGAAAAAGTTTATGTGTTAAAAGACGGTTTAGCGGCTTGGGCGGGTGCAAATTTACCATTAGTAAAAAAACATAAGTAAGGATCCTCTATGTCTGAACAAAATCAACAACCTGAAGTAGCAGCTGAAGAGCAACAAGAAGCAGTACTTCAAATTCAACGTATTTATGTAAAAGATGTTTCTTTTGAAGCACCAAATCTTCCTCATATTTTCCACCAAGAATGGAAACCAAAACTTGGCTTTGATTTAAGCACTGAAGCCGTTCAAGTGGGTGAAGATTTATATGAAGTCACTTTAAACATCAACGTAGAAACCACCATGGAAGATTCTGGTGATGTGGCGTTTATTTGTGAAGTGAAACAAGCTGGCGTATTTACAATCAGCGGTTTAGAAGATGTTCAAATGGCACACTGCTTAACATCTCAATGCCCAAATATGCTTTTCCCTTATGCTCGTGAATTGATTTCTAACTTAGTAAATCGCGGTACATTCCCGGCATTAAACCTTTCTCCAGTAAACTTCGATGCGTTATTCATTGATTACATGAACAAGCAGCAAGCGGCAGCCGAAGCGGAAGAAAATCAGGAAACCCAACATTAATTGTGATGAGGGCAGGCGATATCGTCTGCCCTTTTATCTTAAAGGTGATTGAAATGAACGCATCCCAATCTCCAATTACCATTCTTGGTTGCGGTTCTTATGGAACAGCGCTCGCTATCTCATTTTCTCGCAATGGTTCTCCAACCTATCTTTGGGGGCACAATCCCGAGCACATTCATCAAATGCAACAAGAACGTCAAAATCGCCGTTTTCTGCCGGATATTGAATTTCCAGAAAGTTTGCATTTAGAATTAGATTTGAAAACAGCCCTTGAGCAATCGAAAGACATTTTAATTGTGGTGCCAAGCCATGCTTTCGGCGAAATTCTCTTAAAAATTCGACCGCACTTAAAACCTGATCATCGTTTAATTTGGGCAACTAAAGGATTAGAACGCAACACTGGCCGATTACTACAAGAAGTGGTAGAAGAAACCTTAGGTAAAGCAATTCCGACAGCAGTACTTTCTGGTCCTACTTTCGCGAAAGAACTGGCTCAAGGTTTGCCAACAGCGATTACCCTTGCCTCTCGTAATGAAAAATTTGCCTTAGAATTTCAAGCTCGGATTCATTGCAGTCAGCATTTTCGGGTGTATGTAAACCAAGATATGATCGGCGTTCAATTAGGTGGCGCCATTAAAAACGTAATTGCGATTGGTGCAGGTATTTCAGATGGTATGGGATTTGGTGCCAATGCCAGAACGGCATTGATTACCCGTGGGATTGCGGAAATTACTCGCTTAGGTGTAGCCATGGGAGCGAATACACAAACCTTTATGGGCATGTCTGGTTTAGGTGATTTAGTACTCACTTGTACCGATAACCAATCCCGTAACCGTCGATTTGGCTTAATGCTTGGTAAAGGGGCTGATAGCCAACAAGCCATGGATGAAATTGGTCAGGTGGTGGAAGGGTTTTATAACACCAAAGAAACTTATTTATTAGCACAACGACAAGGCGTGGAAATGCCGATTACAGAACAAATTTACCAAATACTCTTTTGTGGTAAAAGCGCACAAGAAGTCGCACTGAGCTTATTGGGTCGTGAACGAAAAGGCGAATAAGGAGAAAAAATGACGTTAGAAGTATGGCAACACATTCGCCAAGAGGCAAAAGAACTAGCAGAATGCGAACCAATGCTCGCCAGCTTTTTCCATTCCACTATTTTAAAACATCAAAATCTTGGCAGTGCCTTGAGTTATTTACTTGCAAATAAACTGGCTAACCCGATCATGCCGGCAATTTCGCTGCGTGAAATTATTGAGGAAGCCTATCAAGCCGAGCCCAACATCATTGACTGTGCTGCTTGTGATATTAAAGCCGTGCGCCACCGCGATCCTGCCGTGGAATTGTGGTCTACACCATTGCTTTATTTAAAAGGTTTTCACGCCATTCAGAGCTATCGCATTACCCATTATTTGTGGAACCAAAATCGAAAAGCACTTGCACTTTATTTACAAAATCAAATTTCAGTGGCTTTCGATGTGGATATTCATCCTGCCGCCAAAATTGGGCACGGCATTATGTTTGACCATGCTACTGGTATTGTCGTCGGTGAAACCTCAGTGATTGAAAATGATGTGTCTATCTTGCAAGGTGTTACCCTTGGTGGTACAGGTAAAGAATCCGGCGATCGCCATCCAAAAGTACGAGAAGGTGTGATGATTGGAGCAGGTGCAAAAATTCTCGGCAATATCGAAGTGGGTAAATATGCCAAAATTGGTGCCAACTCTGTTGTACTTCAACCTGTGCCTGAATATGCCACTGCTGCAGGGGTACCTGCTCGCATTGTTGGCAAAGACAAAGAAGCAAAACCAGCTTTTGAAATGAATCAATATTTTATTGATGATGATATAAATTTGAATATTTAAGACCAAAATATGATTAACAAAGACACTCAACTTTGCATGTCCCTTTCTGGCAGACCAGGCAATTTTGGCACGACATTCCATAACTATCTGTATCAAAAACTCGGGCTTAATTTTATCTATAAAGCCTTTACCACCACAGATATTGAAAGTGCAGTCAAAGGCATTCGTGCACTTGGCATTCGAGGTTGTGCCGTTTCGATGCCTTTTAAAGAAAGCTGCATGCCATTTTTAGATGAAATCTCCCCTTCTGCACAAGCCATTCAGTCTGTGAATACCATTGTGAATGAGCAAGGTTTTCTTCGAGCTTACAACACCGACTATATTGCCATTGTTAAACTTATCAAAGAATATCAATTAGATAAAAATAGTCGCGTGATTGTACAAGGCAGTGGTGGTATGGCTAAAGCCGTCGTTGCGGCCTTTAAAAACAGTGGATTTGAGCATCTGAAGATTTTTGCCCGAAATGAAAAAACAGGTAAAAATTTAGCCGCACTTTATAGCTATGAATATATCCCATCTTTAGATACTCAATCGGCAGACATTTTAGTCAACGTTACGCCAATTGGGATGAAAGGTGGAAAAGAAGAATTCGATCTCGCCTTTCCTGAAAATCTTATTCAACAAGCTCAAACCGCTTTTGATGTGGTGGCGGTTCCTGCTGAAACACCATTTATCCAATTTGCTCAACAGCAAGGTAAACAAACTATTTCTGGTGCAGAAGTAATTGTGCTACAAGCCGTCGAACAATTTGAGCTCTACACTGGGGTTCGACCTGATGACCAATTAGTCGCTGAAGCGGCTGCTTTTGCAAGGGCAAATAGTTAATGTTCAATAAAAAAGGCGTCTTAATTCAAAACGCCTTTTTTTGTTTATTGCATATTAAGAATTTTTTGCAAGCCACGGTGAGATAAATAGCAGAAAATGAAACACATCACCGCTCCACACATGATGGTATAGAATCCACTACTCCAACCAAATTTATCTACAACAAAACCAAACAATGTTGTACCAAATGTAGAACCAACAATATAACTCATAAATCCACGTAACCCTACTGCTGATCCTAATGCAAAACTAGGAATAACTTCCATTGCTTGTACTGCAACCATAGATTGAGGAATATAGACCAAACACCCAACTATTGCAGAGAATAAAATAATGGCAAAAATGGATTCTGAGTTCATGTAGCCGAATACACAGAAGAAAACAATTGTCATACAAATCATTGGTAAATACATAATTTTTCCACGGAAAAATTTATCAATTAACCATCCGGCAATGAGCGTTGATGGAATAGCTGCCCATTCAAAAATCATAAATGCAGCGCCCATATCTGTTTTAGTAAGACCTTTTTCTTTAAGAAGATAAAGCGGAATCCAGGTTAACATACCAAAACGAACCATATAGGTGAAAATATCAACACCAACGAGATACCAAGAATTAGGGTTTTTAACGACAAATTTATAAAAAATTTGGAATGCAGTCATGTTTTCTGGTTTTTTAGATAAATGACCTTTTAATTTTGTATTAACCGTTTCTTCGTTATACATTTCCTCAACAGTTGGTAGTCCTTCTTCAGCAGGACGGCGTTTCACAAAAAATAACACAAGGAAAACACCAATTAAGGCAATGACACTCGGTACAACATAAGTAGAAATTTCCCATTGTTCAGAACCGAGATAAGCAAGACTAGCGCCTACAATCGGTGCCACAATACCACCACCTAAATTATGTGATACATTCCAAGTTGTACTTGCTCTCCCACGTTGGCTACGCGGATACCAATATCCAACTGTAATAATTGAAGGACCTACCCCCATTCCCTGGAATACCCCTAATAAAATGACTAATCCTACAAATAAATAGAAGCTTGTTGAGAACCCCATCATAATATTAATAAGAATACAAAGAAGAAGCCCCAAAGCCATAAAGTAGCGAGGATTAGCTTTATCTGCCAAGATACTCATTGCGCCTTTGCTACACCCGTATGTAATCAGCAAAGAGGATGTCAGTAAACCAATTTGCGTCTTAGAAAGCTCTAATTTTTCTGCCAGATAGGGAGTGGATAGAACGAAGTTATTACGGACAATGTAGTAACACATGTAACCAATAAAAACACCGATAAGAGAATGAAGCTGATATTTTAAATATTTACTTTTGATTTCGGTTGAATAACTACTATTCATACCATTCATTCTTGATGAAAGATTTGTTGTACTGCTCATAATGAATCCTTTCTAGTAAAGATAACGCTTAGAATTTTAATGAAAAAGAAGACTAAATTTTGTGACGTACATCACATTTTTGTAGCATTTTGAGAAAAATTTGAATATTGAGATAAAAATATTTTCAGAGGCGAGCAGAATTCACTTGTTTTAATATGATGAAAAAATAAAGGCGTTTTAATTAAAAACGCCTTTTATACATTACGCTAACAATTTTCTTGCTGCTTCCACTACGACTGATACAGCTTTGTCTTCTGTATCTTTCATGGTAGCTTCATTTGGAATTTCTTGTTGTGTACGGTTCACAATCACACCTGCTACCATACCTGCTCGTAAGCCAAGGGCATTACACATCGTAAATAATGTGGCTGATTCCATCTCATAGTTCATCACATTGAGATCTTGCCATTGTTTTAACAAGCCTTGATAATCACGATACACTTTGCCGCTATAAGTATCGTAACGTTCTTGACCTGGATAGAAGGTATCTGAAGAAGCTGTAATTCCTACAAATGGCTCAATGCCTTTTTCTTTAGCTGCATTGTAAAGTGCAGTGGTACATTCAAAATTTGCTACCGCTGGATATTCAATTGGCGCAAAGTGACGGCTTGCACCATCAAGACGAACTGCACCCGTTGTGACAAGTACATCACCCACATTAATGTGCGGTTGAATCGCACCTGTTGTACCGATACGTAAGAATGTACGCACACCAAGCTGAGCCAGTTCTTCCACACAGATAGACGTAGAAGGACCACCAATACCGGTTGAACACACCACCACCGGTTGACCATTTAAATAGCCTAACCAAGAAGTGAACTCACGTGTACTTGCAAGAAACTCAGGGTTATCAAGTTTTTTAGCAATACGTTCGCTACGCGCCGGATCGCCCGGCACGATAGCTAATGTTGCACCTTTCAGTTGTGCTTTAGTCAGGTTTAAGTGAAATACATCAGACATAACAATCTCCTTTTTCATTCTTGCCGCAAAGTGCGGTCAAATTTTCGTTATTTTTTCAATGCACCTAAGATACCACGCATGATTTGTTTGGTCACTTCATTACGAATATTGCGACCCACTGATTTTGCCACGCTATTCACAATTTGCTCTGTTGGGGAAAGTTTATCCCCGCGTTTTTGTGTTCCAAAAATCATACGGCTTAAGCTACCAAATAAACCGCTCTCTTCCTCTTGCTGCGCTTGTTCGGCTTGTTTTTGTTGTACTGCCGCTAAATCCGCTTGAGCATTTAATACTTCGAAAGCGGATTCATTATCCACATAATCCTTATAGAATGCATAAAGATCATCGTCTTTCACCCAAGCAGCTCGCTCTTCTTCAGTAATCGGGGCAAGTTGGCTTTTCGGCGGATAAACATAGGCCACTTCAACTGGCGTTGGCATACCTTTTTCATCTAAGAATGAAATCAATGCTTGCCCCACACCTAAAGTTGAAATGGTTTCAACCACATTAACAGCAGGATTAGAACGGAACGTTTCTGCCGCAGATTTCACTGCTTTTTGATCGCGTGGTGTAAAAGCACGTAACGCATGCTGGACACGGTTACCTAATTGGCCTAACACGGTATCCGGTAAGTCTAATGGGTTTTGGGTTACAAAATAAATCCCTACCCCTTTAGAACGAATCAAGCGAACCACTTGTTCCACTTTGTCCACCAACACACTTGGTGCACCATCAAAAAGTAAGTGCGCTTCATCAAAGAACATCACAAATTTTGGTTTATCTGGATCGCCGACTTCTGGTAATTGCTCAAATAATTCAGACATCAACCAAAGCAAGAATGCGCTATACATTCTTGGGGAATTAATTAATTTTTCAGAATTTAACACATTGATCACACCACGACCATCACGGGTTTGTAACCAGTCTTCAAGATTTAATGCCGGTTCACCAAAAAGATTGGTCGCCCCTTCATTTTCAAGTGTCAGTAAGGCACGTTGAATCGCGCCCACACTTGCAGCTGATACGTTGCCATATTCTACTTGGAAGGTTTTTGCATTCTCTGCCACAAATTTAAGCATTGCACGTAAATCTTTTAAGTCGATGAGTAGCAAGCCTTTATCATCTGCCACACGGAATACAAGGTTTAATAAGCCTTCTTGGGTCGCATTTAAATTTAATAAACGAGAAAGTAATAATGGCCCCATTTCAGAAATCGTGGTGCGAAGTGGAATACCGGTTTCACCGAATACATCCCAAAATGACACAGGATAGCCATTTAAATAACTCTCGCCACCTAAATCAAATTGCTCAATGCGTTCCGCCACTTTGCCACTGAATGTGCCCGCTTTGACTAAACCGGACAAATCGCCTTTTACATCCGCTAAAAAGACCGGCACACCATCATCACTGAACGCTTCCGCCATTTTACGTAATGTTACGGTTTTCCCCGTCCCTGTCGCCCCTGCGATCAGGCCATGACGGTTTGCCATTTTTGCGGTAATGCCAAGGGTTTGACCTTGTTCGGTACGCGCGAGAGAATATTGCATAAAGATTCCTTTGTTTTGTTGGTTTTATTTAAACGAATAATAAGGAAAAAACGAAGTGCGGTCAAAATTTAAGTGATTTTACGGTATAATTTCTCAAAACTAACTCAAAGCAGGAAAAATAGATGTCAAACGCAAAAATTCTTATTATTAAAACAGGATTGATCGAAACCTTAATATTCCCTGATGGCAGCTCATATGAAAGTGCCATCCGTAAAAAACCGGTACCCATGGTAAAAGTGCACACGCTAGGTGCAGAAGGTAACGATGTAGGCTTAAAAGCCCATCACGGTGGTGTCGATAAAGCCTTGTTTTTTATGTCTGATGTATCTTTCCCTGCTTTAAACGTGCTACTTGGTGAAAAGTTTGATTTTCACGGTAGCGCGATTTATGGTGAAAACTTTGTGGTATCCGGCTTACATGAAGATAATGTTTGCGTAGGCGATCGTTACAAAATTGGCACGACGCTTTTAGAAGTGTCTCAACCACGTAAACCTTGCGAGCGTTTATCTCATAATACCAAGAATGAGAATACAAGAGAGGTAATTCGTCAGTCAGGCTGGACAGGTTGGTATGTTCGCGTGATCGAAGAAGGTGAAATTCATCAAGGCGATGAACTCATCTTGCAACATCGTCCTTATCCAGAATGGACAATTCGTCGTTTAAACACACTACTTTCTGCTCCTTCAAGTGTCTCAGAATTAGAAGAAGCCTTAGCCATTGAGGAATTAGCGCCAGCGTTTAAACGTTCTGTTAACTCACAATTACGTAATTTACAGCAGGCGGCCTAAAATGTCGGCTAAAACGACCGCACTTTGTCCATGCCAATCTTCGCTTTCTTACGAAGATTGTTGCGGACGCTTTCACTTAGACAATCTGTTTCCAGAAACAGCGGAACAACTTATGCGTTCCCGCTATTCAGCGTTTGTACTCAAAAATATTCCTTATATCGTGCAAACCACTGTGCCAAGCCAACAAACCTTATTAGATGAAAAAGCCCTGCAAGATTGGGCTGATGAAACGCAATGGCTCGGTTTAGAGATTGTCAAAGCCGAAACCTTAACCAAAACACAAAGTGCGGTTGAATTTAAAGCACATTTTCAAGGCAGCGAACAGCCGCAAGTGCATCACGAATATTCTCTTTTTGTAAAAATTGATGGTCGTTGGTATTTTGTTGATCCCACTGTACCGCTCCCAAGCAATAAACAGCCTTGTGTTTGTGGCTCAGGGAAGAAATTTAAACATTGTTGCGGAGGCTTGCTCTAATGACCTTAACGTCTTTTCTCGCATTATTCTGGCAGCGTTCTCAAGAAAATAAATTAACGCAAGCCGCCGGTTCACTCACTTACAGCACCATGCTCGCTATCGTGCCATTAATTATGGTGGTGTTTTCAATTTTCTCCGCCTTTCCCGTTTTTAACGAAGTAACTGGCGCATTGAAAGAATTCATCTTCACCAATTTCGCTCCTTCCGCGAGTGATGTTGTGGGACAATATATTGATGAATTCGTCTATAATTCAAAGAAAATGAGCGCCGTGGGGATTGTGAGTTTGATTTTAGTGGCATTAATGCTGATTAACTCCATTGACCGTACACTCAATGGCATTTGGAAAGACACCAGTAATCGCCCAATTTTTACGTCATTTGCTATTTATTGGCTCATTTTAACGCTCGGTCCGCTTTTAATCGGTACTAGCATTGCGGCGAGTTCCTACGTCAAAGCTATGTTCGAGCAATCGGAAACGCTCTCTTTTGGCTTAAAACTCCTCAGTTTTGTGCCATTTCTTTCTACTTGGTTTATCTTCACGCTCATTTATATGGTCGTGCCAAATAAGAAAGTGAGCATCAAACACTCTGCAGCAGGCGCATTAATTGCGGCAATTTTCTTTACCTTAGGAAAACAAGCCTTTACTTGGTACATCGCCACCTTCCCGTCTTATCAATTAATTTATGGCGCCATGGCGACGTTGCCGATCATGTTATTGTGGATTCAAATCAGCTGGACAGTGGTGTTATTCGGTGCACAATTAGCCGCAGTACTTGCAGAAGTGCGGTCAACAAATCAAACAAATTTAGAGGAAGTAAAATGATCGCATTAATTCAGCGTGTTACGCAGGCTAAAGTGGAAGTTGAAGGTCAAATTGTGGGACAAATCGGCAAGGGGTTATTGGTTTTATTAGGCGTGGAAAAAGAAGATGACCAAGCCAAAGCGGATAAACTCGCCGAGAAAGTCTTAAGTTACCGTATTTTCAGCGATGAAAATGACAAAATGAATTTAAATGTACAACAAATCGGTGGCGAAGTGCTTGTGGTATCACAATTCACCCTAGCTGCAGACACACAAAAAGGGCTACGACCAAGTTTCTCAAAAGGTGCCGCACCAGCCTTGGCTAACGAATTGTATGAGTATTTTTCGAAAAAATGTGCAGAAAAAGTCACCGTTGCTAACGGACAATTTGCAGCAGATATGCAAGTAACGCTAACCAATGATGGCCCGGTTACATTTTGGCTAAATATCTGAATAAAGAGAAAAATCGCTATTTTCTTCAAAGCAAAGGAAACTCTTTCTTTGATCACATTGTCGTATTAACGCTCAAATGCATATAACAATTTCAAATCCCATCCATAATTGCATTGGTAATCCCTTTATTTTATGGGTAAACTAAGGCGGTTTGATGTGGATCTTCTTAAAGTTTAGCTTGTAATAAAATGAAAAAAATTTCGTTAAAAATAACCGCACTTTTGCTTGGATGGATGAGTTTTTCAGCCCTTGCAGAACAAACCGTAGATATTGAGATCCGCGGCATTAAGGGTGAACGTGCCATTCGCAATACTGACATGAATGTCAATCTCATTGATAAAGGTGAGATGGACGGCTCAGATCGTTATAAACAATTAGTTTCAGATGCTGTCGATAAAGGCCTTCGAGTCTTTGGTTATTATGGTTCTTCCGTGACCTTTGAATTGAAAAAACGTAAAGGTCAACGAGATTTACTTATTGCGAATGTCACCCCAGGTGAGCCAAGTAAAATTGCGGGAACAGACGTTGAAATTACAGGCGAAGCGGCAGAAGACGAAAACTTCACGGCACTCCGTAAAAACTTGCCAAAACAAGGTGAGTTAGTTGAGCATCAAAAATACGATGATTATAAAAGCAGCATTTCAAACCTTGCGCTAGCTCGTGGTTATCTTGACGGAAAATTCCAAATTTCTCGCTTAGAAATCAGCCCAGAAACGCATGAAGCATGGTGGCGTATGCTATTTGATAGTGGCGTACGTTATCATTATGGCAATATCACCTTCAACCATTCCCAAATTCGCGAAGATTATTTGCAAAACATGCTCAACATCAAATCGGGCGATCCTTATTTAGTCAGTGATTTATCTGAATTAACCAATAATTTTTCTTCCACCAACTGGTTTAGCTCCGTACTTTTACAACCGCATGTCCGCGAAGAAGATAAATTAGTCGATATCGAACTTTTACTTTATCCACGTAAGAAAAACTCAATGGAGCTTGGGGTCGGTTTTGCGACTGATACAGGCCCTCATGTCCAAATTGGTTGGACAAAACCTTGGATCAATAGCCGAGGCCATAGTTTCCGTACAAATCTTTACGTCTCTGCGCCAAAACAAAACTTTGAAGCCACCTATAAAATGCCATTGTTGAAAAATCCATTAAACTATTATTATGAATTTTCAACCGGTTATGAAAAAGAAAATAAAAACGATACGGATACCAAAGCCCTCACTTTCGCTGCATTACGCTATTGGAATAATAGCGAGGGTTGGCAATATTTTGCAGGTCTTCGCGTCCGTTATGACAGCTACACACAAGCTGATTTCACCGATAAAACCTTCCTAGTTTATCCAACTGGGGGCTTTAGCCGTACCCGTTTAAGAGGTGGCCAATTCCCAACATGGGGAGATACCCAAAAAATCACGGTTGATTTAGGGAATAAGCTTTGGATGTCCGATGCTAATTTCTTTAAAGTTCAAGCTTCTACTGCCTGGATTCGTACTTACGCAGAAAATCACCGTTTTATTACCCGTGCAGAAATTGGTTATTTAAATACCGCGGATATTCGTAAAATTCCACCTGCATTACGTTTCTTTGCGGGGGGCGATCGCAGCGTGCGAGGTTATGGCTACAAGAAAATCTCACCGAAAAATAAAGATGGGAAATTAGTCGGTGGCTCTCGCTTAGTAACAGGTAGCCTTGAATATCAATATCAAGTTTACCCAAATTGGTGGGGAGCCGTATTTGCGGATACTGGCTTAGCCGCAGATGCTTACAAAGCAAATGAGTTACGCTACGGCGCAGGTTTCGGTGTACGTTGGGCATCGCCAGTTGGCGCCATCAAATTTGATATTGCGACGCCAATTCGAGATAAAGATAACAGCAAAAATATTCAATTTTACATTGGCTTAGGGGCTGAAATTTAGGGTATGACTATGTCTGAACAAGAAAAACAACCAGATAACCAAACCACACAACCCATTAAAAAGAAAAAGACCTGCCGTAAAATTTTATGTGTCGGAAGTGCGGTCATTTTTGTCCCTGTTTTAGGTTTAGTCACAGCGCTTTCTTTTGATAGTGGACAACGTGCACTTATTCAACTCGCCGATAAAATGCTCGATAGCTTATCTATTGAGCAAGTCAGCGGTGGCTTACAAGATGGTTTAGTCTTGGAAAATTTACGTTTTCAAACCACCGGCGTCGATGTAGCCCTTCCTAAAACGCGATTACAACTGAATTTAGCTCGTTTACTGTCGGGTGATATTATTGTTGATGATCTCAGCTTAACGCAGCCGAAAATTGCCATTGATACCAGTGTTATGGCACCTTCGGAAGAGAAACAAATAGAAAGTGGTCCAATGGAAAAAATCCATTTACCGGTTTCTGTACAAGTGAAAAATGTGGCGATTACTGACTTTGATATGAAACTCGATCAAAGCAATATTACCTTTTCGTCATTTCAAAGTGCGGTCAGTTTAAACAATGAATCAGGCCTTACCCTTGAGCACACCACGCTTTCAGATGTACTTTTCTCAACGGTCTCCCAAACTCAACCGAATCCCCCTCAGCCTGAGAAAAAAGAACCTGCTAAACCCGTTGATTGGGCGCAAATTGAGCAAACACTCACCCCCGCTTTTTTAGGTAATTTAAATACGGTGAACTTGCCTTTTGATATGCACATTCCAAGTATTTTGGGTACAAACTGGCAATATCAATCGCTCAATGAAAAAGGCGAAGAAACTCAAAAAATCACTGTGCCTAAAGTGGAATTGCAAGCGGATGCCACCGATCATTTAGTGAAATTACAAAAACTCGACATTGACAGCTCTCTTGGTACACTTTCTAGCCAAGGACAACTCCAGCTCAATGAAGATTTTCCGGTGGCTCTCACATTAAAATCGGATCTCCAAGCATTTAAATCAAAAGACAAAACCATTCTGCCTGCCAGCAAAGTTGATCTCAATTTATCGGGTTCATTGAAAAAAACGACTGCACTTTCGTTAACCACACAAGGCGTACTTGATGCGACCTTAACCGGTGATGTGAAACTGGCTGAAGATAAAATGCCATTAAATCTGCAGTTAAAAGCGAAAAAAGGTCAATACGCTTTTGCAGATAGCCTTGCACCACTCAAAATTAATGATGTTGATATTAAGCTCACGGGCGATTTATTGAATTATCACGCAGAGGTTGTTGGGGGCGTGGAAGGTATGGATCATATCCCTCACACCCATGTTGATTTGAATGCAGACGGTAAACTCTACGAAGTCACCATCAACGAATTAAAACTTGCTGCCCTAGATGGTACGGCACGTTTAACGGGTTCATCAAACTGGAAAGATGGCGCGCAATGGGATGTGACCGCTGATTTAAACAAAATGAACATTCGCCCTTATGTGCCAGCCATGCCAGCCGTATTATCAGGCAAAGTGAGCTCACAAGGTTCCGCTGATTCCAATCATTGGAAAGTGGATGTACCTACCGTGGATTTAACCGGTAGTCTTTCCTCTCGCACATTAAGCTTAAAAGGTAGTGTCTTTTTAAGTAATGAAACCTTATTAAACATTCCTGATCTATTGCTGAACTATGGCGATAACCGCATTGCAGCAAAAGGTACATTAGGTGATAAATCAAACCTAGATTTAGATATCAACGCACCAAGCTTACGTGGTCTGTGGCAAGATTTAGCGGGCTCAGTCGTTGGTAAAGCACAGATTTTAGGGAAGCTTACTGCGCCAAGCATTAATACCGATTTAACGGCACAAGGCTTGCACTTCCAAGGATTAGACTTATCCAAAGCCGTAATTAAAGGTAATGTTGTGAGTGAACCGCAAGTGAAAGGTGAACTTACCGTCAAAGCGGAAAACTTCCGCTATGGCGATAGCATCAAATTGCATAATATTGATTTGAATGCATCGGGTGATGAAAAACATCATACGCTCAACTTAAAATCCAAAGGTGAACCTGTTGCAGCTAATTTACAAATCACTGGCAATTTTGACCGCACTTCTCAGCAATGGAAGGGTAATTTAAGCCAAGTGAGCCTAAACTCACCCATCGGTGATTTTAAAGTTAATCAAACCGTTCCTGTGACTTATGACAATAAAAAAATCCAAGCCACCATTGGGTCACACTGCTGGGTTAACCAAGATTTAGATTTGTGTTTTCCACAACAATTTACGGCAGGGAAAAACGGCGAAGTTCCTTTTGAGCTTAAACGCATTAATTTAGATTTAGTGAATAGATTGATGGGTCAAAACACGCTCAAAGGCCAATTACAAAGCCGAGGAAAAGTGGCATGGTTCAGTGATAAACCGTTACAACTAAATGTAGCAGTAGAAGGTAATAACATTGGTGTGGCACAAAAATTAGACTACCGCACCTTTAAGCTGGATATTCCTAAATTAAGTGTGAATGCCGATATTCAAAATAACAATTTAACCTTGAAATCTGACATTAACGTTCAAAATCAAGGTCGAATCGGCACAGACTTAAAAATTCATGATTTAAGTAAAGGTCGTCAATTAGGCGGTACCTTTACCATTGAAGGTTTACGCTTATCCTTAGCCAATCAACTTTTCTCTAGCGGTGAAAGCATAGATGGTGAAGTGGTCTCACGCTTAAGTTTCGGTGGTAATTTAGAAAAACCATTATTAAACGGTAATTTTGATATCCGCAATGTGAAAACAAAACTGAAAAGCCTGCCTTTTGATGTAACTGATGGTCAAGTGGCAATCCGCTTTAATGGTACATCTTCAACCTTAAATGGCCATGTTCAAACACCAGATAGCAAACTCAACATAAACGGACAAGCTAACTGGGCTCACATGGATAACTGGACGGCAGAAGTCAGAGCGCAAGCAGATAATTTCAAAGTCGATATTCCATCCATGGCGAAATTAAAAGTCAGCCCGAATGTGGTTGTCAAAGCCTCGCCAAAACTCTTAGATTTGAGTGGTAATGTGGATATCCCTTGGGCAAGAATTGCTATTGAAAGCTTACCGGACAATGCTGAACCAGTGAGTGAAGATGAAGTCATTTTAAATGGCCCGAGAAAAAGTAAAGAAGAACTCATTAATCGCCAATTTGCTTCAGAAACGAAATCTGGGATGCAAATTCAATCTGATTTAAAAATTAAAATCGGTGATGATGTGCATTTAGATGCCTATGGTTTAAAAACGAATTTGGATGGTTTACTTTCGGTGAAACAGGATAAAGGTAAGCTAGGATTATTTGGTCAAATTAACCTAAAAAATGGTCGTTATGCCTCTTTTGGACAGGATTTATTAATTCGTAAAGGACAAATCAGCTTCTCTGGTTTACCTTCACAGCCGATGTTGAATATTGAAGCAATTCGTAACCCTGAAGCGATGGAAGACAGCAAAGTAACCGCGGGGGTAAAAGTGATTGGTATGGCATCTAGTCCACAAGTCACCATTTTCTCTGACCCAGCCAAATCTCAAGACCAGGCTCTTTCTTATTTATTAACTGGCCGCTCATTAGAAAACAGCGGTGAAGCAGGCTCTAGTGGTTCTGTGGGTGCGGCATTACTTGGCTTAGGTTTGGCGAAAAGTGGTAAAGTAGTCGGCGGTATTGGCGAAGCCTTTGGTATTCAAGACTTAAACTTAGGCACTGCCGGTGTTGGGGATAGCTCCAAAGTACAAGTTAGTGGTAATATTGGTAAACGCTTACAAGTGAAATACGGTGTAGGATTGTTTGATGGCTTAGCCGAAGTGACCTTGCGTTACCGCTTAATGCCACAACTTTATTTCCAATCGGTTTCCAGCACAAACCAAGTTTTTGATTTATTGTATCAATTTGAATTTTAGGAAAGGACATGCATAAAGACAAGCAACTGGCTCAACTCGCAGAACCTCATCACCGAGGTGAGGCCCGGGAGATTGCCGCCATTGATTTAGGCTCAAACAGCTTCCACATGATTGTGGCGCGGATTATCAATGGTTCGATTCAGGTGCTGTCTCGTTTAAAACAAAAAGTGAGGCTCGCCGACGGCTTAGATGAGCACAATGTATTAAGCCAAGAAGCGATTGAGCGCGGTGTAAGTTGTCTTGCACTTTTTGCTGAACGACTACAAGGTTTTGCGCCAGAAGATGTGAATGTCGTAGGCACTTATACCTTACGAAGAGCGGTCAATAATGACGAGTTTTTACGTCAGGCTGCCACGGTCTTTCCTTATCCCATTAATATCATCAGCGGTCAAACGGAAGCCAAAACCATTTATGCGGGTGTTTGCCACACTCAACCCGAAAGCGGACGTAAACTGGTCATCGATATTGGTGGTGGCTCGACCGAAATGATCATTGGTGATGATTTCACCCCCTTAGTGGCGGAAAGTCGCCACATGGGTTGTGTGAGCTTTGCCAAAAAATTCTTCCCGAATGGCGAAATTTCCAAAGAAAACTTCGAGCAAGCTCGCCAAAGTGCGGTCAATAAAATTGAAGATTTAAGCTGGGAATATCGCAAACTCGGTTGGCAATCAGTGTTAGGTTCATCTGGCACCATCAAAACCGTCTATCAAGTGATTACCGCAACCCTTGATCCTAACGGCATCATCACGGCTGAACGCTTACAAAATTTAATCGAGCGAACCTTACAAGCTTCCCATTTTGAAGAGCTCAATATTGCGGGATTAAACCCTGATCGCGTGGATGTATTTGTGCCTGGCTTAGCTATTTTAAGTGCTGTCTTTGACGTATTTGGCTTAGAAAATATGCGCTATTCTGACGGCGCTTTGCGTGAAGGGGTGATTTACAGCCTGGAACAAAACTTCCAGGTTTCAGACATCCGTACACGTACCGCATTAGGACTTGCCGAACAATTTAACTTAGATTTGGCGCAAGCCGATCGCGTGGCAAATAGTGCGAAAACCTTAATTGACCAATACACCCATTGGCAAAAACCGCATCTTGCTGATGAAATGAAAAATCTGTTGATTTGGGCGGCACGCTTATTAGAAGTCGGTATTGTCATCAATCATCGCAATGTACAAAAACATTCGGCTTATATTCTGCAAAATATGGAATTACCGGGCTTTGATCGCGAGCAACAACGCTTATTGGTGAATTTAGTTCGTTATCACACTGGCGCATTTAAAAAGAATGATTTACCGATTTTTGCTCGTTATGCAGATGAAGATGTCCTTGTTTTACTGCTTCTTTTACGCATTTCGGTGATTTTAAATAAATCTCGCCAAGCGACAGATAGCACCGACAAAATCAATCTTAGAATTGACCGCTCTTTACAGACTTGGGAACTGACTTTTGAGAAACATTATTTGGATAACAATCCGTTAGTGTGGAATGAATTGCGCCTAGAAAGCAATTTACTCAAAGATTTAGAACTCAGCTTGATTTTTAACTGATAGAATAAGGGCTTTCATGCCCTTATTTTTTATCTTGCTCCAGCAGCAAGCTATAAATATTAGCTAAATAATAGCTCTGCTCGGCTTCGGGAATATCTTGCGGAATAAAAGAAAGCAAATCGTGGTGAATTTCCAAAACATCAGGAAAAATGACCGCACTTTGCATTTCATCATAAAAAGGCTGATGAAGTGGGGAAACGCAACCGCCTCGTTTTAAGCGAGCAAGGCTGTTGGCAATATGCAATAAGAGAGTGATGACAGTCGGAATAGACACATCTATGCGCCAATGATGCTCTAGGCGACTTTGCAAAGTCAGAATAATATCAATAACTTCCTGATCAATCTGACCGCGAATTTTCCAACGGGTTAATTGTTTGAGTAACGACATAACATTCCTTTTTAAGATAGGATAACTTTACCGCTATTTCATAAAATTACCAGTGCACAGATCACAAAATTGAAACAAAGTGAAAAAATTTACGAACTAGGAAAGCAATAAATGATAGATAACAGACTTTTTGAAAAATATGATGGCCTGATTTTTGATATGGATGGCACTTTAATCGACACCATGCCAGTACACGCCCGTGCGTGGAACATGGTGGGGGAACAATTTGGTTATCGTTTTAACAGCCAAATTATGTATGATTTAGGTGGCGCAACTGTGAGCACTATCGCCTCTGCCATTATGCAAGATGCCGGTATGCCACAAGAACGTTTAAATGAAGTGATACAAGCAAAACGCAAACTTTCCTATGAATTGATTCCAACAGAATCAAAATTACTCCCGACCTTTGATGTGGTGCGTCATTACTATCAACAAAAACCAATTGCGCTTGGCTCAGGTTCGAACCGCCGAATCATTGATATGTTGATGCAAAAATTAGATATCAAACATTACTTTAACGCCATTGTCAGCGCAGATGATGTGAAAGAACATAAACCGCATCCAGAAACCTTTTTACGCTGCGCAGAACTGGCAAAAGCCGAACCATCACGTTGTATCGTCTTTGAAGATGCCGATCTCGGCGTCAAAGCAGGATTAAGCGCTGGGATGGATGTGTTTGATGTCAGAACGCGCGAGATTATTAGAGTCTAATGTGGGACATTTTCTCTTTCAGCTTTTGGGCTGATTTTTGGCAAACCCATGGCTTATGGTTGATGTTTTTCAGCGCGTTCTTAAGCGCCACCATTTTGCCGGGTAATTCAGAAATTGTGTTTGTCTCCCTTGCTGTGCCAAAAGTATTGATCGGTTCATTATTAAGTGCGGATATTTTTTGGCTTGTTTTTCTGGCAACCGCAGGCAATACACTTGGCAGCCTCACCACTTATTGGATTGGTCGATGGTTTCCGAAAATTGATAGCAAAAATGACCGCACTTTATGGGTGATAAACAAAATACAACGCTATGGTGCCATCACTTTATTATTAAGCTGGTTGCCTATTGTCGGGGATGTGTTTTGTGCAGTAGCCGGTTGGCTTCGATTGAATTGGCTAAGTTGTTTGATTTTTATGACGATTGGAAAAGGACTACGTTATATTGCCTTGCTCTTTTTCAGTTTACCTTTCGTGTCATAGTCGAGAATAGCCTTTGTGCATAACCTGGTTGTGGGCTAGAATAAAGACGAATTAATATTCAACAGATAAAAAAACGCCCCTTATCGAGTAAGGGGCAAATAACCTAAGGAACCAATTTTATTAAAACAACTGCAAGTTGCTTGTTCTATAAGACCGACGCTAAAAAGAAAAGTTCAAAGAAATTGTAAAAAAATGTAAAAAAATTTACAAAAACTTGCAATTAATTTACAAATCACTGATTTTCAAGGAAATAAATATGCCATTACTCGACAGTTTTAAAGTGGATCACACCCGTATGAACGCACCTGCCGTGCGTGTTGCCAAAACAATGCGTACCCCAAAGGGCGATGACATCACTGTTTTTGATCTTCGTTTTTGCATTCCAAACAAAGAAATTCTCCCACCAAAAGGGATTCACACCCTTGAGCATTTATTTGCGGGCTTCATGCGTGACCATTTAAACAATGACAATGTGGAAATTATCGATATTTCCCCAATGGGCTGTCGCACAGGTTTTTACATGTCATTAATCGGCACACCAAACGAGCAACAAGTGGCTGATGCATGGTTAGCTTCCATGAAAGATATTTTAACCGTGCAAGATCAAAACCAAATTCCTGAATTAAACAAATACCAATGTGGAACTTACACCGAGCATTCTTTAGAAGAAGCACATGATATTGCTAAAAATGTGATTGCTCGCGGTGTGGGGATTAATAAAAATGACGATTTAGCGCTTGATGAATCTTTCTTAAAATAAGGACACAACATGACAACCCTAGGTACAGCATTAACCCCGAATGCTATTAAAGTGATGATGCTTGGCTCTGGTGAACTGGGCAAAGAGGTGGTGATTGAATTACAACGTTTAGGCGTGGAAGTGATTGCCGTCGATCGTTATGAAAACGCCCCAGCACAACAAGTGGCACATCGTGCTTATACGATTTCCATGCTAGATGGTGCAGCACTCAAAGCCTTAGTGGAAAAAGAGCGCCCAGATTACATTGTGCCGGAAGTGGAAGCCATCGCGACTGATACGCTAGTGGAATTAGAACAAGCGGGTTTTAATGTTGTTCCTACCGCCAAAGCCACCAAACTTACGATGAATCGCGAAGGCATTCGCCGTTTAGCCGCTGAAGAGCTTAAATTACCAACCTCACCTTATCAATTTGTCGATAACTTTGCTGACTTCCAAAGTGCGGTTGAAAAAATCGGTATTCCTTGCGTGGTAAAACCAATTATGTCTTCTTCTGGCCACGGTCAAAGTATTTTGAAATCCAAAGACGACTTACAAAAAGCCTGGGATTACGCTCAACAAGGTGGTCGCGCAGGCGCAGGACGCGTGATTGTAGAAGGGTTTGTTAAATTCGATTATGAAATCACTTTACTCACCGTTCGCCACATCAACGGCACCAGCTTCTTAGCGCCAATCGGCCATCGTCAAGAAGATGGCGACTATCGCGAATCTTGGCAGCCACAAGCCATGTCTGATGCAGCGTTGAAAAAAGCACAAGACGTAGCAGAGAAAATTACCACTGCATTAGGTGGTCGCGGTATTTTCGGGGTGGAAATGTTTGTGTGTGGTGATGAAGTTATCTTCAATGAAGTTTCCCCTCGCCCACATGATACTGGTATGGTCACGCTAATTTCTCAAGAATTATCCGAATTCGCCTTACACGCCCGTGCGATTTTAGGCTTACCTATCCCAGAAATCACCCTCATTAGCCCATCCGCTTCCAAAGCCATTGTGGTAGAAGGTCAATCGAAAAACGTGCAATTTGGCAATATCGCCGAAGTATTGGCTGAACCCCACACCAATATTCGCATTTTCGGCAAAGGCGAAGTCAATGGCCATCGCCGTTTAGGTGTCTTACTTGCTCGTGATATTTCGGTGGAAAAAGCATTGGAAAAAGTAGAGCGTGCTTACGCTAAATTGAATGTGAAATTATAAGATTTACTTAACATAAGCATCGTTGAAATACAAAAGTGCGGTCAGTTTTTAAGAGGTTTTAAAACTCTTTGAAAATTGACCGCACTTAAATTATCAATGTGTCAATAACTTCTTCAGATGTGTAGTTTTTTAGATAGATACAAGCATGCGTTAGGAAACGCACGCTATCTGGAGTATGCCAATAATAAATTATTGGCATACTCCACCTTACTAAAAATCCCCCTCTTCTACAACCTCAATAGCACCACATCCTATAAATAACCATCTTAATGTTCCCGATAAAAATGGATCATCTAGAACTTTAGTTGCAAATAAAAAGTGGTCTTCATCTAAAATAGTTGCTCCCCACCAAAACCAGCTTCTATCTATAGGATCCATAAGAAATATCCAGTTATCAAAAGTCCAATCGTCCTCTCTTTTTCTACAAAAAAAACCAAAAATATCAAAACGGCTTTTAACATTTTTAAAACCATTAATAAATTGTATTGGTAATATTTTTTTCCAAGCTTCTACATCGTCCCATTTAGACTTAGTATATAAATCATATTGATAATTGACCTTTAATAACACATCTCTTGCTAATCTCATTACCTCATTGGCATTACCATTGCACCTAATAATAAAATTCATTCCTAAGCCCTCTTGATAAGTGGGAAGACTAATACTTTCAAGACGGAGTCTTTCTTCTAATAAATACCTAGAAAAAACATTGTTAATTCCCATTCCTTCCCCTTTTTTTCTTTATTTTGTTAGCAATATTTTTTTCTTCTTTTTTTAGATAGTTTCCAAAAGATATAGCCAATATCATAGAAAAGAAGAAAAAAGGGAATATATACTTTATAACAAATGAAATTTCTGTAGGATATCCTCTTAAATACATCATTATAGAAAGTAACACTGTCATAATAATTGAAGAAAAAAAGCCTTTTTAAGAATAGCAATTATCTCTCTCATTATTTATCCACCTCATTATCTTCGAATAATAATTAAAACAGGATCTCAACAGAGATTAAATATCGCTTATCTATACCCTTATGCTCAGCATTACTTTCATTTATTAAATTAATTATCTTATTAACAAATAAGATCATATCATTTGGTAGACTGCCATAGTTCAAAAATATTATTTTTTTTCATACAGCAATCCAATATAATCCCAAAAGGCATCTAGATTTCTTCCAAAAAACTCACCAAAATCAACTTGCTTTATTAATTGGGTATAGAAATCTTCCTCATCCAACAGTAAACTACAATCAATTATTACTTCCATTTTCCGATCTCCTTAAAAGATTTATAATGATCGGTTGTAATAAACAATAACCCATCATTAGAATACAATAGTCTTGTTCCTGGTTGTTTATTCCTAGAAATTTGATTATTTATCCCAACATCAGCCTCAAACCATACTCTACCATCAGACGATGGCTTGCGTCTCCTGACGCGTGCCTAAAACGTCAATTTCATTTAATGATGATTTTTACTATTTTCATTAACAACTTCGGTTTATCTATTCTAGGTAGATTCAAACACATATCAGGAGACTCACGCTATCTGGGGGTATTTACAAACTATTGATATTCCCAATAAAAATATTCTTTTAATTGAACAACAATATCATCCCAGGTTTCTCCAGATATTTTATTTATTATAGCTTTCAAATGATTTTCTATTTCATCTAGTGTATAAAGATCAATAACTATCCCTTTATTTATCATTAATAATTTTTCTCTTTGAATCATCCCTAAATTAAAAATATTAGTATAAAAAAAATCACTTCCAGACTCATCTTTAGCCCCTATTGCCAATGTTAAATTTAAGCAATAGGCTGGTTTAAGTATTATTAAGGATGCATCATCTCTTGTTGGGACATTGTAATCAACCCATTTTAGTTCAGCTATAAGCATTTATTTTTTATCCTCATAAATATTTAAATGTAAGTTACTTTCTACCTTTGATGAGCCGGTAATAGGGTCTATGTAAAAACGTTCAAAATTAGACTGTAACGCTTAATATTTTTGAATGACTCTAGGTTATTATCTAAACGCCTCTGCGAATCCTAACAACACATCTCTATCATAATCATAAAAATCATACTTATTAGAAAATAGCTCATCCCAACAATTGCTTTTCTTGTCTGTATTTTTAATAAAATAATGACCTGGCTTAGCAATAAGAAATGATGAAAAATCATCAGAAAAAACAATGAACTCACCACTATAATATGAGATTAATGAACCAGTGCATTTTTCAAAAAAACTATCATTTGAACACGATTTTATTACGATAGGAGGAATAGTTTCATTTTTTATATTTTCAAACTCATCATAACTAAAAACAATAGGGATAGCGTATAGATAATCAAACTTCTTTATAAAATCATGAATATATGAGTCAGTTCTACATTCATTCGAATAATCATCATCTAGGAACTCAATAAATTCATATTTTCTAAAGTTATTATAGAAGTATTTTTCCTCATCAAAATTAATTAAAATTTTATAATTATCAAAGACATTTTCTACCTCCATGGAGGACAATAGAATATCAGTTTTATTCAATGCCTTAACATCTTCATACCAAAGCTTAGCGCTCATATCTCACCTCAATAATTTTTTTATTGTCTGGTCGTTGTAACTCAATAGTCATAGGTCCAGTTTTACTAGGTCTATATATCGCTCTTGTTCCATCAGAAAATTCGGCTACTCTTCTCCCATTATCATAATTTTTTACCTTAGCAGACTTTGTTAAGGCACCCCAATCAGTTTCTATATCAATATAGCTAGGTTTTGTTGCATTTCTAATTCCTTTTCCTCTTGTTGTATCAATTGTATTTGATAAGAAGTTATTAATTCTAGAAAGACTATCTGGAGTAGCTCCTTTGAAGTTATTTATTTTTACTCCGTTTAATATAGCTTCAGTTTGAGAATAACCAGCCACTTGACCGATAATAGGAAGCTCTTTAGTTGAATCAACTCCCTTTGTCATGCCTTTAGAGAAATCACCTAAAAAGGCTGACTTAGTCACATTACCAACTGAAGTCGCAATGAGAGGATTAGCAAATCCATACAAAAGCTCTCCTGAGCCTTGTTCCATACCGAAGGTCTTGGAAATAAAATCTCCCCCAGCTGTTTGACTTACTTTACCCGTCCAGATTGTTTTTACTCCAGCAAGAGTATGGTCTAGTCCATATAAACCAGCAACAACTCCAAACCCACAAGTTGCAAGCCCCATACAACTAGTAACACCACCACCTACAGCAGTACCTATACCATAAGCTGTTTGAGCCACCCCACCAGCCCTTGTCACTATTTGTGTATGAGCATCATCATAATCTTGCATTTTGTAAGCCAGATTATAATTAAATAGTGGATAACTCGCCCCTGCACCCCATGAATCTAGCGTATAAGTTTGTTTTTGTAATAAAGAGCGCTCATTGGCAAATTCCGCTGTATTACCCAATATTTCTTTTTGATATTCTGCTGCATAACGCGGGTCATCCTCAGGAATCTGAGCTGAACAATGCACCAACGCACAAGCTGCTATTTCTAAACGACGCTCTTTTTCCTCATCACCATTTGCAAGTAACTTAATACGCTCTTTCTCATTTTGATGAAGCTGTCTGTTATACGTCTCCGCATTGTAAGATGTCAACGCGCCCTGTTTCATGGTTTCACTCGTGCCACCACTCACTGCACCCGCGGCAGCACCAATCACCAATGCCGTCATTTGTTGTGCTGCTTGTTTAAGTTTCTCTTTTTGCCCATCATCTAGCTTGAGGTCTTTCGCTTGTTCATTTAAGTAATCTGTAACATAAGTGTTCAACCACTCTGAACTCGCTCCCGCTGCTGCACCTGTCGCCACATTGCCATCTGACATCTTCGCTGCCAACGCACCTGCAAGGGCATGCATCGCAATCTTCTCTTTGCTGCCGTCTTCAAATTCAAATTTTTTCGCAAGGTCACCCGTGACTTTTGCAAACAACTCACCTGCTACTTGTGCTGCCTCTTGCTGCTCTTTCACTTCGTTATGGTCAAATGCTTTTACTTTATGATTGGCATTTTGTGTATCTCTGGAAAGTGCGGTCAGATTTTCCGGTGTTTCTGTGTCAATTTGAATATTAGACCCTATCGCTGATTGCGTTTGACTTGTAGCACTTTCATGTTTATTCCCTAAAGCACTCGCCGCAGCAGCCATCGCATTTTTAGCATTCTGTGCCATATCCGTTGAAAGCCCCGCACTCACGCTTTTCACTTCAACCTCACTGCGGTTTTCAATATCAGTGTAAGTAAGCGATTTTGTTTTGAAGTGGTTCTTATCTTGGGCTGCTTCACTGTCAATCACAGAGCCCGCAAGATGCGTATTCCCCGCAACCTTAACATCCATTCCACCTTTGCCCACATGGAAGCCCGTTTGTTCTTCCACTTGGGCATAGTTCACTTTCGCTTTGTTTTGAGAATAGTTCGCTGAAGCACTTGAGCCACTGCCATAAATTGCCACACTAAAGCCCGCTCCGGCTTGAGTTTGTTTGCTGTCGTAGTGATTGCTGTCTTGACGGCTTTCTAAATTAAGATTGCCTTGAATATCTGCCTCTAAACGGTCTGTTTTAACAACGGCACCTTTGAAATTAGCATCTTTACCGGTTTTAATCACTGTTTCTTCAGCATTCAGATAACTATTACGCTGCGTCACGCTATCACTATTTTCATGCCCTTTACCGACTTGAACCGAACCTTCTACACCAATGCCATAACTATTGCCATTGGCGCCTGCAAATACACCCACACTCCAACCTGTGTTTTTATTCTCACTACGGTTATGATAAGTGTCTTGTACTGACTCCACGTTTAAATCCTTAGCCACATCAAGTTCTAAACGTTTTGCATTTAACGTTGAGCCCAACACATCAACATCGCCTTTTCGGCTGGTCAAATTCACTGTGCCTGCATTCAGCTCACTACCACTATGAGTGATTGTTTTACTTTCACTCGTTTGAGTAGATTTGCTTGCACCTACGCTAATAGAGACTTTAATACTCGGATTAGAGACATTACCTGCCGTCATATTGCCTAAGTTGGAAACCGTGTTTGCAACATTTGCTGCATTTTGAGCTAATTCAAGACTTTCATAAGCCGCTTTCATTTGATGAAGTTGTTTCAGTTTCTCATTTTTAACTTCACGACTACGCTTAATACTGTGTCCCATCGATTGTGCTGTACTTACGACCGGTGATGTAACGGCTATCGTCAGTCCTGCCTGTTTATACTCATGCCCCTCTTTACTTTCAATAATATCTTTTCCGGCTTCCACCTTAACACTTGCGCCTTCAATATCAATACGATTTGTACGTGGTGTAATCATATCCGTTCCCATTACATTCGAATGATTACCCGCACTCACCGTAATATTGCCATTCATTGAACCTAGCGTGCTACGTGCATCAGACTGTGTCCAACCTTCTGTTTCATAATCGTGTTTTTCTGATTTTGAACCAAAGGTAATGCCAATACCTCCGCCTGTGAATACCCCTGACGTTTTCTTGGTTTCCACACGCTTATTTTTAAAATGATTGGTATCCGCAGCAATATCAACATCATGTCCAGCCTGAACATGGAGATTATCATCCGCAATAGCCTGAATGCCTTTCGCCTTCACATCATGACCTGCTGAAAGAACCACCTCTTTACCACTCACCTGTGTCCCGACTTGAGTAACGGATTGTTGTTGGTCAAGGCTGGTTTTAGTCACCTTCGCCACACTTCCACTTTTCGTTTTGTGGAACTCTTCAAAATCTCGACTTTCTTTTGCACCATTCAACACAAGGTCATTTTCTGCGATAGCCATTAACTTCGCTTCACTATCCAGCTGTGCCCCTTCGGATAAAATATTTTTACCTGTTAGCAATACATTGCCTTTGCCTTTTACTTGGCTTACTACGGCCTCTTCCACTTTCTCATGACGATAGTGATTACCTTTCCCCATCTTCTCATCAAAGCCTACCGAAAGTGCGGTCAGATTCATGTTATTTTGGGTTTGAATAAGCGTGCTGCCATTGCCATCGTTAATAATATCTGCACCTTTAGCGTTCAAATTATTTGATAAAAGCTGTAATTGGCCATCTTCTCCTTTTACATGGAAAAGCGCTTTACGACCAAGCGTGGTTTCACTACGTTGAAAATGAGATAAGTCCACCTTTGTTGTTAGCGTGGTACTTTCGTGATTTAAATCACCGCCCACATCTACCAAGAGGGCACGCTCAGCTTCCACTTTACCGCCGATATTATCGAAGTTATTTGTGGTTTTGATGCCTACTTTATCACCTGTAATAGTGCCTTCGTTTAATAAGCTTTCGGTATTTAATAACGTAAGCTTACGCCCCGCAATGGTGCCACTATTGGTTAAACGGTTACTCCGTAAATCAATCACATCTGCTGAAATCAACGCGCCTTCGCCATTTAAGTCACCTTTCTGCGCCATTGCATAGACGCGAGGTGCCATCACTTTGACTTGTTTTCCGCTTGGTAGTGTCACTTCTTTTTCTTCAAACCAGACTATATCTGAAGTAAGTTGTGCGACCTGTGCAGGGCTTAAAGCCACACCAGGGGTTAAGTTAAAGCGTTTAGCAAAAGTAATACCGTTATCCATTAAACCCTTATATTGCGCCTCTAAATCTTGATAGCCCGTTAAGAACATACGTCCCGTCAACTGATTAACTTGATCACGTACTAAACGTTGCTCGTAATAGCCATCACCTAAGCGCTTCAAGATATTTTGTGGATCACTACGAAGTGCTTTGAACATATAGTCACCACTGAGCCATTGTTTACGATCGGTAAACTGTGGATCCGTTTCAATTAATGGGCGATTAGTTGCCTCTGGATTGGTGCGATAAAGGCTCGAGCTAGGTAAGGAAACATCCGCACCAATCGTACGAATTTCACGCTGCCCAGCTTTTGCATTCGATTGATTCACACCATTGGCAACATTGATATTGTTGGCAAGTGCGATAGTTTCCATCGAAAGATTAGCTTTTTCACCTTCAGGAGTTACTGTCGTATAGGCTTCCGTACGAACTTGTTTTAAATCCAATGGTGTATCAGTGATTCTTTGGTGGGCATGACGGCCAGCCCATTCACGCTGGTGATAGAATCTCTTGCCACCTCTCCATCGGTTATAAGTCCACTCCTGGTCACCACGCTCATCAAAACGAGTAATACCCCATTCTGCAAGATTTTGAACTTTCTCACTTGGTTCATTTGGATTATAAATTTTCCCTGAGGCAAGAACTTGACCACGATCATTGACAAGTCCACCATGATACTCTAGGTCACCTTGACTTAAAATTTTCCCCGGATGGGTTTCTTTTACTTGAGTTTCACTTTTAATCCGTTCACGCACATAAATATCCCAGAAATTAGTAAAACGCTTACCCTCTATCTCGCTATTATGTGCTTCAATCGCATCACTTAAAGCCTTAAAAGCAGACTCATTCTCTAACTGCCATTTGAAATATGGTGCCAACTGCTCTTTATAAGGTTCTAATTTTTCCTCATATGTCTTCATTGCTGCTTTATACTCTGCCAACTTAAGCTCATATTCCTGCATTTTTTTCTTATGGAATCTAGCATTTCCAAAATACATACGCTCTGGCATTTCAGGCTCTTCAGGCTTGATTAAAAGTTCTTTAGGAACCGTTAATTTTGGTGCCTCAGTTTTTGGTGGTGTCACACCTAAAGCTGCCCAAATAGGATCGTTTTTGTTATATTCAACAATAGAGCAATTTGACTTATTCACACAAATGCTCTCTCCTGGCTGAGCAATAATTTTGCCATCAATATTCGCATCTGTTGCCATTACTGGATTGTCTGTTTTATAAGCAACCTTGCCTGAGCGGCTAAATGGGACCCATTTCAACAGATTAAAATTAATCCGCTCATTAGCATTTGGATTTCCGCCCTCAACTAAGTAATGTTCATTTACCTTTTGACGATCAACTTCCTCTAAACGAGTAATGAGTCTGGCATTCTCATTCTTCGTCAATTTCATTCCAAAAACAACGCCCTTACTATCAATCAATGCACCACGATTAAGTAACAAATCACCCAAGCCTTGTGCCTGATTATTTTCATCTAGGCTACGTCCAAAAACAATTTTTCCTTCTGAGGCAAATGTTCCTCCTAGACCATTAAAAGCAAAGTCTTTCGTAAATACTGTTTTATTGTTTTCAACTAAAGGCGCTGCAACATCTAGACGTGCTTTTGCAGCTACAACCGCTGATTTAATCGTTCCATCAGATTGTAATTCATCTGTATTCACTATTTTTTGACCAGCCTGTAAAGCAACATGACCACCATAAATACGACCAGTACCGATATTAGTTAATGTATCACCGGTCTTGATAACATTTTCTACTGTCCCTTTGATCAACCCTCGGTTGGTTATATTCTGCTCACTTGTAAGTGCGGTTTGTTTTCCTTGAATTTCAGAATTCTCTGTATTTTCAATATTCTTAGCATTAACTTGGGTATGACCTTCAGAAAGCAACCCTGCTCGATTAATCAAATTTCCTTGAGTAGTTAAACTTAATGAAGAACGGCCAACTAAATCGCGTTGACTATCAAAATCTTGAACAAGTTGGATATTTGTATGGTTAGCCTCAATATCGCCATCACCAGAAAGTGCATTAACCTGAATATTCAGTTTTTCTGCAGCCTGAATTGAACCTTGACTATTTTTTATGGAAGCCCCTTTACCCTGAATACGAATATCCCCTGTAGAGAATAATTCACCTTGCGTGTTATCTAATTGATTAACAACATTCAATACCTGAGAAGAAACCGAATAAACACCACCTTGTTTATTGTCCAATTGCTGAGCATTCACCTCAACCTGACCCGCAAGAATTCCCTGTATTGGTACCGATTGCGCATTCCCTTTAGTATTTTGGTTATTTAGATTAGTGGTATTAATCGTTAAACCACCTTGAGCTTGAATGAGTGAACCTGTATTGCCTACTTTTTGGTTATTAATGTCCGTTGTAATATTTAACGTTGAAGAACCATCAGCAACAATCATTCCGGCTCGGTTATCCACGGATAATGCGGTTAAAGTTAAGTCTTTACCACTTAGCAAGCGTCCTTCTTGATTATTTAAGAATTGATTTTGCTGTGTAAGACTCATATTTCCACCAGAAAGTATTAAGCCTTTTTCATTATTCAACCCTTTTTCTAGGTTTAATGAGAAATCACGCATACCTTGGCTTGCCCATCGGCCATGTTGATTTTCCACCCCTTGCGCAGTTGCACCGATCCAATCCGCTTTTAAATTAGCGTGCTGTGTTAAAAGTTGAGAAGGTGTATGTAAATTGATCTCATTTTTTGCAACGACAGTCGCTTTATTTGCATTAATTTCACCTTTATGAGCCACAATATGAACATCCTGACCACTTGTCTGACTCTCACTTACATCTACTTTTTTAGCTTGAACATCGACCTTACCAGAAGCAATATTTTTCCCTTTTGCAACAGTTGTTTTTACTGTTTTTATTTCAAGGTTTTTAGTCTCGCCAACCTCATCTACTTCGCGGACTTTACCATTTTCCTCAACACCCGCAGCTAATACAGAAGACTTACCCGCTTCGACTGAATCCGCTTGATAACGAATATGTCCACCAGAAATAGTCGAGCCCATCTGAGTAATTTTATTTTTAGCACCAACTAGAACATCACCTCGTGCTGTTTCAACTTTACCCTTTTGAACAAAATCAGACTTGGTATTGATTTGGACATCTTGTTTACCGCTAATCACCCCTTCATTAACAATACGTCCTTGACTATCAATCTTCACATCACCCGCTGATGCACCAATATGCCCCGCATTGCGTACACCAAGACCTTGGCCGTTATCCACTAAATGGATTTTTTCAGCATACATCCCACCTAATTGGCTCACATCCACACTGTAGCTTTGGTTTTCGCCTTGGGTATCGGAAGTGTGGTCGGTTTTATCGGTGATTTTATCGCCCACATACACAACTGAATCATTGGTGCGGTCAACGTTGTTTTTACCAGTGGTAACTTTAATGCCTTTCTTCGACCAAACACCACCATTGATTTCCGCTTTCTCAGCGATAATATCGGTGTAATCAGATTGGCTGTTATCCATCCCTTTTTGGCCAACAGTCACCTTACCGCCTTTTACGCGATAGCCTTTCAACTCACCATTTTCTACATCAGCTTTACCGGTGGTGAGTGTTGTGCGCCCAGCATTAATCACACCACAACCATCACATTGGATACCGCTTGGGTTGGCAATCACCACATCTGCTTTTTTGCCTGCGACTTCCACATAACCTTTTAAACGGCTTGGATTAGCGGAGTTCACTTCGTTAAGAATGACTTTCGCTTCACCACGAGCAAGATTCGGGTTACCTTGCACCCAACCCGCCATTTGCGTTTGGGCTGCTTTACGGGCGTTGTTTAACACAGCGCCTTTTTCTGCCACATCAAATTGTGAATATTGGTTACGTGATACCCCACCAGCACTTGGTGTTTGAATATTTACTTGCGGTAACCCATTGCCGGTTTGAAGTACGGTAGGTTGTTGATTACCCGGTGCAGATTTATCAGCACGAATCGCCATATCTTCTGCATGAACAGAAGGCGATAAGAAGACAAAGCCTAATGCCAACATTAAGCTAAAATGAATAGGATTAAGTGAAAGTGCGGTTGAAAACAATCCTGTTTTTTCTTGTTCTGAGCTCACATTTTCACTTTGCGCTTTACCTTGAGATTTTGCCAACTCAGAGACCACCACAAGCTGGTTTAATACACGGCTAAAAATCACTTTATAATGACGTTTATTCATTTTTTAATTTCCTTTAAAGTTTTAAATTCTGTTTGGTTTTAATCAATTTATTCATCTAAAAGCGTGAGCATTAAAAACGGTAGCTCACATTAAATCCGGTTGTCACATGACTGGTTCTAAATCCTTCCGGTTTTTTAATTGGGACGCCCACAAAATAATCATAGTTAATGCCCCATAATTTACCGCGAAGTCCAATTGCACCACCCATTAAGCTATCACCAATTTGAAGCTCTTCTTGACTAGAATGCACCTTACCTCGGTCAATCCCTAAATAAAGCTCATGTCCCTTATTCGCAATATCCCAACCTAACTCATTTCGCCATAACCAACCTTTTTCACCGGAAAGTGATAGCTCGCCATCAAACCCTCGCACGGTATAACGACCACCAATACTAAATTTATCTTGTTGTGTTAAAGGTGTACCGTTCCATTGTCCACTCCAGCTGGTGTTAAAGCGGAAAGGTTGATTGCCGATAGTGAAAGGATAGGTAAAATCAATGCCTGCAGTAAAAATCTGCATACGGGAAGTCCCTTCACCAAACTCCTCTTCCGGAGCAGGTAAGGCTTTATTCCCACCTGTACCACGTTTATAGTTCGCAAACAGTTGTAATACGGTTTCGCCAATGTATTGGGTGTGATTAAGTCCCACTTCCCAACCAGCGGTTCGACGACGTTGCACTTCAATTTCAGTGTCATTGATGTAGTTATGTGATTTTTTCGTCCATAACGCGGCATTCACATAGGTTTTATGAAGACTTCCACGAGATAATAAGCGACTTAAATTCGCTTTCATTTGTTGGCTTTCACCCGAATAGGTGTAAGACTCAAACGCGCCCGCTACCGTTTGGTGATAAGAATATTTTGAGCCGGAAAGGGTTAAGAGATAATTCTTCCAAGGAATAGAATAATAGAGACTGATGTTTTTACTGCCATAATCGCCTTCTGCATCATCGCTATCACGTTTAAAGCTACGTGTACCACTGATATAGAACATATCATTAAGTGTTAGCACGTTATCCCAAGAAAACGTGGCTGAGCCTTGTAAACGACCCGTAGCTTTACTGCCTGAATCATCTAATCCCAAGGTTAAATGGAAAGGTAAGCTTTGCTTATAAGCAATCACCACGTCTGTTTCACCTACTGCATCCGTTGGCACAAGCTCCATATTCGCATCGGCACTCGGTACACGTTTTAAGTTTTCTAAACCTTGTTCAATGTTGCGAATATTTAATATATCCCCCTGCGCCATTGGCATGGCAAACCATAAGGTACCACGGGTGGCAAACGGAATCGCACTTTGGTCTTGTAATTGAATACGACCTACTTTACCTGGAATCACAGTGAGTACGAGCATGCCTGAACGCAAATCCTGTGGCTCTACCACCACACGGGTAGTGACATATCCCAAATCAATTAAACGATTTTGAATACGGCGAAGTAATACGTTAATCCCCTCCGAGCCTATACAAGCCGGCAGCGCAAAATCACGCTCAGCATAAACAGACTTCAATGCCCAAGAGAATTGGCTTGGTTGGATTAATTTAAGAGAAGAAGCTGATGAATTTTCTTCTTCAGCTTGATAATCGGTTAGCACCAATTGATTGATAGGAAAACACTGTGCTTCATTCTGTGGAAAGCCACGAGAGGCTTCTTTTTCACCCTCTAAACGCACATTCGCAGATTGCGTTTGCTGGGCTAAAATAGCCGCATCCTGTTCAGCTTGTTGCCTCTGTTGTTTGGCATCGATTTGTTTTTCTACATTTGCATTTGGTGAGCTTGGCGCCGCCAACGCGAAAGAGGAAATAAATAATAAACTAGAAAGAAAAGAGCGAGATAAGTTTTTCATTATACATCAGAGATTAAGTTATTGATAAATCTGCGATATGATATCAAAACTTGTTTTAAAATTCTATAAACTCATATTCTCAATAAAAAAGTGCGGTCAGTTTTTAAGAGGTTTTAAAACGCTTTGAAAATTGACCGCACTTTATAGCTAGATATTTAAATATTTTATGCTATCCAAACCAAATATCCCTCTGGGTGACCAAAATACGATTAGCTAATTCATTTAGCTTTCAGTATTCGCCCTAAATAAAAACAAAAGAAGAGAGAGATAAATACTATAGGGAAAAAATCCAATACTTTTAATATATTAACTTTACTAAAGTTAAAATTAAACTTTGATAATACATACAAATATGTCATAGCTAATACAAATATCGTCATTTTAAATATCTTAAAAAGATCTGTCTTATTCATTTTTAAACTCATGTTCACTTAATCCTAGATCATTTAGCTCTTTTTTAGCAAAATCTAGCATATAGGCTATTAATTCTCTATATTTGTTATCCGGATGTATTTCTAGAAATCTTTCACAAGCTTTTTCTGTATATTCTAGATTTTCCCGTTCTGTTACAATAGCTATCCAATCAGGATCATCAAATCCATCTTGAAAATAAACTCCTTCAAAATGATCTCTTGGATCGGGGCTATTCATATCTGGATGATACCAATAACAACCTTCTTGTGTATAACCATCCTTATCTACTAGCACTAATAAACCGCATATAAGAAAACACCATAATCATATAAAACAGAGAAACATTGCTTTACTGTTCTTTCAGGATTATCTTCATCAAAATTTACTTTATAAAAAAAATTATATGATTTAGATCTGATTGGTATATAAGAAAAATCATCTTGAGTGAACATTCTTAACCTCTACTGTTTTTATTCAAATATATTTTATATTCAATTCGTTATAAATTACATTTTCCCTTATCCCACTTAGAATCTTGATAGCCACATTCAGCTGGCCAGTATCGGTAATATCCCTTTCTTTCCATACAAGATTGAAATTCTTTGTATTTACCAGTTTTATTGATATAGTGAAGTTCTTGATCTCCATATTTACTACCGCAGCTAACAGCATCTTTCCAACGCTGTTGCTGATCAGTTTTACCTATACTATAAGGCTTTTGATAATGTGCTATAGCTGGCCATAATTTGCCTTTATCAACACAATTAACCATTTGTGGAGTATAAAAACATCCGTTTGAATACCAACATCCGTTTAATATAAAACAAAGAAGAAATGAGGTGTATCTCATTTTATTACCTCCTATTTTCATCAAAAGTTCAAACAACATATTAATTTCCTGTTGGCGTATTTTTCATGATTCTTTCAAATTGCTTACCATCAACTGAATAAGATACAAATTTCAATAGTAAAGAATATCACAGAAGTATTGTCTAACCACATCCCATTAAGCATTATGGGATTCACTTAAAGTAAAACACCACAGATAACCTGCCGTTTTTTACAATATATTTGCTATAAAAAATAAGTGCTATAAAATAGCCACAACAAGCAAATGGTAATTAATGAGATTGGCTCGATATGAACAATGTACAAAAGAAATATTTTATTGGCCTAACCCATTTTTTGGGAAATGTTCTCGGCCCTAAATACGAAGTCGTATTTCATTCTTTTGATAAGAATAAGGCTCATATGGAAGCCATTGCGAATAGCCATGTTAGCGGACGGACCCTTTCCTCTCCACTTAGTTCTTTTGGTTCTAGTTTGTTGCAGGATAAAGTATATTTAGATAAGGATTTTGTCTTTAACTACAAAGCGGTGGCAGATTCCGAAAAAGTCATTCGAGGTGCAACTTATTTCATTAAAAATGGGGATAAATTAGAAGGCATCCTTTGTATTAATCATGATACCTCTGAGTTGGTTGATGTGATGACCAAATTAATTTCACTGGAAAACCTTGGAAACTTCGTCAATATTTTAGGTATTGATGATGCCTTTGCTGAAGTGGAAGAAGCCGAAATAATTAATAAAGAAAAACTCGAAAACTCCATCGAAGATATCCTTTGTGAATACCTTGATTTCACCCTATTACATTCCGATAAACCACTCAGCTTAAGACAACGGGAAAATGCAATTAAAGTCTTATTTGATAAGGGTATTTTCAATATCAAGGGTGCCATTCCGATGGTGGCGAAATATTTGAAAATCTCAGAACCTAGCGTATATCGCTATCTCAAAGCGATCAAGGAAAAAGCATAAAAAAGCGCGGTTGAAATTAACCGCACTTTTTTATCTTAATCGTGTTATTAGCCCACTACTTCAGGCAATATACCTAATTTAATTAGGAATGGGATACTCACGATAATAATCCCTAGAATTGAGACAAAGAGTAGGACCCCTGAACCACCCGGCACACGATAAGGTAAGTTTGGATGTTGATGGCGAGCTTTCCAAACCAATGCTGCTGGCAATACCACTGCATAGAAAGCAAACATTTGTCCTGCATAACCTAATGCAAGGATGAAACCTTCTGGATAGAAGAATGCAAAGAGCAATGGCGGAAGGAAGGTTAAAAAACCTAAACTTAAACGGTTTGCAGAAAAATTGAATACACGTTTTAACAAGTCGTCAATACATTCTAGTAAACCGAGTGCGACCCCTAAGAATGAGGTAATCAGTGCTAAGGCAGAGAAGATTTTCACGACAGCCGCAATAATGGTGCTGCCTGTAATCACTCGAACGGCTTCAATCAATCCATTTAATGTTGGATCTTGATTAAGGATTTCTAAGAATCGGCTTTGACTTAACACGCCATGAGTAGAAAATTGCCATAAAAGATAACCCACTAATGTGATTGCAGAGCCCACAATAATAGAAAATCTTAAGGCTTTTACATCACCTTCTAAGTATTTATTTAAGCAAGGAATTGAGCCGTGGAAACCAAAAGCGGTAAAGAAAACCGGGCTAGCCGAAATCAATAGCGCTTTATCAATTGGCATGGCCATTAAGTTATCGATTTTAATTTCTGGAATCATCAATCCAAGCACAATGAATAGCGCTGCAATCATCGCGATAAATAAGAAACGATTTAAGGCATCCACAAAGCTTGTGCCAATTGCCACGAAGATACCAAAGAAGATCGTAAATGCCAGGATAGAACCTTTCATTTTGAGATCAGGTGTCGCAAAATCAGGTAAAGTTGAAGCAAGAATTGCACCACCACCAGTTACATAGGCGGAAAGTAATGCATAAAGGAAAATCATTAATACGCTGGTTGCGACAATTCGTCCTGGTCGACCAAAATACTGTGCGGCAAGGGTGCCAATACCGGCATCATGTTCAGCAGTTTGATAAACCTCAACAAATAATAATGCGCTATAGGTGAGCAGAATCCATAAAAGAACAAGTAGAACAACTGTAAACGTGAAACCTATTCCTGCAGAGGTGAGAGGCATGGCAAGCATCCCTGCCCCAATCATCGTCCCTGAGGTAATCAAGGTACTTCCCAATGTTTTGTTCATAAGTTTTCTCCTTTCCGATTATCGTAGAAAGGCTAGTCACTTCCTTATTTGACAATACATCAAACTACAATGTCATTAGAATGTTTTCGCATTTTTCTCATTAACCAAATATTTTTTAGATACAAAAAGCCCTTACCCCGTTACTGAGGTAAGGGCGGTAGGCCTATTTTTGTTCAAAACGTGCAGTGAAGAAACGTAATTGTTTTGGTTCATACACGAAACGAAGCCCTTTAATATCCTCTTTATGTTTGAATAAGTGGATAATACCATCAGCAACTAAATCCATGTGTGCATAGGTGTAAACACGACGCGGAATAGTAATACGTACAGTTTCAAGTTTTGGATGATGGTTTTCGCCAGTTTTGATATCACGACCAGCTGAAATAATACCACGTTCCATTGTACGCACACCGCATTCAACATAGATTGCTGCCGCTAAGGCTTGTGCCGGGAAGTCTTCTTCTTGTTTCAAATGTGGACAGAAACGACGAGCATCTAAGAACACCGCATGACCACCAATTGGTTCGACAATCGGTACGCCCGCTGCTTTTAATTTTTCACCGAGGTAACGTACTTGTTTAACACGGTGTTCAATGTACTCTTCCTGAGTTGCTTCTTTCAAACCGATCGCCATTGCTTCCATATCACGACCAGCCATACCACCGTAAGACGGCATACCTTCGAACACAACAACCAATTCTTTCGCTTTCATGAACAATTCTTCATCATTCATACATAAGAAACCACCGATATTGGTTAAGCAGTCTTTTTTACCACTCATTGTACAACCATCTGCATAGCTGAACATTTCTTGAACGATAGATTTGATTGAGCGATCTTGATAGCCTGGTTCTTGTTCTTTAATGAAATAAGCATTTTCAATACAACGAGTTGCATCGTAGAACACTTTAATGCCGTGTTTTGCGGTTAATTCACGAACAGCTTTCATGTTTGCGATAGAAACCGGTTGACCACCCGCTAAGTTTACTGTTACCGCCAAGCACACATAAGCAATATTTTCAGCGCCTTTTTCGTTAATTAATTTTTCTAATTTTTTAACATCAATATCACCTTTGAATGGGATATCTAATGTCGCATCATGTGCTTCATCACGAATAATATCGTAGAAAATACCGCCATTGGCTTCTTGGTGGAAACGTGTAGTAGTGAAATACATATTACCTGGTACGTATTGACCCGGTTTAATCGCGATACGAGAAAGAATATTTTCAGCACCACGTCCTTGGTGAGTTGGCACAATATGTTTGAAACCAAATAAGTCTTGAACTGTTTCTTCTAAATGATAGAAGTTGCGGCTACCTGCATAAGCTTCATCACCCATCATAATACCGGCCCATTGACGGTCACTCATTGCATTTGTACCGCTATCGGTTAAAAGGTCGATATAAACATCTTTTGAATCAAGTAAGAAGGTATTGAAGCCTGCCGCTTTCATCGCTTTTTCACGTTCTGCTTTTGGTAAGATTGAAACAGGTTCAACACTTTTAATACGGAACGGTTCTGCTGGATAGTATGCCATAATAAATCTCCTATTATGTTAGGTTTAAAGTCCATGATTATTAACCCGCTACTAAAAACATCTATCATCGAGTTGCAAGCATAGTACTGAATTTTTTTCTGCAATACTGTGATCAAAGTCACAAATCAATAAAATTTTATCAAATTTATAGAAAATTATTTTTATTTGATAATTTTATATCAAAAATCATAAACATACTGATTATTAGAGCAATTAAACAAGCGAGTTGGACTAACCAGTTTTCTCAATAGGACAAGCAGATATGGGAATGGTGTTGTAGGCGGGATTGCTATGAGAGGGGGATATTTCGGTAGAAGAAGCATCAAAAATACAAAAAGTGCGGTCAATTTTTGAGAGGTTTTAAAACTCTTTGAAAATTGACCGCACTTTATAGGTTTACGCTATCTTTAAAAAGAAATTCACATACCATTTTAACGTTATTTTGAACACTATCATTTTTTCATGGTGTGCATACAATCCATAACTTTCAAACTTATGACCTCTCGTTCCTCATTTGTCTTATCAGGAAGATTTTTATATTTCTCATAACATGATTCAAAAGTTTTTTGTTCCTCATATGTCCTTTTAGGTATCACATCCCCATTCCAGAAACGAACAAAATAACTATCAGAAGAAACACATGCAGTCAAAATACTACAAAGCAAAAAAATACTGAGATTTATCTTACTCATGTTTTATCTCCAAAATATTTTTTCATTCCAACCGATCTAATCTCGTTTGAAAAAGAGAAGATATATCGGCAAAGCAACCACCTGAAATTTTAGAGACATAATTAAAGCTTCTTTCATAAGAACTACATATTGCAAATTATTTCTTCCCATATCGAACTGAACTATCACCATAAACAAGAAAAATATGAATGCAACAGCTATAAAAAATTTTAATATTTTTAAAATCATTATTTATTTAGATGGCAAGTATATACCCCACCTTTCTCCTTTCCTCTAACGCATATTCCTTTTATATATTAAATAGTCATACAAAATTAAAACTAAAAACATAAAAAACCAAGGACTCTTTGTAAAAATTTTTTCTGAAAAATCTATTAATTTAAGTTCAATGATCTATCTTCTCTTTTGCTAAAATCGCAAACACTGCAACAACAAAAGCATAAGGATAAACATCTTCTAGAAAATCTACAAAATTTTCTACACGCCCATACCAAACCCACTCGGTTATATATAAAATAATAACGCCAGATAAAACAACAATAGATAATTTAAATACTTCCAAAATAAATTTCATTAAATATCCTTATTTTCTTCCTGTAAGAAGATAACTGCCTAAAATCGCTGGTATGGGAATCAACAATGATAACAATATCTCAGTCTTTGAAGAAAAAACAACCCTTGTAGAAAACTCACCATTGGCTAAAAAATCAAGCAACAAATTTATCGATAGTAATAGCAAAAAATACAAAAAACCATTAATAAATAAAATTTTATCAGTTTCAATATCATTATTTATATCTCTACATCATTGATGTATCAATCATTCTATAGATTCTTTAAATATATAAATACTTATTTACTATTATTACCACCTATAAATTTATTTATAAAAAAGCAAAATAAAAACAATACAAACAAAACCGGAAATAATTTAACTATTGATATCAAATCAATCTTATTAAAATTAAAATTGAACTTCGATAGCGAATATAAATATAAAAAAACTAAAGCTAATAATGTTAATTTTAGAATTTTAAAAAAATCACTTTTTCTCATTTAATTATGACCTTATTACAGTCTGTGTATGATATACAAATTAATATCCTTTTTCTTTCATGCAACTATCTACATATCCTATACGATCATCATATCCTTCTTTTTCATTAGGATATATTTTATAAGCCTTATCAAGACATTCTTTAATTGCACTCATCTTAGATTCGGAAGGACGAATACCATCATTCCAGAACCTAACTATGGGATCATTGACATCTGAAGTACAAGAAGTCAGTAGTGTAAATAAAGGTATTAGTATATTTTTTTTCATTTTCTTACTCATTATTTTATTACTTGAGATTTAACTTCAATTAGTGAAAATAGATTTTACAACATCTGACTGAATCACCTATTAAACCTCTCAACAATCATACCAAAAATTGCTCATTCTTAAACCAATTGAACGACCCTTTTGAACTAACTAATTTTTCACATAGTCAAAGCAATCGTAAAAGGAATGCTTTTACATGCAGGGTTGCATAAGTGCTTTAGCAAGCAATCCCGACAAAAATAGAGGAGTAGATTTATGAAATCTAAATTGATGAAAGGGTTAGTGATTGTTGCATTAGCAGGAAGCTTAACCGCTTGTGAAATGGACAGACAACAGCGTCATACTGCAACAGGTGCAGCAATCGGCGGTGTAGCCGGTGGTTTATTAGGTGGTGATATTGCCACAACACTCGGCGGCGCAGCATTGGGTGGTGTAATTGGTAGTCAAGTGAATAAAGGTGGAGACTACGATGACAGAGAATATCGCCATCATAAAAAACATAAAAGACATCACCACCACAGAAAACATCGTGATTGGGATGACGACTGGGATGATTAATTCAAAATACAGATAAAAATGACCGCACTTTTGAGATACAAATCAAAGTGCGGTCGTTTTTTAGGGATTATTTATGAATTAATAAGGATTACCACCAGCCAAGGAGTTTCATCCATAATCCACCCACACCAAACCAAATCACTAATGAGAGGATGGAAACAATAAAACTCACGCCCCACCATTGACCGGTTGAGTTATAACCTGAACCGTATAGTGCTGGACCAGGACCACCTGCGTATTGCGTTAAACTCATGGATAATGTTGAGGTGTAACCTAAACCAATTGCAGCAATGATTGGTGGTGTACCCACAGCAATAGCCGCAGCCACGAAAGCGAGATACATTGCGGAAATATGCGCCATGGCTGAAGCAAAGAAATAGCGGGTATAGAAATACACCAACACTAAAATAGTAAAGGCAATTGGCCAGCTGAAACCACCCACAGATGAAGAAATGTGGGTAGAAATCCAAGTGATTGCACCGTATTTATTAAGTGCATTTGCCATCATCACCAATACCGCAAACCAGAACATCGTATCCCATGCGGTGGTTTCTGCTACGATATTTTTCCAGCTCATAATATTGGTTAATAATAAAATCACTAAACCGATAAACGCTGAAATTGTTGCAGGGATATGGAAGACTAAATCACCCACCGTCCAAAGGAATAAAAGAAGGATAAAGTCTAGGGCAAGAATCCATTCCGCTTTGCTCATTGGGCCCATGCTTTTTAATTCTTCACGTGCCATTTCTGCCATTTTAGGCGTATCTTTTAATTCTGGCGGATAAATTAAATACACGAAATAAGGCAAGACGATTAAGCTCACAATACCTGGTACGATCGCCCCTAAGAACCATGTCATCCAAGTGATTTCTACACCTTGGCTTTTCGCAAGTTCTGCAATTAACGGGTTACCCGCCATCGCAGTTAAGAACATAGTGCAAATAATGGTATCGATTTGAGAGACAACAATCGCTAAGAATGCACCAGCACGACGAGCGGTTGGACCAGGTTTAGACTCATACGCATCAGCAATAGATTGCATAATTGGGTACATAATACCGCCCCCACGCGCAGAAGCCGAAGGAATACCCGGACCGATAACAACATCAGCCAACGCCATACCATAGGCCACACCCATCATTTTTTTACCAAAACGACCAACGAAGTACAGCGCGATACGTTTACCTAAACCTGTTTTAATCACCGCGCGAGATAAAAACATAGCAATAGCAATCAACCAAATTGTGCCGTTTGCAAAACCGGATAACATGCCGACATCACCTTGTTTTGGCGAAATTGGCGTAAGCCCAGTCAAGCCACTAATCACTAAGGCAACTAGCGTTGCAGCACCCATAGGCATTGCTTTAGCGATAATAGCCACAATGGTTGCCACAAACAGTGCTAGCATTCCCCATGCTTTTGCGGATAAGCCTTCTGGCGTTGGGATTAACCAAATCCCTAAACCAACGATGACGGCAATCAGCAGCCCTTGCCATTTAAAGCCTAGTTTGACTTCTACTGCTGGAATTTTACTTTCCATAGGATAACTCCTAGATAAATGAACAAAAAATAATTCATCACGTATAACGGCCGTGACACAATCGATTAAATAAACGAGTATAAAGATACCACTTATTTAGTACGAGTAAAGATTTAAGCGCATTTTTTTAATAGAATTGAGTAAAAGTTTGATATAAATAAAAAAATAACCGCACTTTGATGGATAAAATCAAAGTGCGGTTTATTTTTAGGTTAGAAAGTGAATGATTAATACATACCTTCGCGCTCTTCACGTGTGCTGATGAAAATATTTTTCACCTGTGTATAAGCGTCAAGCATCATTTTATGGGTTTCACGACCTATACCGGAGGTTTTATAACCACCGAAAGGAGCTCCAGCTGGTAAACGGTTATAACAGTTCACCCAAACACGACCGGTTTCAAGTGCTCGTGCAACTCGTAGCGCACGGTTAATGTTATATGTCCACACCGCACCACCTAGGCCATAATCACTGTCATTTGCCATTTTAATTACATCTGCTTCATCCTTGAATTTGATTACCACAGCAACCGGACCAAAAATTTCTTCTTGTGCCACGCGTTTTTTGTTATCAGACGCTAAAATTAAGGTTGGTTGGAAAAATTCGCCTCGAGCCAATGCCGGGTCGGTTGATTTACCTCCACCAACGATGATTTGACACCCTTCTTCTTTAGCAATATCAACATACTTGCTAATAACCTTAACTTGATTTCCGTTTACTTGCGCCCCCATTTGCGTGTCATCTTCCCAAGGTAAGCCGACTTTAACTTTCTTAAATTCTTCTTTTAGTGCCGCGATAAATTTATCGTAAACGCTTTCTTGTACAAAAATACGTGAACCGGCACAACACACTTGCCCTTGGTTGAAGAGAATTCCTTTTTGTGCGCCCTCCAATGCTTTATCAAATGGCATATCGTCAAAGAAAATATTGGCTGATTTACCACCCAATTCCAAGGTGGATGGAATCAACATTTCAGCAGCAGCTACACCAATTTTTCTACCAATTTCGGTGGAACCGGTGAATGCCAGTTTGTTAAATCCAGTATGGTGCAACATGTATTCGCCAGATTTAGAACCCTTACCAGTAATAACATTGAAGACACCTTTCGGTAATAAATGATTAATTTTTTGAGCTAAGGAAAGTAAGCTCAATGAAGTAGAGGAAGATGGATGAATCACGACGGTACAACCTGCTGCCAATGCCGGTGCTATTTTCCATGCAGCCATTAAGAACGGAAAGTTCCATGGAATAATTTGACCAACAACGCCAATAGGCTCGCGTAAAATCAACGACAAATCTTCGCTATCCAGTTGATTTGCGACACCTTCTTCGGCGCGAATAACACTGGCAAAATAACGGAAATGATCTGATGCCAACGGAATATCTGCTGCGCGGGTTTCGCGAATCGGTTTACCGTTATCCAACGTTTCTTGTAAAGCGAATAATTCGGTATTTTCGTCAATAATATCTGCAATTTTATTCAAAATTGTAGCTCGTTCCGTTGCGCTGGTATTTTTCCAGGTTTTAAAAGCCTCTTTCGCAGCATTCACTGCAGCATCGACATCTGCATCCGTAGCGTCAATAAAGGTGGCTAAGGCTTCACCATTTGCAGGGTTATATGCTGTTAAGGTATTACCCTCAGAGCCATTTGTCCATTCGCCGTTGATCAATAAACCGTAGTGTTTATCAAAGACATTAAGATCTTTAGTCATCTGTTTTCTCCTTTTTTCTACGTTGTGAATCAAAGTAATACCTGATCTTTTTACACCATCAGGTCTTTAATATTTTGTCCGTAAAAGAGGACTATGAGTTGATTTTAGTACAATACAAGGCTTAAAACTGGGAGACAGATCACATTTTGGCGGTGAGAAGGAAAGGTAGAGAAAATTGATTTGATAGGTAAAAAAAAACAAAGTACAGAAAAACTCATTGAAAAAAGACCGCACCTGAATGGATAAAATCAAAGTGCGGTGACGATTTTCTTCATTTTTGACATAGACACTCCAACTATACAAACGACAAAAAACATAACTATAAATAAGTATTATGAGTTGTAGGGATATAGTGAGAAAGAAACTATGATCTTGCTCAATAAAAGGTTAAACAGTCATAAGATAAAAATAAAAAAACATTATATAAATCAATATATAATGTTTTGAATTTAATCTAATTAGGGAAGTTTAAGAATGAAGAAATTGATTCACGCGTTCAAGCACGGCTTTTCTCACGTTATCCTTTTCAAAAAGGATTTCATGTTTTGCTTGAGGTACAAGCATGGATTCTGCATGCGGAAAAAGTGCGGTCAATTTTTCAAGATTTTTGTTATCCACAATTTTTTCTTTTTCCGCTTGTAAAATAAGTACAGGTGTTTCCACTCTTGGAATAATTTTAGGGAGCGCTTTGATTGCATTTAAACACAAATGTACCCAACGGAATGTCGGGCCGCCTAAGTGAATAGCAGCGCGTTTTCGATTAACTCGGTTCATCCATTTCATTCGCGTTTTAGAATGGCTAAGTTCATTAAGGTTTAAATCTGCCGGTTTGTAATGTCCTTTACCAAAAACATAGCGATGACCTTGACCAAATGCCATCATCGTTGCAATGATGACTTCATCTCGTAATGGGTGTTTCATGGGAACGCCAAAGAAAGTCGAAGAAAGCACAGCCTTTTTAATATGATGATCGTAATTGGCCAGATAATAGGTGGAAATCAAAGCGCCGAGGGAATGCGCAAGAATATATTGCGCTTGATAAGCATAAAGTGCGGTCGCTTTTTCAATGATTTTTGCCATATCATCGGTATAAAAACGAAACTCATCTAAATGCCCTTTTTGAGGAATAATATGCTGTGAATAGCCTTGTCCTCGGTGATCGAAAAGTAATACATCATAACCTTGTTGGTAAAAGTCGTAAGCCAACTCAGTCCATTTCAGCATATTTTCTGCTCGACCATTCACCAAAATCATCAATTTTCTGACAGTGCTTTCAGGCTGAACCAAATGGCGATAAGCCAATTTGATATTTCGTTCGCCAGAAAGATATTGCGTAGGAAATTGCTCAAAAAAAGGCAATAACTCTACAAGAGCAAATTGATGAAAATGAGGTTCTCTGATCATAATTTTCCAATGAAAAGGGCGTAGTAAATACGCCCTTTGTAGTGAAAGTAAAACTTACGCCACCAATTGTTTTAAGATACGGCGAACTGGCTCTGCAGCACCCCATAATAATTGGTCACCTACAGTGAATGCCGCTAAGTATTCTGGACCCATTGCCAATTTACGTAAACGACCAACTGGTACGCTTAATGTACCTGTTACTTTAGCTGGGGTTAATTCACGTAATGTGGTTTCTTTGTCGTTTGGAATTACTTTCACCCATTCATTGTGAGACGCTAAAATTTGTTCGATTTCTTCTAACGGTAAGTCTTTTTTCAGTTTGATGGTGAACGCTTGGCTATGACAACGTAATGCACCGATACGTACGCATAAACCATCTACTGGAATTGGATTGTCGCTTAAACCTAAGATTTTGTTAGTTTCTGCATAACCTTTCCATTCTTCTTTAGTTTGTCCGGTTTCTGGAAGAAGTTTGTCAATCCAAGGGATTAAGCTACCACCTAATGCTGCACCGAAGTTATCAGTTGGGAAGCTATCAGAACGCATTTCTGCTGTCACTTTACGTTCAATATCTAAAATTGACGAAGCAGGGTCTTTTAATTCGCTTGAAACCGCTTGCTCTAATAAGCCCATTTGTGAAATCAATTCACGCATATTTTTTGCGCCCGCACCTGAAGCCGCTTGGTAAGTTGCGACAGATACCCATTCCACTAAATCTTTTTCAAATAAACCACCGATAGCCATCAACATTAAGCTCACGGTACAGTTACCACCCACGAAAGTTTTAATGCCTTTTTTCAAACCTTCAGAAATCACGTGTTGGTTTACCGGATCAAGCACGATAATTGCATCATCTTTCATACGTAGTGCAGACGCCGCATCAACCCAATAACCGTCCCAACCTGTTGCTTTTAATTTTGGATAGACTTCATTGGTATAGTCGCCACCTTGACAGGTCACGATAATGTCTAATTTTTTGAGTTCTTCAATGTCGAATGCATTTTTAAGTTCACCCGCCTCTTTTCCTGCAAATACAGGGGCTTTTTGACCTGCTTGAGAAGTAGTGAAGAAAACTGGATTAATATTAGCAAAATCTTGCTCTTGCACCATACGATCCATTAATACGGAACCGACCATTCCGCGCCAACCGATAAAACCGACGTTTTTCATGAATTTTTCCTTATTTTATGTTGTGTTGAATGGGTCTATTAATTACAGGCTTTACGCCACAAAATCAAGCTTTTTTAGAAAAAATGAGGCTTTGTTTAATTTTTCTCAATAAAAAATCCCCTTTCGGGGATTTATTGATTATTTATCTGCTTTTTTCGTGGTTTTCTTTACCGTTTTTTTCGGCTCAGATTTACCTTCAGATTTGACCGCACTTTTCTTTGTTGTGGTAGACTTGGTGGTCTTCTCTTTTGTGGTTGCAGATTTAGTTGCTTTTTTCTTTGGCTTTTCAGCTAAATTTGCCGCTTTCCATTCCTCAAATTTTTCAAGTGATACTTTACCCATTGGGCTTGGATCGCCTGTAAATAAGGTTTGGAGGCCATTATTCTCAATGATATGACGGCGAAGTGCTAAACGTTCTTGATGATTTTCTGCTAAACGAACTGCACGTTCAACATATTCATCTACCGTATTTGCAATTAACCATTCCGGTAAACCTAAACGTTTAAATAACCCTTCATCAATATGTTCATGGACTTCTGCACCGGTTTTGCATACACCCACTAAACCTAATGTCACCATATCAATAATGCCATTCGTATTCCCGAATGGGAATGGATTCACCATCATATCGCAGTTATGCAAAATACGAAGATATTGATCATAAGGCGCATGTGGATGAGCTGTCGCATCATTGCCTAAATAAGATTTAATAAAACGCTCAACATAAGGATGGGTTACACCACTGGATTGACCTAAAGCAAAGTGGAAATGAACCTTAACATTCGCACGATCACGAATAGCCTTTAATGCTGCTAAGAAATATGGGTTAAGCTTCATTGTGGTAGAAGCAATACCAATATTCACCACTTCAGGATTTTCACGTAAGCGATATTCTACGTGTTGTGGTGCAAGCGCTGAAGGCACATAAGGTAAGGCATCTTTTGGTAAACGCAATAATTGCTCACTGAAGCATTTTTCAGAACCAACGTAGTCATCTTCTACAATTACATATTCAATAAAATCAGAATGTGTCGTCGCTGGATGGCCTAAAGCAATCACTTGAACCGGTGCAAGACGCGTATTACTTGCAAAAATGGTGGTTAAATCCATTCCAATACTTGGCATATAAAGAACGGCTGCACCATTTTTTTCACAAATCTCTTTTAATTCATTCAATTTACTAAAAATATTATCGCCTTTTAATAAATGAAATTCATCAAACACCGCTTGGCCTGCTGCATCTACAGCTTCATTACCCACACCAATTAAATGAAAACGCTCACGTGCAGCAATCATTGAAGTGGAATGTGTACGATAAATTGAATGGGATGAATGGAAATGCTCCAATAATACGACCATGACAGGTTTGCCATCACGTTCACCTAATTTAGTGACATCGCGATCTGTCCATCCACCTTGCAATAAATGACGACGGATGACTTGGTTTAATGCTTTTTTCACCCAATGTTTATTTTCAGCAATATCGTAGCTGCAATGCATATATACATCGTGTGAAATTGCACTCGGCACATTATTTAAGTTTTTAATCGTCGCTAATTTTTCAGGGAACCATTGTAAAAGCGTACCACGCTTAGAGAACGCTTGATCAGTACCGATAAAACGTGGTGATTGCAATGCAAAACAAAGGGATGCACATAATTCAGGGTCTAAATTCCATAAAGCATCAAGATTAACATTCACATTAGATTCTGGCAGATAGAAAATACAGAATTTAATCAATGATGATCTCGCATTATCTAAATGAAAATCAGATAAATTAGTTTTATCTGGATTGCGGTTATAAGTTTGCAACACATGATCCGCATTCACAAAAGGTGATGATGCAAAAATCATATTAATCCAACGTTGTAAGGTAAAGAAACGTTGTGCCCCGCCTTCAGAAATATCTAATTTAGGATCAGAAAATAGCTCGCTCATTGCTACCGCTACACGGGTACAAAAATGCTTAATTTTATCTTGTACTAATTCATCATTTAATTGGCTAGGATAATCAATTTCAATGCCTTCAATGCCACCAAAATTAGTATCAATTTTGCTTAAAATATCGAGCAATTCTATACAAGCTGCTTCATAATTTTTTGCCGCAACTTCTTGTTCAAAACGGATAACACTTGGTTGTTTTTGTGTTTCTGCCATTTTTTAATTCCTTTGGTAAAAAATAAATAAGATTAATAATTAACAGGTTCCCCACAGATCGTATTCATCTGAATGGGTAATGGTTACTTTAATAAATTCGCCCACTTTCACAGGTGTGCCACTTAGATTTTCAATATAAACTAAGCCATCAACTTCGGGTGCATCGGCTTTTGTACGACCGATAATACCTTTGTCATCAATTTCATCCACAATTACATCAAGCGTTTGGCCAATTTTTTGTTTTAATCGTTCAGCCGAAATTTCTTGTTGTAACTGCATAAAGCGGTGGAAACGTTCTTCTTTTACATCTTCAGGCACTTGGTCGGCCATTTCAGTTGCAGGTGCGCCTTCTACCGGGCTAAATTTGAAACAGCCCACACGATCAAGTTGTGCTTCTTTTAAGAAATCCAATAACATTTGGAAGTCTTCTTCTGTTTCACCCGGGAAACCTACGATAAAAGTTGAACGCAAGGTTAAATCAGGACAAATCTCACGCCATTGCTTGATACGCTCTAAAGTGCGGTCAATTTTTCCTGGTCTTTTCATTGCTTTTAAAATTTTCGGACTCGCATGTTGTAATGGAATATCCAAATAAGGCAACAATAAACCTTCTGCCATTAATGGAATTAAATCATCCACGTGCGGATAAGGATAAACGTAATGTAAACGTACCCAAATACCTAATTTACCAAGCTGTTTACACAAGGTCATTAAGTCATTTTTAATTGGCATACCATTCCAGAAAGCCGTTTTCGCGCCACCTTCTTTGCGTTGTGTATCCATTGCATAAGCAGAAGTATCTTGTGAAACAACCAATAACTCTTTCACGCCTGCATCAGCAAGACGTTTTGCTTCATCCAATACTTGCGTGATAGAGCGGCTTTCTAAATCCCCACGTAATGAAGGGATTATACAGAATGTACAGCGATGATCACAGCCTTCTGAGATTTTCAAATAAGCATAGTGTTTTGGTGTTAATTTCACCCCTTGTTTTGGTACAAGGCTGGTGTAAGGATTATGCTCTGGTTTTGGTACGTATTTGTGTACTTGTGCCATTACTGTTTCATAACTGTGCGGACCGCTCACTTCCAATACTTTCGGGTGAACTTGACGAATTTGATCTTCTTTCGCCCCCAAACAACCCGTCACAATCACACGTCCGTTTTCTTCCAACGCCTCTCCAATGGCTTCTAGGGATTCTTGCACAGCACTATCAATAAAACCGCAAGTATTCACAATAACCAAGTCCACATTTTCATAACTTGGCACAATGTTATACCCGTCAGTACGTAATTCGGTCAGAATACGTTCAGAATCCACTAAATTTTTAGGACAACCTAAACTTACAAAGCCAATATTCGGCGTTGATTTTTGCATAAATTTATTCTCAGCTATCATCATCTTTCAAAACTTTAGATTTTACTCAATTTCAAGCAGAAAGGCGATAAATTAAAGGTAAATTGATTGTAAATTTACCCATTAAAGTCCTTTTTTCAGGTAAAATAATGTCCGTTTTTTATTTACTCATATTCATTATTAACATGGAAAATTCTTTTCTTTTTTCGACCGCTCTTGAACAGACGGCTTATTTACTTATCCTAGGGAAAATGCTACTCGCACTTGTACTTGGCGGGATTATTGGCTTAGAACGCGAACTAAAACACAAACCGGTTGGCGTCAAAACCTGTGCCATTATTGCGGTGACAACTTGTGTACTGACGATTGTCTCCATTCAAGCCGCAGAACATTATGCACAAGTTTCAGATAATATTCGAACGGACCCTATGCGACTTGCCGCACAAGTAATCAGTGGCATTGGTTTCTTAGGTGCAGGGGTAATTTTACACAAGAAAAATGATGCTATTTCAGGCTTAACCACTGCTGCCATTATTTGGGCAGCGGCGGCTATCGGTGTGGCAACAGGTGCAGGCTTTATTTTTGATGCGATTATTGCCACTTTAATGATTTTAATCGCTATCCGTATCAGCCCGATTGTGCAACGTTATGTTCGTCGTAAAACCTATAAAAAACGTACTCGCTTAGCTATTCAACTAAGTTCTGCGAACGGCATCAGTAAAGTGACAGATTTATTATTGAAACATGACTATCGCATTGAAAATATCTCGGTAAAAGACCAAGCAAGTGGCGAGGTTCGCTTGCAAGTACGATGCTACAACATTGATAATGAAATGCTAAAAGATGTCTATACGCTATTAAAAACAGAAGATGAAGTACTGAGTGTGGATGTAGAAAATTAAAATCAGCTTAAAATAACACATTACTTCTATCGTAAAACCTATACTTGCTAGACAAAAAGTTAAACACTTAAACTGGATAACGTCATGAATTTACAAGATAATTTCGAGCAGCATACGCCGATGATGCAGCAATATCTCAAGTTAAAAGCAGAAAATCCTGATATTTTGTTATTTTATCGAATGGGGGATTTTTACGAGCTTTTTTATGATGATGCAAAAAAAGCGGCGGCATTGTTAGATATTTCTTTAACGAAACGTGGACAATCAGCAGGTAATCCCATTCCCATGGCGGGCGTGCCTTATCATGCGGTAGAAGGTTATTTAGCAAAATTAGTGCAATTAGGTGAACCTGTAGCCATTTGTGAGCAAGTGGGTGATCCCGCCACGTCAAAAGGACCAGTTGAACGCAAAATTGTACGAATTGTGACACCAGGTACAGTAAGTGATGAAGCGCTTTTACCAGAACGCCAAGATAACTTAATTGTGGCGGTTTATCAGGAAAAAGAAAAATTTGGTCTAGCCACATTAGACATGACATCTGGACGTTTCCAACTTTGTGAACTTCATTCAAAAGAAGCCTTTCAAGCTGAATTACAGCGTATTAATCCCGTAGAATTACTTTATTGTGAAGATTTTGCTGAAATGGCCATTATCGAACATTATAAAGGATTACGTCGTCGTCCAATTTGGGAATTTGAACTTAGTACCGCGATCTCAGAACTTAATCGTCAATTTGGTACGAAAGATTTACGTGCATTTGGTGTGGAAAAATCCCCCCTTGGCTTAGCTGCTGCAGGCTGTTTATTGCAATATGCAAAAGAAACACAACGCGCTTCTCTTCCACATATTCAAAGCATCAGTGTTATTCAAAATAACGATAATATTCAATTAGATGCCGCAACACGCCGAAATTTAGAGCTCACTCAAAATCTTGCAGGTGGCACAGAAAACACACTGGCTTCAGTATTAGATAAATGTGTTACCCCAATGGGTAGCCGTTTGTTAAAACGTTGGATTCATCAACCTATCCGTCAAACCAACATTCTATTAAAACGCCAAAAAACCATTGGTGAAATTATTGAGCAAGATTTGTATCACGAATTGCAGCCTTATTTGCAACAAGTGGGGGATATGGAACGTATTCTTGCCCGTGTAGCACTGCGTTCTGCTCGTCCTCGTGATCTCACACGTTTACGAACTGCATTAGAACAAATTGAACCGATAAAATCGCTAATTCATACAAAAACATCGTCAAATTTGACCGCACTTTCCGCACAAATTGATGATTTTTCCGCGCAAATAGCGTTACTTCAAAAAGCAATTATTGAAACCCCTCCGTTATTAATTCGCGATGGTGGCGTTATTGCTGAAGGCTATAATGCAGAATTAGATGAATGGCGAACCCTTTCCGCTGGCGCAACGCAATATTTAGAAAATTTAGAACAACGTGAACGAGAAAGCACAGGTATTGATACCTTAAAAATTGGCTTTAATGCAGTGCATGGTTATTACATTCAAATTAGCCAAGGGCAAGCTCATAAAGCACCGATTCATTATGTTCGCCGTCAAACATTAAAAAATGCCGAGCGCTACATTATTCCTGAATTAAAAGAATATGAAGACAAGGTTTTAAAATCAAAAGGAGCGGCGCTTGCTTTAGAAAAGCAACTTTATGATGAATTATTTGATTTATTGCTGCCATATTTAGGCCAATTACAATTAGCCAGCTTAGCATTGTCTGAGTTAGATGTGTTAGTTAACCTCGCAGAGCGAGCAGAAACCTTAAATTATGTTGCACCACAATTTAGCGATGAAATTGGCGTAAAAATTGAAAATGGTCGTCATCCTGTAGTGGAACAAGTCTTAAAAGCCCCCTTTATTGCTAACCCTGTTAATCTCAATCAGCAGCGTCATTTGCTGATTATTACTGGCCCCAATATGGGTGGTAAAAGTACCTATATGCGTCAAACGGCTTTAATTACGTTAATGGCTTATATAGGCAGTTTTGTGCCGGCTGATAGCGCAGTTATTGGGCAAATTGATCGGATTTTTACTCGAATTGGTGCCTCTGATGATTTAGCCTCGGGTCGTTCTACATTTATGGTAGAAATGACTGAAATGGCGAATATTCTTCATCAAGCCACTTCACAAAGTTTGGTTCTGATTGATGAAATAGGACGAGGAACTTCTACTTACGATGGGCTTTCTTTAGCTTGGGCTTGTGCCGAATGGTTGGCGAAGAAAACTCGTTCGCTTACGTTATTTGCGACTCATTATTTTGAACTCACGGCACTACCAGAACAAATCAAAGGTATTGCTAATATTCATTTAGATGCGTTAGAACATAACAATACCATCGCCTTTATGCATGCGGTTCAAGACGGGGCTGCAAGTAAAAGTTATGGTCTTGCCGTTGCAGCACTGGCGGGTGTACCACAATCCGTGATTAAACTGGCGAAGCAAAAATTGCATCAATTAGAAAAACTGTCAGCACAAAATGGTGATCAACAAATTCAACATTTGAGAGCATTAAATCAATATCAAGGTGAATTGGCTTTTGAAGCAGAGCCAGATGCTTTACGTGAAGCCATTGAGCAGCTTGATCCAGATGAATTAAGTCCAAAACAAGCCTTAGCTTATCTGTATCAATTGAAGAAAATGCTGTAAGAAATAAAAAGAGCGGTCAAAAAATTCATTGTTTTTTATGACCCCTCTTTTATTTTCACTAATTTCTTAAAATCTCATAGATTTCAGAATCTTTTCTATCAAGATAATGGATGGATTGGATTTTACGAATAGTGCGTGATTTACCACGGATTAATAAGGTTTCTGTAGTTGCTAAGTTACCACGACGAGAAATTCCTTTAAGTAATTCACCGTGTGTAATTCCCGTTGCAGCAAAAACAAGGTTATCATCACGTACTAAATCTTCTAATTTTAAGATTTCATTGACCTTCACGCCTAAGGCTTCACAACGTTGAACTTCTTCAGCGGCAATTTTACAGTTTTCTTCTGTATCGCCTTTCACTTCATTACGTGGAATAAGACGAGCTTGCATATCCCCACCTAATGCACGAATTGCAGCAGCAGCTGCCACACCTTCAGGCGCACCGCCAATACCATAAACCATATCCACTTCAGCATCCGGTAAACAACATAAAACCGAAGCGGCAACATCACCATCTGGAATAGCCATTACACGAATACCTAAATTATGCATTTGCTTAATCACTTCATCATGACGTGGTTTAGCAAGTACCATTACCGTTAAATCCGATAAGGATTTACCTAAACGAGAAGCCACACGACGAAGGTTTTGTTCAATAGGTAAACTTAAATCAATCATGCCTTTAACTTCTGGACCGACAACCAATTTTTCCATATACATATCAGGTGCTTTTAAAAAAGTTCGTTTACCACCGGCAGCCAATACCGAAATTACATTTGATTGACCCATTGCGGTCATTCGTGTGCCATCAATCGGATCAACCGCAATAGAAACGAGCTCACCGTTACCCGAGCCTACTTTTTCGCCAATATAAAGCATTGGTGCTTCGTCAATTTCCCCTTCACCAATCACAATTTCACCGTCCATATGGATTAAATTCAGCATATAACGCATGGCTTTGACTGCCGCCTCATCCGCCGCATTTTTATTACCACGTCCAAGCCAAGTATAAGCTGCTAATGCAGCTGCTTCGGTTACTCTTGAAAATTCAATAGCTAATGCACGATTCATTTTTATCTCCCAATGCAAAAAGTCTCGTTATTTTATCACTAAGCAAACGTTTGCATAATAAATTTTGACAAGAGGCTTTTAAAAATAGGATTAAGTGGGTAGAATAAAGCCGTTTCGGACTTATTTTAAAAAAGGAAATCACTATGTCTTTAGAAATTTTAGATCAGCTTGAAGAAAAAATTAGACAAGCAGTAGAAACTATTCAATTACTTCAACTTGAAGTGGAAGAATTAAAAGAACAAAAAAATCAATCTCAACAAGCGGTAGAAGCTTTGCAACATGAAAACGAGCAACTTAGAAATGAACACCGCAACTGGCAAGAACACATTCGTTCATTGTTGGGTAAATTCGACAACGTATAATGACTATAAAGGCTTAGAAAATCTAAGCCTTTTTTCTTATTAGGAAACAATATGAATATTTGCGTGATTTCAGGCAGCACATTAGGCAGCGCTGAATATGTGGCGGAGCATTTAGAAGAGGTGTTAAAAACACAAGATTTTTCTACCGCACTTTTCCACGGACCAGAACTTGATGATGTGATTGATGAAAATATTTGGTTGATTGTCACTTCAACACATGGTGCAGGTGAATTACCTGATAATTTGAAACCACTCTTTGAACAAATTGCGGCATCAGATAAAGATTTATCTTCCCTCCGCTTTGCCGTGGTAGGCTTAGGTAATTCAGATTACGATACATTCTGTCATGCAGTGAATAAAGTCGAAACACAATTAAGTGAAAAAAGTGCGGTCAAAATTTGCGAGAGTTTAAAAATCGATGTCTTGCATGTTGATGATCAAGAGCAATTTGCTGAAGATTGGCTACCACAATTTATTCATGCTCTTTAGTCATAATAAAGCGATAATTTGAGTTATCGCTTTTTCTTTATCCATTATCAAAAAAAATCACCTGTGGATAACTTTGATAAAACCTGTCAAAAACTTGTTCTTTTCCACTGAGTAAATATGATGATTGTTTTAACTGTGGATAAAATTAAAGGTTATCCACAAGAAAAAGCCTCCAAACTGACGACATTTCAACACAGTCTAAAATGATCTAACTTCTTCATTTAAAAAAGGAAAAGGATCTTATTCACAAGGTAAAAGGATCTTAATAGTAACAATAATAAGATCTTTATATATAAATAGATCTTATTTTTATTATCTCTCGATCTTCTCTCATCACAGATTGAATTCTTACTTTCAAGCACACGTAATTTTCAGTAGAATAGCGCCTATTTTTAGATCGAAGATCAAATTGAAGACGAAGAGAGAGATATGTTTTATACCGAAAATTATGATGTGATCGTTGTTGGTGGCGGTCATGCCGGTACAGAAGCCGCATTGGCACCAGCACGTATGGGATTAAAAACCCTGTTATTGACACATAATGTTGATACCCTTGGACAAATGTCATGTAACCCAGCCATTGGTGGTATTGGTAAAGGCCATTTAGTGAAAGAAGTGGATGCTATGGGCGGCTTAATGGCGCATGCTGCAGATAGGGCGGGTATTCAATTTCGTACTTTAAACAGCAGTAAAGGGCCTGCTGTACGTGCAACTCGTGCTCAAGCTGACCGCGTGTTATATCGCCAAGCCGTACGCATCGCACTTGAAAACCAACCAAATTTAGATATTTTCCAACAAGAAGTAACCGATATTTTAATTGAGCAAGATCGCGTTTGTGGTGTGGAAACCAAAATGGGGCTTAAATTCCGTGCTAAATCGGTCATTTTAACTGCCGGTACTTTCTTAGCGGGTAAGATCCATATTGGTTTAGAACATTATGAAGGTGGACGAGCTGGTGATCCGGCATCTGTTACACTTTCTCATCGTTTACGTGATCTGAATTTACGTGTTGATCGTTTAAAAACGGGTACGCCACCGCGTATTGATGCACGCACGATCAATTTTGATATATTGGCTAAACAACATGGTGATGCTGTATTACCTGTATTTTCTTTTATGGGATCGATATCTGATCACCCGCAACAAATTCCTTGTTATATCACCCACACTAATGAACAAACCCATGAAGTGATCCGTAATAACTTGGATCGCAGTCCAATGTATACCGGAGTGATTGAAGGGATCGGTCCACGTTATTGTCCATCCATTGAAGATAAAGTGATGCGTTTTGCGGATCGTAATTCACATCAAATTTATTTGGAACCAGAAGGCTTAACCAGTAACGAAGTTTATCCAAACGGGATCTCTACCAGTTTACCGTTTGACGTGCAAATGGGCATTGTAAATTCCATGAAAGGTTTGGAAAAAGCTCGCATCATTAAACCGGGTTATGCCATTGAATATGATTATTTTGATCCACGTGACTTAAAACCAACGTTAGAAACTAAATCGATTTCGGGTTTATTCTTTGCCGGTCAAATTAATGGTACAACGGGTTATGAAGAAGCGGCAGCACAAGGCTTATTGGCGGGGATTAACGCAGGTCTTTACGTACAAGATAAAGAGGCATGGTATCCACGTCGCGATCAATCTTATACAGGTGTATTGGTGGATGATCTTTGCACGCTTGGCACCAAAGAACCGTATCGTGTATTTACTTCTCGTGCTGAATACCGTTTGTTATTACGTGAAGACAATGCAGACATTCGTTTAACGCCAATTGCCCATGAATTAGGTTTGATTGATGAGGCTCGCTGGGCGCGCTTTAATAAAAAAATGGAAAATATTGAACAAGAACGCCAACGCTTACGCAGTATTTGGCTGCATCCACGCTCTGAATATTTAGAAGAAGCGAATAAAGTGCTTGGCAGCCCACTTGTGCGTGAGGCCAGCGGTGAAGATTTATTGCGCCGTCCGGAAATGACCTACGATATTTTGACTTCTTTAACGCCATACAAACCGGCAATGGAAGATAGAGAAGCCGTAGAACAAGTGGAAATTGCTATTAAGTATCAAGGTTATATTGAGCATCAACAAGAAGAAATTGAAAAACAAAAACGCCATGAAAATACAGCTATTCCGGCTAACTTTGATTACAGCAAAGTGTCTGGTTTATCTAATGAAGTACGCGCGAAGTTGGAACAGCATCGTCCGGTTTCCATTGGTCAAGCAAGCCGAATTTCAGGTGTTACTCCTGCAGCAATTTCAATTATTCTGGTTAATTTGAAAAAACAAGGCATGCTAAAACGTGGGGAATAAACTTCTCAGGTATTGAAAGCAAAAGTGCGGTGAATTTTCATCGCACTTTTTTATATTACAAATTAAAAAGATGTATTGGTAGGCTAAATTTTTGCTGAAATAAAAACACTAAGGATTTTAACCGCACTTTCAAGTAGAATGGCTACAAATAGATAAAATAGATAGAAAAATGAAAGCAAAACTCGAAAATTTACTGGCTCAAGCAGAAATTCAATTAACCGATCTGCAAAAAGATCAGCTGATTAAGTTGGTACAATTACTCAATAAATGGAACAAGGCTTATAATTTAACCTCTGTACGTGATCCACAAGAAATGTTAGTGAAACATATCTTGGATAGTATTGTTGTTAGTCCTTATTTACAAGGGGATCGTTTTATAGATGTTGGAACGGGTCCAGGCTTGCCAGGCCTGCCTTTAGCCATTATTAACCCTACCAAGCAATTTGTCTTGTTAGATAGTTTAGGTAAGCGCATTAGCTTTATTCGAAATGCAGTACGTGAGTTAGGACTAACAAATGTAGAACCTGTTCTTAGCCGCGTTGAGGAATACCAATCTGAACAAAAATTCGACGGTGTATTAAGTCGTGCATTTGCTTCGTTAAAAGATATGACAGATTGGTGTACTCATTTGCCAAAACAAGATGGATATTTTTATGCTTTAAAAGGCATTTATCACGAAGATGAAATTCAAGAATTAGACAAAAAATTCGAAGTAAAAGACGTGATAACTTTACATGTCCCTGAGCTTGTTGGTGAACGACATTTAATCGTTTTACGATAAAACACACTTTTTTTACGGCTATTTTGTTAATTATTTTTTAAAAGTGTGATTTGTTTAACATTTTTTAGTGGTTTAAAAGTTGAAACTCTTTGTAGCACGGGTATAATTAGGTAGTTTTTGTATTTTAAAAAATAAGATAATGTCTAAGGTTTTAACGCAGGCCAAAAATCGATATCAAAAAGCGATGATCATTGAGTCGGTTTGTCTTGTTGTTTTGGGGTTATTCCTTGCAATTTGGCAAGGTGAAAGTGCGGTAGATTTTAGTTTAGGATTTATCAGTGCTTTTGTACCATTTTGTGCTTTTGCTTATATTGTTTTTTTTCGCAAACAAGATTTTTCAACAAAATTAACGGCATTTTATCGTGGTGAAGCGTTAAAGTTTATACTAACGATTGTGCTTGTGGGGGGGGCCTTTAAATGGCTTGCTATCTCACATTTTATTTTGTTTTTTGTTGGTTTTTTTACAGCATTAGCGTTGAATAATTTTATTCCGTTTTTGTTAAATAGATCTTAATTTTTTCTACAAAGGGTTGACTATGTCTGGACAAACAACTTCCGAATATATTAGTCACCACTTGTCTTTCTTGAAGACAGGTGATGGTTTCTGGAACGTTCACTTCGATACGCTTTTTTTCTCAATTGTATCGGCAGTGATTTTCTTGTTTATCTTTTCTCGTGTTGCAAAAAATGCTACGACAGGCGTACCAGGCAAAATGCAATGTTTGGTTGAAATTGTTGTAGGTTGGGTTGATGGCATCGTGAAAGAAAACTTTCATGGTCCGCGTAATGTGATCGCACCAATTGCTTTAACCATTTTCTGCTGGGTATTCATTATGAATGCTATTGACTTAATCCCAGTTGATTTTCTTCCTCAATTTGCCGGTCTTTTTGGTATTCATTATTTAAGAGCAGTACCAACAGCAGATATCAGTGCAACATTAGGTATGTCAATCTGTGTATTCTTCCTCATTCTTTTCTATACAATTAAATCAAAAGGTTTTGGTGGTTTAGTTAAAGAATATACACTCCACCCTTTTAATCATTGGGCGTTTATTCCTGTAAACTTTATTCTTGAAACCGTAACTTTATTAGCTAAACCTATTTCTCTTGCTTTCCGTCTTTTCGGTAATATGTATGCAGGGGAATTAATCTTTATTCTTATCGCTGTGATGTACTCTGCAAATGTGGCCATTGCAGCATTGGGAATCCCATTACACCTAGCTTGGGCTATTTTCCATATTTTGGTTATTACGTTACAAGCATTCATCTTTATGATGTTAACGGTGGTTTATTTAAGTATTGCTTATAACAAAGCAGAACATTAATTTTTTATTAACCGGCTCTAGGGCTAAACTTAACTTCTATCTATTGGAGAACATTATGGAAACTGTAATTACAGCGACAATCATTGGTGCATCAATTCTTCTTGCATTTGCTGCATTAGGTACTGCAATCGGCTTTGCGATCTTAGGTGGTAAATTCTTAGAATCATCTGCTCGCCAACCTGAATTAGCATCTAGCCTACAAACTAAAATGTTTATCGTGGCTGGTCTTTTGGATGCGATTGCAATGATTGCTGTTGGTATTTCATTACTTTTCATTTTCGCAAACCCATTCATCGGTTTATTACAATAATCACCTTATTTGCTTATCAACGTAAAACAAGCATAGTAAGGAGGACGTTGTGAATTTAAATGCAACATTGATTGGTCAACTTATTGCGTTCGCACTTTTCGTGTGGTTCTGCATGAAGTTTGTTTGGCCACCAATTATTAATGCGATTGAAACACGTCAAAGCCAAATTGCGAACGCCTTAGCGTCAGCTGAAGCAGCGAAAAAAGAGCAAGCAGATACTAAAAATCTTGTGGAACAAGAACTTTTATCTGCCAAAGTACAAGCTCAAGAAATTTTAGATGCTGCGAATAAACGTCGCAATGAAGTGTTAGACGAAGTGAAGGCAGAAGCTGAAGAACTAAAAGCAAAAATTATTGCTCAAGGTTATGCTGAAGTAGAAGCAGAACGTAAACGTGTTCAAGAAGAATTACGTGTTAAAGTGGCTTCATTAGCAGTAGCTGGTGCTGAGAAAATTGTGGGTCGTTCTATTGATGAAGCGGCAAACAATGACATTATTGATAAATTAGTTGCAGAGTTATAAGAGGCTTAGCTTATGTCAGAATTAACTACAATAGCTCGCCCTTATGCAAAAGCTGCATTCGACTTTGCCATTGAACAAAGTGCGGTTGAAAAATGGACTGAAATGTTAGGTTTTGCTGCAGCCGTAGCTGAAGATGAAACGGTAAAAGCTTACTTAAGTAGTTCTCTTTCTGCACAGAAATTAGCTGATACAGTAATTTCTATTTGTGGCGAACAATTGGATCAATATGGGCAAAATCTTATTCGGTTAATGGCTGAAAATAAGCGTTTGAGTGCGATTCCTACCGTGTTTGAAGAATTTAAACATTATGTGGAAGAACATCAAGCTATTGCAGAAGTTGAAGTAACTTCAGCACAACCATTGAATGCAACACAAATCGAAAAAATTGCAGCTGCAATGGAAAAAAGATTAGCTCGCAAAGTGAAATTAAATTGCAATGTAGATAGCTCACTGATTGCCGGTGTAGTGATTCGTACAGAAGATTTTGTGATTGACGGAAGTAGTCGTGGACAACTTGCTCGTCTCGCAAATGAGTTGCAATTATAAGAGGAATACAAGATGCAACTAAATTCAACTGAAATTAGTGAATTGATTAAAAAACGCATCGCTCAATTTGACGTGGTGAGCGAAGCCCGTAATACAGGGACTATTGTTTCTGTAAGTGACGGGATTATTCGTATTCATGGCTTAAGCGATGTAATGCAAGGCGAAATGATCGCCTTACCGGGCAACCGTTATGCAATGGCACTTAACCTTGAACGTGATTCTGTTGGTGCGGTAGTAATGGGTCCTTACGCAGATTTAGCGGAAGGTATGGAAGTACAATGTACTGGCCGTATCCTTGAAGTACCAGTTGGTCGTGGTTTACTAGGTCGTGTAGTAAATACACTTGGTCAACCAATCGATGGTAAAGGCGAAATTGAAAATGATGGTTTCTCTCCTGTTGAAGTCATTGCACCAGGTGTTATCGATCGTAAATCTGTTGATCAGCCTGTACAAACTGGTTATAAAGCGGTTGACTCCATGGTTCCAATCGGTCGTGGTCAACGTGAGTTAATCATTGGTGACCGTCAAACGGGTAAAACAGCATTAGCAATCGACGCAATTATTAACCAACGTGATTCAGGTATTAAATGTATCTATGTCGCGATCGGTCAAAAAGCGTCGACTATTGCAAACGTAGTGCGTAAATTAGAAGAGCACGGTGCGCTTGAAAACACAATCGTTGTTGCAGCATCAGCATCTGAATCAGCTGCGTTACAATATTTAGCACCTTACGCTGGTTGTGCAATGGGTGAATATTTCCGTGATCGCGGTGAAGATGCGTTAATCGTTTACGATGACTTATCAAAACAAGCCGTTGCTTATCGTCAAATTTCATTATTATTACGTCGTCCACCAGGTCGTGAAGCCTATCCAGGTGACGTATTCTATCTACACTCACGTTTACTTGAACGTGCAGCGCGTGTAAATGAAGAATACGTAGAAAAATTCACTCAAGGTGCAGTAAAAGGAAAAACAGGTTCTTTAACCGCTCTTCCAATTATTGAAACTCAAGCAGGTGACGTTTCAGCATTCGTTCCAACCAACGTAATTTCGATTACCGATGGTCAGATTTTCTTAGAATCTAACTTATTTAACTCTGGTATTCGTCCAGCGGTAAACCCTGGTATTTCGGTATCTCGTGTGGGTGGTTCTGCACAAACTAAAGTAGTGAAAAAATTAGCTGGTGGTATCCGTACCGCATTAGCTCAATATCGTGAATTAGCGGCGTTTGCTCAGTTCGCATCTGACCTTGATGATGCTACCCGCAAACAACTTTCTCACGGTGAAAAAGTCACTGAATTATTGAAACAAAAACAATATGTACCGCTTAGCGTAGCAGAGCAATCTGTGTTGCTTTTCGCGGTTGAGTTTGGCTATTTAGAAGATGTGGAATTGCAAAAAATTGCAAGTTTTGAAGCTGCACTTTTAGATTACGCTCGCCGTAACCACAGCGAGTTTATGGCTGAATTGACCAAAACCGGTAATTACAATGATGAAGTTAAAGCATCATTGAAATCGATTTTGGATAACTTTAAAGCCAACAGCGCGTGGTAAAAGTAACGGAGAAATAAGATGGCAGGTGCAAAAGAGATAAAAACCAAAATTGCCAGTGTACAAAGTACACAAAAAATTACAAAGGCAATGGAAATGGTGGCGACCTCGAAAATGCGTAAAACGCAGGATCGTATGTCGGCTTCTCGTCCGTATTCTGAAACAATACGAAATGTTATCAGCCACGTCTCTAAAGCAAGTGTTGGTTATAAACACCCATTTTTAATTCAACGCGAAGTGAAAAAAGTCGGGATCTTAGTGGTCTCGACTGACCGCGGAATGTGTGGTGGTTTGAACATTAACTTGTTTAAAACCGTCATGACAGAAATCAAACAATGGAAAGATAAAGGTGTTAATGTTGAATTGGGTTTAATTGGCTCAAAAGGCATTAGCTTCTTCCGTTCATTAGGATTACCTGTTCGTGCACAACTTTCCGGTTTGGGTGATAATCCGACAATGGAAGACTTAATTGGTGTTGCAAACGGTATGTTTGGTAGCTATAAAGACGAAGAAGTAGATGCAGTTTATATTGCCTACAATAAATTCGTTAATACAATGGCACAAAAACCTGTTTATCAACAATTAATACCATTACCGGCATTAGAAACCGATAATTTAGAGCAAAGACAAAGTACTTGGGATTACCTTTACGAGCCAGAGCCAAAAGTCTTATTAGACAGTTTGCTTACTCGTTATTTGGAATCACAAGTGTATCAATCTGTGGTAGATAACCTTGCTTCCGAGCAAGCTGCTAGAATGGTAGCAATGAAAGCGGCAACTGATAATGCAGGTAATTTAATCAATGACTTGCGATTAGTTTACAATAAAGCCCGTCAAGCAAGTATTACAAATGAATTAAACGAAATCGTCGCCGGCGCGGCAGCGATTTAATGAAAGAGGAACGGTAATGTCAGCAGGAAAAATTGTACAAATCATCGGTGCGGTGATTGACGTTGAATTCCCACAAGATGCAGTACCAAAAGTTTACGATGCATTAAAAGTTGAATCAGGTTTAACCCTTGAAGTTCAACAACAATTAGGTGGCGGTGTAGTTCGCTGTATCGCATTAGGTACATCTGACGGCTTAAAACGTGGCTTAAAAGTAGAAAATACGGGTAACCCTATTCAAGTTCCAGTAGGGACTAAAACGTTAGGCCGTATTATGAACGTGTTAGGTGAACCAATCGATGAGCAAGGTGAAATTGGCGCGGAAGAAAATTGGTCTATTCACCGTCCAGCACCAAGCTACGAAGAACAATCTAACAGTACGGAATTATTAGAAACTGGTATCAAAGTTATCGACTTAATTTGTCCATTCGCAAAAGGTGGTAAAGTAGGTCTATTCGGTGGTGCGGGTGTAGGTAAAACCGTTAACATGATGGAATTAATCCGTAATATCGCGATTGAGCACTCAGGTTACTCCGTATTTGCGGGTGTAGGTGAGCGTACTCGTGAAGGTAACGACTTCTATCATGAAATGAAAGATTCTAACGTATTAGATAAAGTATCATTAGTTTACGGACAAATGAATGAGCCACCAGGTAACCGTTTACGTGTTGCGTTAACCGGTTTAACTATGGCAGAGAAATTCCGTGACGAAGGTCGTGATGTATTATTCTTCGTGGATAACATCTATCGTTATACTCTTGCTGGTACTGAAGTATCTGCGTTATTAGGTCGTATGCCATCTGCGGTAGGTTACCAACCGACATTAGCAGAAGAAATGGGTGTGTTACAAGAACGTATCACTTCAACCAAAACAGGTTCTATCACCTCTGTTCAAGCGGTATATGTACCTGCAGATGACTTGACTGACCCATCTCCGGCAACAACCTTTGCGCACTTAGACTCAACAGTTGTATTAAGTCGTCAAATTGCATCTTTAGGTATTTACCCTGCGGTTGACCCATTAGATTCAACTTCACGTCAATTAGACCCACTTGTTGTTGGTCAAGAGCACTATGATGTAGCGCGTGGCGTACAAGGTATCTTACAACGTTATAAAGAATTAAAAGATATTATCGCAATTCTTGGTATGGACGAGTTATCTGAAGATGATAAACTTGTGGTAGCACGTGCTCGTAAAATTGAACGTTTCTTATCACAACCGTTCTTCGTTGCTGAGGTATTTAACGGTACTCCAGGTAAATACGTTTCTTTAAAAGAAACTATCCGCGGCTTTAAAGGTATTTTAAACGGCGAATACGACCATATTCCAGAACAAGCGTTCTACATGGTCGGTACAATCGACGAAGCGCTAGAAAAAGCCAAAAATATGTAATCACTTCAAGTCATTTGAAGGAGAACAAAAATGGCGACATTTAACCTAATAATAGTCAGCGCAGAGCGAAAAATCTTTGAAGGTGCTGTGAAACAAATCCAAGCAACAGGTGTGGAAGGTGAACTTGGTATTTTACCAAACCACACCCCTTTGATGACGGCGATTAAGCCAGGGATTGTTAAATTCACCCTTGAAGATGGCAATGAAGAAGTTATCTATGTTTCAGGCGGCTTCTTAGAAGTTCAACCTAAAGTAGTAACAGTACTTGCCGATGTTGCAATTCGCGGTAGCGAGTTAGATGCAGATCGTATTCGTGAAGCAAAACGTGAAGCGGAAGAAAATATTGTGAATCACGCAGTTGATGTGGATCATGATTTACTTGTAGCTAAACTTTCTAAAGAGTTAGCGAAACTTCGTGCTTACGAACTTACTGAAAAACTCGTTAAATCAAAACGATAAGTTAATGATAATAAAAAAGAGCGGTTATTTTGACCGCTCTTTTTGTTTTTCTATCGTAAGAAATATCGATACGCTTTACTTTCACTTACATCTTCATAAACATAGCCGAGTTCTGCTAAAGCTTGTTCAAATTCTGCGTTATCTTTTTCGCCTAATTGGAAAGCCGCAAGAATATTACCGTAATCCGCTCCATGTGCACGATAATGGAATAATGAAATATTCCAACGTTTACCCAAAATTTCTAAGAATTTCAGTAGAGCGCCTTTTTGTTCTGGAAATTCAAAGCTATAAAGTCTTTCATGATGATTAGAAACTCGTCCACCCACTAAATAACGCACGTGAGTTTTCGCAATATCATCATCAGACATATCTTCTACATCAAAGCCGTTTTTCGTTAAATCAGCAATAATTTCCGATTTTTCAGCTTCATTAGCCGTGCGCACACCAACGAAAATACAGGCTTTTTGATTATCTGCATAACGATAACTGAATTCTGTTACTGCACGATTACCAATAACATGAGCAAATTTTAAGAAACTGCCTGGTTGTTCAGGCATGGTTACAGCCAGTAAAGCTTCACGGTTTTCACCAATTTCACAACGCTCTGAAACATAACGCAATGTATGGAAGTTAAGGTTGGCACCAGATAAAATAGCTGCCATATTTTTACCTTCCAAATTGTTTTGTTTCACATATTTCTTCAAACCGGCTAATCCTAGGGCGCCAGATGGCTCTGCGACAGCACGCACGTTTTCGAATAAATCTTTCATTGCCGCACAAACTTCATCGCTGTCTACCAATACCATACCGTCTAAATATTTTTGACATAAACGGAATGTTTCGTCACCAATACGTTTTACTGCTACACCATCAGCAAATAAGCCAACGTGTGCTAAATCGGTAGGTTCACCTTTTTCTAAGGCCGCATTCAAACAAGCTGAATCTTTGGATTCGACACCAATGACTTTAATTTCCGGCATAAATTGTTTGAGTAAAATGGCTACGCCAGCGGCGAGACCACCACCTCCGACTTGTACAAAGACATAATCCAAATCGGCAACTTGTTGCAACATTTCCATCGCCAATGTGCCTTGACCTGCGATAACCAATGGATGATCAAACGGCGGAATAAATGTCATATGTTTCGATTTTGAAAGCTCAATAGCTTTAGCTTTGGCTTCATCAAAATTGGCTCCGTGTAACAACACTTCACCACCAAAACCACGAACGGCATCCACTTTAATGCTCGGTGTATTTTGTGGCATAACAATTAATGCTTTTAAGCCAAGTTGTTTAGCGGATAAAGCAACACCTTGTGCATGGTTACCTGCAGAAGCGGCAATGACACCTGCTTGTTTTTGTTCATCAGAAAGGCTGGAAATCATTGCATAGGCACCACGCAGTTTAAAGCTATTTACTGGCTGGCGGTCTTCACGCTTAATCCAAATATTATTATGTAGGCGATCAGACAATTTGCCCATTTTTTGTAGTGGCGTTACGGTAGCGGCTTCATATACTCTGGAGCCAAGTTTGACAATCGCGTTAATGTAATCCGATTGAGAGGGTTGAGGATTGGTGAGTAGGTTTTTCATGGTATTTGTTGTTTATGATGAAGTGCGGGTAATTTTTTCTTTGTTTTATTTCTCCCTCTCATAAAAGAGAGGGAGAATCAGACACTATTTTAAAAGTGTTTTATCACGAACGGCACCTTTATCCGCAGAAGTAGCGAAGTGACCAAATACTTTTAATGCAAAAGACACTTCACGTTCACGGTTAGCTGGTTGCCAGCCTTTGGCATCTTGCTCGGTACGGCGTTTTGCTAATTCTTCATCGCTGATTTTGAGATTAATCGAGCGATTTGGAATGTCGATTTCGATAATATCGTCATCATGTACTAAGCCGATCGCACCGCCGGAAGCTGCTTCAGGAGAAGCGTGACCAATAGATAAACCAGATGTACCGCCAGAAAAACGACCATCTGTTAATAAAGCACATTTTTTACCTAAGCCCATTGATTTTAAATAGCTGGTTGGGTATAACATTTCTTGCATACCTGGGCCGCCTTTTGGACCTTCGTAGCGGATGACTACCACATGGCCTTCTTTCACTTTGCCACCTAAAATACCGGCTACCGCATCTTCTTGGCTTTCAAATACGATTGCTCGGCCGGTAAATTTCCAGATAGATTCATCCACACCTGCAGTTTTTACGATACAACCGTCTTTTGCGATGTTACCGAATAATACGGCTAAGCCGCCTTCTTGAGAAATCGCATTTTCTTTATTACGAATACAACCACCTACACGGTCATCATCTACGCTATCCCAACGGCAATCTTGTGAAAAGGCTTGCGTGGTACGAATACCTGCAGGACCTGCACGGAAGAATTTGTGTAATTCTGCATCTTTATTACGAATGATATCGTATTGATTTAATTGCTCTTCTAAAGTCATACCTAACACGGTTTTAGTGTTACGGTGGATTAATCCTGCACGATCTAATTCACCTAATAAGCCCATAATGCCACCTGCACGGTGTACATCTTCCATGTGGTATTTATTGGTATTTGGTGCGATTTTGCTTAAGCAAGGCACAACGCGTGATAAGCGGTCAATATCCGCCATTTTGAAATCTACACCCGCTTCTTGAGCAGCCGCTAATAAGTGTAAAACGGTATTACTTGAACCACCCATCGCGATATCTAAACTCATTGCATTTTCAAAGGCTTCAAAGGTGCCGATTGAACGTGGCAATACGCTTTCATCGTCTTGCTCGTAATAGCGTTTGCAAAGTTCAACAATTTGACGACCTGCTTGTAAGAATAATTCTTTACGGTCAGCATGGGTCGCCAACATCGAGCCATTGCCCGGTAAAGATAAACCTAACGCTTCGGTTAAGCAGTTCATGGAGTTAGCAGTAAACATCCCTGAGCAAGAACCACAAGTAGGGCAAGCACTGCGCTCAATGGCATCAACATCTTTATCGCTGACATTCACATCAGCGCTTTGGATCATGGCATCAATTAAGTCTAATTTGATGAGCTGGTCGGAAAGTTTGGTTTTACCCGCTTCCATAGGACCGCCTGAAACGAATATGGTTGGAATGTTTAAACGCATTGCCGCCATCAACATTCCCGGGGTGATTTTGTCACAGTTGGAAATACACACCATCGCATCGGCACAGTGAGCATTAACCATATATTCCACGCTGTCTGCGATTAAATCACGACTTGGTAAGGAATAAAGCATCCCGCCGTGGCCCATCGCGATACCATCATCTACTGCGATAGTATTGAATTCTTTTGCCACGCCGCCAGCTTTTTCAATTTCAGCTGCGACTAGTTGACCCATGTCTTTTAAATGAACATGCCCTGGTACAAATTGGGTGAATGAGTTCACCACCGCAATAATCGGTTTACCAAAGTCATTTTCTTTCATCCCTGTTGCACGCCATAAAGCACGTGCACCCGCCATATTACGACCCTGAGTACTGGTCGCTGAACGTAGTTTTGGCATAAATAATCTCTCCAAGTAAATTTTTAGGGTTCGTTGAATTATTCGATATAATTAAGTTTATAAATACAATTATTTAGATAAAGAATCTACAGCTTGAAATGGTAATGTAATAATTGCTAATGGAATCATTACAATCGCACCAATACTAAAAGCAGCTAATAATTCAGGAGATGGTGCATCAGGCCCTTTATCAAAGCCTCTTGTATTCTTATACTCAATAAAATTTGTTTTTAATGGTTTAGAGAGCCTTCCTTTAATTAAGATCTCATCTTTATTCTGAAGTTTTACAAGCTCACCATGACTTATTCCAAAAAGTAAGTCAGGATTTCCCTGAGAAGATTTGTAAACATCACGTTTATCAAATAAACTTTCTATCTCCTTTTTAGTCAATTTTTTGCTATCAAGTTCAATGAATACGAATGCTTTAATTTTGTTATCTTCACTATTTTTTTCAATACGATCTATGCGTGCTTCTTTAAAGGCTTTCATATCTTTAGAATTTAAAAAATTAATGAAATTTTGCACATCTTCAGATTTAGAAGAAGAGAATTGGTAGCTATTTAAATTTCCTACAGCATAAATATTATTGTTTGCAATAAAAAAGGCTTGAATCACCTCTGTTTGCTTTGATATTTCTTTTTTATTTGTCGTACATCCAAATACAAATAAAATAGAAATGACAAGTGAGATAAATTTTTTCATTATTTTATTTCCATAACATCCGGCAATTTTGCCAATTGATTCACCAACAAATCAAAAGTGCGCTCAGATCTTACTGAGATTTTTAACTGCACTTGGGTGTCTACCAATGCCATGTCCATGTTAGTTACGGTAAAGCCACGTAAACGAATAACGCGTAATATGCGTTCTAAAACCTCTGGACGATGTTGAGCAGCCAATTCAAAAGTATATTGGTTCATCTTAAATTTCCTCCAACATATCGGCATTACACGCACCTGGTGGGACTAACGGCCATACGCATTCCTCCGGTGGAATGCATACTTGCAATAAATAGGCTGTTTCGCTATTTAATAAGCGATTAAGTGCTGCATCCACCTCATCAGCACGCTCAATGCGTTCAGCTGGAATATCAAAGGCTTTTGCTAACATCACAAAATCAGGATTATCTTCTAAGATGGTTTCAGAACGGCGTTTGTTCCAGAAAAGGTCTTGCCATTGACGCACCATACCAAGGCGCTGGTTATCTAACAGCAAAATTTTCACGGGTAATTTGCCGCGTTTGATTGAACCTAATTCTTGAATGTTCATCATCAATGAACCATCACCTGTCACTAAAATCACTTCATCATGAGGGCGTGCTTTTTTCGCACCCACTGCTGCAGGTAAACCAAATCCCATGGTGCCGAAGCCCGCGGAGGTAATATAGTTTTCTGGTGCGAAATGGCGCATATGTTGCGCAGACCACATTTGATGTTGGCCCACATCGGTACAAATCACCGCATTTTGTGGTTTACGCTGAGAAAGCGTGTTGAGCAACGACCAAGGGTCAATAGGTCGGTTGCCTGCATTGTCGATATAAGTGAAATCGAGTTTGGCTTTCAATGCTTGAATATGTGCTCGCCAATCGTCAATTGCAAGAGGGATACTTAAAGCCTCTAAAGCTTGAATTAAATCTCCTTGAAGGGCAACATTGGCCACACGAAGTTTGTTGATTTCTGCTGCATCAATATCACAATGAATCACCTTCGCGTGTGGTGCAAAACTATCTAATTTGCCGGTCACACGGTCATCAAAACGTGCACCGCACACTAACAATAAATCACATTCTTGTACGGCTACGTTTGCAGCTCTTGTGCCGTGCATACCAATCATGCCCATATAAACAGGATCGGTTGGGTCAATTGAACCTAAACCTTTTAATGTTGAAACGGATGGCATTTTGGTTATTTGTAGGAATTTTTTGACCGCTTGTGTAGCTTTTGCCATACCTACACCACCACCTACATAAAGCACGGGTTTTTTCGCTTGTGCCAATAATGCTTTTGCTTCAGTTAATTTTAATTCTGAAAGTGCGGTTGGTTTTACGGTTGGTTTGACAATAGGTTTTACATGTTCAGGTACATCGCTCACTTGGATGTTGCGAGGCACATCAATGAGAACGGGGCCAGGTCTGCCACTTTGTGCAATTTGGAAAGCAGAGGCAATAATTTCGGGGAGTTCTTCTATGGATTGCACAATGTAGCTGTGCTTGGTGCAAGCAAGAGATAAACCTAAAACATCGGCTTCTTGGAAAGCATCGGTACCGATAAGAGGGGCGGCCACTTGGCCAGTGAATGCCACGAGTGGCACTGAATCAGCAAAGGCATCGCCTAAACCGGTAATTAAATTGGTTGCACCCGGACCAGAGGTTGCCACGCAAACGCCGACTTTGCCAGTAGAGCGCGCATAACCAATCGCAGCTATTGCGGCACCTTGTTCGTTACGACAAAGGAGATGGTCAAGACCTGAGTCATAGATGGCATCATAGGTTGGCATGATTGCCCCGCCTGGGTAGCCGAAAAGATCGGTTACACCGTGCGCTTTTAAACATTCGATAATGAGTTGTGCGCCTGTCATGTTGCTTCCCGTTTTTATGATTATTAAATAATTTTATGAATATTGAAGTTCAGCATTGTAGCGGAATTTTTCGCCTTTGGTTAGGTTTTCGCGAAAAAACAAACGAAAAAAACACGATAACCAAGATTATCGTGTTTTTTTATGAAAAGTGCGGTCAGAAAACGCGATGTTTTCTACACAAAATTAGAAGCCTGCTTGTTTTTCTAATTGTTCAACAAGCGCATCATCTAAGCCTAATGCTTGAGCTAAATCCGCTAAGAAAATGATTTCTTTGCGAGATAAATCTTTGCTTACTAAACGAGCTGCTAAGTACACATTACTTGCAAGTGCAGTATCGTTACCTACAAGACGTGTAATTTCATTGATAGAAATTGGATTTTGGATTTCTTGTTCAAGCCATTGTGCTAATTCAGGGTTGTTACCAGCTTCATTTGCGATAGTTTGTTTTTCATCTTCTGTGATTTCACCATCTGCTGCCGCTGCGGCGATCATAGTACGTAAAATTAATTCACCCGCATCAACATGGCTTGATGAATTTAGTACATCAAACGCATTTTCTGAAATGTTTGGTTGGCTATTTTGTTGGGATTTTTGATAGTTTTGGTACGCTTGGTAAGCAAGATTACCTAATACAGCAAGTGAGCCTAATTTTGCTAAGCTTGCACCGCCGCTACGGCCTAAAATCATTGATAAAATACCGCCTAATGCTGCACCACCGCCTACTTTGGTGAGAGAGTCGATTGTTTGGTTGCCGGTTTCAAGTTTGCTTGCAGAGTTTTTAGCAACATCTAAAACTTGATTTAAAATGCTGTTGAGATCCATAAATGTTTCCTTTTGGTTGTTAATAGAGATTAAATTCGGCCTTTAGACAGTGATATTTATAAAAAATTCATTATTTTTAACCGCACTTTAGATCAAATTCTTGACTAGGTTTTAGAATTCATTATATTGAAACCTTTCTTCATTCAAAAGGAACTTAATATGACGCAGTCAAACGCAAAGCGTGAGACCTTTTCTGGTCGGAAGGCATTTATTATGGCGGCGATTGGATCCGCTGTTGGCTTAGGAAACATCTGGCGTTTCCCTTATACCACTTATGAAAACGGTGGCGGTGCATTTATTATCCCTTACCTTATTGCACTTTTAACCGCTGGTATTCCATTGCTTTTCTTAGATTACGCAATCGGTCATCGCCATCGTGGTGGTGCACCGCTTTCTTATCGTCGCTTTAACCCACACTTTGAAGTGTTTGGTTGGTGGCAAGTGATGGTGAACGTCATCATCGGTCTTTACTACGCGGTAGTATTAGGTTGGGCGGCAAGCTATACCTATTTCTCACTTAATTCTGCTTGGGGCGACCAACCGATTGATTTCTTCCTACACGAATTCTTAAAAATGGGTGAGATCAGTAACGGCGTGAGCTTCGAGTTTGTCGGCATGGTAACTGGCCCATTAATTGCTGTATGGTTAGTGGCGTTAGGCGTGCTTTCTTTAGGTATTCAAAAAGGGATTTCTAAATCTTCAGATATCTTAATGCCTGTTTTAGTGGTGATGTTTGTGGCGTTGGTCGTTTATTCTTTATTCTTACCAGGTGCAGAAAAAGGCTTAAACGCGTTATTTACACCAGACTGGTCAAAACTCTCTAATCCGAGCGTGTGGATTGCGGCTTACGGTCAAATCTTCTTCTCTCTTTCCATCTGTTTCGGGATTATGATTACGTATGCATCGTACTTGAAAAAAGATTCAGATTTAACAGGTAGCGGTTTAGTTGTTGGTTTTGCGAACTCAAGTTTTGAAGTGCTTGCTGGTATCGGTGTCTTTGCGGCATTAGGTTTCATCGCAACTGCGCAAGGTGTAGAAGTGAGCGAAGTAGCAAAAGGTGGTATTGGTTTAGCCTTCTTTGCATTCCCAACTATTATTAACAAAGCACCATTCGGTGAAGTATTAGGGGTATTATTCTTCGGTTCATTAACCTTTGCGGCATTAACCTCATTTATCTCTGTTATTGAAGTAATCATTTCAGCGATTCAAGATAAACTCCGTTTACGTCGAGCAAAAGCGACCTTCGTTGTTGGTTTACCAATGATGGTAGTATCGGTCATTTTATTTGGTACCACAACAGGTTTACCAATGCTTGATGTATTCGATAAATTTGTGAACTACTTCGGTATTGTAGCAGTGGCATTTGTTTCATTAATTGTGATTGTTGCAAATGAAAAACTAGGCTTATTAGGCAACCACTTAAATCAAAGCTCTTCATTCAAAGTGGGATTCCTATGGCGTTTATGCATTGTCATCACCACCGGTATTCTTGCCTTTATGTTATTCAGTGAGGGTGCGAAAGTATTTACAGAAGGTTATGAAGGCTATCCAAGTTGGTTCGTAAATATCTTTGGTTGGGGCATGGCAATTTCGCTAGTGGTTGTTTCGTTCATTCTTTCTCGTTTAAAATGGAAAAATGAAGACAACTTCAAGCTTGAAGAAAAAGGAGAATAAAGATGACAGGTATTGCAATTGCAATGATGATTGTGGCGCTTCTTGTGATTTGGGGTGGCTTGATCTTTGCTTTAATCAGACTTCCAAAAGAAGAAAAATAAGGTCAAAATTGACCGTACTTTGAAATAAGTAGGGCGTGCTGAGCACGCCCTTTTTTGTTATTTCGATAAATCGATTTGATATACCGCAAATCCCACTTCATCAGTGCCGACTTTCTTCATTGGGTATTGCGCATTATCTTGAATAAATTTCGCCGCTTGTTCGCTTGGCGAGGTTTCAAAACGCACGTCTAATTTATCGTTACCTTTAATCGGTGCAAAGCGCCAGTTTTTATCTGCACTTGGGTTTACATGGCCATTTTTCTCGCTTTCTGCTTTGATGTAATCCGCAAGAATTTGGCGGTTTTCATCTGGAGAAGCGTAAACAATGTGCGCATCGCCCGTGCCTGGGAATTTATTACCGTAAGCACGATAGTTGTTAGTTGCAATTAAGAATTCTGCTTTTGGATCAACCGGTTTACCTTGGTAAGTTAAATTCACCACGCGGTGTGAGTTAGGGTTAATCAATTTACATTCGCCGTCATAACGCGGTGGTTGAGTGAGGTCGAATTCATAATTTACGCCGTCAATCACATCGTAGTTATAAGTACGGAAACCTTCCCAATCAAGTAAAGATTGAGGTTTGTCGCTGGTAGGGTCGATTTGTTTAAACATACCTGCGCTACATTCTAACCATTCTTTCAATTCTTCACCGGTTGCTTTCACCACAACTAATGTGTTTGGATAGAGGTATAAATCTGCTGCGTTACGGAAGGTTAATTCACCTTTGTTCACTTCAGTATAGCCAGTAGGGTCATTTTTACGTCCACCCGCTTTAAATGGTGCGCCTGCACTTAAAATTGGTAAGCCCGCCATTGCTGCAACACTTGGTGCTACTTTTTCAACGTAAGCTTTTTGTGCTTGGTTCACAATTTGAATCGTTGGGTCATCTTGCACTAACGCTAAGTAGCTATACATGTTATCGGTCGCTTTACCGATTGGCTGTGCCACGAATTCACGAGTTGCTTCATGCACAGGTTTTAAAAGTGCGGTCAATTCTGCGTCACTCTCTGTGGTCGCTTTTTTGTTTTCTGCATCGTAAATTGGGCGAAGAGCCGCTTTACCATCAGCCACTAACCATTTGCCGTTGTGTTGAGCAAGGGTTAAGTCGATCACACTGATGTTGTTTGCCCAGTAGCCTGCCATACTTTCAGGCACGCCTTTTACGGTGCCTTTAGCAATATCTGCATTTGGTGATTTAGCGAACTCTTTGTTCGGGAATAAACGGTGAGAGTGACCAAAAATAATCGCATCAATGTGTGGTACATCAGCAAGGTAGAATGCTGAGTTTTCTGCACCTTCTTGATATGGCTCGTCAGATGGGCCAGTGTGCGCAAGTGCCACAATAATATCTGCGCCTTTTTGTTTCATTTCTGGCACATATTTTTGTGCAGTTTTCACGATATCGCGCGTTTCAACTTTGCCTTGTAAGTTTGCTTTATCCCACACCATAATTTGTGGTGGCACAAAACCGATATAACCAATGTTTAGTTTGTGCGTTTTACCTTGGCTATCTACCACTTCTTTGGTTTGAATCACATAAGGTGTGAAATAGGGCTCTTCAGTACCGACTTTCACTACGTTGGCATTGATGATTGGGAATTTCGCTTGTTTAATCGCATCAGCTAAATAATCTAAGCCATAGTTAAATTCGTGGTTACCTAATGTGCCCACTTCATAGTGCATTGCATTTAAGCAATCTACAGCTGGGTTTGGTTTGCCTTCTTTGTAACCTTTAGCCGCTTGATAGTCAGCGATGGGATTACCTTGGATTAAGTCACCGTTATCAACTAAAACGCTGTTTTTCACCTCTTTACGTGCTTGACGAATCAAGCTTGCTGCACGGGTAAAACCGAATTTCTCAGTCGGTGCATCTTTGTAGTAATCGAAGTCAGTCAAAAAACTGTGAATATCGGTCGTTGCCACAATACGTAAATCGACTTGTGTGTCGCTTTTTGCAAAAGCAAAGCGGCTCGCACTTAACGCTAAAATACTGCTTGCGCCAAGTTGGATGAAATCTCTTCTGTTGATCATATGTGCTCCTGTTGTGTGAGAATCGACGGAATTTTAAATCTCTTTTATATATAAAGAAAGCGCAATATAAAGTTCTGGGATGAAGTGTGATGAGCATCACAAAATAAAGGATTGAATTCAGTTGCAAAACTCCGCATTTGGGACAAAAATAGGCTATCCAATCCACTAAAAATTAAGTCATTCACAGTAAGGTAGCCTGCATTTATTGATGGCATCCGATAAGGAGATCGCTATGGCTTTTAATCTTAAAAATAGACACCTATTAAGTCTTGTTCATCATTCAGAACGCGAAATTAATTATTTGTTAGATTTATCACGTGATTTGAAACGTGCTAAATATGCTGGAACTGAACAACCTCAGCTTCAAGGTAAAAATATCGCACTTATTTTTGAAAAAACCTCAACTCGTACTCGTTGTGCTTTTGAAGTTGCAGCTTATGATCAAGGTGCTCGAGTGACTTATATCGATCCAAACTCTTCTCAAATTGGACATAAAGAAAGCATGAAAGACACCGCGAGAGTCCTCGGACGAATGTATGATGCGATTGAGTATCGAGGCTTTAAACAAAGTACCGTCCAAGAACTTGCAGATTATGCTGGTGTGCCGGTGTTTAATGGTTTAACGGATGAGTTTCATCCTACACAAATGCTCGCGGATGTTCTCACGATGATTGAGCACTGTGACAAGCCACTTCATCAAATAAGTTATGTGTATATTGGTGACGCACGCAATAACATGGGGAATTCTCTTTTACTAATTGGATCAAAACTCGGGATGGATGTGCGAATTTGTGGCCCTAAAGCCCTATTACCAGAAGCTAGTTTTATTGAAATGTGTAAAGGTTTTGCCAAAGAAAGTGGTGCGAGGATTACTGTAACAGAAGATATCGACAAAGCCGTAAGTGGCGTTGATTTTGTGCATACCGATGTTTGGGTCTCAATGGGTGAACCATTAGAAGCTTGGGGAGAACGTATTAAGTTATTACTTCCTTATCAAGTAACGCCAGAACTCATGAAGCGTACAGGTAATCCAAAAGTAAAATTCATGCACTGTTTACCTGCATTCCATAATAGCGAAACCAAAGTGGGTCGCCAAATTGCTGAAAAGTATCCTGAATTAGCAAACGGCATTGAAGTGACTGAAGAGGTGTTTGAATCGTCGATGAATATTGCATTTGATCAAGCAGAAAACCGTATGCATACGATTAAAGCAGTCATGGTAGCGAGTTTAGCTTAGGAAAGGTCTCGATAAATTAGTATGTTTATTAATCATCTATTTTAAGAATAATTTATTTCCATACTTTTTGTGTTTTTATTTTTATATGAAAAATTCAATTTATTTTTTGATAATGATCACATTTTTTGAAAAATATTATTGACATGATATTTACACAAGCAGAGAATATACCCAACAAAGGTTAGTTTAGATAGAAAGAGGGAATTTTTCTATGCTACTTCGTACATATATACACAGATACGTCCATACGAAAGTGTTGAGACTTTTACGGTTTAATCCGATAAAAGGTCGTTCTTTGATGGCGCATATCCGTCGTACACGCCATATTATGATGCCGTCGCATCGCTCTTGTTTCTCATACTCAGTATTCGCTTCTCAAAATAAACCATCCAACACGGCTCTCTAAACAGAGTTGTTCTCTCTGTTTAGAGAGTCTCTACAGATTAATTTCTGAATATTTTTGTATTGTCTAGAACAGGCAAGAAATATTTTGTGAAATTAACTTAATCTTATTTAATTTAAAATAAAAATTCTTACTTTAGTTTTTTATATTAAAAAACTAGAGCGAGTTGTTTTATTCTAAATAAATCTATTGCGTTATTAAAATTAATAGCGCAGGGTAACTTTACGTCAAAAAAATAAATAAAAGGAGTTTATTATGCCAAACTTAAAAATTGCATATAGTCCAAAAGTTGAACAATATTTCTCTACAAATAGAGAATTAGTTGAAATTGATAAAACAGACTTTACTGATGTTGCCGCTATTGTGTTGACTTCAGGAGATGTAGGTGAATACCTTGAACGTATTCAGGCGACAAACTTTGGTATTCCAGTATTTGTTGTTCAAACTGAGGAAGAACAAGTTGATCCGAAATTCTATGATGCTATTTATCATATCCAAGATTTAAATGGTTATGACATTAAGCTTTATAGTCGTCAAATTGAAACCGCAGCGAAATTTTATGAAGATAAAATGTTGCCTCCATTCTTCAAAATGTTAAGTGAATATGTAGAAATGGGTAACATTGCTTTTGACTGTCCGGGACACCAAGGTGGTCAATACTACCGTAAACACCCAGCAGGTCGTTTCCTTTATGACTTCTATGGTGAAAACATTTTCCGTTCAGATATTTGTAATGCTGACGTGAAATTAGGTGACTTGTTAATTCACGAAGGTGCAGCTTGTGATGCACAAAAATATGCGGCTCAAGTATTTAATGCAGATAAAACTTACTTCGTATTAAATGGTACATCTTCTTCAAACAAAGTTGCGTTAAATGCTGTACTTGCTCCGGGCGATTTGGTGTTATTTGACCGTAATAACCATAAATCAAACCACCATGGTGCATTAATTCAAGCGGGTGCAACCCCAATTTACTTAGAAACTGCACGTAACCCATTTGGTTTCATTGGTGGTATCGATAGTCACTGCTTTGAAGAAGATTATTTGAAATCATTAATCAAAGAAGTTGCACCTGAAAAATTAAACCAAAAACGTCCATTCCGTTTAGCGGTTATTCAATTAGGTACTTATGACGGTACAATTTATAACGCTCGTCAAGTGGTGGATAAAATTGGTCATCTTTGTGACTACATCTTATTCGACTCTGCATGGGTAGGTTATGAACAATTCATCCCAATGATGAAAGACTGCTCTCCATTATTGCTTGAATTAAATGAAAATGACCCAGGTATTTTAGTGACTCAATCTGTTCATAAACAACAAGCAGGTTTCTCACAAACTTCACAAATTCACAAAAAAGATAAACACATTAAAGGTCAAGATCGTTATGTAAACCACAAACGTTTCAATAATGCCTTTATGTTACATGCGTCAACCAGTCCATTCTATCCATTATTTGCGGCATTAGATGTGAATGCGAAAATTCAAGGTAGTGAAGCAGGTCGTCGTTTATGGCATGAATGTGTGAAAGTCGGTATCGAAGCACGTAAATTAGTATTAAATCACTGTGAATTAATTCGTCCATTTATTCCAACCACAATTAAAGGTAAAAAATGGCAAGATTATGACACAGAAGAAATTGCAACTAATCTCGAATTCTTCAAATTCCACCCAACAGATACATGGCATAAATTTGAAGGCTATGCTGATGAACAATACTTCGTTGACCCATGTAAATTCTTGCTAACCACTCCAGGTATTAGTCTAGAAACCGGTGAATATGAAAAATTTGGTGTACCAGCAACTATTCTTGCAAACTACTTACGTGAAAACGGTATTATTCCGGAAAAATGTGACTTGAACTCAATCTTATTCTTGCTCACTCCGGCAGAAACCCACACCAAAATGCAAACTTTGGTCGCTCAAATCGCCTTGTTTGAAAAACACATTAAACAAGACTCTTTATTAAAAGATGTATTGCCTACTGTGTATAAAAACAATGAAGACCGTTACAAAGGCTATACCATCCGTCAATTATGCCAAGAAATGCATGACCTTTATGTAAGCCGTAATGTAAAACAACTTCAAAAAGACCTATTCCGCAAAGCAACATTACCGGAATATGCGTTAAATCCACACGATGCGAATATTGAATTCGTTCGTAACAAAGTTGAACTTGTTCCATTAACAGACATTGTTGGTCGTGTAGCTGCGGAAGGTGCGTTACCTTATCCTCCAGGTGTGTTATGCGTGGTTCCAGGGGAAAGATGGAGTTCAACTGCACAAAAATACTTCCTTGCATTAGAAGAAGGTATCAACACATTACCTGGCTTTGCACCTGAAATCCAAGGGGTTTACTTACAAAAAGACCCTGATGGACGTACTCGTGCATATGGCTATGTTTTAACTGACTATTAATAAAGTGAGGTTATGAGGTTTTTCTTCATAACCCTCTCAGCACAAACAAAAAAAGTGCGGTTAAAAACATCTGATTTTTTGACCGCACTTGTAGGAGTATAAATTATGAGTGCTAAAAGTAATAAAATTGGTGTAGTACAACTCACCATTCTTACCATGGTTAATATGATGGGTTCCGGTATCATTATGTTGCCGACCAAATTAGCCGAAATTGGGACTATTTCCATCGTTTCTTGGCTTGTGACAGCCGTTGGTTCAACAGCCTTAGCTTACGCATTCGCACAATGCGGTATGTTTAGTAAAAAATCTGGTGGTATGGGTGGTTATGCGGAATACTCTTTCGGTAAAGCCGGTAACTTCATGGCAAACTACACTTACGGTGTATCATTAGTTATTGCCAATACAGCAATCGCGATTTCTGCTGTGGGTTATGGTTCAGAGTTCCTTGGTGCGACCCTTTCTCCACTTTCTATCGCGTTATGGACCATCTTCACTCTTTGGCTTGCAACCGTTCTTAACTTTGGTGGTGCGAGAATCACCGGTAACATCAGTTCATTTACCATTTGGGGCGTAATCATTCCTGTGGTAGGTATTTCAATCATTGGTTGGAAATGGTTTGATGGTACAATGTATGTAAATTCTTGGAACCCACACAATGTACCTACTTTTGAAGCGATCGGTGTATCTATTTCAATGACATTATGGGCGTTCTTAGGATTAGAATCAGCTTGTGCAAACGCAGATGCGGTTGAAAATCCAGAGAAAAACGTACCAATCGCAGTACTTGGTGGTACTTTAGGGGCAGCGGTAATTTATATCGTTTCAACTAACGTGATTGCAGGTATTGTACCTAACCTTGAACTCGCTAACTCAACAGCGCCATTCGGTTTAGCCTTTGCTCATATGTTTGATGAAACAATCGGTAAAGTCATCATGGGCTTAATGGTGATGTCTTGCTTTGGTTCATTATTAGGCTGGCAGTTCACAATTGCCCAAGTATTTAAATCTTCAGCAGAAGAAGGTTATTTCCCAGCATTCTTCAAAAAAGTTACCAGTAAAGATGCACCAATCGTTGGTATGGTGACCATTACTGCATTACAAACTTTACTTTCTTTGATGACAATTAGTCCATCATTAAATAAACAATTCAATGTGTTGGTGGATTTAGCGGTAGTAACAAACGTTATTCCATACTTGCTCTCAATGGCTGCACTTGCTGTGTTATTGAAAGCGGAAAATGTTGCGCCACAAAAATATAAAACAACTGTCTTTGTTGCCTTTATTGGTTCACTCTATAGTATCTATGCCCTTTATGCGGCAGGTGAACAAGCGATGTTATATGGTTCAATTGTGACCTTTATCGGTTGGACATTGTATGGTTTTGTTTCTTACAAATTTGACCTTAAAAAATCACAAGCAAATTAAAAAAGAAAAGCCTACATCTTTATGTAGGCCTTTCGAGTTGCAATAAACTTAAAGTATAAAAGCGCAGTTGAGAATTAACTTGTTTTCAACCGCGCTTTTTATTTAGGACAATACTCTCAACAATACAGGTTGAAATTCCGTTTGTTGGCCAAGTTTTCGGGTGTAACGTTTAACCATCACAAAGGAAAGCGCTGTCAAAATAAAGATTAAAATCGCACGGATAAGTTCATTTTCACTGATATAGTTGGAAAGTAATGTTGCAACTAATAGCGTGAAAAGTGGCACGATATACATTAACAGTGCGGAGAAAAGCATGGATTTTTCTTCTAGGCCGATTTCTACCATTTGGCCTGTGCGCAGTGGCGTGATGGTTTCTAGCGTGAAGATATGCTCGCCTCGCTTTCCGTTAAGTTCAGAAAGGGAAGATGTTCCACAGGCCTCTCTAGCCGAACAAGCGCCACAGGCGCTTTGTGACTGACATTTCACTTTAGCAAGACCGGTTTCTGCATCATAGCTCATCACAATGGCACTTTCTTTTAGCATTGTGCTTCTCCCATATAAATATCAAAGCGGTGATTTTTGGTTTCACGACTAACATGGGGTGCTTTTTGCGCTAAGAATTCCGCATAATCAGGACGTTTTACCACCACGCGTTTACGGGCTAATTGTAGCGCAGGTGTCAAGAGCTCATCAGCATCCAAGTCGGCACCAACCAAATGTTGGAATACGCGCATTTCTTTTTTAACTAAGGCAGATTTTTGCTTGTGCGGATACATTGGATCCAAATACACCACATCGGCACTCTCTGTTTTTGGATTGAGTTCGGCAATATGATGAACGTCCAATAATTGCATATTTTGCTGCATCATTTCGCCTATTTCTGCATCCTGATAGGCGCGGTTGAGTCCATCCTGCAATAGCAAATATACTACTGGATGACGTTCTACTAAACGTACCTGGCAACCGATAGAAGCTAAAATAAAAGCATCTCGACCAAGTCCTGCGGTGGCATCAATCACGCTCGGCAATTCTGCGCCCTTAATGCCTACAGCTTTGGCAACAGCTTCGCCACGCCCACCACCAAATTTACGACGATGAGCCATCGCACCGGCAACAAAATCCACAAACACATCGCCCAATTTGGGCTCGTCTAGCTTACGCAAGGCAAGGTGGGTTTCGGTTCGCACCAATGCAAGCGGGCTTTCAGTACAATGCTCGATACCAAGAGGGGCGCAAAGTGCGGTCAATTCTGATAATTTTCCCTCTTCTGCAAGCAGTTGAATTTTTATTTTCTCACCAGCCATACGCCACTTTCCATATGATCTGTGTAAGGGAATTGATCAAACAGCGCCGCTTTTTCAATGCGGTGGGTTTGGCTTAGGGTTTGCAAATTCTCACAAAGGGTATGTGGATTGCAGGAAATATACAAAATACGATCGTAATTTTGCACCAGTTTTACCGTGTCAGGGTCAAGCCCTGCTCGTGGTGGATCAACAAAAATCGTATTGCATTGATAGGCTTTTAAATCAATGCCTTTTAAGCGATTAAACTCACGTACACCATTCATTGCTTGGGTAAATTCTTCTGCCGACATACGGATAATTTGCAGATTATCTATACCATTTTCCGCAATATTAAATTGTGCGGCAGCCACGGATGGCTTGGCAATTTCGGTAGCAAGTACTTTTCGGAAGTTTTGTGCAAGGGCGATAGAGAAATTGCCGTTACCACAATACAGCTCTAATAAATCACCTTGAGAACCTTGAGTGCAATCAATCGCCCATTCCAACATCTTGCAATTCACCGCTGCATTAGGTTGAGTGAAACTATTTTCTACTTGGCGATAAACATAATTACGCCCTTTTACCGGTAATACTTCATCAACAAAATCTTGCTCTAAACAGATTTTTTGTTTATTCGCACGACCAATCAGCTGAACATCAAAACCAAGTTTTTGCAATTCACCTTTTAGGCTTGTAGCAGCGCTTTGCCATTCTTCGGTTAATGGCTTGTGATAAAGCAGACTGACAATAATCTTATTGCTGAGCGTGCTCAAATAATCAATTTGAAACAGTTTTTTATGGAGCACTTCCTGCGTTTTTAACAACAGCAGCAAAGCTTCCATCATGCGATTGATCAGTTTACTGGCAATCGGGAATTCATCCACACGATAACGCTGCAAGGTGCTTTGATCAAACATGATGTGATAAAAATCGCCTTTATCATGCCAAATACGAAATTCTGCACGCATCCGATAATGGCTGGTTGGCGAATCAAACACGGCTATTTCTGGGGCGTTAAAGGGCTGCAAAAGAGCGGTCAGTTTTTCAGTCTTTTTTTGCAGGAGTTCGGTATATTGGGAAATGGGTAGTTGCATTGATGTTTACGTTTGAATGATAAATATCCCACAGCCCTTGGCAAGCATGGGGATTGAGTAAAAAAGCAAAAGGCAAGCTTCTGCCTGCCTTTTAAAATGTATTATTCGCCAGAATAATCTTCGCCGCCAGAAGCCGCTTCGCTCACATCACCTGATAAGGTGTAAACACGTTTTGTTGTGTTAATGCGAGTACGATATTTATTCCAGGTTTTTTCGAAGAAAGTTTCCGGTGCACGTTCACCACGGCAAAAAGCAACAAATTCTTTTTCTTCTTTTGTTGCTGGCTTGCGTTCGCCTGAATCTAATGCTTTAAACGCTTGACCATATTGCTCTAATACTTGGGATTCTTTGATTGTATAATCACCGTGACGGGAAAATCCGCGTGGGTAGTTTTTGTCGTCAAAAAAACGACGAGTAACACTGAAACTAGCAGCCATAATCATCTCTCTTCTTTATATTTAAAAACGGCAGGCATTAAACCAATTTTTTTTTATTTTTGCAATAAACCTTTCACGGTTTCTACATAATCTTTGACGAAATCATCGTAATTTAAGCCTTCAGGGTTTACACGATATTTGCCATTGACATAGAAATCAGGTACGCCATGTACTTTAAACTGCTCAGCCGCATTCACTTGTTTATTCACTAAACCGTTTACAGCAAAGCTATTGATATTGTTATCAAATTGTTCAGCAGTCACGCCGTTATCAATGAAGATTTTACGGATATCGTCCATTGAGGTTAATTTATCTTGTTGTGCGGCTTCAAATAAAGGCGCTTTCACTTTGCTTTCTGCACCAAGCGCCATCGCTAATGCCCATGCACGAGTGAGGTTTTCAGATTGACGACCTAAGAAGTTAACGTGATATTGTTTAAATTCAGTGCCTTTTGGTAAGCTTTCTGCAACTTGTTTTGGAATATGGTATTCCATTTCAAAGGCGTAGCAATGCGGGCAGTAGAAAGAGAAAAATTCAATCACTTCAGGCTGTGCAGAAGCGGTTTGACCCACTTGAACGTATTGTTTACCTTCTTCTAAATTAGCTGCGAATGCGTTAAATGAAAATAAAGCACCGAGTAAAAATAAAACTTTTTTCATTTGTTTTCCTTATTTAATAATTCCGCGCGCTTTTAACAATGCGGTTTTAAAATCTTCTTCATAATCTTTTTTGATGCCAGGAATTGGCTCAAACTTATCTGTGCCATGCATTTTTAAATGATAAATAATTACTTCATCAGATAATTCTGCCACGGGCTTATCGAAACCTGCTTCATCAGCAATTTTTTGCAAAATTTGTAGCAAGCTAAGATCTGGGTCTTTAGACCAGTAAGGTTGTAAAAGTTCCAAAACTTCATTTAAACGCTTACATTTCATTGCTATTTCCTTTTAAATGGAGAAAAATAAGGCTAGATCATACTTCAAATAAGGCAATAAGAAAATATGGAATACACAATAAGTGCGGTTATTTTGGCTGGCGGAAAAGCACGGAGAATGAATGGGGCGGATAAAGGCTTACAGCTTTTACAAAATAAACCGTTAATTAGTCATGTGATTGAGCGCTTACAACCTCAAGTAGTTGATATATCGATTAATGCTAATCGTCACCATACGGAGTATGCTCAATGGGGGCTTCCCGTATTTTCAGATGAATTGCCTGATTTTCAGGGACCGTTGAGTGGTATGCTAACATCACTCGAACAAGCTAAAACAGATTTTGTACTTTTTGTGCCTTGTGATAGTCCGTATTTTCCACAAAACTTATTAGAAAAACTAAAAAGCGCGGTTAAAAATGACCGCACTTTAATGGCTTATGCAAAAGATAAGGAGCGTGAACACCCGACATTTTGTTTGATGTCCGTTCAGCTTAAAGAGACGTTACGTGCTTATTTAAACGAGGGCGAACGTCGTTTATTACAATTTATGAACAAAAATGGCGCGGTTGCTGTCCAATTTGACGAACAAGAAGGACGATTTGTAAATTTTAATACCTTAGAAGATTTACAATAAATTATTTGTTTAACCTTGAATTTTGTAAAAAATTCTCCATTATTGCAGTGTTTACTTTCTATTTTATTGAGGAACTTTATTATGATGCGAATCCTTTTATTTTTAGCTACTAACTTTGCTGTGATGCTTGTGTTAGGGATTATTTTGAATGTGACCGGTATTGCAGGAAATAGTACAGGTGGCATTTTAATTATGGCGATGCTTTTTGGTTTTGCTGGATCATTGATTTCATTATTCTTATCAAAAACCATGGCATTGCGTTCTGTGGGCGCGGAAGTGATTACCGAGCCACGTAATCAAGCTGAACGTTGGTTGGTAGAAACGGTACGCCGTCAAGCGCAACAAGCCGGCATTCCGATGCCAGATGTAGCGATTTACCATTCTAATGATGCGAATGCTTTTGCTACCGGTGCAACTAAAAACAATTCTTTAGTGGCGATTAGTACCGGTTTATTGAACTCCATGACGGAAGAGGAAGCTGAAGCAGTATTGGCTCATGAGGTCTCACACATCGCGAACGGTGATATGGTGACCATGACTTTATTACAGGGCGTATTGAATACCTTCGTGATTTTCTTATCTCGCGTAATTGCTAATGTGGTGGCGAGCTCCCGTAATGGTGATGAAGAAAGCCGTAGTTCAGGTATTTACTTCTTAGTCTCAATGGTGTTAGAAATCTTGTTTGGTATTTTAGCGAGCATTATCGCGATGTGGTTCTCACGCTATCGCGAATATCGCGCAGATGCAGGTTCTGCACAACTTGTTGGTAAAGAAAAAATGATTGCGGCATTACAACGTTTACAACAAATTCATGAGCCGCAAGAGATGGAAGGTTCACTTAATGCTTTTATGATTAACGGCAAACGTAGCGAACTCTTTATGAGCCATCCTCCGCTTGAAAAACGTATCGAAGCATTACGTAGTTTATAAAAGATAAAAAATAAAGGGCTAAATGTAATATTTAGCCCTTTTTATTTGTAGATTATTTAATATCCGCTAAGACTTTAGTGAGTAATTCCCAGTACGTTTGTACTGTTGAAATTTGGACTTTTTCATCTGGCGAATGCGCATTGCGAATAGTTGGCCCCACAGAAATCATATCAATATTTGGATAATGTTCTTTCAATAAGCCACATTCAAGCCCTGCATGAATCACTTTAATAACCGGCTCTTTGCCAAGCACTTCTGCATAATGTTTTTTCATTAAGGCTAAAATTGCCGTGTCGTTTACCGGTTTCCAACCAGGGTAAGAACCTGAGAATTCAATCGTTGCACCAGTGAGTTCAGCGAGTGAAGTTAAGGTTTCTTCTACATACTCTTTACCACTTTCAATAAGCGAGCGAATAAGAATCGTACCTTTGATTTTGTCTTCAAGAGTTTTTAATACACCAATGCTTAACGAGCTCTCCACGACATTTTTGATGACATCACTGTTGCGGATTACGCCATTTGGTAAGACGTTCAGCAAATTAATCACTTTTTTGGTGGTTTCAAGCGTGAAAGTTTGTTGTGGATTTTCAACTTGCTCAGCGCTTAAGGTTAAGTTAGGTTCAGCAATAGCGAGCTCTTCTTTCAATAAAACTTCAAAATTTTTAACCGCACTTTTTACGCTTTCTACATCATGATTGAAGCAAATGGTTGCAGCGGCTTCACGTGGAATCGCATTACGAATTGAGCCACCACGAATTTCTGCAAGGGCAAAGTGCGGTTGATTTTGTGTAAGTTTTGCTAATAAGCGTGCTAATACTTTAATTGCATTCGCACGTGTGGTGTGAATATCGCAGCCTGAATGACCACCACGTAAACCTTTTAAATTAATTTGCAAACTATGGGTAAATGGATTGTTTTCACGGTGAACAGGTAGCTCAACATTAGCATTCACCCCACCAGCACAACCAATATAGATTTCACCAATTTCTTCGGTGTCGGTATTAATTAAGATTTCTGATTTTAACCAGTTACGACGAAGGTGTACGGCACCATCCATGCCGGTTTCTTCAGTCATGGTGAGTAACACTTCAAGTGGTGGGTGTGCAATATCGGTACTTTCCAATACCGCTAAGGTTGAGGCTAAACCAATACCGTTATCCGCGCCAAGTGTCGTACCTTGCGCTTTTACCCAATCACCGTCGATATAAGGACGAATTGGGTCTTGGGTAAAATTATGAGGATTGCCTTCATTGGCTTGTGGCACCATATCTAAATGTGCCTGTAAGACAACAGGTTGGCTGTTTTCCATCCCAGCTGTAGCCGGTTTACGAATTAATACATTGCCGGCTTCATCACGTTCTGCAAAGAATTGTTTTTCTTTCGCCCAGTTGACAATAAAAGTGGCGAGTGCATCTTCATGATGTGAAGGATGCGGAATCGCACAAATTTGATCAAACCATTTCCAAAGTAATTGCGGTTGTAATGTGGTAATTTCTGACATAATGAACTCCTTTTTTCATTAAAATTTTTGCGGAAATCATAGCATAAAACGCCATTTCAGGTTAAAATTCCGCAATTTTTTTATTTAGCGACAAAGTTTAAGGTATTTGTTATGAGCGAAAAATATGTTGTGACTTGGGATATGTTCCAAATGCATGCCCGCAAATTAGCGGAACGTTTACTTCCTGCCACTCAGTGGAAAGGTATTATCGCAGTAAGCCGTGGTGGTTTATTCCCAGCAGCGGTACTTGCTCGCGAATTAAATATTCGTTTCGTAGAAACCGTGTGTATTGCGAGTTATGATCACGATGAACAAGGTGCGTTAAAAGTATTACACCGTGCAAGTGGTGATGGTGAAGGAATGATCGTGGTAGACGATTTAGTGGATACCGGCAACACTGCTCGTGCAATTCGTGAAATGTATCCGAAAGCAAAATTTGTCACAGTATTCGCAAAACCAGCAGGTGCTGAGTTAGTGGATGATTACGTGATTGATATTCCACAAAATACTTGGATTGAACAACCTTGGGATTTAGGTTTAACTTTCGTGCCACCATTGGCAAGAAAATAATAAAACCTGAATATAAAATTTCGTTACGCCGGTGCTTTTATAGTTCCGGCGTAATAATTATAACCAATGTATTTTGATTATGAATAATATTGATGTACAAAAAGCGCTAGAGCGCTCTTATGTTTCTTCACTTGAAAATAAAGAATATGATGAAGCACTAAAACTAGCCAAAACGCTTTGCTTACTTGATCCCAATAATCCTGAATACCGACATAAAATCGCTTTTATTTATTTAACTCAAGCAAATTGGGAAAAAGCTATTGAAGCGGAATTAAAAACATTAGAACTAGATGATAACTATATTCCCGCTTTAGATTTGCTTGCACATGCTTATGGTGGAATACATAATTGGGAACGTTCAGGTTTTTATGGTAGTTTATCCCTTGAATTGAAAGATAAAGCTATTCCCGTTCCAACACAGGAAATGGTTCCTGCGTCTGCGCCTAAAAATGGTAAGCGGATTATCGCATTTTCTTTATTTGGTAATAACTCCAAATATATTGAGCCGGCTGTATTAAATACACAAGTTTCTCCGATGTTATTCCCTGATTGGGTATGCCGTTTTTATGTAGATGATTCAGTTTCTCCTGAAGCGATTCAACGATTAAAAAATAATGGTGCGGAAGTGGTTTATATCACTTCACCTGTGAATAAATGGCCTGGTGCAATGTGGCGTTTTCTTGCAATTAATGATCCCGAAGCGGAGTATGTGATCTTCCGTGATGCTGACTCAGTCGTTTCTCACCGCGAAGCAGAAGCCGTGGCAGAGTGGATTGAAAGTGGCCATTCATTCCATACGATGCGTGATTCGGGCTCCCATACCGCACTTATTTTAGCGGGGATGTGGGGGGCTAAAGCTGGCGCGGTGCCAGATATGGAAGCAAGAATTCAACGTTTTGTTGATAAGGGCTACGATTCTCGTCATTTTGCTGATCAGGATTTTCTCGCAGAGGAGTTGTGGGGCTATATTCGCCAAGATGTATTCGCACATGATAGGGTATTTAATTTCTGTAATGCCAAACCTTTCCCTGGAGAGTTTTATCCTAATTACCAAATTGCACATTGCGAAGGGGCAAGCGTTTTTGATGCGAAAACCTCTTTTGAAGAAGGAAGCAAAGTCAGATGGACGTTATATTCAAAAATATCGCCTATGGTGAATGTCGATTATTCCTTTATTCGTGTGCCTGAATTTAAAGTGTGCAGCTATGAAACTACCGTAGAGAATGGTAGATTTGAAGCGTCAATACCAAGACGTTATGGATTCGCTTTTAAAGAAGGCTTAGCTAGAATAGATATTAAAAAAGCCTAAGTTATCTGTTTTAACTATCAACATAAGGATTATTAATGTCAACTCAACCGCGTTTTGTACACCTTCGTACACACACCGATTTTTCAATGATTGATGGTATCGTGAAAGTTAAACCATTAGTCAAGGCGTGTGCTGCAAATAATATGGTTGCGTTGGCATTAACGGATTTTACCAATTTCTGTGGTGTGGTGCGTTTTTATGGTGAAACTCTTTCTTCGGGGATTAAACCGATTATTGGCGCAGATATTCATGTTAAAAGCGAGCTATGCGGTGAGGAATTATTCACCCTCACTTTACTTGCCAAGAACAATGAAGGCTATAAAAACATCACATTATTACTTTCAAAAGCCTATCAACGCGGTTATGTGGACTTGCCTTATATCGACCAGGAATGGTTGATTGAACACCGTGAGGGTGTAATTATTTTATCAGGTGGCACACAAGGCGATATCGCGAAAAAACTCCTTAAAGAAAATATTTCCGAAGCGGAAAGTGCGGTCAGTTTTTATCAAGAATTTTTTCCTGACCATTTTTATCTTTCGCTTTCCAGAACGGGTCGCCCGGATGAAGAGCGTTATATTCAAGCCGCATTAAAATTGGATGAGGAGCATGATTTACCGCTTGTTGCAACCAACGATGTTGTCTTTCTCGCACCTGATGATTTTGAGGCACACGAAATTCGAGTTGCTATTCATGATGGCTATACCCTTGACGATCCAAAACGTCCAAAACGTTATACCGAGCAACAATATTTCCGCTCAGAAGAAGAGATGTGCGACTTATTTGCGGACATTCCTTCTGCACTTGAAAATACGGTATTAATAGCGCAACGCTGTAATGTGACTTTGCGTTTGGGGCAATATTTCCTCCCTCAATTTCCAACTGGCGAGCTGAGCACGGAAGATTATTTGGTGATGAAAGCCAAAGAAGGCTTGGAAGAGCGTTTGGCGTTTTTATTCCCCGATGAAAAAGTGCGGGCAGAAAGACGACCAGAATATGATGAGCGTCTTCAAGTCGAACTCGATGTGATTAACCAAATGGGTTTCCCGGGTTACTTCTTGATCGTTATGGAGTTTATCCAATGGTCAAAAGACAATGATATTCCGGTAGGACCAGGACGTGGCTCTGGTGCGGGTTCATTGGTGGCTTATGCACTCAAAATTACCGATTTAGATCCTCTTGAATTCGATCTTCTTTTTGAACGTTTCCTCAATCCAGAGCGTGTTTCTATGCCCGATTTCGACGTGGATTTCTGTATGGATGGACGGGATCGTGTTATCGATCATGTGGCAGAAACTTATGGTCGTGGTGCGGTATCACAAATTATTACCTTTGGTACCATGGCGGCGAAAGCGGTAATTCGAGATGTAGGTCGCGTATTGGGACATCCTTATGGCTTCGTGGATCGTATTTCGAAAATGATTCCCCCTGATCCTGGCATGACTTTAGCCAAGGCTTTTGAGGCTGAACCACAGTTACAAGTAGCATATGATTCAGATGAAGAAGTCAAAGCCCTAATTGATATGGCGCGTAAGCTAGAGGGGGTCACACGAAATGCGGGTAAACACGCGGGGGGGGTGGTAATTTCCCCTTCTTTGATTACAGATTTTGCACCACTTTATTGTGACAATGAGGGGCTTCATCCTGTTACTCACTTCGATAAAAATGATGTGGAATATGCAGGTTTAGTGAAGTTTGACTTCTTAGGTTTGCGTACACTCACCATTATCAAATGGGCGTTGGATATGATTAACGCTCGCCTTGCTCGTGAAGGCAAACCGCCAGTCGATATTGCTGCTATCCCATTGGATGATCCCGAATCCTTTGATTTGCTGAAACGGTCTGAAACGACCGCTGTATTCCAGTTGGAATCTCGCGGGATGAAAGATTTGATTAAACGCCTTCAACCAGACTGTTTTGAAGATATTATCGCGTTGGTGGCGTTATTCCGACCAGGTCCATTACAATCGGGCATGGTGGATAACTTTATTGACCGTAAACATGGCCGTGAAGAAGTGTCTTATCCTGACGCAAACTATCAACATGAAAGCCTTAAACCGATTTTAGAGCCAACTTACGGTATTATTTTGTACCAAGAACAAGTTATGCAGATTGCTCAGGTACTAGCGGGTTATACTCTTGGTGGTGCGGACTTATTACGTCGTGCGATGGGTAAGAAAAAGCCAGAAGAAATGGCGAAACAGCGTTCTGTGTTTAAAGAAGGCGCAGAAAAAAATGGTGTTGATGGCGAGCTTTCCATGAAGATTTTCGACTTAGTGGAAAAATTTGCCGGCTATGGTTTCAATAAATCGCACTCCGCTGCTTACGCATTGGTATCTTATCAAACCCTTTGGCTGAAAACCCATTTCCCTGCTGAGTTTATGGCAGCGGTAATGACCTCGGAAATGGATAATACGGATAAAATTGTTGGCTTGTACGATGAATGTTTACGTATGGGCTTAAAAGTCATCCCACCGGATATCAATGTAGGGAAACATCATTTCAGCGTGAATGAAAATGGTGAAATTGTTTATGGTATCGGCGCCATTAAAGGTGTAGGGGAAGGTCCGATTGATGCCTTGATTAGCGCTCGTAATGAAGGTGGGATTTTCAGAGATTTATTTGATTTATGTGCTCGCGTTGATTTGAAGAAAATTAACCGTCGTACCTTTGAAAGTCTGATTATGTCGGGCGCGTTTGATAAGTTAGGGCCACACCGTGCGGCGTTATCTAAGAATCTCGAAGATGCACTCAAAGCTTCAGATCAGCATGCAAAAGATGAGGCCATGGGACAAGCCGATATGTTCGGTGTGCTGACAGAAACTCACGAAGAAGTGGAAAATGCTTATGCCCACACGCCACCTTACACAGAAAAACAAATTTTAGATGGTGAGCGTGAAACCCTAGGCTTGTATTTAAGTAGCCATCCGGTGAGTCGTTATTTGAAAGAGCTTTCTCATTACAGCTCTACGCGATTAAAAGATCTCACGCCAAACCGCCGAGGGCAAATTAGTACGGCTGCCGGTTTGTTGGTGTCAACTCGCTTTGCTACAACGAAAAAAGGTAATCGAATTGGTATCGCAACCATAGATGATCGTTCTGGACGTTTAGATTTAACCCTATTCGGTGAAAGCTTAGACCAATTCGGCGAAAAACTACAAAAAGATACGGTTGTGGTGGTATCTGGCCAAGTAAGTTTTGATGATTTTTCTGGTGGATTAAAAATGTCGGTACGGGATTTGATGACCTTGGATGAGGCACGTTCCCGTTATGCGAAATCTTTGGCCATTAGCTTGTCCGAGGAGCAGATTAGCCCAAGTTTTATTAAGAAACTGAAAGAAATGTTAGAACCTGTTAGTGGCGGCACTTTACCAATTAACGTATATTATCAAAGTGCAAAAGGCCGTGCGTTATTGCGTTTAGGGATTCAATGGTCGATTACACCAACGGATGAGATTCTAACAGAATTGGTGAATTTGCTCGGTGAAAATGCGGTAGAGCTAGAATTCGGTTAATATTCCAGTAAGAGTGCGGTCAAAAAAATCAGTGTTTTTTAACCGCACTTTAGGCGATATAAACAAAGCGAGAGATAAAATGGAAAAAATCATTATTGATGCAGACAGATTTTTACGCACCATTTCACGTATTTCCCATGAAATTATTGAAAAGCACCAAGATTTCAATAATGTGATTTTAGTTGGGGTAAAACGTCGTGGAGCAGAAATTGCAGAATTGATTCAACGTCGCATTGAAGAATTGAATGGTGTAAGTCTTCCAATGATGGAATTGGATATCACGTTTTACCGTGATGACTTAGAGTATGTTGAACCTGAAAATCCAACTCCTGTGTATAGTGGTGCCTCCAGTTATATGAATATTCAGGGTAAAGAAGTCATTTTAATCGATGATGTACTATTCACTGGAAGAACCATTCGTGCTGCAATGGATGCGTTAACGGATTTTGGTCGAGCAGCTAAAATTGAATTGGTGATTTTAGTGGATCGCGGACATCGTGAATTGCCGATTCGGGCAGACTATGTAGGTAAAAATGTGCCGACTTCCCGTGATGAACAAGTTCAGGTGCGTACATTAAAATATGATGGTTGTTATGAAGTGGCATTATTGCCTAAATAACGATCAGCCTATTGTGAACCTTTGATAAAATTGATAATCTAACGAGCATTATCCTATTATTTTTTAAGACAACTAAAATGAAAAAATCAATGTTAAAATCTCTTTTATTTGCCATGATCGGTCTGTTTACTTTTTCTCAAGTACAAGCAGAAGAACGCGTTGTGGCGACCGTAAATGGTACACCAATTTTACAAAGCCAAGTGAATGCTGTGATGGGTAAAAAAGGTAGCCAACGTGCAGCATTAGATAAGATTATTGATGATATGCTGACAGAGAAAGCGATCAAAGAATCAGGTGTAAAAGTAAACCAAGCGGAAGTAAACCGTATCGTAGAAGATATTGCAGCGAAAAACGGTTTAACTTATGGTCAATTCTTAGATGCGCTCGATTATCAAGGCATTTCCTTAAATGCATTTAAGCAACAAATTTCTCGCCAAATGTTAATGGCGGGTGTGCGTAACCATGCTATTCAAAATAGCGTAGATGTGACTCGCGAGCAAGTGGATGCATTGGGTAAACAAATGCTTGATGAAGCAAAAGCAAAAGGCACGGCGCAAAAAGTGATGGGCAAAGAGTATGAAGTTCGTCATATTTTATTAAAATTAAACCCATTGCTGAATGATGCGCAAGCAAAAGCAGAATTAGAGCGTATTCGTAGTGAGATTATTTCTGGCAAAATGACATTTGCTGATGCCGCATTAAAATATTCTAAAGATTATTTATCAGGCGCGAATGGCGGTAGCTTAGGTTATGCCTTCCCAGAAGCTTATGTGGGCCCATTTGCAAAAATGGTTGAAACAACCCCACAAGGTACCATTTCTGCACCGTTTAAATCTGAATTTGGTTGGCATATTCTCGAAGTAACTGGCAGTCGTGATGGCGATAAAACAGAAGATGCCTATCGTCAAAAAGCTTATGAACAAATTGTTAATAGCCAATTACAAGATGCAACCAAAGACTGGGTGAAAGCATTACGTAAAAATGCTGATATTCAATATTTCGATAAATAACAGAAACCGTTAGAATAAGGGGGCATTTTGCCCCTTTTGTCGTTTTTATAAAATGAGTGACGCATGAAAAAATTTTTTGTCTTTTTACTGATTCTTCTGCTTATTCTTAGCGGTGTTGGTTTTTTGGGTTATCAAAAACTAACGGAGTTTGTTCATACGCCGGTGAATGTCACGCAAGATCAATTGCTGACAATTGAGCGAGGAACCACAGGCAGTAAACTTGCCGCTTTATTAGAGCAAGAAAAAATTCTTGAACATGCCGATTTATTACCTTGGTTATTGAAATTACAACCTCAGCTAAACAAGGTGAAAGCGGGGACTTATTCTTTAACGGGTGTGAAAACGTTACAAGATTTATTAGATATTATTAATTCCGGCAAGGAAGCGCAATTTAGTGTGAAGTTTATTGAAGGTAAAACGTTCAAAGAATCGCGTAAAAAACTTGAAAATGCACCGCACTTAAAACAAACCTTGCAAGGTAAAAGTGATAAAGAAATTATGGCGTTATTGGATATTCCAGCCGTTGCAAAAGCCGTTTACGAATGGAATAACATGGATGGCTGGTTGTATCCAGATACCTATAATTACACCCCAAATTCGACTGATCTTGAATTATTAAAACGTTCAACGACTCGTCTACAAAAAGCCTTGGATAAAGCATGGGGTGAACGCGATGAAAATCTCCCATTAGCGGATCCTTATCAAATGTTGATTTTGGCTTCTATTGTGGAGAAAGAAACGGGGATTGCGGCGGAGCGCCCACAAGTGGCTTCCGTATTTATTAATCGTTTAAAAGCCAATATGAAACTACAAACTGACCCAACCGTGATTTATGGAATGGGTGAGAGTTATACCGGAAATATTCGTAAGAAAGATTTAGAAACGATAACCCCGTACAATACCTATATGATTGAGGGGCTACCACCAACACCGATTGCAATGGTGAGTGAAAGTGCTTTACAGGCTGTGGCTCATCCAGCTAAAACGGACTTTTATTATTTTGTTGCCGATGGAAGTGGCGGCCATAAATTTACTCGTAATCTGAACGAGCATAATAAAGCAGTGCAAGAATATTTACGTTGGTATCGTAGCCAACAAAAAGGAGCCAACTAATGCAAGGCAAATTTATCGTGATTGAAGGGCTGGAAGGTGCGGGTAAAAGTACTGCCGTGCAAACGGTGGTGGACACATTAAAATCCCTCGGTGTAAGCGATATCGTATTTACTCGTGAGCCAGGTGGTACCCCGTTAGCTGAGAAATTGCGCCATTTAATCAAACATGAAACGGAAGAACCTGTTACCGATAAAGCGGAATTGTTGATGCTTTATGCGGCACGAATTCAATTGGTAGAAAATGTGATTAAGCCAGCATTGGCAGAAGGTAAAATTGTGCTTGGCGATCGACATGATATGTCTTCACAGGCTTATCAAGGCGGTGGGCGTCAGTTTGACCAAACACTTATGGCGAATTTAAAAAATATGGTATTAGGCAATTTTGAGCCTGATTTTGTACTGTATTTAGACATTGATCCTGCAGAGGGGCTTGCTCGTGCTAGAGGTCGTGGTGAATTAGATCGCATTGAACAGCAAGGGCTCGATTTCTTCCATCGTACCCGACAGCGTTATTTGGAATTGGTGCAGAACAACCCGAAAGCTGCCATTATTAATGCGGGTCGGCCTTTAGAACAAGTACAAGCAGACATTCAAAGTGCGGTCAAAAATTGGTGGGTTTCACAATAAAAATGAGTGAACTTTATCCTTGGTTAGTGCCTACTTATCACAAAATTAGCCAAACTTTTAGCGAAGGTTTGGGGCATCATGCATTATTAATTAAAGCTGATCAAGGTCTCGGTACTGAAGGTTTGTTTGAGGCTTTAACAAAACGCATTATGTGTCAAACGCCAGATAATGTACCTTGTGGCCATTGTCATGCTTGCCATTTAATGGCAGCGCACAGTCACCCTGATTTTCATGTTTTAGCCTCTCAAGAAGGCAAAGATATTGGTGTTGATCAGGTAAGGGCAATTAATGAGGTTGTCAGCCAACACGCGCAACAAAACGGCAATAAATTAGTATATATTCAAGATGCAGAACGTCTTACGGAAGCGGCAGCTAATGCATTGCTCAAAACCTTGGAAGAGCCACGTCCGAACACGTATTTCTTATTGCAAACAGAACCTTCCTCTTCGTTGTTAGCGACTATTTACAGCCGTTGCCAAGTGTGGAATGTGCCTTTGCCAACGGAAGCAGAAGCCTTAACTTGGCTTTCTTCTCAATTTCAGGCAGAAACATCCGAATTATTGACCGCACTTGCGATGAATTTGGGTCGTCCACTGTTAGCATTGGAAACACTTCAACAAGGATTAATTGAACAACGGAAGAATTTCCTACGTCAATTTTGGCTGTTTTATCGTCGTCGTTCGCCTTTGGAAATTTTGCCTTTCTTTGAAAAAGAACGCACCGTACAGCAAGTAGATTGGATCTTAGCGTTTTTAAGCGATGCCATTAAATACAAACTCGAAATACAAAGTGGCTGGCAAACACTTGATCTTAAAACAGGTGTAACTCAATTTGCAGACGAGCAAACAGCGCTTGGGTTATTAACCGCAAATAAAATTATGCAAAAAGTACGCTCGGATTTACTCACTATCAACGGCATTAACACAGAATTAATGTTATTAGATGGTTTGACAAAGTTAATTACCGACGTATTTAAGGACTAAATAAATTATGTTTATCGTAGATTCCCATTGCCATTTAGATGCATTGGATTATGAAAATTTACACAAAGATATTGCTGATGTAGTGGCTAAAGCCAATGCACGAGATGTGAAGCATTTATTGGCGATTGGCGTAACATTAAGCCGTTTTGAAAAAGCTTACCCTGAGTTAGCAAAATTTCCGAATGTGTCTTTAGCTTGCGGCGTGCATCCATTAGATCTTGAAGAAGAACCTTACGATGCCGAGCGTTTATTATGTTTATCCCAAGATAAAAAAGTGATCGCAATTGGCGAAATTGGTTTGGATTATTATTACAGTGCAGATAATAAGGCATTGCAGCAAACGGTTTTTGCCGATCAAATCAGAATTGCTAATGAAGTGGATAAACCCGTAATTATTCATACGCGTTCAGCGCCAGAAGATACTATTGCCATGTTGAGTGAGCACCATGCAGAAAAGTGCGGTGGATTAATTCATTGTTTTACGGAAACCTTGGATTTTGCGAAAAAGGCACTTGATTTAGGGTTTTATATTTCTTGTTCGGGTATTATTACCTTTAAAAATGCGGAAAGTATTCGAGAAGCCATTCGTTATGTACCAGCAGATCGTTTGTTAGTTGAAACGGATTCGCCTTACTTAGCACCCGTGCCTTATCGTGGCAAAGAGAACCAGCCTGCCTATACGCGAGAGGTGTGTGAATATGTGGCAGCGTTAAAAGGGCTGTCTATGGAAGAATTTGCACAAATTAGTACACAAAACTTCGAGCGTTTATTTAAAATTAATGTACAATAAATCATCGATTTAAATGAGAGAGTGTTATGCGTAAGTTTTTTAAATACTTTTTATTTTTAGTGGTCTTTGTTTTTCACGGCTTTATGTTTGCTGTGGTGGACTACGTTTTCCCACACTATGATGTAACGCGAGTAACGGGTGTGGAAGTGAAACGTGTGGATAAAGATGGTCCGATTACAAAATCGAATCCGGCTGATGGTCCAACGCGCGATGTGTATTTTATCAATACACAAAATGATGATGGCAAAATCATGGTGTATCGTAATGAAGATACCCGTTGGGGTTTTCCATTCTATTTCAAATTTGGTTCAGCGAACTTACAGGCTCAAGTTCAAGCCTTGGGTAATGAAAACAAATTAGTACAAATCAAGTATTACGGTTGGCGGATGACGATGTTCGATGAATATCGCAATGCCGTTGCGGTGAAAGAAATCAGTGGCGATGTGACACCAAGCCATCCGATTTTATCTTGGGTATTCTATGCTTTCTTATTAGTTACTCTTTTCCTTTCTATCCAATTTGTACGTGGCTGGTTCGACAGCGAAAATTAGCGTTTCTCAAATATGGGGCGTCATAGAACGCCCTCACAATTTAATAATAACATTCCTAACCTAAAAACCAGCGGTAAATTGACCGCACTTTAAAACCAATAAAGAGAACATTATGAGTTTATCTGCAGCGATTTTTATTTTAATCGTATTAATTATTGTCAGTGCAATCTTGTCATCAGCTGAGATTTCTCTCGCGGGTGCAAGACGCATTAAACTACAAACGTTGGCCAATGAAGGCAATATCAAAGCGGAGAAAGTTTTAAAATTACAGGAACAGCCAGGGCGTTTCATTACTGTAGTACAAATTGGACTTAATATGGTTGCCGTACTTGGTGGTGTGATTGGTGAAGCAACCATTAGTCTTCACTTACAGAGTTTTTTACATGAATACACCACGGCTGAATGGGTTGAGCCAGCCTCCTCTTGGATTGCCTTTTTCATGGTAACCATAACATTTGTTTTATTAGCCGATTTAATTCCGAAACGCCTCGCACTGATTAATCCTGAAGGTGTTGCACTGCGGACTATTGGCATTATGCAAGCCTTTATTTTCTTATTGAAACCCATTGTATGGTTTTTTGATGGTCTTTCTAATATCTTCTTCCATTTAATGGGGGTATCCACTAAGCGCGAAGACAATATGACATCAGAAGACATTGTGGCTATCGTAGAGGCTGGAGCGGAAGCAGGTGTGCTAAAAACACAAGAGCATTATTTGATTGAAAACATTTTTGAGATGCAAGAGCGCACCGTGTCTTCAACCATGACGACCCGTGAAAATATCGTATTTTTAGACCGCACTTTTACTCGTCAGGAAGTGTTGAATACCTTATCGGCAGACTCTCATTCTAAATTAGTGATCTGTGATAATGGCTTGGATAAGATTTTAGGTTATGTGGAATCACATACCTTATTAACACTCTATCTTCAACAAGAAGTAGTGGATTTAACGGATAGCCGTTTATTGCGTAAAGCGTTATTTATTCCAGATACGCTGTCGTTATACGAAGTATTGGAGTTGTTTAAATCCACAGGTGAAGATTTCGCCATTATCGTCAATGAATATGCACTTGTTGTGGGGTTAATTACTTTAAACGATGTGATGAGTATTGTGATGGGCGAATTGGTTTCTAACGAAGAAGAACAAATTGTCAGCCGTGATGAAAACTCTTGGTTAATCGATGGTGCAACGCCGCTTGAAGATGTGATGCGTGCTTTAGATATTGAATCTTTCCCAGATGAAGAAAACTATGAAACCATCAGTGGCTTTATGATGTATATGCTACGCAAAATCCCGAAAAAAACCGATTTTGTGTTATACGATAAGTATAAATTTGAAGTTATTGATACCGAAAACTTCAAAATTGATCAAATTTTAGTTTCTATTGTCAAAGACAGCGGTGTGAGCAAAGAATCAGCGTAGTACTAGGCGTTTCCTTGCTTAATCCCCCATTCTAAGTATAATTAACGGCGGTTTTAACCGCCTATAAATAAGGAAAATTTAATGTTAAAAAAAATCTCGGTATTCTTTGTAGCAGTAATGCTTGCAGGTTGTTCTTCAATTTCAGATATGACCTCTTACATTCCGTTTATGGGTAAAGACAAAAAGGTCATTGATTTAGATAAAGATAAAATCGACCAAAAATCTTACGCGGCAGCTTATGAAGCCACTGTGGCAACCTATAAAGATCGTGTAACAAAAAATTTCTTTGTGGATAATTTTGCAAGTGGTGCAAATGACTGGTATCTCGGTCGTATTGTTGTGCCAATCAAACAAATTCAAGATAAACTCTACACAGGTGGCCATGATTCTGATGTGTATGCTTACTACAGTGGTGTGTTGCATGCAGAAGCATTACAAACCAACTTCAGCCGCTTAAGCGCGAATTGTTGGCAAAAAGTGGATTCACCAAGTGTGACACAAGGGATCTACGATGCAATGCGTGATTTGCAAAAAGGCAAAGAGCGCGGTGAAAATGACGCTTACATTTCCCAAGGTAGCGAAATGCTACTCAAAGCCTGTACCGGCCAATAATCAATTTGAGCTGTTGATGAGTACTCTCATCAGCAGCTTTTCTTTTTTTAAATCATCAATGTGAAGGAGCAAGAATGTTAGAACTTTCGGAAAGCAACATTCATTTAAATGCTACGGCAACAAATAAGCTGCAAGCTATTGAAATGGCTGCAAGTGCGTTAGAGCAAGCTGGCAATGTTGAACAAGGCTATTTGCAAGGCATGCTTGGACGTGAACAACAAACCTCCACTTTTTTAGGCAATGGGATTGCGATTCCACACGGTACATTAGAAACCCGTTCAATGGTGAAAAAAACTGGTGTGCAAGTTTTTCAATTCCCACAAGGTATTGAGTGGGGAGAAGGCAATATTGCTTATGTTGTGATTGGTATTGCGGCCCGTTCTGATGAACATCTTGCTTTACTTCGTCAATTAACGCATGTTTTAGGTGATGAAGACACTGCAGCACAGCTAGCGACATTAACAGATGTTGAAAAATTCCGAGCTATTTTGTTAGGTGAAAGCGATGCTTTTAGCATGACTGAAGAAACATTAAGTTTAGATATTGAAACGCAAAGTTTGCTCACCCTTACCGCCATCAATGCAGGTAAATTACAACAGCAAAGTGCGGTTGAAAATAGCTTTGTTTCTGAAGTGGTATCCAATTCTGCTCTGCCACTTGGCAAAGGTCTATGGGTAACCGATGCTGTCTCAGGTAACGTGAAAAATGCGTTGGCATTCAGTCGTGCGAAAACCATTTTTAATCATAATGGCAAAGTGGTGAAAGGCGTGTTGACGATTTCGGCTGTCAGTGACCAAATCAATGAGACATTAGCGCGTTTATTGGATGATGAAGTACAAAATATTTTATTAAGTGGTAATACGCAGCAAATTTTGACCGCACTTAATGGCGGTAAAGTGCCTGTTGCAGCTGCTCAATCTGAAGGTCAAATCGCTACGGGTGCAGTGATTGGTACCTTTACTGTTCGTAATGAACATGGCTTGCACGCTCGCCCAAGTGCGGTGCTCGTCAATGAAGTCAAAAAATTCACCTCCAAGATTACGGTACAAAATCTTACTCGAGAAACCGCACCCGTTAGTGCAAAAAGTTTAATGAAAATCGTGGCATTGGGTGTGACTCAAGGTCATCGCTTACGTTTTGTTGCAGAAGGTGATGATGCGAAACAAGCTATTGAAGCCTTAGGTAAGATCATTGCTAATGGACTTGGCGAAACAGTATCTGCAATACCACCGGCTGAACCGGATACCATTGAAGTAAGCAGCGAGCATGCACCACAAATCCACGAGGAAAACACGGGCTTACCAGCCGATGCCATTGAAGCGGTATTTATGATTCGTAATGAACACGGTTTACACGCTCGTCCAAGTGCCGTGCTTGTTAATGAAGTTAAAAAATATAATGCGTCTGTTGCGGTGCAAAACTTAGATCGTGACACCCAATTAGTCAGTGCAAAAAGTTTGATGAAAATTGTGGCGCTCGGTGTCGTGAAAGGTCATCGCTTACGTTTCGTCGCGAGCGGTGAAGAAGCTCAACAAGCGATTGACGGTATTGGTGCAGTCATTGAAAACGGTTTAGGTGAAGGTCGGGGGTAAGTGATGGCAAAAGTAGCAACAATTACCTTAAATGCCGCTTATGATTTAGTTGGGCGTTTGCCTCGAATTGAAATCGGCGAAGTGAACACCGTTGAAACGCTCGGTATTTTCCCAGCAGGCAAAGGCATCAATGTCGCTAAGGTATTAAAAGATTTGGGCGTAGAGGTGGCCGTTGGTGGCTTCTTAGGGGAAGATAACATCGGTGATTTTGAAACCTTATTTAAAAAACAAGGCTTGGAAGACAAATTCCATCGCGTTGCCGGTAAAACTCGCATTAACGTAAAAATTACGGAAACCGAAGCCGATGTGACAGACCTAAATTTCTTAGGTTATCAAATTACTCCAGAAGCTTGGCAGCAATTTACAGCAGATTCATTAGCGTATTGTCAAAACTTTGACATTGTTGCGGTTTGTGGCAGTTTACCGCGAGGTGTGAGTCCCGAATTGTTCGCGGATTGGCTTAAGCAGTTGCATCAAGCCGGTGTGAAAGTCGTATTAGATAGCAGCAATGCGGCACTTACAGCAGGTTTGAAAGCCCATCCTTGGTTGGTAAAACCAAATCATCGCGAATTAGAAGCGTGGATTGGTCATCCGCTAAATTCTCTTGATGAAATTATTGCGGCAGCCAAAAAACTTAAAGCTGAAGGCATTGCTAACGTCATTATTTCGATGGGCGCGAACGGTTCTTTATGGCTGAGTGATCAAGCTGTTATTCAAGCTCAACCACCTAAATGTGAAAATGTGGTGAGTACTGTAGGCGCAGGCGATTCCATGGTGGCAGGCTTAATTTACGGTATTGAAAAAGGCTTATCTCAAGCGGAAACCTTAGCGTTTGCAAGTGCAGTTTCCGCCTTTGCAGTTTCACAAAGTAATGTGGGTGTGAGCGATATCGCCTTGCTTGAGCCAATTCTGGCGAATGTCAAAATTTCTGTGATTGAAGGATAATGTAATGAATTTGTTTTTAACTCAATCTCCGCAAATTGGTGCGGCAAAAGCCTATTTACTTCGCCAAGCATTGAGCGTGGCAGCGAAAAAAGCCAATCATACTGTGGTTGAACAAGCCAAAGAGGCGGATTTAGTGATTGTTTTCGGATCTAGTTTGCCAAACTCTGCTGATCTTGTGGGCAAAAAAGTATTTTTAGCTAATAAAGACGCGGCAATTGCTTCTCCTGAAGTAATGCTTACGAATGCACTCAATCAAGCCGTGGACTATGTTCAACCTACTCAAAGTGCGGTTGGATTCAACGGCATTTCTGGCGTCAAAAATATTGTTGCGGTTACAGCTTGCCCAACGGGTGTTGCGCATACCTTTATGTCTGCTGAAGCCATTGAAACCTATGCAAAAAAACAAGGTTGGCAGGTAAAAGTAGAAACCCGTGGTCAAGTGGGCGCTGGTAATGAAATTACTCCTGAAGAAGTCGCTGCGGCAGATTTAGTCTTTGTTGCAGCTGATATTGATGTGCCGTTAGATAAATTCCAAGGTAAACCGATGTATCGTACGTCGACTGGTTTGGCTTTAAAGAAAACAGCACAGGAATTCGATAAGGCATTTAAAGAAGCGAAAATTTACGAAGGTGGTGCAGCAAAATCTTCTGCGAAATCAGAAGAAAGCGGCGAGAAAAAAGGTGTTTATAAACACTTGATGACCGGTGTATCGCACATGTTGCCGTTGGTGGTTGCTGGTGGCTTATTAATCGCGATTTCCTTTATGTTTGGTATCGAAGCCTTCAAAGATGAAACGATTTTCCATGGTATTCCAAAAGCCTTAATGGATATCGGTGGTGGTGCAGCATTCCACTTGATGATCGCAGTATTTGCCGGCTATGTGGCCTTTTCTATCGCAGACCGTCCGGGGCTTGCGGTAGGTCTTATTGGCGGTATGTTAGCCACCACAGCCGGTGCAGGGATTTTAGGTGGGATTATCGCCGGTTTCTTAGCGGGTTATGTGGTGAAAGGATTAAATGCAACCATTAAATTGCCGGCAAGTTTAACTTCCTTAAAACCGATTTTAATTCTCCCGCTCTTTGGTACCTTGATTGTTGGTCTTGCCATGATTTATGTGATTAACCCACCGGTTTCACAAATTATGACGACCTTAAGCGATTGGTTAAAATCCATGGGCGAGGTTAATGCGATGGTATTGGGTGCGATTATCGGTGCCATGATGTGTATTGATATGGGCGGTCCAGTAAATAAAGCAGCTTATACGTTCTCCGTGGGAATGTTAGCCTCTCAAGTTCACACCCCAATGGCTGCCGCTATGGCTGCCGGTATGGTGCCGCCAATTGGTATGGCGATTGCAACTTGGATTGCTCGCAGTAAATTTACCAGCAATCAACGTGATGCGGGTAAGGCCTCTTTTGTCTTAGGGTTATGCTTTATCTCTGAAGGGGCGTTACCGTTTGTGGCAGCCGATCCATGGCGTGTGATTATTAGCTCGGTTATTGGTGGTGCAACTGCCGGTGCGATTTCAATGGCATTAAATATTTCACTACAAGCACCACATGGTGGTTTATTTGTGATTCCATTTGTCTCAGAGCCATTGCTCTACTTAGGTGCAATTGCAACGGGGGCATTATTAACCGGCGTGGTTTATGCGGTGATTAAACCAAAGGCGACAGAATAGCCAATTCTTAGATTAAAAAAGTGCGGTAATTTTTAACCGCACTTTTCATTTATCAGGTATAATTACAATGATTTAGGGAGAAATTATGGATAAATACAATAAACTCCGCATTGAATGGGATTGTCGTCGAGGCATGCTTGAGTTGGATAAAATCATCATGCCTTTTTATAAAGCGCATTTTGACCAACTGACTGACGACAAAAAAGATATTTTTATTCGTTTACTTGCCGCCACGGATTTACAACTTTTTTCGTGGTTTTTTAATGGCAGTCAATCAGACGATGCTGAAGTACAAGCGATGGTTGAATATATCCAAGATGTGCAGAAAACGAATGTCCATTAATTTTTTTGAAATTTTTTATAGATAAGGAACTTTTCAATTTTAACTCTGTCTGATAAAGCAACAATAGCTTGCTGTCTTGAATATATGAAGGCGTGTTAGACGTAGCATAGGAGATATATGGCTGAACAGCTAACAGATCAGGCTTTGGTAGAAAGAGTGCAGCAAGGCGATAAAAAAGCCTTTAATTTATTGGTTTCTCGTTATCAAAATAAAGTAGCCGGACTTTTAACCCGCTACATTTCTCATAACGACATTCCAGATGTTGTACAAGAATCCTTTATTAAGGCCTATCGTTCCATTGAATCCTTTCGGGGTGATAGTGCATTCTACACTTGGCTATATCGAATTGCCGTTAATACGGCAAAGAATTACTTAACGGCACAGGGGCGCCGTCCACCGAGCGAAGATATTTTGGCTGAAGATGCCGAAAGCTATGATGTGGGAACCCATCTACGTGATGTAGATACCCCTGAAAATGAAATGTTATCTAGCGAATTAGAAAAAGTGGTATTCGATACCATTCACAGTTTGCCAGAAGATTTAAGAACCGCGATTACCTTGCGTGAGCTTGAAGGTTTAAGTTACGAAGAAATCGCAGAAATAATGGATTGCCCAGTAGGCACTGTACGTTCTCGCATTTTCCGTGCTCGGGAAGTGATTGAGAACAAAATACAACCGCTTATGCAACGTTAAAATAAAGTCGGAGTTTATAAAATGCAAAAAGAGTTACTTTCAGCCTATATGGATGGAGAAGAAGTCAGTGCCGAGTTGACGGAACAGCTTTGTCAGGATAAAGATTCACAAGAATCTTGGGCTGCGTATCACACCGTAAGAGCGGTCATGCGTAAAGAGTCACCAGTATTATTAGGTGCTGACTTTACGGCGAAAATGGCTGATTTAATTGAATTAGAAGAAGTAAAACACGTAGAGATTACTGTTTCTCAACCAACACCAGAAGAAGCTGACAGCTTACCATTCGTGCAAAAATTAAAAGCATTCTTTGCACCAATGACACAAATTGCAGTGGCTGCAGGTGTGTGTTTGGTGGCAGTAGTAGGTGTGCAATCATTTAATGCGAAAAGCACCTCGGTTACACCTGAAAACCCAGTTTTACAAACTTTACCATTTAACAATTCTGTTCAAGAAGTAAGTTACAACGCTCCGACCAAAGATGTAGCCACTTCGGAACAGGTTGAGCAAAAAAATCGCCGTATTGGTACGATGTTGCAAAACTATGAATTACAGCGTCGTATGCATGCAGATAGCTTAAATGTGGGTAGCAACCAAGCGAAATAATTACAGCAATTAATCGATAATTCACCACCTTAGGCGTGGTGAATTTTTTTATGGATCAATTGATTTATTTATGAAAAAAACGTTTCTCAAATTAACCGCACTTTTAGGCTTATTCCTGTTACCTTTTACGGCATTTGCAGAAGAGCCAATTCAGTCATTAAATAAAATGTCGCAAGCCATGCGAGATTTAAATTATGAGATTGCTTTTGTGCAAACTACACCAACGAATATGGACTCGTTCCGTTATCGCCATATTAAACAAGGGCAAAAAGTGTATGCACAGTTGGTGACATTAGATGGTGAACAGCAAGAAATCATCCAGCGCGGTAATTTAGTCAGCTATTTCCAGTCGGGATCACGTGCTTTCACGATTAACAGTGGTGAGATTGTGGATGCGCTTCCGGCAGTGATTCGTACTGATTTTAGTAAGCTGAGTCAGAATTATGATTTTATTAAGCTTGGAAAAGACCGAATTGCAGGTCGATTTGTCGATACCATTCGTATTGTGCCAAAAGATGATTTTCGCTATCAATATCTCGTTTTCTTAGATGAAGAAAATGGTTTGTTATTGCGAGGCGATATGCTTGATCGAGAAGGCAAGTTATTGGATCAGTTCCGTGTCGTGACGTTATATATCGATGATCGTCTACGTGGTTTGACAGATTACCTTAATAAGGTGTCAGTGCCGCCACTTTTAAATGAAGGGAAGCAAGAGTCATCCCTTTCAATCAATTGGAAAACTGATTGGTTACCGCAAGGTTTTGATTTAATTCGCCAGAATCAAGATGTAATAGATGGTGAAGTGACTGAAAATGCGTTATTTAGTGATGGTCTTTTCACTTTCACGCTTTATATCAATAAAGCAGATAGCACTGCCGCAAAAGAAAATACATGGAAACAAGGGGCTTATACGATTTACAGTGAAGTCATAGGCGATAAAGAAATTACCTTTATCGGACAGCTTCCAATTGCCGCAGCTAAACGAATTGTACAAGGTGTCACATTCCTAAAATAATTCAGTAGACGTGAGAAAGTTGCTATTTTGTTTTCCCTTGCTATACTTTCTTCACCTAATGGATTTTGATAGCAAAACCCCGTCCTGCGGGGTTTTGTTTTATCAAGTGCGGTCATTTTTCTTAAGGTTTTTACAATGAACAATTCCCTTCCTCTTCTTGGTATCACGGGTTACAGCGGTAGTGGCAAAACTACATTGCTGGAAAAATTGCTTCCTCAATTAATTAAAAAAGGCTTGCGTGTTTCAGTGATTAAACACAGTCATCACAACGCCCATGTGGATAAAGAGGGAAAAGACAGCTGGCGAATGAAAGAGGCGGGTTCTGCGCAAGTTCTTATGGCTTGCGATAGTCGTTGGGCATTAATGACAGAAACGCCTCAAGCGCCGGTTTCATTAGCTTATTTAAGCCAACAATTTGATCGTCATTTAACAGATTTAGTTTTGGTGGAAGGATTTAAAGAAGAACCCATTCAAAAGATTCTGTTGCATCGACAAGAGATGACAAAACCTTTGCCAGAATTAGATGAAAACGTGTTGGCTTTAGCAACGGATTATTCGCTTGAAACTGACCGCACTTTATTAGATATTAATCACATTGAACAGATCGCTGAGTTTATTTATCAATGGTGGAAAAAGACGCAGTAATAGAAAGTCAGCACTATAAAGGGCTGGCTTGGGTGGCTTCCATGGCTTTGTTTATGCAAAGCTTGGATGCGACTATTTTAAATACTGCCTTACCCACTATTGCAACAGATCTACAAATCCCCGTCTTTGAAATGCAAATGGCGATTATCGCCTATTCTCTTGCCGTTGCTTTATTTATTCCTTTAACTGCTTGGGCAGCAGCGAAATTTGGTACACTCACTGTTTTCCGCTCTGCTGTTTTTACCTTTGTATTCGGCTCGGTAGCTTGTGCGATGGCCACTTCTCTCGAAACTCTTGTGCTCGCACGGATTCTCCAAGGTATCGGTGGTGCATTTATGATGCCTGTCGCTCGTCTTGCGATTATTCAAACCGTACCGAAAAACCAATTGATTAATGCATGGAATTTAATGGCAACAGCTGGACTCATTGGACCGATTCTTGGTCCGATTTTAGGTGGTTGGCTTGTGGTGCATACCTCATGGCATTGGATTTTCTTAATTAATATTCCTATTGGTATGTTAGGCTTTTGGGCGGCGGCTAAAGTGATGGGAAATCATAAGGGTAATGCGTCTAAGTTAGACTGGACGGGTTTTTTACTCTTTGCATTTGGTTTAGTGGGTTTAACGCTCGGGCTTGATTTACTCGGTGAAAGTCATAGTGATCGCATAACCACATACAGTGCATTAGCGATTGGTATGGCATTATTGATGGCTTATTATTTTTATGCGAAAGGTAATGATCGTGCTATTTTGCCTTTATCTCTTTTTAATACAAGAACATTCCGATTAGGCATTGCAGCCAATATCTTTATTCGTCTTTCCGGCTCGGCTGTGCCGTTTTTATTGCCATTAATGTTCCAACTTTCCTTTGGCTATTCAGCTGAAGTGTCAGGCTGGTTGCTTGCACCCATTGCACTAATGTCTGTCGTATTTAAACGCTTTATTGGACACATCTTAAATATCTTAGGTTATAAAACCACGTTAATTTTATCGTCACTTTTAATGGCTGGTTCAACAGTTTCCATGTCATGGCTTGATACCTCATCATCCACAACATGGATTATATGTAATTTGATGTGGTACGGTGCTTGCATGTCGATGATTTTTAGTTCAATTAATACACTTACTGTTGGCGATCTATCACAGGAAGAAAGTGGTACAGGTTCAACCTTGCTGAGTATTGTGCAACAAGTGGGAATTGGCTTTGGTATCGCTGTGGCATCTATTATTTTGACGTTATACCGTCAATTTGTTGGTAATGAAGGGGATGCGTTACAACATGCTTTCAGTTACACGTTTCTGACGACTTCCATTTTTGCGATCGCATTAGTTTGGATATTGAGTTATTTACGCAAAACAGATGGAGATCATTTGCGGGAAAAACGCTGATATTGAATGCCTTAGTCTAATTTGTTATAAGAAAGATCTTTTTCTTATTTCGTAAAAGTTTGATTTGCTTATATCTTAGGTAAAATTTTATATTTATGTTTGGGTGTTACACCCGATTAAAGAAGGAAAACTTATGAAATTAAAAGCGACCTTAACTCTTATTGCAGCCAGTTTGTTTTTAGCTGCTTGTGATCAATCTGGTTCTGCGGCAAAAGAAAATGCAAAAGCAGAAACAGCAAAACCTTCAGGTAATAACACATTTGTGTACTGTACAGCGAAAGCACCACTTAGCTTTAGCCCTGCATTGGTAATGGAAGGCACATCTTACAATGCGAGTTCACAACAAGTGTATAACCGTTTGGTTGAGTTCAAAAAAGGTTCGACTGACCTTGAGCCAGCCTTGGCTGAAAGTTGGGAGATCAGTGATGATGGTTTAACTTATACGTTCCATTTGCGTAAAGGGGTGAAATTCCATACGACAAAAGAATTTACGCCAACACGTGATTTTAATGCGGATGATGTGGTCTTTTCTTTCCAACGTCAATTAGATCCTAACCACCCTTATCACAACGTGTCGAAAGGGACTTATCCGTATTTCAAAGCGATGAAATTCCCAGATTTATTAAAATCAGTTGAGAAAGTGGATGACAATACCGTTCGTATTACTTTGAATAAAAAAGATGCGACTTTCTTAGCAAGTTTGGGTATGGACTTTATTTCTATTTATTCCGCTGAATATGCAGATGCGATGTTGAAAGCGGGTAAACCAGAAACAATCGATAACAAACCAGTAGGTACAGGTCCGTTTATTTTTGTGGATTACAAAACTGACCAAGCGGCACAATACGTAGCAAATGAAAACTATTGGAAAGGTCGTACACCGCTTGATCGTTTAGTGATTAGCATCGTACCAGATGCGACGACGCGTTATGCGAAGTTACAAGCGGGTTCTTGTGATTTAATTCTCTTCCCGAACGTGGCGGATTTAGCCAAAATGAAAACCGATCCGAAAGTACAGCTTTTGGAACAAAAAGGTTTGAACGTGGCATATATCGCATTCAATACGGAAAAAGCACCGTTTGATAACGTGAAAGTGCGTCAAGCATTGAATTATGCGGTGGACAAAAAAGCGATTATTGAAGCGGTTTATCAAGGTGCAGGCACTGCAGCGAAAAATCCATTGCCACCAACAATTTGGAGTTATAACGACGAAATCCAAGATTATCCGTATGATCCAGAGAAAGCGAAACAGCTTTTAGCGGAAGCAGGTTATCCAAACGGTTTTGAAACTGACTTCTGGATTCAACCAGTGGTACGTGCGTCTAACCCAAATCCAAAACGTATGGCTGAACTTGTAATGGCAGACTGGGCGAAAGTAGGTGTAAAAGCAAATCCAGTCACATTTGAATGGGCTGACTATCAAAAACGCGCCAAAGCAGGTGAATTAACAGCAGGTATCTTCGGTTGGTCAGGTGATAACGGTGATCCGGATAACTTCCTTTCTCCGTTACTTGCAAGTGCTAATGCGGGCAACTCAAACTTTGCGCGTTTCAAAAATGCAGAATTTGATGCTTTATTAGATAAAGCGATTGGCTTAACTAATAAAGATGAGCGTGCGGCACTTTATAAACAAGCACAAGTGATTTTCCATGAGCAAGCACCATGGATTCCAGTTGCGCACTCTGTTGGTTTCGCACCACTTAGCCCTCGCGTAAAAGGCTACGTACAAAGCCCATTTGGCTATGATGCGTTTTATGGCGTGAGTGTTGATGGTAAATAATTAACGGACTATACTAGCCCTTGCAACTGCAAGGGCTTTTTGTTTTCAAGCAAAAGGAGAAAGAAAATGGACTTACATGATATTCGTGAGGATTATTGCAAACAGGCGCTTTCTCAGCATGATTGCGATCCAAATCCGATAAAACAATTTGAAAAATGGCTCAACGAAGCGATTACGGCTAAAGTCAATGAGCCAACAGGTGTTAATGTTGCGACAGTCAATGAAGACGGTCGACCAACAAGCCGTATGGTACTATTGAAAGAAGTGAACGAACAAGGCTTTGTATTTTTTACGAATTATCACAGCCGAAAAGGTCGAGCCATAGAACATAATCCTTTCGTCGCCCTGACATTCTTTTGGCCTGAATTAGAACGTTCTGTTCGTATTGAGGGCAAAGCCGAAAAAATCTCGCCTGAACAATCAGATGAATATTTTGCAACGCGCCCTTACACCAGCCGAATCGGCGCTTGGGCAAGCGAGCAAAGTGCGGTCATTTCTAGCCACAAATCTTTATTAGCAAAAGCCGCATTGATTGCAGCAAAACACCCATTAAACGTACCTCGTCCACCACATTGGGGAGGTTATCTTGTAATTCCTGATCGCATTGAATTCTGGCAAGGTCGCCCAAGTCGTTTACATGACCGAATTTGTTATTTATACAATGATGGAAAATGGGAAATAGAGCGGTTATCGCCGTAAGTTTCTTAACAACATTTAAAAAAACAACCGCACTTTGATTTTTCAACCAAAGTGCGGTTAATTTTTACGTTATTTTTATTTACCGATGATTTCTGATAAATCAACTTTGCGGTTTTCGTAACGAGAACGGGTACAAGCATCGGCAGTGGCGATAGCGGCACGGGCAGCTTCACCGGTGAGTAATTTTACAAATTCTTCAGTTGGTTCCATACCATGGAGAATGTCATTTAAATAACGCATTTCTTTTTTCATGATAGAACTCAACCATAGCGGTGTACGTTTACCCGGTTTACCGTATTGAATCGCACCGTCCATTTCTGTGCTGTTGTAAATACGGGTGCGGTCATCATCTTCTTCTTGGGTTTCGTGAATGAGGAAATAGGTGTCTTTTCCATCCACGCGAAGGGTGCCTTTGGTATTGTACATATCAAGTTTGATCGCACCTTTTTCCCCTTGAATTAATACATAATGCTCACCCCAACGGAAAGCGGAACCCCATTCTAGAACTGCGAAGCGATTATCATCGTATTCCATAGTGACAAAAATCATATCGTCTTCATCACCAAATTTTTCGCCTTTGTGTGCAACATTAGCTGCCGCCATGGTGACGGTTTTTGGCATACCCCCCATAATGAATTGTACGCAGTCTAGTTCGTGAATATGGTGATATAAGTGACCGCCAGATTTTTCACGGATTTTTTTCCATGAAATGGTTGGTTGTTGTTCTTCCCAACCGTTACGTGCGGTGTGGCAGTAAAGTACTTTACCGATCACGCCTTGATTGATTAATTCTTTGGCATGGTGAACACCGTTAAAGAAGTTCATCACGTGGCCAGCCATAAAGGTGACACCATTTTCTTCGCAAGCGCGCACCATGTCATCACAATCTTGATAGCTTAAGGCGATTGGTTTTTCACAGAAAACATGTTTTTTGTTTTTCGCGGCAAGGATTACCGGTTCTTTGTGTAAGTAGTTTGGAGTGGCGACAATTACGCAATCCACCTCAGGGGAAGTGACTAATTCTTCAAGAGATTTTGCCGCTACGCATTGTAATTCTTTCGCAATGGTTTCACCATTTTCAGGGTCATATACCATGGTAATCTGTGCATCATCAAATTCATTCATGAAACGGGCTAAATCCGCACCAAAATAGCCAACGCCAACAACACCATATCGCATCATAATAAACTCCTTATTTTTTCACTGAGATTTGTTTTTCCGTTACCATGGATTGCTTCGCTGCTTCTGCAACTTCGATGGCTTCAGTTAAACATAGACTTAATGGACTGATTTTTCCTTGCGTTAAGTGCTCTACCACGCTTTGTACTTCGATTTCAGCGGCTCGACTTAACCAAAGTTGGCAAGGTGCGTGGGTGACATTATATTGCTGTGTGCCTTTTGCACTTTCGCGCAAAGATAAATCAGCCTCAAATTCATCAAATAAATCAACGTGTTCTATTTTTCCATCTAGATAATTAAATGTGACACTTGAGGTAAAGAAATTGACTTCAATCACACCATTTTCGCCATGAATTTGAATGCCCCATTGGTGTAATCGATAAGCCGTGCCCATTTCGAGTGAACCTAATACGCCATTTTTAAAACGTAATAGCAACTGCAACACATCGCGGCTGTCTGGCGTATCGTGATGCGCTTGATTAGCCGCTTGAGCAAAGACCGCCTCAATATCGCCTAGTAACCAACAGAGTAAATCCAGTTCATGAATGAGGTGGAAAAGCTCACCGCCCGTAAGATTAGCATCTAATTTCCACCATTCTTTATTTGGTAGGTTTTCAATCCAACGCTGACGCATAGCACGAGCGACCGTAATGCGGCCTAATTTTCCTTGTTTTAAAGCCGCTTTGACTTTCAACATGCCAGGTAACGTACGTTCCAAATGGCCCACAAAAATGAATTTGCCTTTTTCTTCGGCAAGACGGCGTAAATGTTGGCCTTGAGAAGAGCTTAAGGTAAAAGGCGTTTCAATAAAGACATGATAGCCAGCATTTAACGCTAAGATAGCAGGGGAATAATGAGCATAGTTTGGCGTGGCGATAACCACTAAATCAGGTTTGGTTTCAGCCAACATTTCTTCCACACTAAAAAAGGCTTGGCTGCCGTATTGGTCTGCAAGTTTTTGTGCAAGAGAAGGATTGATATCGGTCACCGCAATTAAGTTTGCTTGAGCTTTATCAAATGCTGAAGCCAACTGAACGCCAAAAAAGCCGCAGCCGATTAAGGCAATGTTTAATCCATTAGTTTGCATCATGCCCTCCTTGTTGTAAGCGTTGGCGAATACTTTGGAAATATTGCAAGATCGCGCGTTGCATCCGTACCAAATCATGTGCTTCTACCGCATCAATTAATTCACGGTGTTGCATGGCTAATTTTTCAGGTGAAAGTGTTGGTGGCGGTAGGCCTTTTTCTACTTGCTGATAAATTTGCCAAAACGCATCTAAATACTGAATCAGTAATGGGTTATTTAATGGTTCATAAAGTTTTAAATGAATGTGGTACTCATCTTTAGGCGAAAATTTTTGCTCACGGGCATTTTTTTCCATATTGGCCACTGATTTTTGCAAAAGTGCGGTCTGTTCTTGGCTAATTTTCCCCAACACCATCGGAGCAAAACCGTATTCCAAAATTTCCCGAATATCCAAAATATTAATCAGCTGATTATGATCATTATGCAAATTCAGTTGGGTGTGAAAGCTTAATCCACGAATCATTGGTACAAGAGATGATTCACTCACAAAAGTGCCAACACCATGGCGAATGTCTAAAATGTGTAATGCCTCTAAAGATTTAATGGCTTCACGCAAACTGGAACGGCTCACACCAAGCTGTTCAATCAGTTCATTTTCTGTTGGCATCAAATCGCCAGATTTAAGATTTTGTTTGATGATGAGCGATTTGATTTTATCCTGCAAAACGAGACTTGCTTCTTTTTTACTTGTTTTTTTCATTTCTGTTCTCATTTTCTAATCTATTTTCTGAATTTGTGATCCAGCTCTCATTCTCTCTAATTGACATAAGACATCATACGTCTTATCTTTATTTATGCAAGCAGAAATTAGCAGTGATTTTAAATTCTGTGATCTATACCACAAAATTCTCAAATACAAGGAAGGAGGTTGTTATGGCAACATCATTACCATGGTATAAAGAAGTCAGTCCTACGCAAAAAAAAGCGTTATTTGCGGCTTGGTTGGGTTATGTTTTTGATGGCTTCGATTATATGCTTATCACTTACGTGCTTTTGGATATTCAAAAAGAATTCGCCATGAGCACAACGGAAACATCCACATTATTACTTGCAGCTTTCGTCGCACGTCCATTAGGTGGCGCGATTTTTGGTAGCTTTGCCGATAAATATGGTCGTCGTTTAGCAATGATTGTTTCCATTGTTACGTATTCCGTCGGCACATTCTTGTGCGGTTTATCCACCAGTTATATTTGGCTTTTCATCTTCCGTATGATTATCGGTATGGGGATGGCGGGTGAATATGCGTGTTCTTCCTCTTATGCCATTGAAAGCTGGCCACAACATTTACGTACAAAAGCCAGTGCATTTTTAGTGAGTGGCTTTTCCATCGGTAATATTCTTGCTTCTCAAGTGATTCCTTGGGTTGCACAAGCTTATGGCTGGCGTATGGCTTTCTTCATTGGTTTAGCACCAGTTGCTTTAGTGCTCTATGTTCGTCGCCATGCACCTGAAAGTGAAGAATGGGCTCAAGCGAAAGCGGCGGGTAAAGTGAATAAAGTTCCACTTACTGACCTGTTCACTAAAAAACAATTACCAATCACCTTAATTATTTTCTTAGTTTGTTATTCAATTTTCTCCGTAAACTGGCCGGTAGTAGGCTTACTTCCACTTTATCTCAAAGAAAACGGCTATGCTGAAAATGTGAAATCACTGATGTTCTGGGCAGGCTTTGGTATCCTCATCGGTACCTTAATTGCAGGCTTTATCGGGGACAAATTGGGTGAGAAGAAAACCTTTGTATATAGCTTATTGTTATCACTTTTCTTCCTCTTCCCAGTATTCTATTTGCCAGAAAATAATGTATTAGCGCTTGGTGCGTTGCTCTTCTTCTTACTTGCAACTAACTTAGGGATTGCCGGTTTAGTACCAAAATATATGGCGACTTTCTTCCCAGCTGAAATGCGAAGCACAGGTATTGGTTTCATCTATAACTTCGCCGCGATTGGTGGAGGGGTGTCTCCAGTGATTGCCGCCGCACTTAGCGAAAGAGTCGGACTTGGTTCAGCCCTTGTGTATGTGACCTTATTCTGGACAATTGTCCTTGTTGCTCTCGTTGGATTAAGATTGCCAGAACGTATTCAAGCACGTGTGCAACGATAAAAAACGAAAGCAAAACAGACCGCACTTTTAGGTGCGGTTTGTTGTTTATACAAAAATAATTTGAAGCATGTCACAAATTTGTTAAAAATATGTTTCAATTTTTTCGGTTAAATGCTAATTAATAATCTCCCCTATCGTTTTATAGGAGATTGTATATGCAAACTCAACAAACCTTTCTCTCTAAATATAAAAGTCTCATTATTCTTGCCCTAGACTTTGTCTTCATGTTGGTGTTAATCAAAATATTGCCATTTTCTGCTCAAGAGAATCGCGGGTTAGCCTTGCTGATTTTCATTGGTATTTTATGGTTAACGGAAGCCTTTAATATTACCGTGACATCCCTGATGGTGCCTGTTGTGGCCATTGGATTAGGTTTGATTAATACACAAAAAGCGCTTGCACCATTCTCTACCCCAATTATTTATATGTTCTTTGGGGGATTTGTGGTGGCTGCGGTGTTACAAATTCAGAATCTAGATAAGATTATTGCGAATTACATTATTCGTTTGGCCAAAGGAAACTTAAAACTTTCTATTACCTACCTTTTCACCGCAACGACATTCCTTTCCATGTGGATTAACAACACCGCTGTGGCGGCGATGATGTTACCGCTCACGATGGGCATGCTAAAAGGTATCAATGCAGAGAAAAATCATCGATTGTATGCTTTTGTCTTGTTAGGGATGGCATTTAGTGCCAGTATTGGTGGTATTGGTACATTAGTAGGAAGTGCGCCGAATGCGATTTTGGCGTCTCAAATTCAAGTGACCTTCACGGAATGGTTAGGTTACGGTTTCCCAGTGATGGTACTGCTTGTGCCTTCAATGATTTTTTCTTTATGGGTGATTTTACGTCCAGACTTTTCTGTGGAATTTAATCCGTCACTTGAGAAAGTCAGCTTTAATCGAAAAAATATCATTACTTTGCTGATCTTTATCGGTATGGCGATTATGTTGCTTTTCAGTTCCCTCTTGAATCCGTGGATTAGTGCTTTCCTTGAATTACCGAAAAAAATCGAAAACTTTGATACGGTAATTGCGCTATGCGTTGTGATCTTTATTTGTATTTCAGGCGTGGCGACTTGGAAAGAAATTCAAGAGCGTGTTGAATGGGGCGTGCTCGTTTTATTTGGTGGTGGTTTGACACTCAGCATTGTGATGAAAGATTCGGGTGCCAGTAAGATTATGGCGGATAGCATCGTTCAGTTTGTACAAACCAAACCACTTTGGGTACTTTGCTTTGTGATAACTGCATTTATTATTTTCTTAACAGAATTCACATCGAATACCGCCAGTGCTGCATTGATTATGCCAATTGTGATTTCAGTGGCACAATCCATGAATTTACCGCCTATCGCTTTAGCCGCAATTATCGCTTGTGGGGCAAGTTGTGCATTTATGCTACCAATCGCCACACCGCCAAATGCTATTGTGTTTGCAACTGGACATGTAAAACAACTCGATATGGCCAAAGTTGGTTTGATTCTAAACCTATTCTGTATCGCCATTATCGGCAGCATGACTTATTTTGTTTGGTTGTAAATGTGGTTAAAACTGACCGCACTTTACTAACCTATAAAAGTAAACCGCACGTTAAAGTGCGGTTTATTGTTTATCTCGAAATAACCTCTTTCGTGAAGGCTTCCATTTCGGCTTTACGCCATGGTGTTGAGAAGAAAATAGTATCTTTCAAACCAGATTCACTATTTAGTGGACGAACACCGAATTCTTGGTTTAATTTCTGTTGTACTTCAGGCGAAGTAATCCAATGCACGAAAACAAGCGATGCAGCCGGGTTCGGGGCATTTTTGGCCACGGTTACAACATTACCACCGCCCGGCATACCAAATTTTGGTACATAGAATTTTAAACGGTCAGTAATTGCACCTTGTTTTTGCAAGCTGAACAAGTGATCTTGCCATGCGGAGACAATTACTAACTCACCGTCGTTTAAACGGGTTAGACTATCAGCATTTGACGCGGTACGGATTAGTGCATCTTTTTTACTGCTGAACCAATCCCAGGTTTTCTTCCAATTAGCAATCTGTGCTTCATCAATTTTATCAGTACGATAATCATAATCACCATTGATGTACACTAAAGCTCGTTGAATAAACGCATTACCGGAGCTACCACCATTAGGATCTGAATAGCCGAATTTTTTTGGATTTTTATCAATATAGCTTTCCATGTCTGCCCAAGATTGTGGCAATTCCTCTTCTTTAATTCGCATAGGATCATAAGCTAGACCGGTTTGATTACCCCAGTAACCTACAGCCATATCACCTAATTCAACACCTTGTAAGTGGTGATTTAATTTATCGAAATTTGGTAAGTTATTGAGTTTTACAAGAATGTCATTTTTCGCTACGTTGCCTAAACGGTCAGCATTTAACACAACCACGTCCATTTTGCCGGTTTCTAGATTTTTTTCAGCGATTAGTTTATTGATATTACCGTCCAAGGTGCCTTCAGGTACTTTGACTTTAATACCGTATTGATTTTCAAATTCTTTGACAAAATTACGGAATTGCGGCTGCAAATACCAAACGCTAACTGTCAATTTCCCTTCTTTTTTAGCGAGTTCTTCGATTTCACTCCAAGATTTACCACTTAAGTCTGTGGAAGCCGAGGCGAAAGTGCTGACAGCCAAGGCGGCAGCGGTAAGACCAATGGATAGAAGTTTACGGATATTTTTTTGCATAAGATGCTCCTTGTGAAAATTATGCTTTTCCTGTGGATTGAGAGAGATAATTCCCTTTCAACAATTTTTCGATAATCATCATCAAAATAATGTTTGGTACCAACAAAATAATCGATACAACGGCCGCATTAGGACGAATAAAAGAATAACCGAGGAAAGAATATAAAATGGTTGGCACAGTAATAAAGTCTGGTGAGCCGATAACGAAAGCGATAGCAAACTCTTCAATGCTTTTCACTAAACAGAAAATAATTGATGCTAAAAAACTGGGTTTTAACATCGGCATATACACGTCTTTGAAAACGGTAAATTTAGATGCACCTAAGTCACGGCTAGCATCAATGAGGTCTTGTGGTACAGAAGAAAAGCCTGCGGATAAAATCCGAATAGCATAAGGTAACGTGAGTACAACATGCCCAATAACAATGCCGATGAATGGATTATTAATATTTAAATCCAATAACATACGGCTAAAGAATAGGGCAATAATCATGCCTGGAATAACCAATGGAATCAGTGTTAATAATTCTGCTAATTTTTTACCTCTAAACTCCATACGTCCAAATGCATAAGCTGTTGGGAGAGAGAGTAAAATAGTGATCAGTGAAACCGTAGGCGCAATGGTATAGCTATTAAACATTGCTTCAGGTAAAGAGGTGGTTTCCCATACAATTTTCCAACGTTCAAAAGATAATGATTGAGGGAAAATATCTGGATAACTCCACGGTTTAGCTGGATCTACCAATGACCATAAACCTGCCATTAAAAAGGGTAGGAACAACCAAATAAAATTAGCAAGAATAAAGAAAGTTAAGGAAATACGTGCGATTAATCGACCATTTTTCGTTGTGATTTGTACGGAACTACTCATTTGACTTCTCCACGTTTGACGGCTAATGGTTTAATCAATAATGACACGAGGATGGTGAAGAAGGCTGAGGTCAGCATAATCGTTAATGCCATGACCGCACTTTGATTCCACTCTTCAAATTCATAGGCAGACATTTGCATTAAACGTGCTAAAGAATAGGTACTACGAGGACCAGCAATACTATAAAAGGCGAAATCACCGAGTGCGCCGATAAATATTAAAATAAAAGAAACTTGTACCGCACCTAAGGTTAGCGGGAAGATGACATAACGAAAACGTTGCCAAGGACTCGAACCTAAATTAGCTGCCGCATCTAATAAATCTGTTTTCAGTGAATTGACTGCTCCACCAATAAGAATTAAAGCAAAGGGAATGTTTTTCCACATTTGTAAAATCACAACCCCCCAACCAAATTCATCATTTTGTAAGGTTTTTGGTTCGTCCCAAATGCCTAGATAAACAAATACTTCGTTAAGAATGCCGTGGTAAGAAATCATATTGACGAACAAAAAGGCGGCAACCAATCCCGGTACCAACATAGGCGCCCGCAATATGGTTATAATTGTTACCTTGGTTGGTAATTTTTTACGTAACCACATGGCAATAGGATAAGCCACTATGATGGATAAAATCGCCCCTAATAAAGACACTTTTACGGAATAAATATACGAATTTTGGAATACAGGACTGTTTAATACGGCTTGCCAATACTCTAAACTAAATTGACTTTCTTCCCCGCCCATACTGTATAAACCAAGGCTTTGAGAGACGACAATGTAGAATGTGGACCCCATTAAAAATAGGATCGTACCTAAACCGCTGCATAGCAATAACCATGCTTTTACATCATTTTTGAGACTTTTCATTTTACGGACTCCAAGAATTTAATCGCATGGCGGGGAACCGTAAAGGTGAGTTTATCGCTCAAATTCGGGCATTTTGTTAGTTGCAGGCGTAATTTTTTCTCTTCATCATTACGCTTAATGACTCCTTGCACTTCCGTGATATTGCCCATAAAAGCGGTGTTGATGATATCTACTGTAATTTGGTTTTCCGCTTCCGTTTGTGCGTTTGGTAACAATTCAATGTCTTCCGGTCGAAAGCAAATATAAATTCGTTCTGATTCCGGTTTTTTCTCAGAAAATACGGTGAAATCGCCAAAAATAGAACTAACAGCATAAAGATTGTCACCGATGTTTTTTACATTGGCTTCTGTAATATTGGCAATGCCAATAAAATCTGCCACAAAGCGGTTTTTAGGATGATGATAAATATCTTGAGGGGAGCCAATTTGCTCAATAGAGCCCTTATTTAACACGATGATTTTATCTGACATAGTTAGGGCTTCAGCCTGATCGTGAGTCACATAAATACTAGTTAAATTATATTGTTTTGAGAGTTGCTTAATTTCAAAACGCACACTTTCGCGTAATTTGGCATCTAAGTTAGAAAGTGGCTCATCAAATAAAATCACATCTGGACGAGTGACCATGGCTCTAGCTAATGCGACACGTTGTTGTTGGCCTCCAGAAAGCTCATTGGGTAATTTCAATTTATGAAATTCTAAATCCATTTGCTTCAATGCGAGATCTAGACGCTGTTTTTGTTCTTCAATATCAATTTTACGTTGCTTTAAACCATAGCAAATATTATGAGAAACGTTGAGGTGAGGGAAAAGGGCATAAGATTGGAAACACATGGCTGTATTGCGTTTTTCTGGAGGAACATTGTTAACATTTTTTCCTCCAATAAGGATTTCACCTTTATCAGCCACATGAAATCCAGCGATTAATTTTAATAAGGAAGTTTTACCACAGCCACTTGGTCCTAATAAGGTGACAAACTCGCCTTCTTCAGCGGTAAAAGTAATATTATTTGCTGCGTAAAAGTCACCAAATTTTTTTGTAATATTTTTTATTTCTAACTTTGCCATTTTTACATCCTCTATTTGGCTATACAACTATAGAGGTAACCATAAAACACTTGGTTATTTTTTCAATAAAATAAAAATATTTTTTATGAATTTGTGATGAAGATCACGCATTTAGATAAAATATGGTTTTATTACATTTTAATAATGCGGAGGCGGTGTTTCTTCTGCTTGGCTGGCAATATTAGAAGGTTGCATATCTTTTAATTTGCCGGCGAGATAGCGGAGTTGAAGTTGAATTTTATCCATATCAAACTGTTGTTGAACTAATGCTTGGTTTAGCTCGTCTAAAAGTTGTTCTTGAAAAGCAATTTTCATTTCAAGTTCAGCAATGCGATCTTCTAAAATTTGTTGATTTTGCATAAAATTTCTCTAATTTTTAAAAAAATGTTGTGAATTTGGTCAATCCGATTTAACCTATTCGCTATTCCGTTTCTATTATAAAGGATCAAGCAAAATGTTGAAAATTCAAAAGCTTTCTCTTGCTGCACTTATGGTAAGTGCGGTCGTTTCTGGTTCTGTTTTTGCAGAAGATAAAGCAGCGCCAAGCGCAAGTGATGCGTCTTATGCTGTAGGTGCATTAATGGGTAACCAAGTAAAAGATTTAGTGGATGCTCAAAAAGAAGTGATTCAATACGACAATGCGCGTATTTTAGATGGCTTAAAAGATGCATTAGAAGGTAAAGTTGATGTTCGTAAAGACGAAAAAATTCAAAAAACCTTAGATGGCATTCAAGAGCAATTAGTGTCTGCGGCGAAAGCAAAAGTAGAACAACAAGCGAAAGCAGCAAAAGAAGAAGGTGATAAATACCGCGCTGAATTTGCGAAAAAAGATGGCGTGAAAAGCACCAAAGATGGCTTACTTTACAAAATCACTGAAGCAGGTAAAGGTGATGCGATTAAAGCAACAGATACTGTGAAAGTACATTACACCGGTAAATTACCAGATGGTAAAGTATTTGATAGCTCTGTTGAACGTGGTCAACCGGTTGAGTTTAAATTAAACCAAGTGATCAAAGGTTGGACTGAAGGTCTTCAGCTAGTGAAAAAAGGCGGTAAAATCGAATTAGTGATTCCACCTGAATTAGCTTATGGCAAACAAGGTGCAGGCGATGCAATTCCACCTGATGCAACACTTTACTTCGAGGTTGAAGTATTAGACGTTAATCCTAAAAAATAATCCTTAATTCAACCGCACTTTATCCAAAGTGCGGTCATTTTCCCTACCAGATTTGAAAAATGATACTAACCGATAGACAACCTTTCACTGATGAAGATCGTGCTATTCTGATTTCCTATAAAGCGGTAGTTGATGGCGTAAGCGCGTTGATCGGCAAGCATTGTGAAATCGTCTTACACTCTTTGGAAGACATTGAGCATTCTGCCATTTGTATCGCCAACGGACATAATACTAATCGTCAAGTGGGTTCACCAATTACAGATTTAGCCTTGAAATCTTTGCGTAACATGCAAAGTGAGAGTGTGTCTAAGCCTTATTTCACCCGTGCTAAAGGCAATGTGTTGATGAAGTCTGTGACCATCGCCATTCGAAATAGCAAGCAACGTATTATTGGTTTACTTTGTATCAATATTAATTTGGATGTGCCGGTCTCTCAATTTATGCAGGCCTTTATGCCAACGCAGGAGCAAAATGAAACCTCTTCCGTTAATTTTGCAAGTTCAGTGGAAGAATTGGTGGCACAAACGGTAGAAAAAACCATTGAAGAAGTGAATGCAGATCGCTCGGTTTCGAATAATAATAAGAACCGTCAAATTGTGATTTCACTTTACGAAAAAGGCATTTTTGATATTAAAGATGCGATCAATTTAGTGGCTGATCGCCTCGCGATTTCTCGCCACACCGTGTATTTATATATTCGTCAAATCAAACAAGAGCAAGAGTAATGAACTATGTTCTCGCTGTGAAAAGTCCCGTTTATGGAAAACAAGGGGCTTTTCTTGCCTATCAATTTGCCCAAGCTTTACTCGAAAAAGGGCATGTCATTAGACAAATTTTCTTTTTCCAAGACGGTGTGAGTAATGGCAATGGCTTGGTTTATCCTGCCAACGATGAATTTAATCTCACGCAAGCTTGGCAAGCCTTTTCAGCGCAACATCATATTCCTTTGCATTTATGTGTAGCCGCTTCACAACGTCGTGGTGTGGTGGATGCACTTACGGCAAAAGAGACTGATAAAACTAATCTGGCAGAAGGTTTTGAGATTACAGGCTTAGGCGAGTTTATGGCGATGGCATTAAAAGCAGATCGGGTGGTAACATTATGAAGTTGGCATTTTTATTTCGTACCGCACCGCATGGAAACGCGATTTCTCGTGAAGGTTTAGATGCTGTGCTCGCGGCAACAGCATTTTGTGATGAAGAAGATATTGGTGTCTTTTTTATTGATGATGGCGTGTTGAATTTATTTGATGGGCAAAATCCTGAGTTATTGTTACAAAAAGATTTTATCCGCACCTTTAAATTATTGGATTTATACGATATTGAACAGCGCTTCGTCTGTGCCGATTCAATCGACCAATACCATTTGCAAACAGAACAACTCATTATTTCTGCTGAAAAAATTGACCGCACTTCGCTGATCAATAAACTTAGTCAAGCAGAAAAAGTGTTTACGTTTTAAGGAATATTATGCTTTATACCTTTTCTCAAGCTCATTATTCTGAGACAGAACTTCAACGTTATTTGACTGAAATCACGGAAAATGATGCGGTGGTTTTATGGCAAGATGGCGTGTTGCTAGCGGTAAAGTATGGGGAAATGTTTACTCAATGCAAAGGGCAATGTTTTGTGTTGGAGCAGGATGTTTTAGCCCGAAATTTAACCGCACTTTTGCCAGAAAACAATCAAGTGCGGTCAATTTCATTAGCAGATTTGGTAGATTTAACTGCTCAATATTCGCCTCAAATCGCCTTATAGCGGGCGTTCTTTAGGTAACAAGAGCGGTAATACCATAACAGAATAAAGCGCCAAGCCTGCGGCCATTAAGCAGGTAATTTCTAATCCTCCAGCACGTAACCATTCGCCAAATCCCATGTCATTCACTAGCGTTGCATAAAAGATCCCCGCTACGACGGTATAACAAAATCCAATTAATACCGAAATTAATGCGATGGCTTTTACGTGATAACTCGCATAACGGTGAAATGCAGCCCAAAGTGTAATGAGAAAAGTTGGTACAGCAGCCACGATAAAGACGGTAATCGCTGAAGACTGAAACCCATCGGCATCATTGTTTGCGAACATTAGGCCAATAGTGCCGATAATTTGAATAATCAACGGTAAAAGAATAAATGCTTTAAGATATTTTTTCATGAGATGTCCAGTTAATAGAAAAACGGAAGCATTGTATCAATCAAATGAAAGACAACCAATCTTTTCCCTATTCGGTTTTTATTACATCCACTAATGTGGGCTGAACGATTGAGGCATAATCTTGCGTGTTAAGAATAATGGAGCGTTCTAACGTACCTGCATTAAATGCCAATTCATCATAACGAGAAAGTAAGCTAGGATCAGCAATTAATAACAAATCAGGATGAAAGCTAAAAGGCGGAATTGCACCAAATACACAGTCAGTCAGGGTATCCACTTCTGCAGGGCTGGCAAGTGATGCCTTAGTTCCACCCAAATAGGTCGCCACTTTGCTTAAATCAGATTGTTGATCGGCAGGTAATATGACTAATACTGCTTGTTTTACGCCATTCCCTTTTACTTTGCATACCAAGGCTTTTGCCCCTTGTCCTAATTCTGTGCCACGGATTTTAGCCACCTCTTCTGATTTTCCTGCTGTGGGGTGTTCAACCACGCGATAGCGTGCTTGGTGTTCATCTAAAAGTGCGGTTAATTTTTCAAATGTTTTGACAGACATGAGTGATTCCTTCAATAGTGATGTTTTAATCAGTTTAGCAAGGATTGATGTATGTGAAAATCAAAGAAAAAGAATTCATCTTTTGAGTCATATTTATTATGAGATAGACAAATACCTTTATGCCCCGTACTATGTTTCTTTTTCTTTGGTATCGTTTATGACTCGAATTAATCTTGTTCCGCCTGAGGAGCTTTGTGATCAGCATCTTTTAGCGGAGCATCGTGAATTAACCCGTATTCCTAATGCCGTAGCGAAAGGTAAATATCACTTAAAAGGACAGCCTACAGAATATAAATTAGGGGAAGGGCATGTGCGCTTTTTCTTTAATAAATTGGCATTTTTAAAGAAACGGTATGATGCATTACATGCGGAATGTAAAGCCCGAGGCTTTAACGTGCAGTATATTTGGAATGAAACATTACCCGATGACCCAAGTTTATGGTTGGACTATGAGGCCACAGAGGCTGCATTGCAGATTAATCGGGAACGTATTCAGGAAAGAATGCCATTAAAGGCAAGATTTACACCACATCTTTTAAAGAGCGGTCAAAAATAAAGAAGTTTTCACTTCCCCTGTGGGGAAATTACGGGGGAAGTGAATAGGGCTAAATTATTTATATTCAACCACGATATCGCTTTCGCTGACGGTATCACCATAAACTGGCAATAAAGTTTTTTCGTAAGCTTGTTTTAAACGGCCATCTTTGCCTAAGGTTTGGATTTCGTTGTTTAACCAATTTAACAATTCAGGTGCATCTTTGCGAACAGCTGGTGCAATAACATCTTGATCACCAAAGTTTTTTACGCCCACGGTATAACCTGGATTTTGTTTTGCCCAAGCGAATAAGAAGGTATTGTCATTAGATAATGCATCACCACGACCATCACGTAAGGCTTCAAAGGTTTCTGTATTTTGTTCGAATTTTAATAACTTCACATCAGGATAGTTTTTGGTGAAGAAAATATCGGCCGTGGTGCCTTTATCTACAATTAAAGTTTTGCCTTTTAATTGTTCAAGATCCGTAATCACTGAGCCATCTTTTGAAACAACACCGAGTGCCACTTTCATATATGGATTAGCAAAATCTACCACTTCTTTACGAGCTGGTGTCACAGTGAAGTTAGCTAAGATAATATCAACTTTCTTAGAAAGTAAGTATTCTGCACGGTTTGCGGCATCTACTAAAACAAACTCGACTTTGTTTTCATCGCCTAATAAGTCTTTACCAATCGCTTTACCAATTTCGATATCAAAGCCTTGGCTTTTGCCTTGTGCATCCACATAACCAAATGGTGGTTTATCGCTAAATACACCGATGCGCACTTTGCCATCTTTTTGTATTTGTTCAAGGCTTGAAACTGTTTTTGCCCCGTCTTTAGCCGGTTCTTTATCATTACATGCAGTTAAGCCAAATGCTAAGGTGGCAGTAGCTAAAAGTGCGGTCAATGTTTTAAATGTTTTCTTCATAGTTTGTCCCTCTCGGTTCATAATTTAAGATATTTAAGAATGTTTTCGCACGATCCGTGGTTGGATTCGTGAAGAAATCTTCCGGTTTTGCTTGTTCAATAATTTGCCCTTTATCCATAAACACGATGCGATTAGCCACTTGACGGGCAAAATTCATTTCATGGGTAACGATAAGCATCGTCATGCCATCTTTGGCAAGACCTAAGATTACATCAAGTACTTCACGTACCATTTCAGGGTCAAGGGCAGCGGTTACTTCATCGAACAGAATAATTTCAGGGTTCATGCAAAGTGAACGAACAATGGCAATTCGCTGTTTTTGTCCACCGGATAATTCACGTGGATAGGCATTTTTTCGGTCATATAAACCTACGCGTTTAAGTAACTCATCGGCTTGTTTTTCAGCTTCAGCACGATCGCGTTTTTGTACTTTTAAAGGGCCGAGTAAAATATTGTCAATCACTGATAAATGAGCAAATAGTTCATAACTTTGGAATACCATCCCAATGCGTTGACGCGCTTTGACCCAAGGAATGTCTTTACCTAATTCTCCTGCATTTTGCAGCAAAATCTGACCGCTCTTTATTTCCTCTAGTCCATTTAGGCAGCGTAAAAAAGTACTTTTACCACAACCCGATGGACCTAAAATAACGACCACTTCGCCTTTCTCTATAGAAAGATTGATGCCTTTGAGTGCTTCTACATCACCGTAATTTTTGACGAGGTTTTTAATTTCTAATAACGCCATGTGTTTTCCTAATTAAAATTAACTTTCCCAACGGGTTTCTAAATAACGGGAAAATAAGGATAGCGGGTAACAAATCACAAAATATAAACCGAAAATGACACCGTAAATCCAAAGCGCTGCCGATTGATTACTAAATAATGAATGTTCGATAATTTGTTGGCCGACTTTAATTACTTCAACTACACCGATTAACATTGCCAAGGAACTGGTTTTTACCATACGAGTAAAGAGGTTAATGGCACTTGGTGTCACACGTTTTAAACTTTGCGGAAGTAAAATATACACAAAGGTTTGAAACTGCGTTAAACCTAAAGCGTAGGCTGATTCCACTTGATGTTTTTCAATGGAAGTTAATGCGCCACGCACTAAATCCCCCATTTCTGCCGTTCCCCAGAAAATAAACACCAAAATACATACAGAAATGCCATCTAAGTGAATATCAAACCATTTTGCTAAACCGAAATACGCGAGAAAAAGTAACGCTAATAATGGAATGATGCGCACAAATTCTAAATAAAAGCGGCAGATGGCTTTGATAATTGGATTTCTGCTTGTCATGATTACGCCAAAAATGACACCTAAAATACAGGCGAAGAAGACAGAAAAGAATGCAATTTCAGCTGTTACCCATAAACCGTTGAGCAAGCGTTCAATGTTGCTGCCTTGGAATAATAACTCAAGCCCCATATTTTGCTCTCCGAGTACGGCGTTCTAAATAACTGATGAACAGAGACATCGGTAATAGAATGATCAAATAAAACACCACTAATAAAAATAAGGCTTCATTAGTTTTGTAATCGAGCCCGATGACTTCTTTTGCGACAAACATGAGTTCCGCAACTGCGACAGCACTGATCACAGAGGTTTCTTTCATTAAGAACAAGCAATTTGCCCCGATTGCAGGTGTTGCAATCGCAAAGGCTTGTGGAAAAATCACATAGCGAAAAGCTTGAAAAGGGGTTAATCCGATACTTAAGGCTGATTCAATTTGTCCTTTTGATACCGCTTCCAGACCACCACGAAAGGCTTCTGCCATATAGCTTCCACCTAAAAAAGCCAGACCGATAATGCCACAAGTAAATCCATCTAATTTCAGGCCAACTTTAGAAAGCCCAAAATAGAGAAAAAACACTTGAATCAATAAAGGCGTATTACGAGAAAGCTCGATATAGCCTTTTACGAGCCAAGTTAATGATTTGACTTTGTAGGTGGTAATCACCGCACAAATCACACCAATCACCAGCGACAATAAAATGCCCCAAAAGGCGAGATGAAGCGTCATCAATGTGGCGTGAATAAAACGTGGGGTGACACTTAAAATATAATCCCAATTCATTTTTTATAATTTAATCGTTTGCGTAACAATATAGTAAAAAATTTTGAAACAGTGAGAAAAGAATGGAAATGCATTATTTATAATGAAATGTAATAAGAGATGTGTTTTAAATGAGATAGGCGAGGATGAAATAATAAAAAAACGGGGCGTTATTCAGCCCCGTCTTTGTTTATTTTAATCACGTTTTGCGATAAGTGCGGTTGGTTCTTCGTCTGTTTTTGGTTCAGTTTGTATTTCGGCGGGTTTGTCTTGAATTGACATGGCTGATTTTAAACTGTCCTGACGAATTTTTTTAGCTGCTTCTTTGTCACCAGCTTGTTCAAACACATAAGATGCCATCATAACATCATTTGGTTGAAGCTGAGTTGGGCAAGCAGTCACTTCTTTAAACGCTTCTGCTGCTTTAGCAAAATCGTTATTGCGCACATAAAGATAGCCTAATGCACGATTGAGACAACAACGTTGGCTTTCATCAGCACGTTTTGCACGTTTTTCCACTAGTTTGAGCAGTTTGCTGTTATCTTCTGCTTGTAAACGAGTGATTTGCGTGCAAAGTTCAGGACTGATTGGAGTGTTATCACCCAATTTTTTCATGATTTCAAGCGTGAATTCATAGGCTGATTCATGATCGTTGCAATCAATTAAACGTTGAATTAAAGCGGTTTTTAATTCTAAATCATTGCGACGACGGCGTGGTTGAGCTTCCCACCATGCGAGCAAGCCTTCAACGCCTTCTTCATTCATTTTCTCATCTAACAAGCCATTTTCTGTTTCTTGTTGAAGCGCTTTAAATTCTTCTGCTGAGAATAAGCCAGAACCTTCGATTAAATCTAAGATGCCATCAAGTGCTTGATACGCTTTAGAACGGCTATAAATTTCAGCTGCAAGTTTTAACACTTCTTTGTTGCGATCTGACATTTCAAGCAAGCTATCGACGGAACTACGCGCTGCCGGTAATTTATTTTGTTGTAATAAAATGCGGGTACGGGCAATTTCGACTAATAGATTATCTGAGCCGGCAAGCTCCGTCGCCTCAATCAAATAACGGTTTGCGCTGAATTCATCACCGCGTTGCTGTGCGGCTTCTGCAGCTTTAATCAGATTTAATACTGGCTCTGCAGAATGTTTTGCGTTTTTACCAATGAGCTTCTCAGCTTTGGCATAATCGCCTTCATTCATTTTCATCAAGCCTTCAAGAGTTTGACGTTGTGCTTTCACACGTTTACGGCGAGAAAACCAGTTATAGGTATTGCTACTTAAAAGGAAGAAACGGGTAACAATCCACTCTAATGTATAAATCACTGCTAGTGCGACCACAAAGAAAATCACTAATGTGGTGAGCGACATTTCATATATGGTGTTTGCCGTTTCGATTCTGACATAACCTTGCTGACCGGAGAGGTAAGGCCCTGCAATCAATCCGGCAAGTAAGGCGATCATTAAAAAGAGAACTCTAAACATTATCTATCCTTATTGTTGGGGTTCAGTTGCCGGTTGTGCAGCGGGTTTTTCTTCTGCTTTTGGCTCTTCCGCTTTCGCTTCAGGTGCCGGTTTTACGTCTTCTTTTCTTGGTGAATTATCTACTGCTTTTTCTGCTTCGATTTCGATTTTTTGTACATCTAAAGGTGTACGATTTAAATACTTATCAAGCATGCTTAAGCTTTGTAATTGACTTGGTACATCCACATAGATGGATAATTCGGATAATTCATCCACTGATTTTAAGAAACTTTGAGTTACTTCAGCATTGGTATCAAAATAGCTACGAATCCAAGATGCGACGGCTTCTAAAGATTGTTTATAAAGCTCGTTTTGTTGACGAGGTACCGCCATAATCGCTAATTGTAAGCGTAAACGAATGTTTTCACGCAAGTAGATATCTTGGTTGGGCGCTAATAATTCTTTGCGATCGGCCCCATGTTTCGGTGAAATGCGGATAAAGTGATTCAAGAATGAAGTTGCACTTTTTTCTGCATTTTCTGCCCAATCTGAAAGAGAATCCGATAATTTCGTTGCATTTTGATCATCACCGAAATTCACATCTAACACTGGTAATTCATCAACCGTATTGGCTAATTGCGATAATTTTTGCATGACCGCATTTTGATCCACGCCAGCTACGGAGAGAAGTTGTTTCAGATCTTGATTGATAGCACTACGAATAGCTGCTGATTGTGAGTTATTCACTTTAGCGAGAGTTTCATCAGCGAGTTTTAAGAGTGAAACTGCTGTATCCACGTCATTATCTAATACTAATTTACGTAATGCATTGTTAAGCAAGAAATCGGCTTCTGAGAATAACCAATCAGTAGGTTGTTGAGCATTAGCTTGTGCGCTCACTTTATTAATTTGTGATTGTAAGCCAACTAACTCATGTGATTTAGCATTGATTAGCTCTTCTACTTGGGCAATTTTGTCTTGCGTTGCTTTATTTGCAGATTCTAATTGAGCAAGCTGTGTAGTATCAAATTTTACGTCTTGAGCAGGTGCTGAAACCACCGTTTTATTGTTGATTTGAGCTTCAAGTGCGGTCAATTTTTGTTGGAATTCATCCACTTGTTGTTGACCAAAATAATAACCTGCACCACCCACGCCAAGTGCAATGAGAATGGCCAATAAACTTAATCCAGTACCACTTTTCTTCACAACGGTTTGTGTACGTGGCGCAACAGGCTCGCGATCTTCAGTTTGAATTTCCACCGCATCTGTTGCTTGGATTTCATCTGTCGTTTCAGGGGTTAATTTCTCTTTCGCCATATCTTTTCCTTAGTGAGAAAGGGGAGTTACTTCATTAAGTAAGGTATTAAGTAAACTTTGATTGTCCGCACCAGCGGAAACCACCACATGATGCCAACCTTGTTGTATTGCAACATCAGCAATGCGTTGGCTTACCGTGACTAAACAGCAATTTTTTAGCCAAGTTTGTTCATTTTCAGGCACAAATTCGATTAACGCCTGCAAAATTTCAAGGCTTGTTACCACCAGGGTTTGCACACCAGAACGGATACAAATACTGGTTTGTTCTTCGTTATTATAACTAATCGGTGTGCGTTGATAACATTCGACTGTATCAACAGTTGCACCGCGTAGTGTGGCCTGTTCGCGTAATAATTCTCGTCCACCGTTGCCACGTAAAATTAACAAGTTTTTACCTGTTAATTCTGTCATTTGCGGTAAATTTAGTACGCCTTCAGTATTTTCCGACGTGATTGGATAACGAACAGTACATTCAGTTTGACAGGAAAAATGCTGTGCCGTTCTATGTCCAACTGTAAAGTATTGTAAATCTTGACGCCAGCTAAAGCCAATATCTTTCAGGGTTTTATCCGCAAAATCAACCGCACTTTTGGATACCAAAAACACATAATCACCACTTTTTAGCTGATTAAGTTTCGTTGGTAATTGTGCCAACTCAGCACCCGCCTCAATAGAAAGCAAAGGCAAATGCAAGGCAACCACACCGGCTTGATTCAGCTGATCAACGAGGGCTTTTCCTCGTTCATCTGGGCGAGTGACTAGTACGGCCATGGTGATTTCCTATGCTGAGTAAATCTTCGCCAGAATCTTATCTGCGCCTTGTGCTAGAAGTTGTTCAGCAATGGTCACGCCTAATGCTTCGGCATTTTCAACCGCACTTTTACCTTCTGCTCGAATAATCGCAGAGCCATCGGTTTCTCCGACGAGTGCACGCAAGAAAATTTCGCCATTTTGCTCAATGGCATAGCCACCGATTGGCACTTGGCAACCACCTTGTAAGCGGGTATTCATTGCACGCTCAGCTAAGACACAAGTCGTTGTGGTGGCATCTGAAAGTGGAGCAAGTAATGCTTTCACTTCTTCATCATCAACACGGCACTCAATGCCTACCGCGCCTTGTCCGGCAGCCGGTAAAGATTGTTCTACTTCAATAAACGAGGCAATACGTTCCGCTAGCCCTAAACGAATTAAGCCGGCTGAGGCCAAAATAATGGCATCGTATTCGCCATTGTCTAATTTACTTAATCGGGTGCCCACATTGCCACGTAAAGAGCGGATATCAAGATCAGGGCGTAATTGTTTCAATTGGCATTGACGACGTAAGCTTGAGGTTCCAACAATAGCACCTTGTGGTAATTCATCTAATGAACGATATGTATTGGAGACGAAAGCATCGCGCGGATCTTCACGTTTACAGATCACACTTAAACCTAAACCTTCTGGAAATTCCATCGGTACGTCTTTCATTGAATGGACGGCAATATCGGCACGTTTTTCGAGTAAAGCATTTTCTAACTCTTTAACAAATAAGCCTTTTCCGCCAATTTTAGCTAAAGGGGAATCCAGAATGACATCGCCTTTTGTCACCATCGGAACTAATTCAACAGAAAGCGTTGGATGAAATTTCTCTAATTGATCTTTTACAAAATTCGCTTGCCAAAGGGCTAAAGGGCTTTGACGAGTCGCTATTTTTAAAGTTTTAAGTACTGTCATAAATACCGCTGATTTTAAATAGAAATATACCCTATGCTACCATTTTTAGGGCAAAAAGTCAGATCATTTAAATTTTTGATTTCTGATGAGCTAAGTGGTACAGTAATATCAGTTATATGGTCATAGGTAGGAAGCCTTGAAATACGATCTCACTCAAGCCCGAAAATGTATCGAAACTCTAGATAAACGTCGTTTTGATCGTGCATTGTTGGGCTCTGGTGATGCATTCCGACACATTGTCTCTTTGGTGCCGCTGTTGTTGCATCTTAATCATCCAGCTCTGCCGGGTTATGTGGAAGATGCCCCTGCAGGCATTGCCGATTTTATCCTTTCCAATTATCAGCAAAATTTTCTCTCAAAAGAACATCCCGAACTTGTCGAAGACGTGCAAAGTGCAGTCAATTCTGATGTTGTTTTTACTACGATTTTAGGTATTTATGTGATGGGCAGTTTTGGATCTATTAGCCAAACCTCAGCTTCGGATTTAGATATTTGGATCTGCCATCAAGATGATTTATCTGAACAAGATCAGCAACGTTTGGTAGAAAAAACGAAGAAAATCAGCCTATGGGCATCCACATTTCATGTGGAAATGCATTTTTATTTGATGACGCAAAAACGCTTCCGTAATGAGCGTTATTCCGATCCATTAACCAAAGAAAATAGCGGTTCTGCTCAATATATGTTGCTGTTGGAAGAATTTTATCGTTCTGCTGTACGCCTTTCGGGCAAGCCATTATTGTGGCTCCACTTGTGGGTGGAAGATGAAAAACAATATGAAGCCGAAGTTTCGCGTTTAGTGGAAGCTGGTGAACTTGATCCAAATGATTGGGTGGATTTTGGTGGATTGGGGCAATTCTCTGCGAGCGAATATTTCGGTGCGAGTTTATGGCAACTGTATAAAGGTATTGATTCACCGTATAAATCGGTGATGAAAATCTTATTATTGGAAACCTATGCCCAAGAATATCCAAATGCCCATCTAATTGCTCGTCAATTTAAAGAAGATTTACTGTCCGGTCGCAGTACCGCTGCACACCATTTTGACCCTTATATCGCGATTCTAGAGAGAATTAGTCAATATTTGACCGCACATTCAGAATTTAAGCGTCTTGATTTTGTCCGTTCTTGTTTTTATGTGAAAGCCACAGAAGACTTTGCGTTATATCACGCGTCAAACTGGCGTATTTCTTATATGAAAATGATGGCGCAAGAATGGGGCTGGTCAAAAGAACGCATTGAAGAATTGGATCAACGTCCAAATTGGAAAGTCAAACGGGTGAAAGAAAGTCACACTAATTTAGTGACCTTCTTGATGATGAGTTATCGAAATCTAGTGGATTTTGCGCGTAAACATAAAATTAATTCTAGCGTGATTCCGCAAGATATTACGGTACTTTCTCGTAAGCTTTATACTGCATTTGAAGAGCTACCAGGTAAAATTACGCTACTGAATCCACAGATTTCGCATAATTTAGCGGAAGATCACCTCACATTTATCGAAGTTCACGGTAATAAGAATTTTAAGGATGGGTGGTATCTGGTGAATCAGCCACCAAATCATATTATGTTTTCGAAAGAACGCGTGATTGAATATGGGGAAAGTTTAAATAAAGTTGTTGCATGGGCTTATTTTAATCGCTTGCTAACAGCTGAAACGCGTTTACATCTAATTAGTCAAAATATCGACCAACTGACTTTGCGTAATTTTGTTGCCGATTTACGCTTGTTTTTCCCGCATACCAATGGCCAAGCGCCTACAAATGAGGCGCTTTCGTCCCAATGTGAAATCCGTGATCTATTTATCGCTGTGAACTTAGTAAATGACCCAACTGCACAAGTGGAAGAACTTAAATCCAATATTTCCCCAAGTGATTTATTCAGTTTTGGTCAGTTAGAACAGAGTTTGGTCGGAAGCATTGATTTCACTTACCGTAACGTATGGAATGAAATTCGAACCTTACACTTTGAAGGGCAGAATGCGATTTTGCTTGCCTTAAAAGTGCTTTCTAATAAAATTGATCAGGGTGTAAATCAGCCGCGTTCTGTACAGGTTTTCTGTTACAGTAAACACTACAATCGTACGTTGCGAAACTTAGTGAGTGCGTTAGTCAATCGTTGTATTAGTATTCAATTGGGGGATAGTCGTCCAACAACCCATTCTCGTTTACGTGTAGCAGGGAAAAACTGGCAATTCTTTTTTGAGGAAAAAGGGATCAGTTTGCAACCTATTGAAGGCGGAAAAGAAAGTGCGGTCAATTTTGAGGATGTTTTACCGACTCAGTTGGAAGAAAAAGAAATTATTCCGGAAGCCCGCCGATACCCACCTGAAATTGATTTATTTGCCAGTGAAGGTTTTTTACAGTTCTTTTTTGAAGATAATGTGGATGATAGTTTTAACGTCTATTTGTTAGATGAAAAAAATCGTCTCGAAATTTATCGTCAATGTGAAGGTTCGAAAGATGATAAAGTACGTGAAATAAATCAGATTTATCAATCGCTTGGTTCGAAAGATTGTGAAAATCCGTATAAAATGGTGCAACGGAATTTTAATTATCCGCAATTTTATCAATTGCATCCGACAGAAAGCGGCATGCGTATTATGCCGTTCAAATTTAAAAGCAAAAGGACTTGCTAATAGCTAAATCAAAACAAGCATTGTTTGGGATAAAACTCATTTATCTGCAAATTATGCATTGGAAGATAAGCAAAATCCCGATAGAATCCCTCGTCCGAAAATCTATTGAGAAATAATCTAAGGCGGTAGACGTTTTTGCCTTCGGGCGATAAAATGTGCGCCTGCTTATCTCTTGGAGAATATTATGCAAGAAAAATTAAAAGTATTAATTATCGACGACCATCCATTAATGCGTCGTGGTATCAAGCAATTAGTTGAATTAGAAGAGAATTTTGAAGTCGTCGCTGATGTAGGAAGCGGTACCGAAGGTATTTCCATTGCAATTCAAGAATCACCGGATTTAATTATTTTAGATCTTAATATGAAAGGTCTTTCCGGTTTAGACACGCTCAAAGGTTTACGTGCAGAAGGCATTGATGCACGTATTTTGATCTTAACCGTATCTGATGCGAAAAATGATATTTTTACCTTAATTGATGCGGGTGCTGATGGCTATTTACTGAAAGATACTGAGCCAGATGTATTACTTGAGCAAATTAAACGTGTTGCACAAGGTGAAGTGATTTTAAGTGATTCAATCAAAAATTTACTTTTAGAGCGTAAACATACGATTGATCCAATTGACTCACTCACTGATCGTGAAATGGATGTGTTACGTTTAATCGCGACAGGTTTATCCAACAAACAAATTGCAGGCCAACTTTTCATTTCGGAAGAAACAGTTAAAGTGCATATTCGTAATTTACTGCGTAAACTTAACGTGCATTCACGTGTTGCAGCAACCGTCTTGTTCTTTGAACGAAATGGTCGATAGACAAGTTTCAAATCATAAAAAAGAGCGGTTTTTTAACCGCTCTTTTTGTTATCTCGGTACGCCTCGCAATAAAGGGATTGGCTCAAATGGCTCAACTGAGGTTGGCGCAGGAATATCATTAAAAATTAAGATAAATGGTTTAGGTGGCAAGATTTTTTCATTTCGCCATAAACTTCCCATACTTACTAATTGAATATCATCGGGTAAATTCTTTATTCCCGATTTTAATACCGCTACGGTATTTGGACGAGGGTGTCCAATAGCAATGGCTGTGCCATGTTTACGCGCATATTGAATCGCACTTTGAAATTGGCGTTGCACATCTGCCAAATTATCACTGTCATCTAAAAAGATATGGCGATCTAATACACCTACGCCTTGTTCTTTTGCTATTTTCCCTGCAACTGATTTTCCAATTGTGCGACTATCTAAAAAGAATAAATGCTGCTCGCGAAGTGCGGTCATCAAATAGGTCATTAATGTGGCATCGGCTGTGGCTGCACTGCCCATATGATTATTCATTCCGATAGCATTGGGCACAATAGCTTTCGCTTTTTTCACTCGCTCATTCACTTGCGCTTCAGACAAGCCTAAAGTCAAACCACCTTCTTCAATTTTAATATTGCTGACAGGCTGCATCGGCATATGAATGAGAATATCGTGATTTTGTGCTTTTGCTTCTTGATTTCGAATTTTGGCATAGGGCGCAGCTGGAATAATCGCAACAGAGACTTCTTTTGGCATGGCTAAAACTTCGGCATCTTCTTTCGGATGATAGCCAATGTCATCAATCACAATAGCTAGTTTGCCTTGTGCGAAAGTAAACGCAGAGAAAAGTGCGGTTGAAAAAATGATTGTATTTCTGACCGCACTTTGAAAGAATGCCGCCATTATTTAATCCACCCAGCTGGATTCACAGGCACGCCTTTACGGCTAATACCAAAGTAGAGCGCTGGTTTAGAGAGTTCACCAGTATTACCCACTTGTGCAATGGTTTGTCCCGCAGACACCAGCTGACCTTGTTTTACAAATACCGCTTGGTTGAAACCATATAAGCTCAAGTCGCTGTCACCGTGTTTCACAATCACCATATAACCATAGCCATTAAGATGACCCGCTAGAATAACACGGCCACTTGCAATGGCTTTTACCGCAGTACCCGTTGGTGCGCCGATAACCATACCTTTCCAACGCACTTCTCCCGCTTGGATTGAACCAAAGGAATGCAATGTCGGACCGGAAACGGGACGATTGTATTGACGTGCAGCCGTACCTAAACCACTGGTGCTGTTAATCAACTTACGTTCTTGATCAGTTGGTTGATAAGGTTTTGAGGTCCGTTTTTCTTCCTCTTGTTTTTTCTGAGCAAGGGCTTCACGCTCACGTTGTTCTTGTTGGCGAGCAGCTTGTTCAGCACGTTGAATTTCTTGGCGAAGAGCATTTTCGTTAGCTTTCAACGTTTCCAATTTATTCTGATCTTTCGTCAAGTTTTTATTGAGTTCATTTAGCGTAGATTGGCGTTCTTGTTGCGCTTTTTGTAATTCTTGCTGCTGTTTCTTTTGCGTAGAAAGTTGATCGCGATGATTTTTTTGTTGCCCTGAAATCGCTTCGCGTTGTTTCGCTAAATTCTCTTGTGTCGCTTTCAGATTGTTAATCATATCAATGCGAACTTGATTTAAGTGCTGATAATACACTTTCATGCGTTCTGCTTTTTTCGCATCTTCCGAAAGCATTCTTTCCAAGGTAGAAGGATTTACCCCTGAGCGATAAATGGCATCTATTTGCTGTGCGAGCTTCGCTTTTTGCACGCGCTCTTGTTTTTCTAATTGCTTGATTTGCTTTTCCGTTTCCGCCATTTGCTTGCGGATTTCTTGCAAACTTAATTCTGTTTCACGTAATTCACCGACAACGCTATTAATTTTGCTTTCTTGATCTTTAAGACTGGCTTGGAGTTTAGCTTGTGCTCGTTTTTGCTCGGCGATCTTCGATTCTTGTTGTTTAATTTGTTTTTGAATTTGGTTGAGATCGTTGCCTTGCGCGAAAGATGAAAAGCCAAGCAGACCGCAAGCCAAAAGTGCGGTCAGTTTTGATAAGATTTTTTTTCTACGATTGCTTTGCTGCATACATCTAAACTTGAGAGAAATTAAGGGACGAATAAGGCTTAAATACTAGCATTATTTTTGAGTGGCTAAAAGTTTACAGACGTTTTTTTGCGAAAGATCAGTAAATGCCGCCTTTTTACTTTTAAACATAACGATTTTTTGCTATAACAGAGCCATTCATTTTTTATTAATACTTAGGAGATCCTTATGGAATTAGTATTCATTCGTCACGGTTTCAGTGAGTGGAACGCAAAAAATTTATTCACCGGTTGGCGTGATGTGAATTTAACCGAGCGCGGTGTTGAAGAAGCAAAAGCAGCGGGTAAAAAATTGTTCGAGAAAGGCTATGAATTTGATATCGCCTTTACCTCTGTTTTAACTCGTGCAATCAAAACCTGTAACATCGTGTTAGAAGAATCTCACCAATTATGGATTCCTCAAGTGAAAAACTGGCGTTTAAATGAGCGTCACTATGGTGCATTACAAGGCTTAGATAAAAAAGCAACCGCAGAACAATACGGTGACGAACAAGTTCATATCTGGCGTCGTTCTTATGACATTTCTCCTCCAGATTTAGACCCGAAAGATCCAAACTCTGCCCATAACGACCGTCGTTATGCAAACATCCCATCTGATGTTGTACCAAACGCAGAAAACTTAAAATTAACCTTAGAACGTGCATTACCATTCTGGGAAGATCAAATTGCACCAGCAATGCTTTCTGGTAAACGTGTTTTAGTGGTGGCGCACGGTAACTCACTTCGTGCATTAGCAAAACATATCATCGGTATTTCTGATGCGGAAATCATGGATTTTGAAATCCCAACCGGTCAACCGTTAGTGTTAAAACTTGACGATAAATTAAACTACGTAGAACACTACTATCTTTAATTTATAAATGATTTCAAAGTGCGGTTAATTTTGACCGCACTTTTTGTTTAAGGAGAATAACGCATGAAAAAATTACTCGCGGTGATTTTTGCCTTGTTACCTGTTTTGGCCTTTGCAGCATCGCCAAATCATACAGCAAAATCAACTCAAACCAAGTCAGTGAAAACGGCAGTTAAAAAAGTGGAAGCCAAGAAAGCCACTACGCCTAAAACCGTAGCTAAAACAACGAAAAAGAAAGCAGATGCCAAAAAAGCAGAAGCAAAAAAGCCAGTTAAAATTGTCGAAGCGAAAAAAGCGGTAACAAAAAAAGAAAAAATAAAAAATAAAACGACAAATAAAGCCGACAAAACAGAGCCGACAAAAACGAAAGGCAAACAGCCAGTGGAAAAAACTAAGCAAACTGCAGTAAAAGACAAAAAGACGGTAGCGAAAAGCAAACAAAGTGCAGTTAAAGAATCAGCTAAATCTGAAACGGTGATTGCTAAAAAAACACCAGCGGTTAAAAGCAAAGTGAAGAAAGCGGAACCAAAAGCTGTTGAAAAAGTGACTGAAAAGAAAGTAGATGCTGTCGCACAAAAAACAGCGAGTATGGTGACAAAATCCGTCGTCGTACCAAGATGTAATGATTCAAAAGTCTTTGCGGTATTATCTGATGCCTTCAAAAAACAAGGTGCTGCTACTCACACCCAAATGACAGTAAAACAAATCACGCAAGCCCGTGAAACGCAATCTTATCCACAACAAGGCATTCGCAGCTGTAATGCGATAGTGGAAACCAACGGCGTTAAATATGTTACCGATTACAGTATTATCTTGAATGATAAAGGCTTTTTCGTTCAAGTTGAAAACGCACAACCCGCTCAACGTTTCTAATCTTAACGTGCGTTATTTAAATGAAGTTGTTTGAATAACGCACGCATTTCTTCTTCATTCAAACGGCGATATTCACCGTTGTTTAATCCATCAAGTGTTAAATGGCTCATTTGATAACGGATGAGACGCAATGTCGGAAAGCCGATATGTGCCGTCATTCTACGCACTTGTCGATTACGCCCTTCACTAATTTTAATTTCCAACCAACTCGTTGGAATACTTTGACGTTCACGAATAGGTGGATTACGAGGCCAAAGAAATTCTGGTTCTGAAATCAACCGCACTTTTGCCGGCTTCGTTATCCCATCTTTCAATTCAACACCTTGACAAAGCTTGTCTAAGTCGGACTCTTCAGGAATACCTTCCACTTGCACAAAATACATTTTTTCTGTTTTAAACTTAGGATCCGCCAAACGATGTTGCACTTCACCATTATTCGTTAAAATCAGTAACCCTTCGCTATCACGATCCAATCGCCCTGCCGCATACACATTAGGAATGGTAATAAAATCTTTTAATGTCGCTCGGCCATTTTCATCGGTGAATTGTGTCAGCACATCAAACGGTTTGTTAAATAAAACGATAATCGTCTGTTCTAATGTAAGTGGCTTTGCTTTAGGCTTAAATGAACGAGTGGGGTTTGCCGTTCGTTTGGTTGTAAATGCGCGGGAAGGGAAAGGTTTCGACATATTATTTATTCAGTAAAAAGAGAAAAAGGGCGGGTTTTATTCCGCCCTCTTATATTACCATTGATAGCGATAAACTGCTTGAATTGCATAAGGTTTGTCGAAGTTTTTACCGTCAGCGCGACTTACTTCTAAACCAAAACGATGATTTGCAAATCCCGCATTTAAACCGACCGCACTTTCAAAACGTCCACGGCTGCTTGCAACATCAAGCGCATCCTTGCCGTAATGAATTTTACTGCTACGGTTTTTACTCGTAATCGCATTGACTTCAGCATAAGGTTGTAAATTCCAACCATTACTTAATGCAAAGCCTTTGGCTATACGTAAACCAATTCGAGAATAAACAGAAGATAAGCTATCTTCATTCTCTTGTGATGAAATATGTGTCCACGCTAATTGTGCTTGCGGTGTGATTGTCCAATCGTTCGCAAGAGTAAAGCGTTTGCCTAATTCACTCGAAATCGTATAAGCGTTGTAATGGCGTTTTTCAGTGTGATTTGAGTTAGCGTGTAAACGGCTGTATTTCACGATGTTATCTACATAAATACCGTTATCTGCAAGATAGGCTGCATACAAGCCTAGGCTGTTACTTCTTACTTTGCCATCACCATAATGACCGTTGAAATCAACGTTAGCTTGGCTACGACCAACAAATCCACCAACACGGAGGTTATCTGTTACAGCTGCATCAGCGCCTACTTGTAAGCTATGTACGTTTTGTTTAAAGCCTAAAGTTTCACTCTCACCAGTCGAAAGTGCGGCTAATTTTTGGCGAGAATTCACATTGCGAACCCACACATTGCCTTTTTCACCATTTTTCACTTCACCTAGACGTTGATGGATGCCACTTAAATCATCTTCCACTAAAAGCAACTGTGCTTGGCGAAGAGAAACTTGAGCATTTGCTTCAGGTTTAAGTAATGTTTTATCTGGTAATGAAGAAAGAGTTAGGTTACTTGGTACATCAGCAGGTTTATCTGAAGTAGGAGGTGCTACAGGAGAAGTTGGGGTAACTGCTTTTTTAGAGTTTGCTAATACCCAATTATTTCCTTCTTTAGTTAGGAAATATTGGTAAGCCCCTAAATCCACACGATTGTTTGGGTTAGTTAAGCTAAATGCCGCATTACCACCATTGGTTTCTACAAGTGTCACTTTGCCATCAGCAATATTTGCACCTTGGTTAGTTACACCAATTTTATGATTACCTTCAGCAGTGCCTTTAACAACGATTTTATCGCTTTTGTTTTCAGCGATATTGGTATTTAGATTGAATGTGCCTGAGCCAGTGAGGTTGCCACGAATAATGATACCTTGGTAGTTATCATTGGCTAAATTTACTATGCTATTATTAAGATCTAAATTAGTTAAGCTTGTTGTTTGAACCACGCCATCTTCATCAGTGAAAGCTTTAGTTGTCCAATTGCTATTATTTAAGTTTAAATTGAGCACGCTATTGCTGTCGGTAGTAGTAACTCCAGAAACAGTAGAATTATTAAAGGTTAGTTGGATATTTTCTGTAAGGCTTTTTGTGTCACTTAACTTAATGCTTTCAGCGCCAGTGAGCGCAAAAGCACTTATTGTTGAGTTATTAAAGGTCGCAGAGAAGTGACTGTTGATAACTTCGCCAACCCCAGATCTTAAAGCAATGATTCCACCTTGAGGAATTGAAACATTGGAATTATTAACGATCAATTCTGGCCGAGCTTGATTCTCCGCCTCATATACAAAAATAGAACTATCATTGTTTGATGTTACATTCACATTGTTTAATGTTAATTTACTCTTCTGATTCAGAGCAAATGCCTCTAATATGGAGTCTTGGTTGTTATCACCCATCAAGACTTTTGAGTTATGCATGGTTACCGTTGAATTATTTAACTCAAATAAATAACCATTAGCATCTGCATTGTTAGGATTAGTAATACTATAGGTTCCACCATTGATTTCAGTTGTGGAATTGGTGATATTCATTACCGCAAAAGAATCGTGTCTATTTGCTGGAATAGATAGTGAAGCATTAACATTATTTAATTGCCCGCTTGAGTTTGTCATTGTTACTGCGGATAGAGAACCCCATTCAGGATCATTTGTTGGACTGGTTGGATTAATCGAACATTGATTCAACACAACCCCACTTTGTCCAGTAATTGTCACGCCGCTACTATTACAAGCCACATCGGCTGCTAGCGCTGAATTTACCAATCCAAGAGCTGCAGCGACTAAACTCATTTTAAAAGTGCGGTTAAAAATTTTGTTGTTTTTCATATTAATTCCTTGGGATTATAAAAAAAGCCAACTTATTGAATAAGCTGGCTTAAATTTTAACGATTTAATAATTAACCTGCAACTGCGATACGTTTCATATCTGTCATGTAGCCACGTAACTCTTGACCGATTAATTCAACCGGGTGGTTACGGATTGCATCATTTACGTCGCGTAAAGTGATGTTGTCGATAGCGACTGCTGGTGTTGGTTCACCTAAATCACCTTTTTGTAAGGTTGGGATGATTTCTTTAGCAAGAATTGGCGTTGCTACGTTAGAGAATAAGTAGTTACCATATTCTGCAGTATCAGAAATTACCACGTTCATTTCGTATAAACGCTTACGTGCGATAGTGTTAGCGATTAACGGTAATTCGTGAAGTGATTCATAATAAGCTGATTCTTCATAGATACCGCTTGCCACCATCGCATCAAAGGCTAATTCAACACCTGCTTTCACCATTGCTACCATTAATACGCCGTTATCAAAGTATTCTTGTTCAGAAATTTTGATGCCGTCTGCTTTAGGTGCGTTTTCAAAGGCAGTTTTGCCAGTTGCTTCACGCCATGCTAATAAGTCTTTATCACCGTTCGCCCAGTCAGCCATCATAGTTGCTGAGAAGTGACCGCTGATGATGTCATCCATGTGTTTGTAATATAAGAAGCCAAGGCTTTCTTTGATTTGTTCCGCAAGTTCAAATGCACGTAATTTTGCGCTGTTTGATAAGCGATCCATCATTAATGTGATACCGCCTTGTTTTAATGCTTCAGTAATAGTTTCCCAACCGTATTGGATCAATTTACCTGCGTATGCTGGATCTTTACCGTCGGCAACTAATTTGTCGTAACATACGATAGAACCTGCTTGTAACATACCGCAAAGAATGGTTTGTTCACCCATTAAGTCAGATTTTACTTCTGCGACAAATGAAGATTCTAATACACCTGCACGGTCACCACCGGTTGCAGCTGCCCATGCTTTCGCAATTGCCATACCTTCACCACGTGGGTCATTTGCAGGGTGAACCGCGATTAATGTTGGCACCCCGAAACCACGTTTGTATTCTTCACGCACTTCAGTACCTGGACATTTTGGTGCACTCATCACCACAGTGATGTCTTCACGGATTTGCTCACCCACTTCAACAATGTTGAAACCGTGTGAGTAACCGAATGCTGAATCTTTTTTCATTAATGGCATTACATCTGCCACCACTTTAGAGTGTTGTTTATCTGGTGTTAAGTTGATCACTAAGTCTGCAGTTGGGATTAACTCTTGGTAAGTACCCACTTTAAAGCCGTTTTCAGTTGCACGTTGGAATGAAGCACGTTTTTCTGCAATGGCTTCAGGGCGTAATGCATAAGAAATGTCTAAGCCAGAGTCACGCATATTTAAACCTTGGTTTAAACCTTGTGCACCACAACCTACGATAACGATTTTTTTGCCTTTTAAGTAGTTGCAACCGTCAGCAAATTCGCTGCGATCCATAAAACGACAACGACCTAATTGGTCTAATTTTTCGCGTAAATTTAATGTGTTGAAATAGTTAGCCATTTTTCATCCTTTCTATGATGTTGATTAATGTGTATGAGGTTGTGTTTGAATATAGTTTTTTGTTGTGAAGTGGATTATAAGGTTTTTAGTTGTTGCGTAAAGTGATATTATTTGCACTTAGTGTTGCAATTTTTGCAATGTCATTTGCTTTTAACGATACATATGAACTTTCAAGACCTCCAAATATTTCTTCATCTTGCTGATACACAAAATTTTGCTAAAACCGCTACGCAAAATCATATGTCGCCGTCCACGCTTTCACGCCAGATTCAACGCATGGAAGAGAAGTTAGAACAACCTTTATTTATTCGTGATAATCGACAAGTGCGCTTAACCGAACAAGGCGAGAAATTTCTGCAATTTGCGAAAACAGAATGGCAAAACTGGCAGCAGTTTAAGCGCCAACTGCGAGATAATTCAGCGGAATTAAGCGGAGAGTTGCGCTTATTTTGTTCAGTTACTGCTTCATATAGCCACTTACCACAGGTGTTAGCCAAATTTCGTTCTCGTTATCCGAAAGTTGAAATCCAATTGACGACTGGTGACCCAGCCTCTGCAGTGCAATTTATTCAATCAGAACAAGTGGATCTCGCTTTGGCGGGGAAACCAAATAATCTGCCGGCTGGGTTAGAGTTTTATAAAATTGATGATATTTCCCTTTCATTAATTGCCCCACGAGTCGCTTGTTTAGCCACACAATTATTACAAGAAGAACCTATCAATTGGCAGCAAATGCCTTTCATTTTGCCGTTAGATGGAATGGCACGTCAGCGTATTGAACAATGGTTACGTAGCAAACACATTAAACATCCAAAAATTTATGCCACAGTGGCGGGGCACGAAGGTATTGTGCCAATGGTGGCGCTCGGTTTTGGATTAGCAATGTTGCCTGATGTGGTGATTGATAATAACCCTATGTCAAAAGACGTGTCTCGTTTAAATTTAGACAATCCCGTCGAGGCGTTTGATTTAGGTGTTTGTGTGCAAAAAAGAAATTTAGCGAATCCCCTAATTCGTGCATTTTGGGAGATGTTAGACTAAAATAATAAGCAGAATTAACCTAAGGATTTATTATGTTAAGAGGCATACTTATTTCACTTTTAGCCTCGCTTTTATTTGGCTATATGTATTATTTTTCCACGTTACTGAAACCGCTCAGTGGCACGGATATTTTCGGCTATCGAATGCTGTTTACATTCCCTTTCGTTGCCCTTTCCATCATCATGTTTAAACAAAAGCAGGCATTGGCAGAGCATTTAAAACGTATTAAAAAACAACCGCTCTTTGCCCTTTCCTATATTATTTGTGGCGCATTAATGGGGTATCAAATGTGGCTCTTTTTGTGGGCCCCCAATAATGGCAGCTCCTTAAGTGTTTCTTTCGGTTATTTATTATTGCCAATTGTGATGGTGGCTGCGGGACGGATCATTTTTAAAGAGCGAATTTCAACATTAAAATTCATTGCCGTGTTAATTGCAGCAGTAGGAGTGATTTCTAACATCGTTTTAAAAGGCGGATTATCTTGGGAGGCCATTGTTATCTGTGTGGGTTATACCACTTACTTCTCGATACGAAAAGCTTTAAAAAATACCGATCTTGGTGCCTTTTGCTTAGAAATGATCGCATTATTGCCGGTCAGCGTTTACTTTGCTCTTCAAACCGATTTTGCCACCGTGCAGGAATCTAATCCTAACATTTGGGGATTATTGGTATTGCTAGGGCTTATTAGTGGCTCTGCATTGATTGCTTACGTGATCGCCAGCAATATGTTGCCGATGAATTTGCTCGGTCTTCTAGGCTATGTTGAAACCATTTTGATGGTGATTATTTCATTTTTAATTGGAGAGGAAATGGATGCGGACAGCTACCCGTTATTTATTTGTTTAGTATTGGCGATGAGCCTGATTATTTTTGATGGCGTGTATAAACAGCGCGCAAAAGGAACAAACCATGTCGTTTAAAGAAATTACCCCAGAACAAGCTTGGGAAATGGTGCAAAATGGCGCCATGCTTGCTGATGTTCGGGACCCTCAACGTTTTACCTATTCCCATGCGAAAGGGGCGTTTCATTTAACTAACCAAAGCTTTTTACAATTTGAAGAATTGGTGGACTTTGACTCCCCGATTATCGTGAGTTGTTATCATGGCGTAAGCAGTCGAAATGTGGCGACTTTCCTCGTTGAACAAGGCTATGAAAATGTGTTTAGCGTCATTGGTGGATTTGATGGTTGGGTAAAAGCTGGTTTACCGATAGAAACGGCTTATTAATATTTTTTTGATTTAAAGTGCGGTGAAATTTACCGCACTTTTTATTTTTGTCTCGCTATTGCTTATCCACAATCGCTTTCAACATCGTGTAAGATTGGGCTTGTTTTTGTTCATCAAAAATATAGCTCACCGCCATAATTTCATCAAAATGTACCCGTTCACGCAGTTGCTTGAGTTGAAATTCCACACTTTCAGGACTACCGATAAGCGAACAAGCGGTCATTTGTTCCACTACGGCACGCTCTTGGTTGTAAATTGGGATTTCCTCGAAATCGACTGGGCCAAAGTGTGGTTTCTTTTGGGCGTGCATTTGAGCTTTCCAAACATCTTCTTCTGATGCCATAGGTGGTTGTAAATTTTGTTGTGCGTTAGTCACCACGTTTAAGAAAAATAGTGTTTGTGTCGTCGCCAGTTGTCTTGCTTCTTTATCGGTTTCGGCAACAATCGCGTTCACACCTAAAATGACATAAGGCTCAGCAAGATAGGTTGATGGTTTGAAGTTTTTGCGGTAAATCTCTACCGCCATTTCCATCATTCGTGGCGCAAAGTGTGAAGCAAAGGCATAAGGCAAGCCAAGTTCTGCCGCAAGATAGGCACTTTCAGTGCTCGATCCTAAAATATAAAATGGTATATTCAAGCCGGCAGAAGGATATGCAGAAACAGGGTTACAATCTTTAAAGTAACCGCGAAGTTCCGCAATTTCTGCAGGGAAATCTAGGCTGTTTCGTCCTCGACGAAGTGCCGCAGCCGTTTGCATATCAGTGCCTGGCGCACGTCCTAAACCGAGCTCAACACGGTTTGGATAAAGTATCTCCAGTGTGCCATATTGCTCTGCCACCACATAAGGTGAATGGTTCGGTAACATCACGCCACCCGAGCCAACGCGCAAGGTCTTCGTATTGGCTAGCGTATGCTGAATTAAAAGTGCGGTCGCTGAACTCACCAAATTTTTCATATTATGATGCTCAGCAATCCAATAGCGCTCAATGCCAATGCGCTCCGCGTGTTTTGCAAGATTTACCATCGAATCGACCGCTTGCAAATAAGTTTGCCCTTCACGAACGGGGGCAAGATTGAGAATGGAAAGTTTCATGGTGTTTCTCCTTATTGATTGAGCAAAGTGAAATCCAACATCACTTTCCCAATATGCGTGCCTTTGTCCATTTCTATATGGGCTTTTGCTACGTCTTTAAAATCAAATACTTGATGAATAATCGGTTTGCCAATTTCACCATTGCCGAGTTTTTCCCAGAGCTCGTTGCGTAAGGATTGGGTGATTTCTGCCTTTTCTAATTTGGTGCGACTGCGCATTGTTGAGCCGGTGATGTGGATGCGTTTTAAGGCAATCGTCAATAAATCCACGTTTTCGGCGATGTTGCCGCCCATAAAGCCAATTAAAAATAACCGTCCGTTTTGGCGAAGACTGTCGATATTACCTTGGAAGTAGCTGGCGCCGACCAAATCCAACACGGCATCCACGCCACCTTGTTGTTTTAGCACCTCCGCAAAGTTTTCGGTTTTGTAGTTAATTGGTGTGCCGCCAAGCTGACGGATGACGGCTGCTTTTTCTTCATTGCCCACAGTGGCAAAGGTTTCAATGCCTAAGCCTTTGGCAAGCGTGAGCGCGGTGATACCAATGCCACTCGTACCGCCATGAATGAGTAAGCGTTCGCCTGATTTAACTTGTTGGTGCATAAATAAATTCACCCACACGGTGAACAAGGTTTCGGGCAATGCTGCAGCTTCAAGCAAAGAATAGCCTTTTGGAATCTGCAAGGCTTGCGTAGCAGGCACGATGCAATATTCAGCATAAGCACCACCATCGGTTAAGGCACAGATTTCATCGCCCGGTTTAAATGCCGTTACACCTTCTCCGATAGCGGCAACCGTTCCTGAAAGTTCTAAGCCCATAATGGGCGTAACCCCTTTCGGCATTGGGTATAAACCTTGGCGTTGCATAATGTCGGGGCGATTAACGCCCGCATATGCGACTTTCACTAAAATCGCGCCCGCTTGTGGTTGGGGTATTTCCGTTTCTTCGATAAAAAGCACATCGGGCGTGCCTGTTGTTTTCATATTGATTTGTTGCATTTTCATTGGGTTTTCTCGATAAATAGGTCTTTATTGCCCCTTATTATACGAGGCTTTTCTGACTGGTAAATCAATAAAATTGGAATAGACTGTTCCGAGAAAAGGAAAAATATTGCAAAATAGGCACAAATTCAGATGTATTCGAAAAAATGATTGTATTTAATAATATTTCCCTAAAGCGCGGGCAAACCGAATTGCTCGAGAATGCTACAGCAACTATCAATCCGAAACAAAAAGTCGGTTTGGTAGGGAAGAATGGTTGCGGTAAGTCTTCTCTTTTTGCCCTATTAAAAAAAGAATTAACGCCAGAGGGCGGCGAGGTCACTTATCCATCCAACTGGCGGGTATCTTGGGTGAATCAAGAAACGCCAGCATTGGATATTCCCGCCATTGATTATGTGATTCAAGGGGATCGCGAATATTGCCGTTTGCAGCAGGAACTTAATGAAGCCAATGAACGTAATGATGGCCATGCGATTGCGCGTATTCACGGACAATTAGAAACCTTGGATGCTTGGACGATCCAATCTCGTGCGGCTTCCTTATTACATGGTTTAGGCTTTAATCAAGAAGAAATCGCTCAACCAGTGAAATCCTTCTCCGGTGGTTGGCGAATGCGCTTGAATTTGGCACAAGCATTGCTTTGTCCATCGGATTTATTATTACTGGATGAGCCAACCAATCATTTGGATTTGGATGCGGTTATTTGGTTAGAACGTTGGTTAGTACAATATCAAGGCACCTTGGTATTAATTTCCCACGACCGAGATTTTCTCGATCCGATTGTGACGAAAATCCTCCATATCGAAAATCAGAAGCTCAACGAATACACGGGTGATTATTCTTCCTTTGAAGTGCAACGGGCAACTAAGCTAGCACAACAAACGGCTATGTATCGTCAGCAACAACAAAAGATTTCCCATTTACAAAAATATATCGACCGTTTTAAAGCCAAGGCAACCAAAGCCAAACAAGCACAAAGCCGCATGAAGGCATTGGAGCGTATGGAACTGATTGCACCGGCTTATGTGGATAATCCTTTTACCTTTGAATTCCGTCCACCACTATCCTTGCCGAATCCTTTAGTGATGATTGAGCAGGCAAGCGCAGGTTATGGCAGCGGTGAAAGTGCGGTAGAAATTTTAAGTAAAATTAAGCTGAATTTAGTACCGGGTTCGCGCATCGGTTTGCTCGGGAAAAATGGTGCAGGGAAATCAACCTTAATTAAATTGTTAGCCGGCGAGCTCACCGCTCTTTCTGGTACAGTACAATTAGCTAAAGGCGTGCAACTTGGCTATTTTGCTCAACATCAGCTTGATACGCTACGTGCAGATGAATCCGCTCTCTGGCACATGCAGAAACTCGCACCAGAGCAAACGGAGCAACAGGTACGAGATTATCTTGGGAGTTTTGCGTTCCATGGTGATAAAGTTAACCAAGCGATGAAAGCCTTTTCCGGTGGAGAAAAAGCCCGTTTGGTGCTTGCACTGATTGTTTGGCAACGTCCAAACTTATTACTGCTCGACGAACCAACTAACCATTTGGATTTGGATATGCGTCAGGCATTGACCGAAGCGCTAGTAGATTACGAAGGCTCTTTGGTGGTAGTTTCTCACGATCGCCACTTACTACGTAATACCGTGGAAGAATTCTATTTGGTACACGATAAAAAAGTGGAAGAATTCAAAGGCGATTTAGAGGATTATCAAAAGTGGCTGAATGAACAAAATAGCGCACCAGAAAATAAATCCTCGGAGAAAAATGACGACAATGAAAATTCCATGCAAAACCGCAAGGAACAAAAACGTCGTGAGGCCGAACTTCGCCAACAAACCGCGCCTCTTCGTAAACAAATCACTCAATTGGAGGAAAAAATGAATAAACATGCCTCCAAACTTGCGGAGATTGAAAATCAATTGGCTGATTCCGAACTCTACAGCGCAGAAAATAAAGAAAAATTGACCGCACTTTTGGCACAGCAAGTAGAGGTGAAGAAAGCGTTGGAAGAAGTCGAAATGGATTGGTTAGCGGCCCAGGAAGAATTGGAAGTAATGCTGCAAGCATAAGGACAGCGTATGAGTCAAAGCCTTTTCCAACACACAAAACACGAAGAATATTGCCCACAATGCGGCTCGCCTTTGCAAATAAAACAGGGTAAAAAAGGACTGTTTTTAGGTTGTTCAGCCTATCCTGCCTGTGATTATTTGCGTCCCTTACATAAGGTAGAACATAAGGTGTTGAAAGAGCTTGATGAAACCTGTCCGCAATGTGGCAACCCACTCCAACTCAAGCAAGGTGCCTTTGGTATGTTTATTGGTTGCAGTCATTATCCCGATTGTGATTTTGTGGTGCATGAGCAACAGGATGAAGAACAATCTATTGACTGCCCAGAGTGCCATAAAGGGCATTTGGTTGCTCGTCGCGGACGACAGGGGAAAATCTTTTATGGCTGCGATAACTTTCCCCATTGCAAATTTTCCTTGCCAGCAAAACCCTATGCTATTCCTTGTCCACAATGCTATTTTCCACTAGCACTATTAAAAAGTGAAAATGCCGAACACCAAGTTTGGCAATGTGCAAATAGAGCCTGCCGACATATTTTTGAGAACGAAAAATGAATATACAACAAATTGCCACCCGTTTAATGCAAGATGAAGTGGTTGCCTATCCTACAGAGGCGGTATTCGGTTTAGGCTGTAATCCGCTAAGTGAAAGCGCGGTCAGAAAATTGCTCGATTTAAAACAGCGCCAGATTGAAAAAGGCCTTATTTTAGTTGCGCCTAGCTTGCATTTTTTGCAGCCATTTGTTGATTTTTCCCATTTATCAGACGAGCAACTTGCGCGCTTACAGGCACAATATGAACATCCGATCACCTGGGTGGTGCCGGCTAAGAAAGAGGTTCCACATTTCCTGACGGGGCAATTTAATAGCATTGCGGTGCGTTTATGTACTCATCCTGCCGTCAAAGCCTTGTGCGAAAAAACAGGCTTTGCCCTCACCTCGACCAGCGCAAACTTAACCGGTTTATCACCTTGCTGCAGCGCAGATGCTGTGCGTTCCCAATTTGGGGCAGATTTCCCCGTGCTTGATGAAGCTGTTGGCCAAGCACAAAATCCATCGGAAATTCGTGATTTGCTCACAAACCAACTTTTCAGACAAGGATAAGATATGCAGCACTATGCCGTTTGGGGCAATCCAATTGCTCAAAGTAAATCGCCGTTAATTCACCGCTTATTTGCCACACAAACCCAGCAAACGATGGAATATGTTGCCAAATTAGGTGACCTTAAGGATTTTGAGCAGCAATTACAGGCCTTTTTTGTTGAAGGGGCAGAAGGTTGCAATATCACCGCACCATTTAAAGAACGCGCCTATGCACTCGCTGAAGAACATAGCGAACGGGCGAAACTGGCAGAAGCCTGTAATACATTAAAAAAATTGGCTAACGGCAAACTCTATGCGGACAATACCGATGGTATTGGTTTAGTAACGGATTTACAACGCTTAGGTTGGATTCAGCCACAACAACGCATTTTAATTTTAGGTGCCGGTGGAGCGACCAAAGGGGTATTACTGCCTTTATTGGAAGCACAGCAGCAGGTTGTCTTGGCTAACCGCACGTTAGAAAAAGCGCAACAACTGGCAGATAAGTTCAAGCCCTACGGCACAATTGAAGCTGTAGCAATGGATGCAATTCCCGCGCAAACCTACGATTTAGTGATCAATGCAACTTCGGCCGGATTAAGCGGGTATACCGCTGCCGTTGATGGCTCTATCTTATCATTGGCCCGCGCTTGTTATGACATGCAATATGCCAAAGGCAGCGACACGCCTTTTATTGCCCACTGTAAGTCCTTGGGTCTAAATAATGTCAGCGATGGTTTTGGTATGTTGGTGGCGCAAGCCGCCCATTCATTCCATTTGTGGCGCGGGGTAATGCCCGATTTTGTTGTTATCTATGAACAACTCAAAAAGGATATGGCATGAGTACAAGATGTCCTTGGGTGGGGGAACTTCCAATTTATATCGACTACCACGATAAGGAATGGGGAAAGCCACAATTTGACAGCCAAAAACTGTTTGAGAAAATCTGTTTAGAAGGACAACAGGCGGGGCTTTCCTGGATTACTGTATTGAAAAAACGTGAAGCCTATCGGGCTGCATTCCATCAATTTGATCCTATTAAAGTTGCGCAAATGACCGAACAAGATATTGATCGTTGTATGGAAAATACCGGACTTATCCGTCATCGAGCAAAACTGGAAGCCATCGTAAAAAATGCCAAAGCCTATTTAGTCATGGAGAAGTGCGGTGAAAATTTCAGTAATTTTGTGTGGTCGTTTGTGAATCATCAACCGATTATCAATGATGTACCGGATATTTCTGTGGTACCCGCCAGAACTGAAACCTCAAAAGCAATGTCAAAAGCGTTGAAGAAACGTGGTTTTGTCTTTGTTGGGGAAACGACGTGTTATGCCTTTATGCAATCTATGGGGTTAGTCAATGACCATATAAATGGCTGTTGTTGTAAATGATATTCCAGTATAATCCCCCTAATTTCATCTGAATAAGAACTGAATTATGAATAAAAAATATACCTTAATTTCAATCTCAATTCTGACCGCACTTTATAGTCAACAAAGTTTGGCCGATCTGCATTCTCAATGTCTGCTTGGTGTGCCTCACTTTACTGGAGAAGTTGTGAAAGGTGATGTCAATAATTTGCCAGTTTATATTGAAGCAGATAAAGCAGAGATTAATCAGCCAACTCAGGCGATTTATCAAGGCAATGTGGATTTGAAACAAGGAAACCGCCATCTGGTCGGAAATTCAGTTGAAGTTAAACAAACAGGGGACGGCAAACAAGCACAACGTTGGGCTTATTTACGTGGTGGATTTGATTATAAAGATAATCAAATCAATCTATTAGGTAATGATGCGAGTTTTAATTTAGATAGCAAAAATGGTAACGTGACCGATGCAGATTACCAACTTGTAGGACGTCAAGGTCGTGGTAAAGCACAAGAAATCGAGTTAGGCGATGATTACCGCTTGATGAAAAACGCGACATTTACCTCTTGTTTGCCCGACGATAATGCGTGGGCAGTAGATGCTTCTGAGATTCGCCAGCACATTAAAGAAGAATATGCTGAATTTTGGCACGCACGTTTTAAAGTGTTAGGTGTGCCGGTGTTCTACACTCCTTATCTACAATTACCGATTGGTGATCGCCGCCGTTCAGGTTTATTAATGCCAACAGTCGGTCATTCTAGCCGTGATGGGTATTGGTATAAACAGCCAGTTTATTGGAACATTGCACCAAATTATGATGCCACATTTGCACCAAAATATATGTCTCGTCGTGGTTGGCAATTAAATGGTGAATTCCGTTATTTAACACCTGTTGGTGAAGGTAGACTTGCTGGCGAATATTTAGGACGTGATCGTTATGATGAATATACCAGTGATAATCGTAAGCGTCATTTGTTCTATTGGAACCATAATTCCTCTTTTCTTGAAAACTGGCGTTTAAATGTTGATTACACTAAGGTAAGTGATAAACGTTATTTCACCGATTTTGATTCAGATTATGGTGACAGTACTGATGGTTATGCAAATCAATACGCACGTATTGCTTACTATAAACCTAATTACAACTTCGCGATTTCAGCACGTCAGTTCCAGATTTTTGATGAAGTCGATATCGGGCCTTACCGAGCGATGCCACAAATCGACTTCAATTATTACAAAAATGATTTGGCGAATGGTTGGGTCGATTTTAAATTATTTTCGCAAGCAGTACGCTTTGATAATGATAGTGCTTTGATGCCAAAAGCATGGCGTTTTCATGTTGAACCAAGCTTGTCTACAGCAATGTCAAATAAATATGGTAGTTTGAATATTGAGACTAAACTTTACGCGACCCATTATAACCAGAAAAAAGGTTCATCTTCTGCAGCAGAAGACGTACAAAAATCAGTAAATCGTGTATTGCCACAATTAAAAGTAGATTTACAAACAGTTTTAGCAAGTAATAAAACCTTATTTGATGGTTATACACAAACGCTTGAGCCTCATGTTCAATATTTGTATCGACCATATAAAGATCAAAGTAATATAGGTTCAAAACAAGTAAATGATTATCTTGGCTTTGGCTATGATTCTGCGTTAGTCCAACAAGATTATTATTCATTATTCCGTGATCGTCGTTATAGTGGTTTAGATCGTATTTCATCCGCTAATCAAATAACGCTTGGTGGAACAACTCGTTTTTATGATAAGAATGCTGATGAACGTTTTAACTTCTCTGCAGGACAAATTTATTATTTAACGGCATCAAAAATTGATGATAATCCAAATAATCGTACGCCAAAATCATCTTCTTCTTGGGCCTTGGAGTCTAACTGGAAAATTAGCGATAAATGGAATTGGCGCGGTAGCTACCAATACGATACATTGCTAGATAAAGCCTCATTAGCGAATAGCAGTTTGGAATTTAACCCGATGAAGAATAATCTGATTCAGTTAAATTATCGCTATGCGAGCAAAGAGTACATCAACCAAAATTTGGGTGCTTCTGCTAACCGTTACCAACAAGACATTAAACAGGTTGGTGTTGTGGCTGCATGGGAAGTGTCGGATAACTGGGCGCTTGTTGGAAAATACTATCAAGATATTGCATTGAAAAAACCGGTTGAGCAATATGTAGGCGTGCAATATAACTCGTGCTGCTGGTCTTTAGGTGTTGGAGCAAGACGTTATGTGACGAGTCGCCAAAATCAACGTAATGATCAAGTGGTTTATGACAACAGCGTTGGTGTTACTTTTGAATTACGTGGTTTAGGTGAAAATGATCACCAAAGTGGTATCGAAGATATGCTGAAGAAAGGTAAACTGCCTTATATTCAAGCATTTAGCTTATAGTGAAATGAATAAAGGCTACCGAAAGGTAGCCTTTTTGTTTAGAAGTGTGGTTAAAAAAGATGACGGTTTTTGACCGCACTTCGTTTATTTTTTTCGTTTTGCTCGAGGATGGGCTTGGTCATACACTTCCGCAAGATGTTGGAAATTTAAATGCGTATAAATTTGTGTGGTGGACAAATTGCTGTGCCCTAAAAGCTCTTGAACAGCCCGCAAATCCGAACTCGCTTCCAGCATGTGAGTGGCAAAAGAGTGGCGTAGTTTATGTGGGTTGAGATGACTATTTAATCCTTGGCGAATGCCCCAGGTTTCCATTCGTTTTTGAATTGAACGGTGCGTGAGGCGATTTCCCTGTTGGCTCACAAAAAGCGCTTCATCTTTTGGATTAAATAAAGGGCGTACCTTCAACCATTGCTGAATTGCATGAGAAGCATAACGTCCAAAAGGCACAATACGTTCTTTATTTCCTTTACCAATCACTCTGACTTCACGTACGCGAGTGTTAATACTATTGAGGTTTAAGCCTTGTAATTCAGATAAGCGAAGCCCTGAGCTATACATCAATTCCATCATCGCACGATCACGTAAATCAATAGGATCTTTGCTGTCATTTGAAAGCAATTTTTGGACTTGTTCAGCATCAATATTTTTTGGTAAATGTTTGCCTTGTTTCGGCGCTGAAATACCCGTTGTCGGATTCACTTTCAGTTGACCTTGCTGCACAAGATAGCTGAAGAACTGACGAAGAGCAGATAAACGTAATGCTAAGCTCTTTTCTTTTAAACCTTGCTTACGGCTTTCCGCCAAAATAAGACGAACCACACTAGGATTCACTTGCTGCCAGTGTTGAATACCTTTTTCAGCCAAAATCGCTAAAATCGCATCTAGCTGATGTTGATAATTAGTGAGCGTATGTGGGCTTACTTGGCGTTCAATTCGCAAGTAATCCCAATATTGATTGAGGAGTGTATGCATTAGAGAGTTAATTCAAACAAACTTTTTTTCGTGTTTAGTTTAAATCCTTCGCGTTCTAAAATACTCTGTTGGGCTTGGCTTAATTCTGCCACTAAACGATTAGATTGTGTATAACGGACAAACTCTTTCGCTTTAGAAATAAGAGCAGCATAAATCTCGGCTTGATGTTTATCTTCTTTTACAAAAATATCGGTTAATTGCCAATAGCGTTGTAGTTGTAAAGAGGATAAGCGAGGATAAAGTTGAACAAAACCAATCGCCTGTGAGTTTTCGTTTACAGCAACAAAAAACATGCTTTCATTAAAACGTATACGATTCGTTAAAAAGGTTAAAGTGCGGTCAGGATTTTCACTCATTCCGTTGGCAAGCCGATAGGCTTCAAAGAGTGGAGCAAGCACTTCTATATTCCATTGTTCGGCTTTGAAAATTTTCATTGTTACCAGACCTATTTTCCGTTTATTTATAAAATTATTTATTTTTTTATCGGTTCCGTACAGTAGATTGTAGCTTTTTAGCACAAAATAATCATCATTTCCCCAAAAAAATTTTCAAAATGTGATTTTGCACAAAGAAATCTGCCCAAAGTTTGGTATAGTAAACACACTTTTTATTTATTCAATATGGAGAAACAAAAATGGCACGTCGTCCTTTAGTGATGGGTAACTGGAAATTAAACGGTTCCAAAGCGTTCACCAAAGAATTAATCGAAG
>CAUQBI010000001.1:0-255531 GCA_963516375.1 Parahaemophilus parainfluenzae | reverse complement strand
ATGATAAAGACGGCAAATTATTACCGCACTTTATTTTCGTATCGAACATCAACCCAGAAGACCCAACCGCGATCATCGAAGGGAACGAAAAAGTGGTTCGCCCACGTTTAACCGATGCGGAATTCTTCTTCAAAACCGACTTAAAACAAAAACTGGTTGATCGTTTACCACGCTTAGAAACCGTGTTATTCCAACAACAACTGGGTACATTAAAAGACAAAACTGACCGCATTGAACAACTTGCAGGCGAAATTGCAAAACAAATCGGTGCAGACGAAGCAAAAGCAAAACGTGCAGGCTTACTGTCAAAATGTGACTTAATGACCAACATGGTATTCGAATTTACTGATACACAAGGTGTAATGGGTATGCACTACGCTCGTCATGATGGTGAAGATGAAGAAGTCGCAGTCGCATTAAATGAGCAATATATGCCACGCTTTGCGGGTGATGAATTACCAAAATCACTCGTTGCAAGTGCGGTCGCTTTAGCGGATAAATTTGACACTTTAACAGGGATCTTCGGCATCGGCCAAGCGCCAAAAGGTAGCGCAGACCCATTCGCATTACGTCGTGCAGCATTAGGTGCATTGCGTATTATCGTTGAGAAAAACTTGCCGCTGGATTTGGAAGATTTAGTAAAAAAATCCACCGCACTTTTCGGTGATAAACTCACTAATCAAAACGTGGTTGCCGATGTGGTGGACTTCATGCTTGGTCGTTTCCGTGCGTGGTATCAAGATGAAGGCATTGCAGTGGATGTAATTCAAGCGGTATTGGCACGTCGCCCAACTCGTCCAGCTGATTTTGATGCACGTGTGCGTGCGGTTTCACACTTCCGTACTTTAGATTCAGCGGAAGCGTTAGCAGCAGCAAATAAACGTGTCAGCAACATCTTAGCCAAAGCGGATGCTGCAATTGGCGAGATCAATTTAACCGCTTGCGTAGAGCCAGCAGAAAAAGCTCTTGCTGAAGCAGTACTTGCATTACGTACCGAAGTACAACCGCTTATTGCAAAAGGTGATTACACGGCAGTATTGGATAAATTGGCGAACTTACGCGTTCCAGTAGACAGTTTCTTTGATAACGTGATGGTAAATGCTGAAGATCCTGCATTACGCCAAAACCGCTTAGCGATTTTAAACACGTTGCAAGGCTTGTTCTTACAAGTGGCGGATATTTCGGTATTGCAATAATGAGTCTAAAAAAGGATGGTCAATTTTCCAACTATCATCCTTTTGTATATAGACTTCAAATGATTATTTCTCTATAATCAACCGCACTTTCCCCCTTTAGCTCAGTCGGTTAGAGCAGGCGACTCATAATCGCTTGGTCGCTGGTTCAAGTCCGGCAAGGGGGACCATTTGTTGAGATCGCACTATGCGATCTTTTTTTATATTTAAAATATTTGAGGAGTTAACTATGGCTGCGGAAGGAGCGGGTGATCTCATCCGGGTTGTAGCCCTATTGGGAGCTGCAGTTGTTGCCGTGCCGTTATTTAAACGCATCGGGTTAGGTTCTGTACTAGGTTATTTAGCGGCTGGATTAGTTATTGGGCCTTTTGGATTGCATATTATTCATGATCCACAAGCGATTATTCATCTTGCTGAATTTGGCGTCGTGATGTTTTTATTCGTGATTGGGCTTGAAATGAAACCTTCTCATCTTTGGAGTTTGCGTCGTCAGATTTTTGGATTAGGTAGCTTGCAGGTTGTCATTTCTGCGGTACTGATGACCGTTGTAGCGACTCAATTTGGTTTGTCTTGGGAAGTGGCTTTTGTTTGTTCATCGGGTTTTGTTTTAACATCGACAGCAATCGTGATGCAGGTACTTGGGGAACGTAAAGCACTTTCAACAAAACCGGGTCAAAAAATAGTTTCAATTTTATTATTTGAAGACTTGCTGATTGTACCTTTATTAGCTGTGATTACATTCTTATCACCTTTTGAACGTGAATCACAAATAGTTTGGTGGCAGTCTGCGCTTATTGCGATGGTAGCATTAGGTGCGTTAGTTTTCATTGGGCGTTTTATTCTGAATCCAGTCTTCAAAATCCTCGCTAACTCTAAAGCTCGTGAAGTGATGACTGCTGCAGCACTCTTTGTTGTATTAGGTTCGGGGTTATTAATGGAAGAAGCTGGGCTTTCGATGGCAATGGGTGCTTTTGTGGCGGGAGTCATGCTATCTGAGTCCTCTTTCCGTCATCAACTTGAAGCCGATATCGAGCCTTTCCGCGGCTTGCTACTTGGTCTTTTCTTCCTTGGTGTGGGAATGTCATTAAATCTCGATGTGGTTATTGAAAACTGGTCATTGATTTTATTGGGTATGATTTCTCTCATGCTCACAAAAGGTCTCTGTATTTACTTGGTTGCTCGCGTAGCAAAAAGCTCACATAAAACCGCATTGGAACGAGCATTTTTAATGGCTCAAGGTGGGGAGTTTGCATTTGTCTTATTTGCTGCTGCTACATCAGAAGGCGTGATTGATCAAACCGTGAATGCGAATATGACCGCGATTGTTGTGCTTTCGATGGTGTTTACGCCGATTATATTAATTCTTTATGAAAAACTGATGCCTAAACCGAAGACAGATGATATTCAGCCGGATGAAATTGATGAACAGCATCCAATCTTAATTCTGGGGATGGGGCGTTTTGGCCAAATTGTGAATGATTTACTGCGGTTAAGTGGTTACGATACTACTGTCGTTGATTTAGATCCTACCATGATTAAAGGCTTTAATGATTATGGAATAAAATCATATTTTGGTGATGCTTCTCGTCCAGAATTTTTAATTGCAGCAGGATTGGAAAAGGCTGATTTACTTGTTGTAGCGATCAATAATCCGGCACAAGCAAATCAAATCGTCCATTTTGCTCGAGAAATTAATCCTCGCATAAAAATTATTGCACGAGCATTCGATCGCTTTGATACCTTCGCACTATATCAAGCGGGAGCTGATGATGTGATTCGTGAAACCTTTGATTCAGCAGTTCGCGCAGGAAAACGAGCGCTTATCAATTTAGGTATGGCTCCTAAAATGGCTAAAGCAGTCAGTCAATATTATTTTGACGCAGATCGCCATGAAGTGGCCTTAATGTCGCAAGTTTATGATCCTGACAAAGGTATATTTAAAAATCCGGCGATGGTTGATATAGCTCGTGAATGTGATCAAAAAATGGCAGAGCATATTCAAGAGATTATTTTAAGTACTGAACCTAAGTATGAAGAATTAGAAGAGCCTGAAGCTTAAAATGCACAAACCGCACAAAAGTGCGGTTTGTTTTTTGCTGGTTTTAGTGATTGTAACCTTTCAATAATTCAGCCCAATTTTCTTCATTGAATTGAATATTCATTCTGCCGACTTCTTTGACAAAAGAGCGGTGTAATCTTTCTAGGTTGCCTTGTTTCCAAGAATCTCCTGATTTTTGACCGCACTTATCGAAATCAATGAGCCAACATTTTTGTTCATTTTCGCGTTGTTGAACGAGAATATTATGGGCGTTGAGATCCGTATGACAAATTTGCAAATCATGCAACTGACGAATTAATTTACCGATGGCTTGCCAGATGTCATTCGGCAGTTGCTGTGTTTGTAAAAGTGCGGTTAGATCTTGGGCATTTTCGATTTTTTCAATCAAGATATCCGCTTGGTAGCAAATTCCTAAATTGCCTTTTTTGACTCGCGCAGCGATCGGTTTTGGCACCGCAACGCCTGCTTGATAGAGTCGATTTAACAGCTGAAATTCCGCCACGCTGCGAGTTTCAGTAAGTGATTGAAAACGATAGCGATCTTTATTGAATTTACCCCATAAACCACCACGATAATAATGACGAAGGGCAGTGTTTACACCAAACAGATCTTTTGTATTGAGGAAGTAGGTTGTGCCGCGTCCTTTGGCAGAACCGGTAATACGTTGTTGTTTTGCCCAAAAAGCCGATTCAAAAAATGAAGCGGGTTCAGTTGGTTTTTCCGTGAGATTAAAAAGAAAGAATTGATTATCTTGTTGGAATTCAAGCATTTTAGTTGAACCGAATAATAGAAAATGCCCTCATTCTACTTTAAAATAGACGGAAATTAAATGCGCGAGGAACTCAAATGTCCCATTCTCCACTTTTTACCTCTCCCCCTAAATCACTTTGTATTTTGCGTTTATCTGCTGTAGGCGATGTTTGTCATGCACTTGCTGTAGTGCAGCATATTCAACGTCATTGGCCGCAAACCAAATTAACGTGGATTGTGGGGAAAACAGAAATGGGCTTGCTTTCGGGCATTGAAGGCGTTGAGCTTGTTCCTTACGATAAAAAGAGCGGTTGGAAAGGTGTGTGGAATTTATGGATGTTTTTGAAAAATAATCAATTTGATGCACTTTTAAATATGCAGACGGCATTTCGTGCTTCGATTATCTCTCTTGGTATTCAAGCGAAATATAAAATTGGGTTTGGCAAAAAACGTTCTCGAGAAGGGCAGTGGTTGTTTGTAAACCGTCGAGTTCAAGATCCTGACACGCCTCATGTGCTAGATGGTTTCATGACTTTTGCCGATTATCTTGGTGTTCCACCGGCAGAAATGCTTTCTTGGCAATTAGCGATCTCTGATGCAGATCGAGAATACGCTAAACAGTTTATTGATCCAACGCGCAAAAATCTGATTATTTCTCCTTGCTCCAGTAAAGCCGAGAAAGATTGGTTGGTTGAGCGTTATGCGGAAGTAGCAAATATTGCTCATCAACATAATGTGAATGTAATTTTTTGTAGCTCACCAGCAAAACGCGAATTAGAAATGGTGAAAAAAATTATCGCACTTTGTAATTTTCAGCCGGTTGATGCCTCTGGAAAAACCAGTTTGAAACAACTTGCCGCATTAATTCATCAAGCAAATTTAGTGATCTCGCCTGATTCTGGTCCTGCTCATATTGCGACCACGCAAGGTACGCCGGTTATTGGATTGTATGCTTATCACAATCCATTGCGCACCGCACCTTATCATAATCTGGATAATGTGGTGTCGGTATATGAAGAAAATGTGCAAAAAGAACAAGGAAAACCTTCAAGCGAATTGCCTTGGGCGACCAAATTAAAAGGTAAAAATTTAATGGCTGAAATTCAGGTGGAACAAGTGGTGGCTCAGATGAGAGCCTTGAATTTGTTTTAAAGTGCGGTCAATTTTAAATACAAAAAAGCCCTCAAATGAGGGCTAAAAGAATCATAAAGTTCCTTGCGAATTATTCGCCTTTTTGTGCGTTGTAAGCTTCTAATGCACGAAGAGAGTAAGTGTAAGCTGCACCTGCATTTAATGCGATAGACATCGCTAATGCTGCTGCCACTTCTTCTTCAGTTGCACCTGCTTTCACTGCTTCATCAGCGTGCACGCCAATGCAGCTTTCACAACGTGTTGTTACGGCAACTGCTAATGCAATTAATTCACGGGTTTTGGCATCTAATACGTTACCTTCTGCCGCAGCCGCACCTAATGCGCCATAAGCTTGTAACATTTTAGGGTATTTTTTACCTAATGCACCGAATGATTTTTTAACGTGTGCTACATCATTTTTCCAATCTGCAAACATAGTTTTTCTCCTTAAATTAAGTACAAATTTCGAGAGGAATTATAAGCAGATTAGCGTATGATACTTGTCAAATTGTCTTAACTTTTAGACGGAAAATCTCACAATGGATTATTTAGATAAATTAACACAACTGACGCAAGTGCGCGGGGAAATTAATATTCGCTGCTTGTTTCAAGGGGATTGGCAAGTCGAACATCAGCCAGATTCGGCGGAATATCAAGGTTTATTTCATTTAATCGAGCAAGGTGAGTGCTGGGTAACCTTTGCGGGAAAACAGTTTCATTTGAAAAAAGGTGATCTCTTTTTTCTCCCTCAAAATCGACCGCACTTTTTGGGCAGTTCTCAACAAAAAAGAGAGAATAGCCTACAGAAAGAGCAATCAAATGCACTTTTTAATGTTCATCAAATAGGAGCAGGTACGCCCGATCTGAAGATGTTTTGTGGGACATTTTATTACCAAAAACCATCATTATTAATTGATTCGTTACCAGACTATCTACATCTTTCGCTACAAAATACACCTGTGCAGCCCTTGGTTTCACTTTTTTTACAAGAAGCCGAGAAACCGGAGCAAGGCACAAAATCCGTGATAGACGCACTATCAAATGTGTTGTTTATTTATATTTTGCGTCATGCTCAACAAATCGGTTTACTCAATCAAGGCTTATTAGCCGCGTTGCAGGATAAAAGGCTGAATCAAGTCCTTGAAAAAATTCTGTTTTCACCTCAATTAGATTGGAATATTGAGCAATTAGCAGAGTTGGCTTCCATGTCTCGTGCGACCTTTATGCGGATCTTTCAACAGCAACTCGGGATGCCCCCAGGAAAATTTCTCACACAAGTGCGGTTAGAAATGGCGGCCGTTTTATTGAAAAATACGCAAAAGACCATTTTAGCGATCGCTCTTGAAGTAGGGTATCAATCAGAAGCACATTTTAGTAAGGTGTTTAAAGTAATTTATGGGCTTTCACCGAGTCAATTTCGCAAAACATAGCCCATCGTTCAAAACTTACGCTATAATGACCGCACTTTAGGCGGCTCTGTCGCCTTTAATTTTTTAAGGTATTGTTATGTTTAATAAAATATTTTCATGGTTTGAAAACCGTTTAAATCCTTATCCGGAAAGCAATCCAACGACGCCTGAAAAAGGCTTGTTCCGTTTTATTTGGTCAAGCATTGATGGCATGAAGGGCTGGATCTTTTTACTCGCGGTATTGACGGTCGGTACTGGTGTAATGGAAGCCTTGCTTTTCCAATTTATGGGATTATTGGTGGATTGGCTAGGCGCTTATACACCAACCACGCTTTGGCAAGAAAAAGGGCATTTGCTCGCAGGTATGGCAGCTTTGCTCATTTTCAGTATCGTATGGTCATTTGTGGGCGTGAATGTACGCTTACAAACGCTACAAGGGGTGTTTCCAATGCGTTTGCGTTGGAATTTCCACCGTTTGATGCTAGGGCAAAGCTTAAGCTTCTACCAAGATGAATTTGCAGGTCGTGTATCGGCGAAAGTGATGCAAACTGCTCTTGCGGTGCGTGATACCGTCATGACCATTGCGGATATGTTGGTGTATGTTGCCGTGTATTTTATTACTTCAGGTTTGGTGCTTGCGGCTTTAGATACTTGGTTTTTAGTGCCGTTTTTCTTATGGATTGTAGCATTTGTGACTATTTTACGTTTGCTTATTCCACGCTTAGCGAAAACCGCACAACGACAAGCTGATGCGCGATCTCTCATGACAGGGCGTATTACGGATGCTTACTCAAATATTGCAACGGTAAAACTATTTTCACATGATGCGAGAGAAGCGAATTATGCAAAACGTTCCATGGAAGAATTTATGGTTACCGTGCATGCACAAATGCGTTTGGCAAGTTCATTAGATACCTTAACTTACGCAACCAATATCTTCTTAACGTTAAGCACTGCAATTTTAGGTGTGGTGTTATGGCAAAACGGTCAAGTAGGCGTGGGAGCAGTGGCGACTGCAACTGCGATGGCGTTACGTGTAAATGGCCTTTCTCGCTGGATTATGTGGGAATCTGCTCGCTTATTTGAAAATATCGGGACGGTGAATGATGGTATGGCAACGTTGACTAAACCACACACCATTGTTGATAAGCCAAATTGTGTTCCATTAGAAGTTAAGCAAGGTGAAATCAAATTTAGTGATATTTCGTTTGCCTATGATCCGAATAAACCGTTACTTAACCATTTTAATCTCACCATCAAACCGGGCGAAAAAGTGGGCTTAATTGGGCGTTCTGGCGCAGGCAAATCAACCATTGTGAATTTACTTTTACGTTTCTACGAGGCACAAGAAGGCTCAATTACTATTGATGGTCAAAATATTTTAGATGTAAGCCAAGAAAGCCTTCGTAGTCAGATTGGTCTTGTAACACAAGATACCTCGCTTTTACACCGTTCTGTTCGCGATAACATCATTTATGGTCGCCCAACAGCGACAGATGAAGAAATGATCAATGCAGCTAAACGTGCAGAAGCGGCAGATTTCATTCCTTATCTCAGCGATGCTCAAGGCAGAAAAGGTTATGATGCCCATGTTGGTGAACGAGGGGTGAAACTGTCGGGAGGTCAACGCCAACGTATTGCTATTGCGCGTGTCATGTTAAAAGATGCACCAATTTTACTGTTAGATGAAGCGACCAGTGCGTTAGATTCAGAAGTGGAAGTGGCGATCCAAGAAAGTCTTGACAAGATGATGGAAAATAAAACGGTTATTGCCATTGCTCACCGTTTATCGACCATTGCAGCAATGGATCGTTTAATCGTGTTAGATAAAGGGCAAATTGTCGAGCAAGGGACTCACGCAGAATTGCTAGAACAAAATGGACTTTATGCTCGCCTTTGGAAACACCAAAGTGGCGGCTTCTTGAGTGAGCATGCCGAGTAAAACACAGGAAAAAATGACCGCACTTTGCAAAGGCGTAAATCTAGAGAAAGTTGAGATAGCGATTGAACTTTTCTCATAATTAGTGCGAATTTCCTTTGACTATTTTATTGACAACAGGTAATATTCGCACCCTATGCAAAAGGTAAAACTACCCCTAACCGTTGATCCGGTTAAAGACGCTCAACAAAGAATTGATTATGATGGTTATTATACCGCTAGTCAGTTAGTGCGTTTAGCTGAATCTACGGGGAAAGTGCTCAGCGATGCACAGGTAACATTATCGTTTTATATTGATCCACAAAAATTAGTGGTGATGAAAGGGCAAGTACAAGTTGATGTTGAATTAGAGTGTCAACGTTGTGGCGAGCCATTCAAACAAACATTGGAATGTCATTTTATGTATAGTCCAGTGGCTAATTGGGATCAGGCTGATGACTTGCCGGAAATTTATGAGCCAATCGAATTTAATGAGTTTGGTGAAATAGATTTACTTGGTGCAGTGGAAGACGAACTTATTTTAGCTCTACCGCTTGTCCCAATGCATTCATCTGAACACTGTGAAGTGTCCGCGCACGAACAGGTTTTTGGCGAATTGCCTGAAGAATTGGCAAAAAAACCGAACCCGTTCGCTGTATTAGCTAATTTAAAGCAAAAGTAAATTAAATTTAGGAGTATAGCCAATGGCTGTTCAACAAAACAAAAAATCTCGTTCACGTCGTGATATGCGTCGTTCACACGATGCATTAACTACTGCTGCAGTATCAGTGGATAAAGCAAGCGGTGAAACTCACTTACGCCACCACGTAACTGCTGACGGTTACTACCGTGGTCGCAAAGTGATCAATAAGTAATTTTACTTATAAGGTATTCACTTGAACCGTCTAACCTTAGCGTTAGATGTGATGGGCGGGGACATTGGTCCCCGTATTACTATCCCCGCATCTCTTTCAGCGTTGGAAGCAGATCCAATGCTCTCTTTAGTGCTGTTTGGCGATAACCAACAAATTTCCCCCTTACTGGAAAATGCACCTTCTTCTCTTTTAGAACGTATTCAAATTCATCATTGCACGAAGACTATCGATAACAATCAAGGTATTTCTCATGCATTGCGTCATAGCAAAGGCACGTCGATGCGTTTAGCTATTGAAATGGTTCAGAAAGGTGAGGCGCAAGGTTGTGTCAGCGCAGGAAATACGGGCGCATTAATGGGATTGTCAAAGGTTCTCTTACAGCCTTTAGAGGGGATTCAACGCCCAGCGTTGGTATCCTTATTACCGTCGATGACGGGTGATAAAACCGTGATGTTAGATTTAGGCGCAAACGTAGAATGTTCTGCTCAAAATCTTTATGAATTTGCCATCATGGGCTCGATCTTTGCCGAAAACCGATTGAACTTAGTTTATCCACGCATTGCTTTACTCAATATTGGTGTGGAAGAAATTAAAGGGCATCAATCCATTCGTGAAGCTGCGAATTTATTAGAAAAATCGACCGCACTTAATTATACCGGCTTTATTGAAGGTAACCTTTTATTAAATGGTGTGACTGATGTGATCGTGAGTGATGGGTTTTCGGGAAATATTGCATTAAAAACCCTTGAAGGGGCAGCTAAAAATCTGTTATCTCTTCTGAAAGGAAAAGAAAAACAGCCTATTTTTAAATCGCTTGCCAAATTTATTCTGCGTTTTTTCTTTAAAGATGCTTATCATCGCTTGAAACGCATTAACCCTGATGAATATAATGGGGCGTCTTTACTCGGATTAACGGCTGTTGTGGTGAAAAGCCATGGCAGCGCAAATGTGGATGCATTTGCTCGTGCAATTGCGGATGCAGCTTTGCAAGCTCGTTTGCAAATTCCACAAAAAATCTTGGCGGGTTTACAACGTTATTAATTAATAAGTTTTGATATGATGAATAGTAGAATTTTATCCACCGGTAGCTATTTGCCGAGCCACATTCGTACCAATGCGGATTTGGAAAAAATGGTTGATACTTCAGATGAATGGATTGTGACGCGTTCAGGCATTCGTGAACGTCGTATTGCAGCAGCAGATGAAACTGTTGCGACAATGGGATTTGAAGCAGCCAAAAAAGCGCTTGAAATGGCCAATCTGGATCCTCAAGAAATTGAGTTGATCATCGTTGCGACAACCAGTGGTTCTCACGCTTATCCAAGTTCAGCTTGCCAAGTTCAAGGTTTATTAGGTATTGAAGACGCGATTTCTTTTGATTTAGCAGCGGCTTGTACCGGTTTTGTTTATGCTTTAGGTGTAGCGGATAAATTTATTCGTTCAGGTAGCGTGAAAAAAGCCCTTGTGATTGGTGCAGATCTTAACTCGCGTAAATTAGATGAAACCGATCGTAGCACTGTCGTGTTGTTTGGTGATGGTGCCGGTGCGGTGATCTTAGAGGCATCAGAGCAAGAAGGCATTATTTCAACGCATTTACATGCATCGCCAGATAACCATGCAGCATTACAACTTCCACAAGCTGAGCGTGGCGTGGAGAAATCTGGCTATATTGAAATGCAAGGTAATGAAACCTTTAAATTAGCGGTACGTGAGCTTTCTAATGTGGTGGAAGAAACCCTTTCTGCTAATAATCTCCAAAAAACAGATATTGATTGGCTTGTGCCACATCAAGCAAATTTACGTATTATCACTGCGACAGCGAAAAAATTAGAGATGGATATGTCGCAAGTAGTAGTAACGCTTGATCGTACAGCAAATACCAGTGCGGCGACTGTACCAACAGCTTTAGATGAAGCGGTGCGAGATGGCCGAATTCAACGCGGTCAATTGCTTTTACTCGAAGCTTTTGGCGGTGGTTGGACTTGGGGGTCAGCATTGGTGCGATTCTAATTATTTTGTTAGAATCCCGACAGAATTTTAAAAGTGCGGTTAAATTTGACCGCACTTTCAACATTTAAACGATGAAGAAATAGGAAGAAAACATGAAAAAATTCGCAATGGTTTTTCCAGGACAAGGTTCTCAAGCTGTTGGCATGTTAGCAGATCTTGCTAACGAATATCCGGTAGTCACTGAGACTTTTAAACAAGCATCAGAAGCGCTAGGCTATGATTTATGGAACTTGGTTCAACAAGGTCCAGCAGAAGAATTAAATAAAACTTGGCAAACTCAGCCGGCATTATTAGCGGCATCCGTTGCGATCTTCCGTGTATGGCAAGAAAAATACCCACAATTGCAACCAAGTGTGATGGCTGGTCACAGTTTAGGTGAATATTCAGCATTAGTTTGTGCAGGTGTCATTGATTTTAAAGATGCGATTAAATTAGTGGAATTACGCGGTAAATTAATGCAACAAGCAGTACCAGAAGGTACTGGTGCAATGTATGCGATTATTGGCTTAGATAATGAAGCGATTATCAATGCATGTAAACAAGCCGAGCAAGGCGAAGTGGTATCTGCGGTAAACTTTAACTCACCAGGTCAAGTAGTCATTGCTGGAGCGAAAGAAGCGGTAGAACGTGCAGCAGCATTATGTAAAGAAGCGGGTGCAAAACGTGCTTTACCATTAGCGGTAAGCGTGCCTTCACATTGTGCATTAATGAAACCAGCAGCAGAACAATTGGCCGTAACACTTGAAGGCATTACGCTTAATGCGCCAGCAACACCAGTATTAAACAACGTGGATGTCAAAGCAGAAACAGAAAGTGCAGAAATTCGTACCGCACTTATTCGTCAATTATATAGCCCTGTTCGTTGGACTGAAACTGTTGAGAAAATGGCGCAAGATGGCGTAGAGGTTTTAGTTGAAATTGGTCCTGGTAAAGTATTAAACGGTTTAACAAAACGTATCGTGGCAGAATTACAAGCAACATCAGTAAACGATGTGGCATCATTAGATGCTGTTGAAGCATTATTAGCATAAAAGGGGATTAAAAATGCAAAATAAAATCGCATTAGTGACAGGTGCAACACGTGGTATTGGCCGCGCAATTGCAGAAGAATTAGCATCAAAAGGTGCATTTGTAATTGGTACCGCAACCTCTGAAAAAGGTGCAGATACCATTTCTGCTTACCTTGGCGATAAAGGTAAAGGTTTAGTATTAAATGTGGCAGACAAAGAAAGTATTGATGCCGTATTAGAACAAATTAAAGAACAATTCGGTGATATTGATATTCTCGTGAATAACGCTGGTATTACACGTGATAACTTATTAATGCGTATGAAAGATGAAGAATGGTTTGATATTATGCAAACCAACTTAACTTCTGTATTCCATCTTTCTAAAGCGATGTTACGCTCTATGATGAAAAAACGTTTCGGTCGTATCATTACTATCGGTTCAGTGGTGGGCTCAATGGGTAACCCTGGTCAATCTAACTACTGTGCCGCAAAAGCCGGCTTAATTGGTTTTTCTAAAGGCTTAGCAAAAGAAGTGGCATCACGTGGTATTACTGTAAACGTTGTGGCTCCAGGCTTTATCGCAACAGATATGACAGAAGTGCTTACTGAAGAACAAAAAGCGGGTATTCTTGGTAATGTCCCAGCTGGTCGTTTAGGTGAGCCAAAAGATATCGCAAAAGCGGTAGCGTTTTTAGCTTCTGACGATGCGGCTTATATTACCGGTACCACATTACATGTGAATGGTGGCTTATATATGAGCTAACCCTTTCATGGGGATATATGAGGGATTTTGTCTATAACATATAGCAAAGCAGTTTAGTTAATGATAAAATCCCAATCGCAATGTAACTTTTTCTCTGTATGTGTTTTTACATTGCCTGTTTTTTTGTGGTGCGACCACCTAAGAAATAGTTGCAACTTTATCAAAAATGCATACACTAACCGCTCTTAAATGAGTTAAAACAACAATAGGAAAAACAAATGAGTATTGAAGAACGCGTGAAAAAAATCATCGTTGAACAATTAGGTGTTAAAGAAGAAGACGTAAAACCAGAAGCTTCTTTCGTTGAAGATTTAGGTGCGGACTCTTTAGATACAGTTGAATTAGTAATGGCTTTAGAAGAAGAATTCGATATCGAAATTCCTGATGAAGAAGCTGAAAAAATCACAACTGTTCAATCTGCGATTGACTACGTTCAAAACAATCAGTAATTTTTAAGTTGGGCGATCTTTTAGGTCGCCTAATTTTTTTCTTTAAATTTCTTTTCTACATTCTTTATCTTCAAATAAAAAAATATATCTAAATCTCTTAAATTTCTGACCGCACTTTCCTTTTTTAATCTTTCTCAGATTTGCTTTTATTATTAAGTCCCTTTATTTTTTGATTTAAAACAAGATTTACCTTAAAAGTACTTATTATGAGTTAATTTTGATGCTAGTATTCGATCAAAATTTTTTCTAATTAACCATAAAATGATTCGGAGTATCTTATGGATTTTCTAATGAACCTAGGTGAAGGTAGCCAGTTTGCTATTCAGCTTGTTATTGTTCTTATCTGTTTGTTTTACGGGGCAAAAAAAGGTGGTATCGCACTGGGTATGCTTGGTGGGGTAGGCTTAATTGTTCTTGTTTTCGGCTTTGGTATTGAACCAGGTAAGCCAGCTATCGATGTAATGCTAACTATCCTTGCGGTGGTAGTGACATCGGCAACATTACAAGCCAGTGGTGGTTTAGATGTCATGTTACAAATCGCGGAGAAAATGCTTCGTCGTAACCCGAAATATGTCAGTATTTTGGCACCATTTGTAACTTGTTTCTTAACTATTTTATGTGGTACAGGTCACGTGGTTTATACCATGTTACCAATCATTTATGATATTGCGATCAAAAATGATATTCGTCCTGAACGTCCAATGGCAGCAAGCTCAATTGCTTCTCAAATGGGTATCATTGCGTCACCTGTTTCTGTGGCAGTAGTGACTTTAACCACATTCTTAGTGAATGCTAAAACACCATTAGCAGGTTTTGATGGTTATTTAGATTTATTAAAAATTACCGTGCCTTCAACCCTTTGCGGTGTATTGGCTATCGGTATTTTCAGCTGGTTCCGCGGTAAAGATTTAGATAAAGACCCAGAATTCCAAGAGAAATTAAAAGATCCAGAATTCAAAAAATATGTTTATGGTGATAGCACATCATTATTAGATAAAAAATTACCACAATCTAGCTGGAATGCGATGTGGATCTTCTTTGGTGCAATTTTAGTGGTAGCGGTATTAGGTTACTTTAAAGATTTACGCCCAGCCTTTGAAAAATCAGCACCAGCTCAAGTAGTTGAAATTGTTTCTGCCGATAAAGCAGTGAAATCTTTCAATGTTAAAGACGGTAAAATTGTTGCATTAGCAAAAGATGGTACATTAGTGCTTGATGTTAAAGACAGCAAAGCGAAAACACAAACAGCCTACAATAACGTTGCAATTTATAACGATAAAGGTGAAGTCGCTCAAACAATTACCGCTCAAGATAACAATGTTGTCATCACTGCGGGTGATAAAACTGAAACTATCGATAACGCTGCAATCGTATTAAAAGACACTGCGAAGAAAAAAGTGAATTTAAGTATGGTTCACGTTATTCAAATCTTCATGTTATTAGCGGGTGCATTAATTGTTATCTTTACTAAAACTGATGCGGGTAAAATCAGTAAAAATGAAATTTTCCGTTCAGGTATGATTGCATTAGTGGCTGTATTCGGGATTTCTTGGATGGCAGAAACCATGTTTACCGTTCACACTCCAATGATGAAAGCAGCACTTGGTGATGTGGTAAAAGCACATCCTTGGACTTACGCCGTGATGTTGTTATTAATTTCTAAATTCGTAAACTCACAAGCGGCAGCATTGGTTGCATTCGTTCCATTAGCTTTAGGTATCGGCGTTGATCCAGCTGTTATATTAGCCTTTGCTTCAGCTTGTTACGGTTACTACATTTTACCAACTTACCCAAGTGACCTTGCGGCAATCCAATTCGACCGTTCAGGCACAACCCACATTGGTAAGTTTGTAATTAACCACAGCTTTATTTTACCGGGCTTAATCGGTGTAATCACTTCATGTATCTTTGGTTACATTTTCACAAGCTTGTTTGGTTATCTATAATAACTAACAGATAAAAGAAAAGGCTATTCGTTTGAATAGCCTTTTTTGTTTGTAAAGTGCGGTTAAATTTTAGGATGTTTTATCTCAATGCTACATTTGACTTTATCATTCATAAACATTCCTAAAACTGACCGCACTTTTGCTCTTCTTAAAATAAATTCCTGCTAAAGGTTGAAACATAGGGGGATTTATTGCGATAATCCTCATTATTTTTTGGGTGATCTTTCGGGCTACCATTTTTTCAGGTGGCCAGTTTTTATTAGGAAAGATTAAATTGAACATTATTTAAGTAAGTTAGAAGAATAACAATGGCTGAAAAACGTAATATTTTTTTAGTAGGTCCAATGGGCGCAGGTAAAAGCACCATTGGCCGTCAGCTTGCGCAACAATTGAATATGGACTTTGTCGATTCAGATGCAGTAATTGAGGAACGTGCGGGAGCAGACATTAGCTGGATTTTTGATTTAGAAGGCGAAGAAGGTTTTCGTAAGCGTGAAGAGCGAATTATCAATGAATTAACCCAATTACAAGGCGTTGTGCTTTCCACTGGTGGGGGAGCAGTGATGTCAAAAGAGAATCGTAATTATCTTTCTGCTCGTGGTATTGTGATTTATTTAGAAACCTCAGTAGATAAACAATATCAACGTACGCAACGTGATAAAAAACGTCCTTTATTACAAGGAACGGATAACCCGCGCCAAGTGTTGGAAGACTTAGCCAAAGTACGCAATCCGTTATACGAAGAAATTGCAGATATTACTTTGCCAACAGATGAGCAAAATGCCAAAGTAATGGTTAATCAAATTGTTGATTTAATTGATAATCTAAACGGCTTAAACGGTTCACTCTAAGGATTAAAAATGTTGTGCGTAAATGTTGAATTAAAAGAACGTCGTTATCCTATTTATATTGGCGAAGGGTTACTTAAAGATGAAACCTGTTATCCGCTGAAGAAAGGGGATAAAGTGATGATTGTGACTAATCCAACCGTCGCACAATATTATCTTGAGCCCGTTACAGAAACGTTAGAAAAAATAGGTTGTCAGGTTGAATCGGTATTATTGCCTGATGGCGAAAAATATAAAACGCTCGAGTCTTTAAACCTCATTTTTACCGCACTTTTAAAGCATAATCATGGGCGAGATACCACGATTGTTGCATTAGGTGGTGGCGTTATTGGTGATGTAGCAGGTTTTGCTGCAGCAAGTTATCAGCGTGGTGTGCGTTTTATTCAAATTCCTACCACATTATTAGCCCAAGTGGATTCTTCTGTTGGTGGCAAAACTGCCGTTAATCATGAGTTAGGCAAAAATATGATTGGGGCGTTTTATCAACCTTCTACGGTGATCATTGACACCCTTACACTCAATACCTTGCCAAAACGTGAAGTGAATGCGGGACTTGCGGAAGTCATTAAATATGGGGCGATTTTAGATTATGCCTTTTTTGAATGGCTTGAAGCACATATCGATGAATTAGTTGCGTTAAATCAACATTCATTACAGCATTGCATTGCACGTTGTTGCCAAATTAAAGCGGATGTTGTTGCGCGTGATGAAACCGAAAAAGGTGATCGAGCATTACTAAATCTCGGTCATACTTTTGGACATGCGATCGAAACACATTTAGGCTATGGGAACTGGTTACATGGTGAAGCTGTTGCAGCTGGAACTATGATGGCCGCTGTGTTATCTGAACAATTAGGCGATCTTTCTTTTGAAGATGTTGCACGTTTAGAAAAACTTTTAGCGCGTGCTAATTTGCCGACTGTTTCGCCTGATACCATGCAGCCAGACGATTATTTACCGCACATGATGCGTGATAAAAAAGTGTTGGCAGGCAAGTTGCGTCTTGTGTTGCTAAAAGCGCTTGGTCAAGCCTACGTGGCGACTGATACTGACAAATCTCTTGTGCTAAACGCGATTGAGCGTTGCACACAACATGACTAACTGTCATTGCTCTCATGTTGCGTCCAAAAAATAACAAAACGAAACCTCGAATTAAACACCGCCCGTTTTTAAAATGGGCGGGCGGTAAATTTCGTTTAACGGACGATCTCAATCGTGTCTTTCCAAAAAGAAAACAATGCTTAATCGAGCCTTTTGTGGGGGCGGGTGCTGTTTTTTTGAATTCCCATTTTGAACGTTATATTTTGGCGGATATTAATCCTGATTTAATTAACTTGTTTAATATCGTCAAAGAAAATGTAGATGCCTATATTGAGGCTTGTAAGCCAATTTTCTTCGCTGAGAATGCGAATACAGCCGACTATTATTACGCACAGCGAGATGCCTTTAATCAATCAACCGATCCTTTCGTGCGTTCGGTGTTGTTCCTTTATTTGAACCGTTTTGGGTTTAACGGCTTGTGCCGTTATAACAGTAAAAATGAGTTCAATGTGCCCTTTGGCGCTTATAAAACTCATTATTTCCCAGAAGATGAATTACGCTATTTCGCCCATAAAGCGCAAAGTGCGGTCTTTTTATGTGCCGATTTTCAACAAACGTTTGAATTAGCGGATAAACACAGCGTGATCTATTGTGATCCGCCTTATGCACCGCTTGCGCAAGATACCAATTTTACTGGATATGCAGGGAATGCTTTTGGACTTGAACATCAAAAGAATTTAGCAGAATGCGCCAAAAAAGCACAAAAAGAAAAGCAAATTTCTGTTGTGATTTCTAACCACGATACGAAATTTACGCGTGAGATTTATAAAGGGGCAAAATTCAAACGTGTTAAAGTACAGCGCTCGATCAGTCAATCTTCAGAAAAACGAGTTAAAGTAAAAGAATTAATCGCCATCTTTAAAGGTTAGTTTAGCAGGTTAATTCTGGATTGATTTTAATCTCAAAGCCTTTTACTTCGGGATAAGTCGGTTGAATTGCGGCGAGTAATTCGCTTTGTCGAAATAAAATCCCTTGGCGAACGACCGCACTTTTAACTTCGATAAAGAGTTTCCCATTCGTAATGGAGCCTAAACGAAAAAGTCCTTTAAATTCTTGAGGAAAAAGGCGGCTGATGTTTTGGTTCAGTTCATTCAACATTAACCCTTTCTGCATGATTTTGGCAAATTGAGATCCTTCTAGCACATCAATAATATTCATGGCTTTTTGATAACGCTCATGCTTGTTTTCCACAAAAATACCCCAATAATGACTTTACGTTGAATTTCCGATACAATACACACAAATTTTGTCAGAGACAATAAGATGATGAAATCAAACAAAGGTAAAACAAATTTCTGGTCGCAGTTGCTATTAAGCATGATTGCGATTTTTGCTTTACCTGTTGCTCAGGGATTGGAGGCGCCGCCTTCATCAAATATGAGTGGCGAAAATTACCAAACATCATCTGAACAACATATGTTGATTGCGGTGCGTGAAATTCGTCAAGCATTGCAGGTTCAACCTCAGCCAACAAATCACAAAACCCATTCCAATCAAAAACACGAAAAAATTCAACCGCACTTTATCGCGGCAGAGTTTCCTGTTTTTGCCCCTATTCGGGCCGGTCCTGCTATTATTTAATTTTCTTTTATCTTTGAACGAACCGATTTTTTAATCGGATGATCCTTTTTATTTTTTATTTGAAAGAGAAATTATGAGTTTTTTAACAAAAATTTTTGGCAGCCGTAACGAACGTATTTTACGCAGATTAAGAAAACAAGTTGCGAAAATCAACAAAATGGAGCCGGCTTTTGAAGCATTAAGTGATGATGAATTAAGAGCAAAAACAGAAGAATTCCGTAGCCGTTTAGCTAATGGTGAAACTTTACAACAACTTTTACCTGAAGCGTTTGCTACCGTGCGTGAAGCGGGTAAACGTGTACTCGGTATGCGCCATTTCGATGTGCAATTAATCGGTGGTATGGTGCTCACCAATCGTTGTATCGCAGAGATGCGTACGGGTGAAGGTAAAACCTTAACTGCAACCTTGCCTTGTTATTTGATGGCATTGGAAGGTAAAGGCGTACACGTTGTGACAGTGAATGATTACTTAGCACGTCGAGACGCGGAAACTAATCGCCCATTATTTGAATTCTTAGGTATGACTGTTGGGGTGAATATCCCTGGTTTACCGCCTGAAGCAAAACGTGAAGCTTATGCGGCAGATATTACATACGCGACAAACAGTGAACTAGGTTTCGATTACCTTCGTGATAACTTAGCGCATTCTAAAGAAGAACGTTTCCAACGTCATTTAGGCTATGCCTTAGTGGATGAGGTGGACTCTATCTTAATCGATGAAGCGCGTACGCCATTGATTATTTCTGGTCAAGCGGAAGACAGTTCAGAGCTTTATATTGCGGTAAATAAATTAATTCCGAATTTAATTAAGCAAGAAAAAGAAGACACGGAAGAATATACCGGTGAAGGCGACTACACCTTAGATCTTAAAACCAAACAGGCGTATTTGACTGAACGCGGTCAAGAAAAAGTAGAGAATTGGTTAATCGAACAAGGTTTAATGCCAGAAGGTGATTCCCTTTATTCACCAGCGCGTATTGTGTTGTTACACCATGTTATGGCGGCATTACGTGCAAACACCTTATTTGAGCGTGATGTAGACTATATCGTGAAAGATGGCGAGATCGTGATCGTCGATGAGCACACAGGTCGTACTATGGCGGGTCGTCGTTGGTCTGATGGTTTACACCAAGCGATCGAAGCGAAAGAAGGGGTAGAAATTAAGAGCGAAAACCAAACTGTTGCGTCGATTTCTTACCAAAACTACTTCCGTCTTTATGACAAATTAGCAGGTATGACCGGTACTGCAGATACCGAAGCCTTTGAATTCCAACAAATTTATGGTTTGGAAACTGTCGTCATCCCAACAAACCGTCCTATGATTCGTGATGATCGTACGGACGTCATGTTTGAGAATGAAGAATACAAATTCAATGCAATTATTGAAGATATCAAAGACTGTGTCGCTCGCAATCAACCTGTTCTTGTGGGTACTGTATCCGTTGAAAAATCTGAAATGCTTTCTAAAGCGTTAGATAAAGCGGGCATCAAACACAACGTATTGAATGCAAAATTCCACGCACAAGAAGCGGAAATTGTTGCGGAAGCAGGGGCACCAGGTGCAGTAACCATTGCAACCAACATGGCGGGTCGTGGTACCGATATTATCCTCGGGGGTAACTGGAAAGCAAAAGCTGCAAAATTAGAGAACCCAACACCAGAGCAAATTGAGGCGCTTAAAGCTGAGTGGGAGAAAAATCACGAGATCGTGATGCAAGCCGGTGGTTTACACATTATCGGGACAGAACGTCACGAATCACGCCGTATTGATAACCAGTTGCGTGGTCGTTCAGGTCGTCAAGGTGACCCAGGTTCTTCACGTTTCTACCTTTCTTTAGAAGATGGCTTAATGCGTATTTATCTGAATGAAGGTAAATTAAATATGATGCGTAAAGCCTTCACTCAACCAGGTGAAGCGATGGAGTCTAAACTTTTAGCTAAAGTGATTGCATCAGCGCAAGCGAAAGTAGAAGCCTTCCACTTTGATGGTCGTAAAAACTTGCTTGAATATGATGATGTGGCTAATGACCAACGTCACGCAATTTACGAACAACGTAATTACTTGCTCGATAACGATGATATTTCAGAGACGATCAAAGCAATTCGCAGCGATGTATTTAATGATGTGATTGACCAATATATTCCACCACAATCGTTGGAAGAACAATGGGATATTAAAGGCTTAGAAGAGCGTTTAGCGCAAGAGTTTGGTCTTGAGTTACCAATTGAACATTGGTTAGAAGAAAATAACAATCTTCATGAAGAAAACTTGCGTGAGCGCATTATTCAAGAAGCGGAAGATGAATACAAAGCGAAAGAGGCGCTTGCGGGTGAAGAAACCATGCGTCATTTCGAAAAAGGCGTGATGTTACAAACCCTTGATGAGCTTTGGAAAGAGCACTTGGCTGCAATGGATTATTTACGTCAAGGTATCCATTTACGTGGTTATGCGCAAAAAGATCCAAAACAAGAGTACAAAAAAGAATCTTTCCGTATGTTTACTGAAATGTTAGATTCTTTAAAACATCATGTGATTACGACACTCACTCGTGTGAAAGTACGTACGCAGGAAGAGATGGAAGAAGCAGAACGTGCACGTCAAGCAATGGCTGAGCGTGAAGCTCAAACGCATCATCCTGTAGGTGAAAACACAGAGCAAGCTCAAAGCGAGGACTATTCAGATCGCCATATTGGACGTAATGAACCTTGTCCTTGTGGGTCAGGTAAAAAATACAAGCATTGTCACGGCAATAAAGCCCGATATGCTTAGTTAAGGAAAAGAGCGGTTAAATTTTTGCGTGTTTTAAAACACCGCTAAAAATGACCGCTCTTTCTACTTTTGAGATAAGGAAAAACGATGAGTAAGCCTATCATTCAAGTTGCGGCAGGGATTATTCGTAATGAATTTGGGCAGCTATATTTGACCCAGCGATTAGAAGGGCAAGATTTTGCGCAAGCATTAGAATTTCCTGGCGGTAAAGTTGATGCAGGTGAAACCCCTGAAGAAGCCTTAAAAAGAGAATTGGAAGAAGAGATTGGCATTCATATTTTAAATGCTGAACTGTACGAACGTTTTCAATTTGAATATCCAACCAAAATTTTAGATTTTAGTTTTTACTTGGTCACAGAATGGATCGGCGAGCCTTTTGGACGCGAAGGCCAGGAAGGCTTCTGGCTTGAACAAGGGGAGCTTGATGCAGGGCAATTCCCACCAGCCAATTTAAAGCTGATTCAGCGTTTAGTGGCTGAAAGTGTCAAATAACATTTAATTAACTTTATTTATTATGATTCCAAGTATTTTTCTGAGTTTATTTTTTATTGCGACGGTGATTTTTATCGTCAATTCGCACTATCGCTGGACATATTTTTTTGCTATTGCATTATTCGTCTTATTGTTTAGCTCAATGTTTGCGATAACTGGTCAATGGCAACGCGGATTGAATTTTGCGTCCGTACTTTTTGTGGTGTTGATGTTATTCCATCGAATGAAAATTCATTACTACAAACAACCTTTACTCATTTCAGATTTTTGGCTCGTAACAGACTGGCGAAATTGGGAAACCCTTTTACATTATAAAGGGGCTATTTTTGGCGTGTTGGGACTATTAGGTCTGTTGGGTTATGCTGTCTTCGGTTGGTCAGATGTAGAAAGTGCCTCAACTGGATTTCGTGTATTTGCAGCAATACTCGCTGCAACGAGCTTTGGTTTAATGTGGCATTATTCTAAAGATCCGGATGCAACAAAAGTCTGGTTAGACTCATTGCCGGATGATGGTCGAGATGTATTTTTAAACTTACCAATGTCTTGTCGTGGCGTATTCTTTAAAGTGCCAGAATTTGAAGGTAATAGCCAAAAATTTAAAGAAAAAATGACCGCACTTTTAAGTGAAAAGGCTGAGGGTAAAACTGAAAGTGTAGAAAAGCCAGACGCAGAAAAACCAGACATAGTGGTGTGTCTACAAGAATCAACCTTGAATCCCCATCAATTTGATTTTGATGAAGAAACCATCCCGCCATTTTCAATGTTTAATAAGCAAGAAGATACCGCATTTGTGAGTCCATTGCGTGTGCATACAGTGGGCGGTGCAACGTGGAAATCTGAATTTGCTTTCCTTGCAGGGGTGCCTTCAACCGATTTTGGTGCTTTAGCAAGTGGGGTGTTTTATTCCGTTGTCCCACACTTACAGACAGGGTTTATTAAAAACCTTCGTGAGCAAGGCTATTTTTGTGTGGCGTTATCGCCTTTTACGAAAGGTAACTACAACGCAAAACCTGCCTATGACCACTTTGGTTTTGATTTGATGTTGCAACCACAAGATTTAGGCTATCCGGCATCAATCAGCAAAAATCTCTGGCATATTAGCAGTGAAGAGATGATGTATTACACCAAACTGATTTTGCAGAAACAGCATCCATCATTGGAAAATATACAACAGCCCATGTTTGTCTATGTGCTCACGATGAAAGAGCATGGTCCTTACAACACGAATATGCCAAACCATTTTAATTTGGCGAGTAAGCGTTTAGGGGGGAAAGCGATTTCTTGCTTGAACGATTATATTGCTCGTATTGATAGTCTTAATGAGGCAATCGAAGGCTTGAATGATTATTTAAAATCACGTGAAACACCTTATGTATTCGGTTATTTTGGAGATCATCAGGTTGCTTTTGATAATCAGCTTCCACCGAAGAAAGGTAACTTTGCGAATCCAGATTATGTGACTCAATTTGTGGTTAGAACTAATCGTAAGACTGACTTTGTTCAACAGCAAGATTTCTTAGATTTAGCCTTTGTTGGTGGCGTATTACTTGATGTGGCAGGTTTATCACCGAAAGATGACTTTATGCGAGCAAATATCGCTATGCGTCAGTTAAGCCAAGGTAAGCTTGAAGATGCAGAGGATATGGATTTAGTGAATAGTTATCGAAATTATCTGTATCAAGATTTAAAAATTGCGTAATAATAAAAAATCTCGGTTAACGCCGAGATTTTTTTATAAGCAAAATTTAACCGATAAGTCTGCCAATTTTACCCACACGTCTTGACCGTATTCTTGCTTGGTTGTGCGCTCAATATCTGCTAACTCTTGCAATATTTCAAAGAGCTTTTGATAGGTGAGTCGTTGTATCGCTGCCATATAAAGGTGACGACGATTCTGCCAAATTTTGAGACGGTCAAAATCCGCTTTGAGTGACTGTGTTGGTAATTCCGTTTTAAGAGATGGATTACGCTGCTGTGGTTTTGTTAATTCTAATAAGGTGAGCAGTTCACGTTGTAAGGTACGCAATAAAATGACAGGTTGCACATCTTCAGCTTGTAAACCTCGCAAAATTCGCTTTGAGCGATTTGCCTTGCCTGACAACAAAGCATCAATCCATTGGAAAGGGGTAAAGACAGAAGATTGCTCTACGACTGATTTAACGCGGTTATACGTGAGTTTGTGATCAGGATAAAGCAAATCTAAAAGCTGTAATGCTTGTTTCAATGCCAGGAGATTATTTTCATAGCTATAACAAAGTAGTTGAACGGCTTCCTCATCCGCTGATAACCCCATGTTTTTTGTACGATGCTTCACCCAACGAGAAAGTTGTTCTGAATTCGGTGTTTGGCAGTTAACAATAACAGCTTGCGGATCAAGTTGATTTGCCTGAATAAACCACTCTTGTTTTTCGGCTGCTTTAGACAATTTAGGCAAGGTGAGGACAAGCAAGCTATCTTCATTTAATCCACTAATAAATTGTTGAAGGTTTTTCTGCAAAAGTGCGGTTAAATTTTCGGGTAAATTGAGAATGAAAATTTGCTTATTAAAGAAGAGCCCCATAGATTGGCTGGCCTCAATTAATGCAGACCAGTCAGTATTAGTATCTATGGTGATTTGATTTTTTTCATCAAAACCTTGAAGAAGGGCGGCTTGATGAATGAGATCTTCACTTTCACTGAGCAACAGGGGATCTGTCCCAACCAAAAAATAGACTTTCGCTAAATGGCTGTTCAGGTTAGAGGCCAGTTGCTCAGGAAAAATGCGGTTCATTATTTTCCTTGAACTTGATGTTGCAAGGCAGCCATTTTATTAATTAATTGGCGAGCCGCTTGTTCGCGCATATCATTCCAAATCACATCACGCTCAGCTGATTTTGCTAATGCAGCACGCGAGTTATCAAAGAAAGTGCGGTTGATTTTTGCAGAGATTGGGTAGGTTTCTCCGTTAGCCAAGCGTACACTTGCTTCAACATCAAGGGTCAATACTTTTTCTGCTTCTCGACCTTGTTTAAAGACTGATGCGACTTTGTCGCTTGAAGTCTGTTTATTTAAACGCAACACTGGCACACCTTGTTTTGCAGGAACAAGGTTTACGTTGTTGCTAAGCAGTTGCTTACGCATTGCCATAGACATTTCACTGTATGGATCGCTACTTTCAAGGGCCATTGTTTTTAATTCCGCAGGAACAGCTGCACCATTATCGAAGTGCCAACCACAAGCAGTTAACAAGGCTGTTGCCCCAACAAAGCAGATCGTTTTGATTGATTTCATCATAAAAATTACCTGTAAAATTCACCGCACTTTATTTTGTTTAAGAGCCGTTTATGCAACGCTTAGAATAAAATGCGGTTATTTTATGGATTATTGCGGTTTAACCACCACATTTAACAATTTACCTGGTACATAAATCACTTTCACGATTTGTGTATTGTCAGTAAATTTCTTCACATTTTCATCTGCAAATGCAACCGTTTTCACGGTTTCTTCATCCGCATCAGCTGCGACAGTCACTTTACCACGTACTTTACCGTTCACTTGAACCACGATAAGTTTTTCATCTTCTACCATCGCCGCTTCATCAGCTTTCACCCATTCTGTATGGTCGATGGTACTTTCGTTGCCTAAAGCTTTCCATAACTCAAAGCAGATATGTGGTGTGATTGGGTAAAGCATACGCACGACGGCGCTTAATGCTTCTGCCATAACCGCACGATCTTGTTCGCTTTCTAATGGCGCACGAGTTAATTTATTCATTAACTCCATCACTGCCGCGATAGCGGTATTGAAAGTCTGACGACGACCAATGTCATCACTCACTTTAGCGATTGTTTTATGCACATCACGACGAAGCGCTTTTTGGTCTGCAGAAAGTGCGGTCACATCTAAAGCGGTTTTTGCAGGATTTTGGCTGTATTCATACACTAAATTCCATACACGACCTAAGAAACGTTTTGCACCTTCTACGCCAGATTCTTGCCATTCAAGTGTCATTTCTGCAGGAGACGCGAACATCATGAAAAGACGCACGGTATCTGCACCGTATTTTTCCACCATCTCTTGTGGGTCGATACCGTTGTTTTTGGATTTCGACATTTTGGTCATACCGGTATGCACTAATTCACGGCCTTCCGGATCAGTCGCCTTGATGATACGACCTTTTTCATCACGCTCAAGGGTCACTTGCGTTGGGCTTACCCAAATACGCTCGTTGGTTGGACTGGTGTAGTAGAATGCATCGGCTAACACCATACCTTGGCATAATAATTTTTGTGCTGGCTCGTCGCTCGTTACGAAACCTGCATCACGCAATAATTTATGGAAGAAACGGAAGTAGAGCAAGTGCATGGTCGCGTGCTCGATACCACCGATATATTGATCCACCGGTAACCAGTAATTAGCTTCCTCTTTATCCAACATGCCTTCAGCATAGCTTGGTGAAGTATAGCGTGCGTAGTACCAAGAAGATTCCATAAAGGTATCAAAGGTATCGGTTTCTTTTAACGCAGGTTCACCGTTGAAAGTGGTTTTCGCCCAGTTTGGATCGGCTTTAATTGGGCTTTTCACGCCGTCCATAACCACATCTTCCGGCAGAATAATCGGTAAATCTTCGATTGGTGCTGGTACAGTTTCACCGTTTGGCAAGGTCAGCATTGGAATTGGTGCACCCCAATAACGTTGACGGGAAACGCCCCAGTCACGTAAACGATAGTTAACTTGGCGTTTACCTACGCCTAATTTTTCTAATTTGTCTGCGATACCGTTGAATGCGCCATCAAAATCCAAACCATCAAACTCAGCAGAGTTCACTAATTTACCGTGCTCAACAAAAGCTTGTTTGGTTAAATCAATTTCTTCATCTGCAAGCGGTGCGATTACCTGTTTAATTGGCAAACTGTATTTTTGAGCAAATTCAAAGTCACGTTGATCATGTGCAGGAACCGCCATTACTGCGCCAGTACCGTAGTGCATTAACACGAAGTTAGCGACCCAAATTGGTAATTTTTCACCGGTTAATGGATGAATAGCGAATAAGCCGGTTGCCATCCCTTTTTTCTCCATGGTGGCAAGGTCTGCTTCTGCCACTTTGGCATTTTTCGCTTCACGGATGAATTCGGCTAATTCAGGATTTTTTTCTGCCGCTAAGTCTGCTAATGGGTGCGCTGCCGCGATACCTAAATAGCTTACACCATAGAAGGTATCTGGACGGGTCGTATAAACCGCAACTTTTTCTGCGGTATCTGCCACATCAAAAGTAATTTCTACCCCTTCAGAACGACCGATCCAGTTGCGTTGCATGGTTTTCACCATATCTGGCCATTGTGGAAGTTGGTCTAATCCACCTAATAATTGTTCTGCATAATCAGTGATTTTAATAAACCATTGAGGGATCTCTTTTTGTTCTACTGGAGTATCACAACGCCAACAACAACCGTCGTGCACTTGTTCGTTCGCCAACACAGTTACATCGTTCGGACACCAGTTTACGGTTGAGTTTTTTTTGTACACTAAGCCTTTTTTGTAAAGCTCAGTGAAGAACCATTGTTCCCATTTATAGTATTCTGGACGGCAGGTCGCAATTTCGCGATCCCAGTCATAACCAAAGCCCAACATTTTGAGTTGGTTTTTCATGTATTCGATGTTTTCGTAAGTCCATTTTGCGGGTGCAGTTTTATTTTTAATTGCAGCCCCTTCAGCCGGTAAACCAAATGCATCCCAACCAATCGGCTGTAACACATTTTTGCCGTTCATACGTTGATAACGAGAAACTACATCACCGATCGTGTAGTTACGCACGTGGCCCATGTGTAAACGACCAGATGGGTAAGGGAACATTGAAAGGCAGTAATATTTTTCTTTAGACGTATCTTTGATTGCTTTGAAGACTTTATTTTCAGCCCAATATTGTTGAACAGCGGGTTCAATCAAATCGGGACGGTAATGTTGTTGCATAGAAAATCACCTTAAATTTTGACCGCACTTTGCGGCATGTTTTGATTTGTAAAATGTGATATAGGATAGCGTAAAACAGGGAAAATTGGTAGAAAGTGCGGTGATTTTTTTGCTGATTTTATAAGAGATTTTGAATTTCAGATGGAATTAATTTAGGCGAAGGAATCCAAACTTGTTTATGTCGGTTTAATTCACCTTTTTCAAGAACTATTGTGCTCTTAGGCACTTTGAATGTTTTACTCAAAAATTTCAGCAAGTGAGCATTGGCTTGACCATCAACAGGTGGCGCTGTAATCGTGATTTTGAGTTCGTCATCATGTAATCCCACGATTTGATCTTTGCTAGCTTTGGGTTGCAAAATGATTTTAAGACGTAATCCTTCAGGCGTTTTTTCGATTGCTGACATAACTAAATTTACTTACCATATTTACAATAAGGGCTGGAAAATCCAGCCCGAAAAAATAATGTTATTTTTAACCGCACTTTACGCAGCAATTGCCCATAAAAGGTTAAAGTAATCGTAAAAGAGATTATTCAAAAATAACAGGATAATGGCAATAACCATCGGTGAAAAATCAATCACGCCCACAGTTGGTAAAATGCGTTTAATGGGTTTCAATAATGGTTCGGTAAGTTGATATAACGCATAGAATGCAGGATTATTGCCACGATTAAACCAACTTAAAATTGCACCGGCGATTAACACATAGAAAATGGCCACTCCGATATTTTTAATTAGCCCCAATATACCCAAAAGTAAGAAGAAACTGAGATTTAATCCGCCAAAGAGAATCGATTTTAGTCCGCAAAGCAAGAAGACTAAAAACAGTGCCGCAGTTTCCACTTTTTTCACCACAGGAAAAACTTTACGTAATGGCGCAATAACTGGTTGGGTAAATTTCAGCGTAAATTGAGAAATAGGATTGTAATAATCCACGTTCGCTAAGGGGAGCCATACGCGTAAAATTAACACTAAACAATATAGATCGATAATCGATCCTAAAAATAATGCAGTTTGGGAAATTTCCATTATAACCAACCTTTCCGTTTAAAATAGATATAAGGCGTAAGCGCCGCACCAATCATTAATCCAATAGCCATTGGGTAACCATATTTAAAATGGAGTTCCGGCATAAATTCAAAGTTCATCCCGTAAGTAGATGCGACAAGTGTTGCCGGTAGGAACATAACCGATACCACCGAGAAGAATTTCATGATTTTATTCTGCTCGATATTAATGTAACCCATTGCCGCTTGCATTAAAAAGTTTACTTTTTGGAATAAAGACTCATTATGCGGTTGCAAGGATTCAATATCTCGTAAGATTTCTCGTGCTTGTTCTAACTGGTTTGGCGGCAAGCGCGTTTTACGTACCAAGAAACCCAATGCACGTTGTGTATCCATCAAACACAAACGCACTTTAGAACTGGTATCTTCTTGTTCTGTTAGCGTATTTAAGGCTTCATTGAAAGCTTCATCTTGTGTACCGTTTAGAATTACACGGCTTAATTTTTCTAAATCCGCATAAACGTTTTCGATAACATCCGCTAATTGCTCAATTTTAGTTTCAAATAAGTCGAGTAAAACTTCATATGCATTACATTCTAATAATCGTTGACTACGGGAACGCATACGATATAAACGGAATGCCGGCAATTCACGATCACGTAGGGTAAATAGGCGACCATCACGAATAGTAAACGCCACGCTTGCGAGATCGGCGTAGTTTTCTTCGTCTTCACAATAGAAGAATGAGTGCAAGTGTAAACCATCTTCGTCTTCGAAGAAACGTGCGGACGCTTCGATATCTTCCAATTCGAGGAATGAGGCGAGACTTTGTCCTAAGCCTTCTTGCAACATTTCACGTTCTTCCCCTGTCGGTTCCAGTAAATCTAACCAAATGGCAGAGCTGAGATCGGCTGGCTCGTCATCAATACGAAGCAAGCGGGAATCGTTAATGGTAAAAGCGTTAATCATTGGTCATACTCCTTTTGGGATTATGAAGATCCAACTGTGAACAAAAAAAGATCAAACGAAATGGGCACTAGAGAAAAGTGCGGTCAAATTTTTGTATGTTTTAAAATGGGTTTCGTTCGATAAAAGATGCCGAAGAAAGGTAAATTGATTACCAGCGAGCTCTCGCTGATAAGAGGCGAGAGTCTAAAGCGATATTCGGTATCGACTATGACTGTCCAAAGTGTGTGTCCTTCTCGTTAAAAAATCGGTCGAATGTTACGCTTGAAAGGCGTATTCGTCAAGTGATTATTGAAAAGGACACGGCACTTTTTAATTAATTGGTATATTGATTAATGGCGTTAGTAACTTCTTGATCTTGATAAATATTATTAACAATATCTTTGAAGGTTTCGCCTAACACTTTTTGAATTTCATCATTGCTCGCATTAAATGCGCCAGATTGTGAACGGGTTGCATTAAAGGTTTTGTTGTATTGTCCGCGTGGACCTTGTACATAAACAACCGCTTGAATTTTACTGTTCAAGGTATAACGTAAATTACCTTGCTCCACTTTAGCGTTGAATTCTTTTACATCAACAGTTACGCCAGCATTCGCATTATTCGCTTGTCCAATACGGAAACCTTTACTAACTAAATTTTGTTGCATCACTTGTTGGAAAAGTTGAGTAACGCTTGGTGAGGCGTTTAATTTAATCAGCTCACCTGATTTAGTATAAGTTGCAATTTCTTGTTGTGGACGAGAATCGCGAGTATTAACTGTTACCACTGCGGATTGGTTAATATTCATTGATGCAGTCGGTGATTGAGGCGCAAAAGTTAAGGTATTAGATTGTGCTTGGCAACCTGCTAAAAATAATGTTGCAGCCGCCAACGTCATTGTTGATAATGCTTTGATTTTGTTTGTTACTTTCATAATTTCCTCATTGAATTAGGTTAATTTGTGTTATTCTTACAAACTTAACGTTGAATGTATAGCAAAAAGTTAGGGAGTTTATTTATGTCAAAACAACAAGAATTATTAGAGAGAATTCAAGCCGAATTTCAACCGCACTTTGCCACTGTAGAAAATGAAAGTCATATGCACAGTTCCGGTCGAGGGGCTGATTCTCATTTTAAATTAGTGATTGTCAGCGATGCTTTTGAAGGCATGCGCAAGGTGCAGCGCCACCAAAAACTTTACCAACTTTTTGCCGATGATTTAAAAAATGGCATTCACGCATTAGCGCTTCATCTTTATACAAAAAGCGAATGGGAGAGCCTAGGTGAAGCATTTCCAAAATCACCAAATTGTCTTGGTGTTGGACAGTAAGTATTCCCTTACGTTCCCTATAGTCGATTTTCATAAGAAGAGAGAGAATGTAAGAGACATTCTCTCTTTTTTATTTTTAATTCCTATTTATTTCTAACTCCTAATAAGTATGAGTCTAAAAGGTTCACAAATATTTCACAAAAAGTAAGGGCGTAAAGTGGAATAAAAGCCCATTTTTCGATAGAATAAGGCGCTTTTAATTTTCGAATTTCAATTTCTGGATGTGTAAGTAATTTCTTACTCATCGAGGAATTAAACAGGTTTGAGTTTTTAAATTTATGTGTCAGTTAATAACGCTTTGATCTTAAAAGTGTTTTCTGGTCACGCTCAATCGTGAGATTGCTTTTAGAGTGTATGCTTTAATCGCAATCGTGTTTTTAACCTAGAAAAGTAGTGCAAACAGTATGATTACAATCAAAAAAGGCTTGGATCTTCCTATTGCAGGAAAACCAGCACAAGTAATCCATAGCGGTAACGCTGTGAATCAGGTTGCGATTCTTGGTGAAGAGTATGTGGGTATGCGTCCTTCTATGAAGGTACGTGAAGGCGATGTTGTGAAAAAAGGCCAAGTGCTTTTTGAAGACAAGAAAAACCCTGGAGTGGTTTTCACAGCCCCTGCAAGTGGTACTATCACTGTAATTAATCGTGGCGAAAAACGTGTATTACAATCTGTGGTCATTGATGTGCAAGGTAACGATCAAGTTACTTTCGCTAAATATAACGCAGGTGAGCTCAATACGCTTTCTTCTGAACAAGTTAAACAAAACCTCGTTGAATCCGGTTTGTGGACAGCGTTCCGCACTCGTCCGTTCAGCAAAGTGCCTGCCTTAGATGCAGAACCTTCTTCTCTGTTTGTAAATGCGATGGATACCAATCCTTTGGCGGCAAATCCAGAGGTGGTGTTAAAAGAGCATTGGCAAGATTTTATTGACGGTTTAACAGTATTAAGTCGTCTATTCCCAAATAAACCATTAAATCTATGTAAAGCTGGCGATAGCAATATCCCAACCGTGGATTTAGCTAACCTAAAAGTACATGATTTTGGTGGTGTTCATCCTGCTGGTTTAGTGGGTACTCATATTCACTTTATCGATCCGGTTGGTGTGAATAAAACCGTATGGCATATCAATTACCAAGATGTGATTGCTGTAGGTAAATTATTCACCACGGGCGAACTTTATGTAGAACGCATTATTTCTCTTGCAGGTCCGCAAGTGAAAGAGCCTCGTCTAGTTCGTACAGTAATCGGTGCTAACCTTTCTCAATTAACGGCAGGTGAGTTAAAAGACGGTAATAACCGTGTGATTTCTGGTTCTGTGCTTTGTGGTCAAACAGCAAAAGATGCTCACGACTATTTAGGTCGTTATGCATTACAAGTTTCTGTGATTGCAGAAGGTAATGAGAAAGAGTTCTTAGGTTGGATCACTCCACAATCGAACAAATATTCGATTACCCGTACCGTATTAGGCCACTTTGGTAAAAAATTATTCAACTTCACTACCGCAGAAAATGGTGGTGAGCGTGCAATGGTACCAATCGGTAGCTATGAGCGCGTGATGCCGTTGGATATTTTACCGACATTATTATTACGTGATTTAATCGTGGGCGATACCGATGGTGCACAAGCGTTAGGTTGTCTTGAATTAGATGAAGAAGACTTAGCATTATGTTCTTTCGTTTGTCCGGGCAAATATGAATACGGTTCAATCTTGCGTCAAGTATTAGATAAGATTGAGAAGGAAGGTTAAAAATGGGTTTAAAAAATCTTTTTGAAAAAATGGAACCCGCGTTTTTGCCAGGTGGTAAATACAGCAAGCTTTATCCGGTCTTTGAATCGATTTATACCTTGCTTTATACACCAGGTACGGTAACGCACAAAAACACACACGTTCGTGATGCGTTAGACTCAAAACGTATGATGATTACGGTTTTCCTTGCGTTGTTCCCAGCGATTTTCTACGGGATGTACAATGTGGGTAACCAGGCGATTCCTGCCTTAAATCAATTAGGCAATTTAGATCAATTAATTGCTAACGATTGGCACTATGCACTTGCAAGTTCATTAGGTTTAGATTTAACCAATAATGCAACTTGGGGTTCAAAAATGGCATTAGGGGCGATCTTCTTCTTACCAATTTACTTAGTGGTATTCACCGTTTGTACAATTTGGGAATTATTGTTCTCAGTGGTGCGTGGTCATGAAGTAAATGAAGGGATGTTCGTTTCAACCATTTTATTTGCGTTAATCGTTCCACCAACATTGCCATTATGGCAAGCTGCACTTGGTATCAGTTTTGGTATCGTGGTAGCGAAAGAAATCTTCGGTGGTGTAGGTCGTAACTTTATGAACCCTGCGCTTGCTGGTCGTGCATTCTTATTCTTCGCTTATCCGGCTCAAATTTCTGGTGACTTAGTATGGACTGCTGCAGATGGTTTCTCAGGCGCAACCGCACTTTCACAATGGTCTCAAGGTGGTCAAGCAGCATTACAACACACTGTAACCGGTCAACCTATTACTTGGATGGATGCATTCATCGGTAATATTCCTGGTTCAATGGGTGAGGTTTCAACGCTTGCATTATTAATCGGTGGTGCGTTAATTGTATTCACCCGTATTGCTTCTTGGCGCATTATGGCTGGTGTCATGATCGGTATGATTGGTACAGCAACCTTATTCAACTTAATCGGTTCTGATTCTAACCAAATGTTCTCAATGCCTTGGCATTGGCACTTTGTATTAGGTGGTTTTGCACTTGGTATGATCTTCATGGCTACAGACCCTGTATCAGCTTCATTCACCAACACGGGTAAATGGTGGTACGGTGCGTTAATTGGCGTGATGGCTGTATTAATTCGTACAGTGAACCCAGCTTATCCAGAAGGGATGATGTTAGCGATTTTATTTGCAAACTTATTTGCACCAATTTTCGATTACATCGTGGTTCAAGCAAATATCAAACGTCGGAGAGCAAGAACAAATGGCTAAATTTAATAAAGATAGCGTTAGCGGTACAGTTACCGTTGTTGTGTTGCTAAGTTTAGTGTGTTCTATCGTGGTTTCTGGTGCTGCAGTAGCATTAAAATCCAAACAAGATGAACAAAAAGCACTCGACGTTCAACGTAACATTTTAACTGTTGCTGGCTTAATGAAAGAAGATAATGCATCAGTAATTAAAGACACTTACAGCAAATTTATTGAACCGCGTTTAGTTGATTTGCAAAGTGGTGATTACGTTCAAGCTTCAGCAGAAGAAATTAATAAATTTGAACCTAAAGATGCCGTTAAAGATCCAGCTAAAAGCCAAGCAATTCCAGCTGAAGCAGATAAAGCAGGGATTAAAGTTCGTGCAAATCAAGCACGTGTTTATCTTGTAAAAGATGAGCAAGGCAATGTAACCCAAGTTGTATTACCAATGTATGGCCGTGGTTTATGGTCAACCATGTATGGTTTTGTTTCTGTTGCACCAGATGCGAATACTATCAAAGGTATTACTTATTATGATCAAGGTGAAACAGCCGGTCTTGGTGGTGAAATTGCGAACCCTCGTTGGCAAGCACAGTTCGTTGATAAAAAATTATTCGATGAACAAGGTAACCAAAAATTCAAAATCTACAAAGGTAGCTCTGCTGCAGATAAAGAGCACGGTGTAGATGGTTTATCAGGTGCAACTTTAACCAGTAATGGTGTTCAAGGTTCATTTGATTATTGGTTCAGCCAAAATGGCTTTGGTCCATTCTTAGCGAAATTTAAAGCAGGAGAAATCAAATAATGGCTGATGCAAAAGTAAATTTAAAAGGTCTTTTATTCGATCCTATTGTTAAAAATAACCCGATTGCCTTGCAAATTTTGGGTATCTGTTCTGCATTAGCGGTAACAACCCAATTACAAACAGCGATCGTTATGGCGATTGCGGTAAGTTTGGTAACCGGTTTTTCCAGTTTGTTCATTTCATTGATTCGTAACTATATTCCAAATAGTATCCGTATCATTGTGCAACTGGCGATTATCGCGTCTTTAGTAATCTTGGTTGACCAAGTATTAAAAGCTTATGCTTATGGTTTATCTAAACAGCTCTCTGTATTCGTCGGTCTTATCATTACAAACTGTATCGTAATGGGCCGTGCAGAAGCGTTTGCGATGAAATCACCACCGTTAGAAAGCTTTGTTGACGGTATCGGTAACGGTTTAGGTTATGGTGCGATCTTATTAATTGTCGCCACATTACGTGAATTAATCGGTTCTGGTCGTTTGTTTGGTTTCCCTGTATTCCAAACTATTCAAGACGGTGGTTGGTATCAACCAAACGGTTTATTCCTTCTTGCACCAAGTGCGTTCTTTATTATCGGCTTCGTTATTTGGGGCTTAAGAACGTGGAAACCTGAGCAACAGGAGAAATAATCAATGGAACATTATATTAGCCTATTCGTGAAGGCGATCTTCATTGAAAACATGGCGCTCTCTTTCTTCTTAGGGATGTGTACTTTCCTTGCGGTTTCTAAGAAAGTTTCTACGGCGTTTGGCCTTGGTGTTGCGGTAACAGTGGTACTTGGTATTGCGGTACCGGCTAACCAATTTGTATACGAACATGTATTAAAAGATGGCGCATTGGTAGAAGGTGTAAGCCTTGAGTTTTTAAACTTTATTACCTTTATCGGGATTATTGCGGGTCTTGTTCAATTACTTGAAATGACTTTAGATAAATTCTTCCCAGCACTTTATAACGCATTAGGTATTTTCCTTCCACTTATCGCTGTAAACTGTGCGATCTTTGGTGGTGTGTCTTTTGCGGTACAACGTGAATACACTTTTGCAGAATCTGCAGTTTATGGTGTGGGTGCAGGGTTAGGTTGGATGTTAGCAATCGTTGCGCTTGCAGGCTTAACCGAAAAAATGAAATATGCCGATGTACCGGCAGGCTTAAAAGGATTAGGGATTACCTTTATTACTGCAGGCTTGATGGCGCTTGGCTTTATGTCATTCTCTGGAATTCAGTTATAAGGAGGCATAAATGAGCGAATCTTCAATTTTATTATTAGGTGTTGCGGCATTTACGGTTATCCTTTTAGTGCTCGTTGCGATTATTTTATTCGCTAAATCAAAATTAGTGGATTCTGGTGATATCACCATTTCTATTAATGACGATCCTGAAAAAGCGATTACTTTACCAGCTGGTGGCAAATTACTTGGCGCGTTAGCAAGTAAAGGTATTTTCGTTTCTTCTGCTTGTGGTGGCGGTGGCTCTTGTGGCCAATGTATTGTGAAAGTAAAAAGTGGTGGTGGTGAAATTCTCCCAACTGAGCTTTCTCATATTAATAAACGTGAAGCAAAAGAAGGCTATCGTTTAGCTTGCCAAGTTAATGTAAAAGGCAATATGGACGTTGAACTTCCAGAAGAAATCTTCGGTGTGAAAAAATGGGAATGTACTGTTATTTCTAATGATAACAAAGCAACCTTTATTAAAGAGCTTAAATTAGCGATTCCTGAAGGTGAAGAAGTTCCTTTCCGTGCGGGTGGTTATATCCAAATCGAAGCTGATCCACATACGGTTTACTATAAAGATTTCGATATTCCAGAAGAATACCACGAAGATTGGGACAAATACGATTTATGGCGTTATGTGTCTAAAGTGGATGAGCATATTATCCGTGCTTACTCAATGGCTTCATACCCAGAAGAGAAAGGCATCATTATGCTTAACGTGCGTATTGCAACGCCTCCACCACGTCAACCTGATGCACCTCCAGGTCAAATGTCTTCTTACATTTGGTCATTAAAACCAGGTGATAAAGTGACAATTTCAGGTCCATTCGGTGAATTCTTTGCGAAAGAAACCGACAACGAAATGGTCTTCATCGGTGGTGGTGCGGGTATGGCGCCAATGCGTTCTCATATCTTTGACCAATTAAAACGTTTACACTCTAAACGTAAAATGTCATTCTGGTATGGTGCACGTTCTAAACGTGAAATGTTCTATGTAGAAGATTTTGATCAGCTTCAAGCAGAAAATCCGAACTTTACATGGCATGTGGCATTATCTGATCCGTTACCGGAAGATAACTGGACTGGTTACACCGGCTTTATTCACAACGTACTTTATGAAAACTACTTGAAAAATCATGAAGCACCAGAAGATTGTGAATACTACATGTGTGGACCTCCGGTGATGAACGCTGCGGTAATCAAAATGTTGAAAGACCTCGGTGTTGAAGATGAAAACATCTTATTAGATGACTTCGGTGGTTGATTTTAGTTAATCAAAACATCATGAAAACTGACCGCACTTTGTGATGAAGTGCGGTCAATATTTAAGATGGATTACAGGCAAGCTGATGGAGGAGTCGGTTTGCCTGTAATTCATATATCTAGGAAGGAATAGATGAAAAAAGTACTAAGCGGATTGATTGCTGTAGTCCTAGCTTGTTCATTAAGTGCGTGTAAGAAAGATCCCGAAATTATTTCACTTAGCGGAAAAACCATGGGAACCACTTACCATATCCGCTACATTGAGGATGATTCTGTTAGCGAAAACGCACAAAAAACACATGAACAGATTGAAGTAGTTTTAAAAGATGTGAATCAGAAAATGTCCACTTACATTAAAGATTCTGAATTAAGTCTTTTTAACCAAAATACACAAGTGAACACACCAATTGAAATCTCTGCGGACTTTGCCAAAGTATTACAAGAAGCGATCCGTTTAAATCAGGTTACTGAGGGGGCGTTGGATGTGACAGTAGGGCCAGTGGTGAATTTATGGGGATTTGGCCCAGAAAAACGTCCAGAACGTAAACCAACCCCAGAACAACTTACTGAACGTCAAAGTTGGGTAGGAATTGATAAAATTCACCTTGATATGAGCGGTAAAACCCCAACATTAAGTAAAGCAGTGCCGCAGGTTTATATTGATTTGTCATCTATTGCTAAGGGCTTTGGCGTGGATCAAGTGGCAGATGTATTAGAGCAACACCACGTGCAAAATTATATGGTGGAAATTGGCGGGGAAATTCGCGCTAAAGGTAAAAATCCTGAGAATAAAGCCTGGCAAATCGCCATTGAAAAACCTAATAATACGGGGGAAAGAGCAGTTCAAGAAGTGATAGGTTTAAATAATATGGCGATGGCGACCTCAGGCGACTACCGTATTTATTTTGAGGAAAACGGTCAACGCTTTGCTCATGAAATTGATCCAAAAACAGGTTATCCAATTCAGCATCATTTAGCCTCAATTACTGTGCTCGCACCAAGTTCGATGACTGCTGATGGCTTATCTACAGGTTTATTTGTACTCGGTGAAAATAAAGCACTTGAAGTGGCCGAGAAAGAAAATATTCCAGTGTATTTAATTATGAAAACGGAAAAAGGCTTTGAAACAAAAATGTCGTCAGCCTTCCAAAAATTACTCGCAAATAAGGAATAATCATGCAAACGTTATTTTTTACCCTATTAGCTTTTGTGGCAATTATCGTATTGATGTCAGTAGGCTTTATCTTTAAAAAACAAGCTTTAAAAGGTAGCTGTGGAGGCCTTTCCTCACTCGGTATTGCCAAAGCCTGTGATTGCGACAAACCTTGCGACACCTTGCAAGAAAAATTAGATGCCGGCGATGAAAATGCCAAAGCTGAATATGAACAAAAATTTGCGAAGAAAGACGATGATTCGCAATTTTATGAGGTGAAATAATTCACTCAAAATCAACCGCACTTTGTGCAATAACCTTAATTTATGGGGCGGAAATTATTCCGCTATGTTTCAATCATTATCACCAATGTGCTTCGCCTTAACCGAAGTTACGGGAGACTTATGTTAATTTCAAATACTTATAATCAACATTTCGCACCCTTGAGTGCAGAACAACTTGCCGAAAATGCCACTAAAAAAGTCATTTGTGGTATGTCTGGTGGGGTAGACTCCTCCGTTTCTGCGTTTATTCTTCAACAGCAAGGCTACCAAGTGGAAGGCCTTTTTATGAAAAACTGGGAAGAAGATGACGATACCGATTATTGTACAGCCGCAGCGGATCTTGCTGATGCTCAGGCAGTATGCGACAAACTAGGTATTAAGCTACATAAAATCAATTTTGCGGCGGAATATTGGGATAACGTGTTTGAGCATTTCTTAACGGAATACAAAGCTGGTCGTACGCCAAACCCGGATATTCTTTGTAACAAAGAAATTAAATTTAAAGCCTTCTTGGAATATGCCGCAGAAGATTTGGGCGCTAACTATATTGCTACGGGTCATTATGTGCGTCGTCGTGGTGAAGATAATCAAGCAGAGCTATTGCGCGGCTTAGATAGCAACAAAGACCAAAGCTATTTCCTTTACACGTTGAGTAAACATCAGGTAGGTCAAAGCCTTTTCCCTGTTGGTGAAATTGAAAAGCCGATCGTACGTGCTATTGCAGAAGATTTAGGTTTAATTACCGCGAAGAAAAAAGACTCTACCGGTATTTGTTTTATCGGCGAGCGTAAGTTTAAGGATTTCTTAGCACGTTATTTGCCTGCTCAACCAGGTGACATCCGTACCGTAGATGGCGAGATTATTGGTCGTCATGAAGGCTTGATGTACCACACCCTGGGGCAGCGAAAAGGGCTAGGGATCGGTGGATTAAAAAATGCCGGAGATGAAGCTTGGTATGTAGTAGATAAAGATGTGGAAAATAATGAATTGATTGTGGCACAAGGCCATGATCATCCACGTTTGTTCTCCAAAGGCTTAATTGCCAAACAGCTACATTGGGTGAGTCGCGAACCTGTGCGTGAAGCGTTCCGTTGCACGGTGAAAACTCGTTATCGTCAAACGGATATTGCTTGTTTGGTTGAGCCGATTGATGACGATTGCATTCGAGTGATTTTTGACGAACCACAAGCCGCGGTCACACCAGGTCAATCAGCCGTGTTTTACCTAGATGAAGTCTGCTTGGGTGGCGGAATTATCGAAGAACGAATTTAATCAATATTGAATAAAGTGCGGTCAGAAATTTAAAGATTTTTTAACCGTACTTTTTCTTTCATGATGTTTCAATGTTCGGCAATTTGAAAAAATATTGATGTTTTGATAATATATATTTCGTATTTGGAAACAATCCACTCAAATCCTACTGAGCGTTTCCTTCAAAATCGCACTTCTCCGTGCTATCATTTGCGATGGTTCCATCTCACCATTTAGGGCTTAAGACCTTATTTTATTTAATCTGATTTTATTTTTATTCACTTAATTTTTAAGGGGGAAGCGTTGTCTTTATCTAAATTTATGGAAAAGCAAACGTCGTTCAATCCTTTAGTGATTGGTGCAACGTTATTTTTTGTGGTGTTACTGGTAGCAATGATTTTAATTGCACCGGAACAAACACAAACTTTATTAAATGCTGCCAAATCGGGCATTTTTGCCAACTTTAGTTGGTTTTACGTATTAGCATTCTCAGTGTTTTTGGGCTTTTTAGTCATTTTATCAGTCAGTAGCCTAGGTAATATCAAATTAGGCAATGATGAAGAAGAGCCTGAATTCGGTTTTCTCTCTTGGTTGGCAATGTTATTTGCTGCCGGCATGGGTGTAGGGTTGATGTTCTTTGGTGTCGCAGAGCCATTGACGCATTACTTATCTGATATTACCACAGGCAGTGCAGAGCATAAGCAACAAGAAGCCTTGTTACACACCTTATTCCACTGGGGAATTCATGCCTGGGCGGTGTATGGCACGATTGCGTTGGCATTGGCTTACTTTGGATTCCGTTACAAATTACCTTTGGCATTACGTTCTTGTTTCTATCCGTTATTGAAAGAGCGTATTAATGGCAAGTTAGGCGATCTTATCGACATTATGGCGTTACTTGCCACCTTATTTGGTGTTATCACAACATTAGGTTTTGGTGCATCACAATTGGGTGCAGGCTTACATCAATTAGGCTGGATTAGCGAAAATAGCTTCAGCTTGCAAGTTGTCGTAATTGCCGTGGTAATGAGTTTAGCGATATTTTCCGCGATTTCCGGTGTAGGGAAAGGGGTAAAAATCTTAAGTGAGCTGAATTTAACATTAGCTTTCTGTTTGTTGATTTTCGTCTTAGTGGCGGGGCCAACACTTTATTTATTATCCGCTTTTAGCGACAATATCGGAACTTATCTCAGCAACTTAGTACAATTAAGCTTCAAAACCTATGTTTATGAACAAGAACATACTGGCTGGTTCAGCGGTTGGACAATTCTGTATTGGGCATGGTGGTGTTCTTGGGCGCCATTTGTCGGTTTATTTATTGCGCGTATCTCGAAAGGACGTACCATTCGCGAATTTATTTTTGGCGTGTTGGTGATTCCTAGCATGTTCGGTATCTTGTGGTTTACCGTATTTGGTAATACGGCCATTTGGTTGAATGATGGTGAAGCTGCAGGTACGTTAGGACAAATGATTTCCTCGCCTGAAACGTTGCTCTTTAAATTCTTAGATTATTTACCGCTTTCTGGAGTGACCGGTTTAGTGAGTTTGGTGGTGATTTCTTTATTCTTTATCACCTCGGCAGACTCCGGTATTTATGTATTAAATAACATAGCATCACGCGATAAAAGCCTTGTAGCACCTCGTTGGCAGGCCGTAATGTGGGGTATATTAATGTCAGTCGTCGCGATTGTTTTAATGCAATCGGGTGGTTTGGCAAACCTGCAGGCAATGACTTTGTTGGTAGCATTACCTTTTGCGATGTTGATGTTGCTGATGTGCTTTAGTTTATGGAAAGGCTTGAGTGCAGATAAAAAATATTTTGATACCAAAGTTAATCCAACCAGTATTTTCTGGACAGGTGATAAGTGGAAAGAACGTTTGGAACAAATGATGAACCAAACGCAAGAAAAAGATATTTTACGTTTCCTTAAACATACGGTATTGCCGGCAATGCGTGAGCTACGCCAAGAATTGATTGGTAAATATGAATTGAGTGTGCAAATTAACACGTTATTTGATCAAGATGAACCTGCAGTCGAGTTAGTCATTCAGAAAGATTTGATGAGAGACTTTATGTACGGGGTGAAATCTATCGGTCGTGAGGTGTCAGAGCAATTAATTAATGACGATAACTTGCCACATATCCAGCATAGTATGACTTATGAGCCATACACTTATTTCTTTGATGGTCGAGTGGGTTATGATGTGCAATATATGGATCAAGATGAATTAATTGCTGATATGTTGAAACATTATGAACGTTATTTAAGTTTGCTAGACGATGTTGGTCAAGAATTGATGGCACACGAGCAAACAGAACTGGCTGAATAATAAGACTAAAGTGCGGTTGAAAATCCTCTAAATTTTTAACCGCACTTTTTATCTTAAAACAAATATGAAGATACAAAATACTTTCAAAGCAAATGTTATTTGGGGCAGTTTAGGTTTTAGTTTAGCGATTATTGCAGCCCTTTTATTTGATACTCAGCAAACGATATCTTATCTTGCTGCGGCGAAAGCATTTATTTTCTCTCAATTTAGCTGGTTTTATATTTTACTGAGTGCATTTTTTCTATTCTTTTTACTCTTCTTAGCATTAGGACGATATGGTGATATTAAGCTGGGGGGCGATGAGGAAGAACCAGAGTTTAAATTAGGCTCTTGGATTGCATTACTCTTTACCTCTGGAATTGGTATTGGTATTGTTTTTCTTGGCGTTGCTGAACCGCTTTCACATTTTCTTTCACCAATAGGTGAATATGAGAAAGTTCGAACGGCATTATTTTTTAGTATTTTTCATTGGAGTATCAGTGCTTGGGCTATTTATGGATTAATTGCACTTACGATTGCTTATTTCGGATTTCGCTATAAATTACCCTTTTCTTTACGCTCTTGTTTTTATCCCTTACTGAAAGAAAAGATTAATGGAAAAGTGGGGGATGTCATTGATATTCTCGGGATTTGTACCACCTTATTTGGCGTAGTCGCAACCTTAGGTTACAGTGCGATTCGGTTGGCTGCAGCATTCCACTCAATGCATTTATTGGATAACTCACTGTATTTGGTTCCCCTTATTTTAGTGAGTGTTTTTATCATTGCTATCTTAATTTCACTGCAAGGGATTGCCAACGGGTTCCGTATTCTTAGTGAGCTAAATCTAGGCGTTACCTTTCTCTTTATGTTATTGGTTTTGCTATTCGGTCCGACAATATATTTAATTTCTGCTTTTACGGAAAATATTGGTACCTATTTAAGCGGTTTAATTAGAGTCGGCTTCAAGGCTTATGCCTATGATGTAGAACATCTAGATTGGTTTATGGATTGGACGGTTTTTTACTGGGCATGGTGGTTTTCATGGGCGCCAGGCTTTGGGATTTTTATCGCACGGATTTCTCGCGGACGAACTTTACGGGAGTTTATTTTCGGCGTATTGATGGTGCCAAGTTTATTCTTTGTTTTATGGTTCACAGTATTTGGAAATGGGGCCATTTGGGTGAATGAACATCTTGCTGAGGGGGCATTAGGCCAAGCTGTAAATAATGTGGGATCACTTCTTTTTGATTTTTTGAGTTATTTACCCTATTCCGGTTTAACTAAAACGTTAGCTTTATTTATTATCACACTCTTTTTTATCGTCACCATTAACTTTGGTATTTATACGCTTAATAATATCGCAATTGAAGACAAAAGCCAGGTTTCACCTCGTTGGCAATCTATGTTTTGGGGTGGTTTATTGTCAGCAGTTACGTTTGTTCTTTATCTTTTTGGCGGTATTGAAATACTCCAATCAACGATGTTGTTTTTCTCTTTACCCTTTGCTCTGTTGATGTCTGTGATGGCATGGAGTTTGTTGAAGGGCTTACGATTTGAACGTCAATATTATTCCACAAAGGTTTCAGATTTGTGGACAGGTGCAAACTGGCGTAGCCGTTTAAGACAGTTAGTGATTGAACCTAAGCGAGATGATACCATTTTACATTTAAAAACAACGGCGCTTTTGGCAATGAGAGAGCTGCGCCAGTTACTCATCGGTACCTATGGTTTAAATGTGACCTTACAGCAACATTTGGGTCGTGATAATAATCAACTGGTTCTTTCTATTGAAAATGGATTAGCAGAAGATTTTTTTTACCAAATTACCTTATTCGAGAAGCCTGAGCCTGAAACTGCACAAGTTCATCATGCATTAATGGTTTCAACTAATATTCAATTGGACGGTTATCCTTTGAATATTACAAATGAAGAGGATTTGATCGTGGACATCTTGCAATGTTATGAGCGATACATGAAAGAACTGGATTTTGTTATTTCATAATTCCTGTCTCATGAGCAAACAGAACTGGCTGAATAATAAGACTAAAGTGCGGTTGAAAATAACATTATTTTTTGACCGCACTTTTAAAATTACCTCTTGAGACAAATGCATAAAAAGAGTATATTCAAGCCCAAATTTTCAATTTAATTCTAACGGAGTTTTTCTATGTTTGGTTTATCCCCAGCACAAATGATTATTTTATTAGTCGTGATTTTATTAGTATTCGGTACCAAAAAATTACGCAATGCGGGATCTGATCTTGGCGCAGCAGTAAAAGGCTTTAAAAAAGCGATGTCTGATGATGAGCCGAAAAAAGATGCGGAATTTACTCAAATTAAAGACGGTACAAACACCGCTGAAAAAACTGAAACTGTAAAAGATAAAGAACAGGCATAACCGTGTTTGATATTGGTTTTTCCGAACTTGTTTTATTGATGCTTGTGGGCTTGGTGGTGCTAGGCCCTAAGCGTTTACCTGTGGCTATTCGCACGGTAATGGGCTGGGTGAAAACGATCCGTGGATTGGCAGCTAATGTTCAAAATGAATTAAAACAAGAGCTTAAATTGCAAGAGTTGCAAGATAGTATTAAGAAAGCGGAACAACTTAATCTCAAACAGCTTTCCCCAGATTTAAGTAAAACTGTTGAAGAGCTGAAAGAGCAAGCTCAAAAAATGCGTGCAGAGTTAGAAGAAAAAGCGGCTACAGCAGGAACAACAGTGGAAGAGCAAATTAAAGAAATTAAAAGTGCGGCTGAAAATCCGGCTGATTCTGCGGAAAAACTTGAGGTAAGCGCACAAGAAACAGCAGAGGAAGCGGTTGAAACAGCATCCACAGAACATGCAGAGAATGGAACTGCCGAAGTTTTGGAATCTGCAAAAACAGAAGTGGATTTGACCGCACTTGAACCTCGTGAACAAGCTGAATTAACTGAGCGTTTATCCGATTACTATTCGCCGGATGATGTGGAGCTACAGCCAGCACCCAAATCTGAAGCGAAGTCCTAGAGAATAATTATGAGCAATATGACGGACGATTCCCAACCGTTAATTACCCATCTTGTTGAACTCAGAAACCGCTTATTACGTTGTGTAATTTGTATTTTAGTGGTTTTTGTGGCGTTGGTTTATTTTTCTAATGATATTTATCATTTTGTCGCAGCACCTTTAACGGCAGTAATGCCAAAGGGTGCAACGATGATTGCAACCAATATTCAAACGCCATTCTTTACTCCAATTAAATTAACCGCGATTGTTTCGGTGTTTATTTCTGTACCTTATTTGCTTTATCAAATTTGGGCATTTGTTGCACCAGCACTGTATCAACATGAAAAACGTTTAATTTATCCGTTATTATTTTCCAGTACAGTTTTATTCTATTGCGGTGTAGCGTTTGCTTATTATGTTGTTTTCCCTTTCGTGTTTAGTTTCTTTACGCAAACTGCACCAGAAGGGGTAGCTATCGCCACAGATATCAGCAGTTACCTTGATTTTGCTTTAGCATTATTCTTGGCATTTGGTGTGTGTTTTGAAGTACCTGTTGCTATTATTTTGCTTTGTTGGACAGGTGTAACCACGACGAAAGCATTGGCTTCAAAACGTCCTTATATTATTGTGGGAGCGTTCTTTGTTGGCATGATCTTAACGCCACCAGACGTGTTCTCTCAAACTTTACTTGCTGTACCAATGTGTCTTCTCTTTGAATTAGGCTTGTTAGTTGCACGTTTCTATCAACCGAAAGAGGATGAAGAAGAGTCAGCTGATGAAGAAAGTGCGGTAGAAAATCAAGGTGATTTGAATCACAAAGATTAAGAAAATGGGCGTAGGTGATACGCCCTTTTAACATCATAAAAACAGGAAATATTATTATGACTCAACAAATTTTAGGCGGTTTTCCAACCCGTCGTCTTCGTCGTTTACGTAAACATGATTTTAGTCGTCGTTTAGTGGCAGAAAATACTTTAACCGCGAATGATTTAATTTATCCGGTATTTATCATTGAAGGCGAAAATCATCGTGAACCAGTTCCTTCTATGCCTAAAGTTGAACGTTTAACGATCGATCAGTTATTAATCGAAGCAGGTCTTTTAGTGAAATACGGCGTGCCAGTGATCTCATTATTCCCTGTAGTTGAGCAAGATAAAAAATCTTTAATGGCGGATGAGGCATTTAATCCGAACGGTTTGGTACAGCGCGCAGTGAGAGCATTGAAAGTCGCTTATCCAGAATTAGGGGTATTGACCGATGTCGCACTTGATCCTTATACACTACACGGACAAGACGGGATCATTGATGAGGAAGGCTATGTCTTAAACGATATCACAACAGATATCCTGATTAAACAGGCTATTTCACACGCTGAAGCTGGTGCTGATATTGTTGCACCGAGTGATATGATGGATGGACGTATTGGTCGTATTCGTCAGGCATTGGAAGAAAATGGTCATATCAATACACAAATTATGGCGTATTCTGCAAAATACGCGTCTAACTATTATGGTCCATTCCGTGATGCAGTCGGTTCTGCGGGCAATCTGAAAGGTGGCGATAAGAAAACTTACCAACTTGATCCGGCAAATGGTAATGAAGGCTTGCAAGAAGTCGCACTTGATTTACAAGAAGGGGCAGATATGGTGATGGTGAAACCAGGTATGCCATATTTAGACATGGTATATCGCGTAAAAGACTATTTCGGTGTGCCAACCTTTGCTTATCAAGTTTCTGGTGAATATGCGATGCATATGGCTGCGATTCAAAATGGTTGGTTGAAAGAAAAAGAATGCATCATGGAATCATTGCTTTGCTTTAAACGTGCTGGTGCGGATGGCATTTTGACGTATTTTGCGAAGCAAGTCGCTGAATGGCTTTACTTAGAAGGTAAAAATAAATAAGCATTTTTTAAGTTGAAGTGTTAATCTAGGTGCTAATTTTAGATCTCATCTAATAAAAACGAGAAAATATTAAATGTTTTCTCGTTTTTTATTTTTTCTTCATTTTTTCTATAAAAAAACTATTGCCTAGTTGATTTTTCTATTGTTATATTGATGACACGCCGCAACAAGACGGTGATAAATAAAATAACGTTACACACATCATATTAACTCACTACTAGAAGGAAAATCCTATGTCAGCAGTAGCATCATTAGACGCATTTCTTGAAAAAGTGGCTCAACGTGACGGCCACCAACCTGAATTTTTACAAGCCGTTCGTGAAGTCTTCACGTCAATCTGGCCTTTCTTGGAAGCAAACCCTAAATACCGTTCAGAAGCTTTATTAGAGCGTTTAGTTGAGCCAGAGCGCGCAATCCAATTCCGTGTGGCATGGACTGATGATAAAGGCCAAGTTCAAGTAAACCGTGCTTTCCGCGTGCAATTCAACAGTGCAATTGGTCCTTTTAAAGGTGGTATGCGTTTTCATCCATCCGTTAACTTATCAATCTTAAAATTCTTAGGTTTTGAACAGATCTTTAAAAATGCCTTAACTACATTGCCAATGGGCGGTGCGAAAGGGGGCTCAGATTTTGATCCTAAAGGCAAATCAGATGCTGAAGTGATGCGTTTCTGCCAAGCGTTAATGGCAGAACTTTATCGTCATGTAGGCCCTGATACCGATGTGCCTGCCGGTGATATTGGTGTAGGTGGTCGCGAAGTCGGTTATCTTGCAGGCTATATGAAAAAATTATCAAACCAAGCTGCTTGTGTCTTTACTGGTCGTGGTCTTTCATTTGGGGGGAGCTTAATTCGTCCAGAAGCAACGGGATATGGATTAGTTTATTTTGCCCAAGCAATGCTTGCAGAGAAAGGGGATAGCTTCCAAGGTAAAACAGTTTTAGTTTCCGGTTCGGGTAACGTGGCGCAATATGCGATTGAAAAAGCGATGGCGCTTGGTGCGAAAGTCGTAACCTGTTCTGACTCTGCGGGTTACGTGTATTTACCAGAAGGATTCGATCGTGAAAAATTAGAAGCGTTATTAGAGCTCAAAAATGTAAAACGTGGTCGAGTAGAAGAGTTTGCAAAACAATTTGGCCTTCAATATTTTGCGGGTAAACGCCCTTGGGAAGTGAAAGCAGATATTGCACTTCCTTGCGCAACCCAAAATGAATTAGAGATCTCTGATGCGAAAGCCTTAATTGCAAATGGTGTGAAATTGGTTGCTGAGGGGGCAAACATGCCAACCACTATCGAAGCGACAGAAGCATTCTTAGAGGCTGGTGTATTATTTGGCCCAGGTAAAGCGGCTAATGCAGGTGGTGTTGCGACATCAGGTTTAGAAATGGCGCAAAGTTCACAACGTTTATACTGGACAGCTGAAGAGGTGGATAGACAGCTTCATCGCATCATGTTAGATATTCATGCAAACTGTAAAAAATACGGTTCAGCAGAAGGCCAAGCAAACATTAACTATGTAGTGGGCGCAAACGTAGCTGGCTTTGTAAAAGTAGCCGATGCAATGTTGGCACAAGGGGTTTATTAATTCACAAAATGAATAAAAAATTGACCGCACTTTGTGATGAAGTGCGGTCATTTTTTATGGTGAATTTCTCAAGTAGAAATAGGCTATTGGCTTGCTTTTTTGCTCAAAAAGTGTAAAATCTTCAGGCTTTTTGTCTATATATACAGAGAAAAAAGTAAGCTATATTCTTAAATCACTTTCGAGTTTGAGAATATTCTTTTAGTAATTAAACATTTAGAGGAAGGTTATGGTAACCATTCGTTTATCTCGTGGCGGAGCTAAAAAACGCCCATTTTATCAAATCGTAGTAGCTGACAGTCGTTCACCACGTGACGGTCGTTTCATTGAGCGTGTAGGTTTCTTCAACCCAATCGCACAAGGTAACGCAGAGCGTCTTCGTGTTGATCTTGAGCGTGTAAACCACTGGGTTGCTCAAGGTGCTTCACTTTCAGACCGTGTTGCAACTTTGGTAAAAGAAGCTCAAAAAGCATAATCTCGCTTTTTGATTTAGTTCTTAAACTAAGATAGGTGAAAAATATGGAACAACAACGTGTTGAAGTTGTGGGCAAATTAGGCTCAACCTACGGTATCCGTGGGTGGTTACGTATTTATTCATCAACAGAACAAGCCGAAAGCATTTTTGATTATCAACCTTGGTTTTTAAAAATTAAAGGTGAATGGCAGCCAACGGAATTAGAAAACTGGCGCCATCATAATCACGAAATCATCGTTAAATTAAAAGGCGTTGATGATCGTGAAGCCGCACAAATTTTAGCAAATGTTGAAATTGGTGTGGATTTATCTGTTTTCCCTGAACTGGAAGAGGGTGATTATTACTGGCACGATTTAATCGGTTGTTCAGTCGTCAACCTAGAAGGTTATACAATGGGAACCGTAACAGAGATGATGGAAACCGGTTCTAATGATGTGTTAGTGGTTAAAGCTAATACTAAAGATGCTTTTGGAAAACAAGAGCGGTTAATTCCGTTTTTGTATGAACAAGTAGTTAAAAGAGTCGATCTCACCACGAAAACAATTGAAGTGGATTGGGACGCTGGTTTCTAATCTCAAGTATGCACAAACGTAATGTAGTAGGCTTTTTATGTGGATAGGGGTGATTTCATTATTCCCCGAAATGTTTAAAGCGATTACGGAATTTGGGGTTACAGGTAGAGCCGTAAAACACAATCTTCTGCAAGTGGAATGCTGGAATCCAAGAGATTTTACATTCGATAAGCATAAAACTGTGGATGACCGCCCTTATGGTGGTGGCCCGGGAATGCTGATGATGGTGCAACCTTTACGGGATGCGATTCATGCTGCGAGAGCAGCTGCAGGAGAAGGCGCAAAGGTGATTTACCTTTCGCCACAAGGACGTAAACTCGATCAAGGCGGCGTAACCGAGCTTGCTCAAAATCAGAAATTGATTTTGGTATGTGGACGTTACGAAGGTATTGATGAGCGATTGATTCAAACTGAAATTGATGAAGAATGGTCAATCGGCGATTACGTTCTGACCGGTGGGGAATTGCCTGCAATGACATTAATTGATGCTGTTGCGCGTTTTATTCCCGGTGTATTAGGCAAGCAAGCCTCCGCAGAAGAAGATTCTTTTGCTGATGGTTTATTAGATTGTCCGCATTACACCAGACCGGAAGTGTTAGAAGGATTAACTGTACCACCCGTGCTGATGTCGGGACATCACGAAGAAATTCGGAAATGGCGATTAAAACAATCGCTGCAAAGAACGTGGCTCCGACGCCCTGAGCTCTTAGAAGGCCTAGCTCTGACTGACGAACAACGTAAGCTGTTAAAAGAGGCGAAAGCCGAACATAACAGTTAGTTTCAGTTACATCTAGGATCAATAAAGGATCAAACAATGTCTAACATTATCAAACAACTTGAACAAGAACAATTAAAACAAAACGTACCTAGCTTCCGCCCAGGTGATACTTTAGAAGTTAAAGTATGGGTAGTTGAAGGTAGCAAACGTCGTTTGCAAGCATTCGAAGGCGTGGTTATTGCAATTCGTAACCGTGGCTTGCACTCAGCATTCACTTTACGTAAAATTTCTAACGGCGTAGGTGTTGAGCGTGTATTCCAAACTCACTCTCCAGCAGTAGATTCTATCGCTGTTAAACGTAAAGGTGCAGTACGTAAAGCTAAACTTTACTACTTACGTGAACGTTCAGGTAAATCAGCTCGTATTAAAGAGCGTTTGGGCGAATAATTCGCAAAATAAAAAAGGCTTGGTTTTCCAAGCCTTTTTTGTTTTTAAGTGCGGTCAACATTAAGACCGCTTCATAATTTCAAAAAACTCATCGTTGGTTTTCGCCACCATAAGTTTGTCGATGAGGAATTCCATCGCTTCCACTTCACCCATTGGGTTAAGGATTTTGCGAAGAATCCACATTTTTTGTAACTCATCTGGTGTGGTAAGTAAGTCTTCTTTACGCGTACCTGAACGGTTGAAGTCGATTGCTGGGAACACACGTTTTTCAGCGATTTTGCGAGAAAGATGTAATTCCATATTACCGGTACCTTTAAATTCTTCAAAGATAACCTCATCCATTTTTGAACCGGTATCTACAAGTGCGGTAGCAATAATGGTTAAACTCCCGCCTTCTTCTACGTTACGCGCCGCACCAAAGAAACGTTTTGGACGATGTAAAGCATTTGCATCCACACCACCAGAAAGAATTTTACCAGACGCAGGTGTAACGGTATTGTAAGCACGTGCCAAACGCGTGATAGAGTCGAGTAAAATCACCACGTCTTTTTTATGCTCAACAGAACGTTTTGCTTTCTCGATAACCATTTCAGCCACTTGAACGTGACGAGCAGCTGGTTCATCAAAGGTAGAGGCAATCACTTCACCTTTTACTGAACGTTGCATTTCCGTTACTTCTTCAGGGCGCTCATCGATTAAAAGCACAATAAGTTCACATTCAGGGTAGTTGTGCGTGATGCTTTGTGCAATATTTTGTAGCAACATGGTTTTGCCGGCTTTTGGTGGAGCCACAATAAGACCACGCTGACCTTTACCAATCGGAGAGGCTAAATCCAAAATACGTGCGGTTAAATCTTCGGTTGAGCCATTACCACGTTCCATTCTTAAACGAGAATTTGCGTGTAATGGGGTTAAGTTTTCGAAAAGAATTTTGCTACGAGAGACTTCAGGTTTGTCATCGTTGACTTGGTCGACTTTTAAAAGTGCAAAATAGCGTTCGCCTTCTTTTGGTGGACGAATTTTACCTTCGATTTTATCACCAGTTTGAAGATTGAAGCGACGAATTTGACTTGGAGAAACGTAGATGTCATCAGGACCAGCAAGGTAGGAACTGTCTGCGGAGCGTAAGAAACCGAAACCATCGGGTAAAATCTCCAACACGCCGCCGCCAAAAATATCTTCACCGCTCTTGGCGTGTTGTTTCAAAATAGCAAAAACAATATCTTGTTTACGTAAACGGGCAAGATTTTCCAAACCCATTTGTTCTTCGCCAAGTTTCACAAGATCAGAAACAGGCGTATTTTTAAGTTCTGTAAGATGCATAATTAATAATGTTGGAACGAATAAGAGTTGATAATACTGAAATGTTTGAATGGTGGGCAATGCCCTTAAGAATGGTGCGTAAATTACCACTAAAATTTAATACTGTCTAGTTTTTGTTAGAAAAAACAGGGTAAAATAGCAAACCATAAAGAGATTATTATTGCATGTTGATTAATTATGCGTGATAATTGAATAATTAATCAATTTTAATGTTAAAAGAAGGATAACCTATGGCTCTCTGGGGTGGTCGTTTTACACAAGCGGCAGATAAACGTTTTAAAGATTTTAATGATAGCCTGCGTTTTGATTATCGCTTGGCAGAGCAAGATATCGAAGGCTCCATTGGCTGGTCTAAAGCTTTAGTCAATGTAGGTGTATTAAGTGCTGAAGAGCAACAACAGCTAGAAGTTGCCTTAAATGAATTATTAATCGAAGTGCGGTCAAATCCACAAGCGATTTTGCAGGATGATGCAGAAGATATTCATAGCTGGGTGGAAAGTAAGCTTATCGATAAAGTAGGTAATTTAGGTAAAAAATTACATACGGGTCGTAGCCGTAATGACCAAGTTGCACTCGATATCAAAATGTGGTGCAAACAGCGTGTAATCGAGTTACAAGAGTCTGTTCGTAATCTTCAACGCCACTTGGTACAAACGGCGGAAAATACGCAAGATGCGGTGATGCCGGGTTATACCCACTTACAACGTGCACAACCAATTACTTTTGCTCATTGGTGTATGGCTTATGTAGAAATGTTTGAGCGTGATTATTCACGTCTCGCCGATGCTTATAAACGCATGAATAGCTGCCCATTAGGCAGCGGCGCACTTGCGGGAACCGCCTATGCGGTCGATCGTGAACAATTAGCCTCAGATTTAGGTTTTGCTTTTGCGACGCGTAATAGTTTGGATAGTGTGTCTGATCGTGACCATATTGTGGAATTACTCTCAACGGCGTCTTTAAGTATGGCGCACCTTTCTCGTTTCGCAGAAGATATGATTATTTTTAATAGTGGTGAAGCGAATTTTGTGGAGTTGTCAGATCGTGTGACTTCTGGTTCATCTTTAATGCCACAAAAGAAAAATCCAGACGCTTGTGAATTGATTCGTGGTAAAGCGGGTCGTGTCATGGGGGCATTAACTGGTATGTTGATGACCTTAAAAGGTTTACCGTTAGCGTATAACAAAGATATGCAAGAAGACAAAGAAGGGATCTTTGATGCGTTAGATACCTGGCAAGATTGCGTAGATATGGCAACCTTTGTGTTAGATGAGTTAAAAGTGAATACCGACCGTACACGCGAAGCCGCTTTAAAAGGCTACTCAAATGCAACAGAGCTAGCAGATTACCTTGTGGCAAAAGGTGTACCATTCCGTGATTCTCACCATATTGTTGGTGAAACCGTGGTTTATGCCATTGAAAAAGGTAAAGCCTTGGAAGACCTAACCATTCCTGAATTCCGTCAATTCAGCGATGTAGTGGGGGATGATGTATATGACATTCTTTCACTGCAATCTTGTTTAGATAAACGTTGTGCGAAAGGTGGGGTTTCACCACTTCGAGTGGCAGAAGCAATTGCAGAAGCAAAAGCGAGATTAGCTTAATTAACGCAAATAAAAAGAGCGGTCAAAAAACACAACATTTTTTGACCGCTCTTTCGTTTTTTTAATCTCTGAAGTTATTAAATTGGAATGGTTGGCCTAATTCAGCGCCTTTCACCAATTGAATAACAGCTTGTAAATCGTCACGAGATTTACCGGTTACGCGTACTTGTTCACCTTGAATTTGGGTTTGAACTTTGATTTTTGAATCTTTCACTAATTTAGTGATTTTCTTCGCCATCTCTGTTTCAATCCCTTGTTTTAATTTGATTTCTTTGGTGTAAAGTTTACCGTGATGTTCACTTTCTGTTGGAATATCCAATGAGCTATGCTCAATGCCACGTTTTACAAACGCACCAATTAAGATTTCAATTAATTGTTCTAATTGGAAATCTGATTCGGTCGTCACTTTCACGGTTTCGCTTTTTTCATTTAATTCAATGACCGCTTCCACGCCACGAAAATCATAACGTGTACTTAATACGCGGTTTGCATTTTCAACCGCATTACGCACTTCGTGCATAGTAATTTCAGATACGATGTCAAAAGATGGCATAAATTTTCTCCCAAAATCAATTAAATTCGATCATTTGCACTTAAAAGACACAAAAGTGCGGTTAAGTCGGCAAAGTTTACCACAATTTGTGCTTGTTGTTGCACCTTTGGTTTCGCATGAAATGCCACGCCTAATCCGGCGACCTTCATCATAGCCAAATCATTAGCGCCATCACCAATAGCAAGGGTGTTTTTGCGTGGAATACCGTATTCCTCAGCGAGTTTTTGCAAGGTATTCGCTTTGTATTGTGCATCGACTACGCTACCTTTTACATTTCCAGTCAGCGTGCCATCAATAATTTCAAATTGATTAGACGCCGCAAAATCGAGGTTTAATAAACTTTTTAAGTAATTGGCGAAATAGGTAAAACCACCAGAAGCAATGGCAGTTTTCCAACCATGTTGTTGTAATGTCTTAATGGTTTCAATTAAGCCTGGCATTAACGGTAATTTTTCACGTACTTGTTGCAAAATAGTTTCTGGTGCGCCTTTAAGTGTTCCCACACGGCGACGCAAACTTTGTTCAAAATCGAGCTCGCCACGCATGGCACTTTCAGTAATGGCAGAAACTAATTCACCTGTGCCGGCCAGTTTGGCGATTTCATCAATGCATTCAATTTGAATTGCCGTAGAATCCATATCCATCACCAATAAACCTTTTTCTGATAATTTTGCATCAAAATCGAGTTTAGCGATGTCTAATTGCAGGTCGTGGGCATGGGCAATAAAATCGGCGAGCCATTCGCCTTTTAAAAGGACAACGGTATTTTTTTCAACGTTCCATGCATCAAAACACAGGAAAGATTGACCGCACTTTTGTTGGAATTCGAGTAATTTCGCTAAATTTAGCGTGGTGCCGTATAAAATAAACGCATGAGTTTCATCGGGATGAGGCAAATCAAACGAAAGTGCGGTGGGAAATTGGGGATATTTTTGGGTAATGCTTGCAAGGTTTTGAATTTGCATAGAAAATCCTGTAAATTGTGAATACTCATCTATTCTAGCCGATCTTGGCGAAAAAATGGAAAAACAACGTGCAATTAATTAAAGAAAAACTTCAAAAATCACTGATGTTTGGGCTCATCGTGCTGCTTTGTATCGGTGCCATGGCCGTGATTTTATTTGGTGTGAAACAATTTAAGATTGGTTCACAGCTTTCAAGTGTGAATCAAGTGGCGAATTTATCGCATACTTTGGTTCGTCAGCAAGCCAATTTATTTTCAGTTTTATTAACTAATAATGCGAAATCCGATCAGCTCATTGAAAATTTAGATAATTTAGTCAAAGAAGACTTTGTGCTTGATGCGACCATTTATGATTATAACGGTAAAGAATTGGCACAAAGTACCAATACTGGCAATCTTCGTGAGCAACTTGGCCTAGAACATAAAAATGAAGGTGAGTTTTCAACACAACAAATTGTTGAGCCTATTTATTCTGCTTCTAATAACGCGGTTCGAGGCTTTTTGCGTGTGACCTTTGACGCCCAATATGCTCAAACAACACAGAATAAAATCAATCAAGTTTTTCACCGGTTATATGGTGAAATTGTCGTGGTCTTTTTATTAGGCGCTTTATTCGCCAGTTCCATTCATTATTTTTTAAGTCATTATCGTCGAACATATCGAAAACCAGTGGAAACTAAAACGGTCGTTAATTTACAAGGTAAATCGAGTAGCCAACGTTTCCATCAACGTCGTCGAAGAATTTGATCAAGGTAAATAAAATTGCAAATATTGGTTAAGCCAATCAGTAAATAGGGTAGAATACTGAGAATTATTTAGATAGGAGAAAAACATGGCAACTCGTAGACAACTCGCCAACGCAATTCGTGCGCTATCAATGGATGCAGTACAAAAAGCAAAATCAGGCCACCCAGGTGCACCGATGGGAATGGCGGATATCGCTGAAGTATTATGGCGCGATTTCTTAAAACATAACCCAAACAATCCTAAATGGGCCGATCGCGACCGTTTTGTACTTTCTAATGGCCACGGTTCAATGTTGATCTATAGCTTATTACATTTAACAGGCTATGATCTTTCTATCGAAGATTTAAAACAATTCCGTCAATTACATTCTAAAACCCCAGGCCACCCAGAATATGGTTATGCACCAGGTGTTGAAACCACTACTGGTCCACTAGGTCAAGGTATCACTAATGCCGTGGGTATGGCGATTGCTGAGAAAACATTAGCAGGTCAATTTAACCGTGAAGGTCATGAAATCGTGGATCACCACACTTATGTGTTCTTAGGTGATGGCTGTTTAATGGAAGGGATTTCTCATGAAGCTTGCTCTTTAGCAGGAACATTAGGCCTTGGAAAATTAATCGCATTCTACGATGACAACAACATTTCGATTGATGGTCATGTAGATGGTTGGTTCAGTGATGATACGGCAGAACGTTTTGAAGCTTATGGCTGGCAAGTAATCCGCAATGTGGATGGTCACGATGCAGAACAAATTCGTGCCGCCACCATTCTTGCTCAAGCAGAAAAAGAAAAACCAACGTTAATTATTTGCAAAACCATCATCGGTTTTGGTTCACCAAATAAATCAGGTTCTCATGATTGCCATGGTGCACCATTAGGTGATGAAGAAATCGCATTAACCCGTAAAGCACTAGGCTGGGAATATGGTCCATTTGAAATTCCGGCTGAGTACTATGCTGAATGGTCTGCGAAAGAAAAAGGCGCTGCAGCAGAAAAATCTTGGGAAGAAAAATTTGCCGCTTATGCAAAAGCATACCCTGAACTTGCAGCAGAATTTACACGTCGTGTAAACGGTGAATTACCAGCAAATTGGGCGGCAGAATCTAAAGCGTTCATTGAAAAATTACAAGCGAATCCTGCAAGTATTGCAAGCCGTAAAGCATCACAAAATGCCATTGAGGCTTATGCACACGTGTTGCCTGAATTCTTAGGCGGCTCTGCAGACTTAGCAAGCTCTAACTTAACGTTATGGAGCGGTTCTAAACCAATTCGTGCACACGAAAACGTAGGCGGTAACTATATCAACTATGGTGTGCGTGAGTTTGGTATGTCTGCGATCATGAATGGTATTGCTTTACACGGCGGGTTCATTCCTTACGGCGCAACCTTCTTAATGTTCTACGAATATGCACACAATGCAGTGCGTATGGCAGCATTAATGAAACAACGCACTTTATTCGTTTATACTCATGACTCGATCGGTTTAGGCGAAGATGGTCCAACTCACCAACCAGTTGAGCAAACTACATCATTACGCTTAATTCCAAATCTTGAAACATGGCGTCCATGTGACCAAGTGGAATCAGCCATCGCATGGCAACAAGCGGTTGAGCGTCAAGATGGCCCAAGTGCGTTGATCTTTACCCGTCAAAACTTAGCCCAAATGGACCGCACTTCTGCACAATTAGATGCAGTTAAGCGTGGTGCTTATGTGTTAAAAGACTGTGAGGGTACACCTGAGTTAATCTTCATTGCGACAGGTTCTGAAGTAGAATTAGCAGTGAAAGCAGCAGATGTATTGACTGCTGAAGGTAAAAAAGTACGTGTCGTCTCTATGCCAAGCACTAACCGTTTCGACAAACAAGATGCAGCGTACCGTGAAAGCGTATTACCTGCAGCGGTAACCAAACGTGTTGCAATCGAAGCAGGTATTGCAGACTTCTGGTATAAATACGTCGGCTTTGAAGGTCGCGTGGTAGGTATGAATAGCTTCGGCGAATCAGCTCCAGCAGATCAATTATTCAAACTCTTTGGTTTCACCGTGGATAACGTGGTAACAAAAGCAAAAGAGATTTTATAATTATTAAAATAGATAAAGGCAGACAATGACCTGCCTTTCTTTTTTGATTTAAAAAAGTGCGGTCAAAAAATAAGAAAATTTTTGACCGCACTTTGTTTTTATCTGCTTTCACCTTGTTATCTAAGCCTTTTTTCGTCAATCCATTGAGTTAGCCTTTCAAGTTTGCTAAAATTCGCGACACTTTTTGCGATAAAAAATAAAACGTAAAAAGTGAGTTCGGAAGAAGGTAGCTGGAGAGTAGGGAATTGCCCCTACGCCGACGAGGTAAAATCTTTCAGGCGCAATCGCAAGATTGCAGGGACTGTTACTGGACGAACCCTTGGAGAGATCCATTGCATTTTATCGATGTAAATGGACGCCGAAGGCGCAAAAGAGCGGTCGATTTTTCGATTGTTTTCCAAACGCTCAGGCAAAAGGACAGGGGCAAAAGACAATCCGTATTATCAATATATTTCTATCGGGATTCTTCTTGTCTCCTTGTCGAGTTTATTTGTATTTTAAACGACGAGGAATCACTAATGTCATTACAGACAATCTTATCAGCTATTAGTAGCTTTATATGGGGACCGCCCCTACTTATTCTATTGTCCGGAACCGGACTTTATCTCACCCTTCGTTTAGGCTTTTTGCAAATTCGTTATTTGCCTCGTGCCTTGGGCTATTTATTTGCTCGTGGTGCAAATAAAGGCAAAGGGGATGTATCTTCTTTTGCGGCACTTTGTACGGCATTAGCGGCAACCATTGGTACAGGGAACATTGTTGGTGTAGCCACTGCGGTGCAAGCGGGTGGACCTGGCGCGATTTTTTGGATGTGGCTAGTTGCATTATTAGGCATGGCAACCAAATATGCCGAATGTTTGCTTGCGGTGAAATATCGTGTACGCGATAAATATGGTTTTATGGCTGGTGGGCCAATGTACTACATCGAACGTGGTCTTGGTATCAAATGGTTAGCGAAATTATTTGCGTTATTTGGGGTGTTGGTGGCCTTTTTCGGTATCGGTACTTTCCCTCAAGTGAATGCGATTACGCATGCGATGCAAGACACCTTTAATGTGCCTGTTGTGATTACTGCAACAGTGGTGACGGTATTGGTCGCGATGATTATTCTTGGTGGAGTAAGACGTATTGCGAGAGCATCTGCAGTCATTGTGCCTTTTATGGCGCTGGGTTATGTGACGACCTCAATTATCATCTTAATCGTTAATTACGATAAATTACCTGCTGCAATTTCATTAATTATTCAGAGTGCGTTTAATCCTCAGGCAGCTTTAGGTGGTGCAGTTGGCTTTACCGTGATGAAAGCCATTCAATCGGGTGTGGCGCGCGGTATTTTCTCAAATGAATCAGGTTTAGGAAGTGCGCCAATCGCAGCCGCAGCAGCGCAAATGAAAGAGCCCGTTCGCCAAGGTTTAATTTCGATGACGGGGACATTTTTAGATACTATCATCGTATGTACGATGACAGGCTTAGTGCTTGTGATTACAGGAGCATGGAGTAATCCTGAGCTTTCAGGCGCAAGTGTGACTAACTATGCTTTTGCGCAGGGATTAGGTACATCATTTGGTGCAACGATTGTAACAGTTGGTCTATTATTTTTTGCTTTCACCACAATTTTAGGGTGGTGCTACTACGGTGAACGTTGTTTCCTTTACTTAGTCGGTATTCGTGGTATTAAATTGTATCGCTTCGTGTTTATTGTTCTAGTTGGAGCGGGTTCATTCCTCACCTTAGATTTAATCTGGATCTTAGCGGATATTGTGAATGGTTTAATGGCCTTCCCGAACTTAGTTGCATTAATTGGTTTACGCAAAGAGATTATTTCAGAAACCAAAGATTACTTCGAACGTTTAAAAGCCACGCAACATGATCAAGATGAATTAGCCTAATTTAGGCTCATAAAAAGAAAAAAGGGAAGTCGAGTGCTTCCCTTTGTTGTTTACAGCTTTACATCATAACAAGTTTCCACGGAAATGAAATCACATTTTTTCAGAAATTAGATCCCGATCATATTTTTGAATATTTGTTTTTTTATTTACCTAAAAGCACTTGAAAAAGTGGTTCAAGGTCGATATGTTGTTATTAAAGATGAACGGAACCGAAGGGTTCATTTAAGCAAAAGAGGTAAATGCTATGACACTCAATATCACAAGTAAACAAATGGAAATCACCCCTGCAATTCGTGAACATGTGGAGGGAAGACTTGCAAAATTAGAGAAATGGCACACTCAACTGATTAGCCCGCATTTTGTTTTAAGTAAAGTACCAAACGGCTTTTCTGTAGAGGCTTCAATTGGAACTCCATTAGGTAATCTGTTAGCCACTGCAACGGCTGATGATATGTATAAAGCGATCAATGAAGTCGAAGAAAAATTAGAACGTCAATTAAATAAACTTCAACATAAAGGCGAATCCCGCCGAGCAGATGAGCGTTTGAAAGATTCTTTTGAAAAATAAAGGATAATGAATAAATTGAAAGGGCGAACATGATGTTCGCCCTTTCTTACTAAGGATGTAATTAATTAAAAACGAATCTCAATAGATGCGGCAAAATTACGTCCTGGCGCATAAAAACGCTCTAAACCTTTTCCTTCTTTATCAACAGAATCAGTCGTACTTATTTTGTTAATACCACGTAGGGTATCCCAAGTGTGATATTTGCGATTAAATAAGTTATAAAGTCCCGCGCGTAGCGTGATATTTTGATTGATTTTATAGAAACCATACAGATCAAATAGTACCGCAGAATTATTAAGATAAGGGTAAGTTTTTACTTCTCTAACAAAGTTGGTAGAGTATTGTACTATTTGGGCATCTTTTGCTTTTTTTGCACCGAGATAACTTGCTTTTATGTTCATTCCCCAGCGATCATTTGGATCTTCATAGCCAATTCCTAAAATCACTTTAATAGGTTGAATGGAAAGTAAGCTCGCTTCAGTACCACTAAGTTTTCCTTTAGCATAACCGAGATTTGCTGTAAATTTCCAACCTTGCGGAATAGCTGAAATAATCTGATCTAAATTAACTTTACTCGTGAATTCTACACCAGAAATACGAGCTCGGTCGATGTTAACTGCTTTCTGAGCGATTGTTGTGTAATAAGCTTGTTGACCATAACTTGCACTATAGGCATTGTAATACGGGTTACGTTTTTTATAAGTTGACTCTTGCTCAGTTAAGAAGTTTTTATAACGAGTATGATAAAACGTTAACCCAAATGAGCCTAACTGGTGCTCAGCTTGAATATAAATAGATTGATTTAGTGCTTGTTCAGCTTTTAAATCAGGGTTTGGTATCCAGTTACCGGCAGGATGTTCGAAAGAGAAATACATTTCTGAAGCAGTTGGAATACGGAAACCAGTAGAAATGTTATACCCCATTTTCCAAATATCATTAAGCTGAGCATCTAATCCAAATGAGCCACTTAAACTTTGGAAGGTATTTGATGCAGGTTTACTGCTGCAAGCTCTACAAAAAGCTTTTAAATCTTGTGGAACTAATTCATCCCAATCATAACGAATTCCTAATTGACTTGAAAAGATATCATTCCATATCACATTGTCTTGTAATTGAGCAAAGAATGAACGGGTTCTGACCGGGTGCTGAATTGATTCACTATCTCTTGCACTGCTACCATCTGTATTTATATTTGGATATTCATGATCATTACGATTATCAAAATCTTTTTGTGAAATACCGGTTCTTAGCGTAAATTGATGGCTACCAAATCTGGTTTCCCATGGCATGAGATCGGCTCGCAGAGAGGCTCTCATAAAGCGGCTATTCATGCTGGTATCCTGAATTTCGATTAAATCTTTTCCTGAATATGCAGTAAAATCAGCATTATAGCGATATCCACCTTTGTAGTTTTCTGAACCAATATTTGTTTTTTGAAAATCTAATTCAGTTTTTAGGTAACTTAACCATTTACTGTTTTCTGGAAAATATTCGTAGGCAATATTGGCATTATAGCGTTTACTTATATCATTGGATTCACGCCAGAGCCCTGCCAGCTGGTAAGATTTTTCATCAACAAAGTTATTTGCTTTTTGTGCATTAAATGATGCACTTACACGTTGTGTCTGCGTAATAAAATAGCCAATTTTAGCTAAGTAGCTATGGTTTTTATGATGTGATGGGTCTGGGATACCGCGAGCGTTACCTACGATATCCTGACCTTTTCCACGGCTTTTCATTTCATATCCATGGCGATAGGAATAGAGTAAGGTTGCATCAAATTTGTCATCTTTATAAGCAACCCCTAAAGTGTGTGTCCATTCGCTATTTTTGCTAGCATAACCATTTTTAAGCAATACACCCCATTTTTTATTTGGCAGGATGATATCATCAGCACCTAAGGTTCGATAATTAACGGAACCGCCTATCGCACCACTACCTGAATTGAAAGAATCTGCTCCTCGCATAATATCAATACCCTGCACTAATTCTGGATCGATACTTAGACGAGAGCTATTAAAATTACCGTAACGTGCATATAGTGAATTTTCTTCTGATTCGGGTAAATTGACGCCATCAACACTGATACCAACACGATTTCCTTCAACACCACGCATTGCAAAACCTTTGTTACGACGGCCATTATCACTAATGCCAACATCAGTAGCATAACGAACTAAGTCATAATTATCTGAAATCAGTTCTTCTTGAATTGCTTTACGCGTTTTTTTTATTTGATTTGCTTTGACCTCAGAAGCATTGGCATTAACAGTAATTGTATCTAATGTAGTTTGCTCTTCTGCATAGGCGTGCACAGCAAAAGCGACACAAAGTGCACCTAAAGAAAGTGGAAATTTATGAATCATATTTTTACCTGAAATATTATTTTGATTTAGTAGAATCCGGAGCAAAGTTTACAAAATTTAAATAAATCTTACAATGGTATTGAAAATTATTTTCATTTCATTTAAATTGTGTGAAGTCATCATTTAGTCTAAAAAAACAAGATAATAAGGATCTTTTTTATGAACCAAATTAAACTTTCCATCATTGCGCTTTCCTGTGTTATGGCATTAGGTGCTTGTTCTTCTAGTTCAAAAGGTGGCTCAGATAATTCTGAGCAGATTCGTCAAGCCGAGGTTGAACTAAATCAAAGAATCGCTGAAGCAAATAAGAAAGCGGACGCTGCTGTGAAAAAAGCTGAAGCTGCAATAAAAACGGCAAAAAATAATAGCGAACAAACAGAAGCAGAAAAAAAAGCCGCTGAAGAAAGATTGAAACAACTTGAAAATTTACAAGCTGATGAAAAAGCACGCATTCCACTAAGTGATAAGATCTTTGGCGGAGTTAGTGGGGAGATGAAAGATGTCATTTCCGGTGGGGTTTTAACTGGAGAAGAAAATGAGGCAAGCCGCCCATTAGCTCGTGATGTGCGAGATCTTACGATAATTGATGAATCAGGTAAATTAGTTGATATTAATATCTTGAGAAGAGCTGGAGATATTGACCCATGGACTTATGAAGAATATGACGATTTATATAATCTTCGAAAAGAAGGGCAAACTATCTTAAGTAATAGTAATTTACAATCAAGTGCATTTGGTACCTATGTTGATAAATTAACAGGTAATCAATATTTTTATGCGCAAGGTTTACCAACAGCAGTGACACAAATTCCTACAACAGGATTAGCAGAGTATAAAGGTGGAGCTGTTTATAAAAAAGATGGTAACCAAAATTATAGTGAGATAAGTGAAATGAAAGCTACAGCTGATTTTGCTAATAAAGTCATTGATATTAATATTATGGAAAAAGCTAATGCCGTACCAGGTATGAATTTTGGCGGTAAAATTACGGGTAATAGCTTTGCTGGTGAAGTAAATGGTATTAAGACCCAAGGTGGTTTCTTTGGTGAAAATGCACAAGAAATGACAGGATTATTTACAAATGAAGCAGATCAGTCTCGGGGTGCATTTGGTGGTATTAAGCAATAACACTGACAAAATATAATATCGACTAACAAATAGCAAAAGGGCGAACATGATGTTCGCCCTTTTTTAGATATCTTGAATCACTAATTGTAATGCATGGCGTTGAAATTGTTTTGCTTTACGGTGTTTTAAGCGTCTTAAACGCAAGTTACGTGAGGCTGAAATATCTCTTGATGCTTTTTTCTTTAAGAAGGTTTTTCTTTTTAACATCTTTTTCTCCTTGTTTTCTTTCCATTCAATAAAAACGCTATTTTTTCTGACCGCACTTATTCTGTTGCTGTCGCTTGGTTTTCTTGAACACGATGATAATTCACAATACTGTTCATGTAACGTCGAATATTTTCGACATATTGGTAGGCTTCATAGCCGCGAGCGTAGCCATATTTTAAGTTTGAATAATGACGCTTTTCCGATAATAGCTGAAGATTATTTTTTACATCTAACCAGTTATCAGGATTGCCGCCTAATTTTTTAGTTAGGCGACGAGCATCTAAAATATGCCCTAACCCCATATTATATGCCGCTAAAGAATACCAAATTCGATCTTCTTCTGGAATACTGTCAGGCATTTGGTCGAGTAGCCAATGCAAATACTCCGATCCCGCTTTTATACTTTGTTCGGCATCCGTGCGATTATTAATATTCATCCGCACAGCCGTATCTTTGGTAAGCATCATCATCCCGCGCACACCTGTTGGAGAGGTGGCATAAGGGTCCCAATGCGATTCTTGATAGGCTACAGCGGCTAATAATCGCCAGTCTAAATTCCCTTTGTATTTTTCAAAGAGCGGTTGATATTGAGGTAGAATTTTTTCAACCGCCTCTAAATAAGCCTGAGTATCCACATAATCAAAGGCAGTAATATGGCGGAAATATTTCTCCTCAATGCGATCAATTAATCCTGTTTCAATGGCATTATTCATAAAATCCAACAAGCCTGCTTGCAACTCATTATAGGATTGATTGGAGAGATACCAATGCACAGTCATTTCATCCGTTAAGTCAAATGCAATCGCTAAGTTAGGACGAATTTGTTGTGCCGCAGCCACATCAATACTATTTGCAATGGTGTAAGGAATTTTCCCTTCAGCTACTTGAATCAATAATTCTTCTTGGGTTAATTGCTTGTTATTCTGCCATTTAAGTGCAGGAAGTTTTTTCTGTGCAAGGGATAATAATTTTTCTAAGTCTTCCCCCGCAGAAATGATAATTTCTTGCTGTACTTGCGCTAAATCTTTCGGACGATTTTCACCTTTTTTATACACAAGCTGCCAAGAGGCAGAAGTATAAGAGGGCCCTAACTGAAATTTTTCTGCACGTTGAGGCTGGAACAAAAGATTCGCAGCCGCAATATCAATATTGTTGTTCTCTAATTCGTTAAAAAGTTGATCGTTATTTTCTAAGGTTTTAATTTGTAAACGAACCCCTAAATAATCAGCAAAGTTTTTTGCTAATTCGTATTCCAAGCCTGATTCGCCTTCATTCCCAATAAAATAGTAAATGGGATTATTAATGGTGCCGACAATTAGGCTGCCACGATTTTTGATCGTGGTGTAAGGGTTTTGCTCCGATTGCATAATTTTTTGCCAAGGGAAAACCATATCAATTGCCCAAAGTAATAATGCAAAAGCAGCAATAATACGTAAAAATAGACCTTTCAATAGATAAACCTTATAAATTGAGATAAGAGACGATTGTAACGAGAATTAAGACAATAAAAAAGCCCCTTTTACTTCAAGGGGCTGTTAAATAAGGATTAACGTTGGCGATCTCGGCGACCACGCTCATTAAAAGTGCGGTCGTTTTTATCGTTAAATTTACGCTGACGACGTTCACCGTTACGTTCACCACGGAAGCGATCTTGGCCTCTATCTCTACGTTCATTACGGCGACCTTTTCCACCAAAGTCATTGTCACCACGTCTGTTGTCTGACTGTGCTGCACCCATAAAGCTCATTTGCATCTGTTTATTTAAAACGCGAGTTTTTCCGAATTGTTGGAGCAATTCTTTTGGCATACCTTGTGGTAATTCAACAGTAGAGTAGTCATCGTAAAGTTTGATATGACCAATATAACGGCTGTTAATATCACCTTCATTGGCGATAGCACCTACGATATGACGCACTTCTACGCCATCTGCACGACCTACTTCGATACGATATAAATCCATCGGTTGTGGTGTGCCGTAGCCTTTACGTTCACCACGACGTTCAGCTGAACGTGGATTTTCGCGACGATCACCGCGATCATTACGGTCTCGACGGCGTTTATCCATTGGTGGATCAGGTGGAAGAATCAGTTTTTGTTTTCCTTGAAGCAACATCAACATCGCTGTAGCAATATCTTCTTGATCCTGATCTGCCGTGAATAAATCTTCCAGCAAGCTACGATATATTTCGAGATCGTGATGTTCCAATTGCTTGGTAATCTTGTCTTGGAATTTTTTACGACGACAGGCTTGTAACACTTCATGATTTGGCAATTCAACTTCATTGATTGGTTTTTTCATCAAGTGTTCGATATTGCGAAGTAAACGGCGTTCACGTGGTTCAACGAATAATAATGCACGACCAGAACGACCAGCACGACCAGTACGGCCGATACGGTGAACGTAAGACTCTGCATCAAGCGGAATGTCATAGTTCACCACAAGGCTGATTCGTTCAATATCGATACCGCGCGCAGCAACATCGGTTGCAACGACGATATCAAGACTACCATTACGTAAGCGATCTAAGGTTTGCTCACGTAATTGTTGGGTCATATCACCGTTTAAGGCTGCAGCACGGAAACCGTGTTTTTCTAATAATTCAGTCACATCAAGTGTGCCTGTTTTAGTACGGGTAAAAATGATTGCCGCATCAAAATCTTCCACTTCTAAGAAGCGTAATAATGCCTCATTTTTACGGAAACCTTGAACATACCAACAATTTTGCTCAATATCTGGCGCATTATCGTTATTTACTTTGATTTTCACTTCTTGTGGATTGTTCATGAAGCGTTTTGTGATACGACGAATTGGCTCAGGCATGGTGGCTGAGAAAAGGGCCGTTTGGTGCTCTTCCGGTAATTCAGCCATAACGGTTTCTACATCATCAATAAAGCCCATACGAAGCATTTCATCTGCTTCATCAAGAACGATCGCTTTTAATTCAGATAGATTTAATGTGTTACGACGGATGTGATCCAAAATACGACCCGGTGTACCTACAACAACTTGTGCACCTTGTTTTAATGCTCGTAATTGAATGTCATAGCGTTGACCACCATAAAGGGTCACGATGTTGATACCTTTTGCATATTTCATGAAGTGTTCACAAGCATCAGCAACTTGAATGGCAAGTTCACGGGTTGGTGCCATTACCAATAATTGTGGATGTTTTGCGGCAGGATCAATTTTTGCCAAAATAGGTAAAGAAAATGCGGCAGTTTTACCACTACCAGTTTGCGCCATGCCAAGTACATCTCTGCCTTCTAGAAGAGCAGGAATACAAGCTTGTTGGATTGGCGAAGGTGTTTCAAAACCAAGGTCAGAAACGGCTTTTAGAATGAATTCAGGCAAGCCTAAATCATTAAAAGTGATTTTGTCTGTCATTAAAATGCTCGAATATAAGTAAGGAAAGCTCAATTTAGCTTTCAGGTTTATTTGTTACACAAGAAAGAGGCAAGTCTAAAAAACAGCTGTTTTTGTGACCGCACTTTTTTCTTCTTTTTCGTCTTCTGTTTGAGCCGGCTTCAATTTCATCAGCTCTAACACGGCAAAACGATACTCAACAAAGTTATATACCTGATTCGCAATAGCGAGTTTGAATAAAGCCGCAGCTTCATCAATTTGCCCCAAATTGAGTTTTTGTTTTGCTAGATAAAAGTAGGTTTCGGTTAATATTTCTGCATATTGTTGTGAGTTTTCTGCAAATTTGGTTGCCCGTTCTTGCAAGTCACTCACGGAAATATTACCTAAATAGTATTGAACGATATTTGTTCCCCAGAAGTCCTTAGATAGCCCTTTAGCTCGTTCAACAAGGTTGGCATGGGCTTCTTGTGGTTTTAATTTTTGTTCGTTCAAATAGAGCCAGAGTACGCGATAAGGATCTTTGGTATCGGCTTCGTAAAACTTCATCAAATCGTCTTCAGCAAGATTATAGCGTTCGACGTAATAAAAATTTAAACCACGATTAAGGTGGGTGTAGTCATAACTTGGGTCCAATTCAAACACCGCATTAAAGGTTTCTAATGCACTGTCGTAATCTTCTTCAAGCAGTAAGTAAAGCCCTAAATAATTGTAAACGGAAGCCATCTTTGGCTGTAACGCGAGGGCTTGTGTAAAGTCATAACGTGCGAGGCCCCATAAACCGAGGGAATCATACAAAACGCCACGTTCAAAGTGAAGCGTCGCCCGTTCTTCATTACTCATTTTACCAACTAATAAAACTTGCCCGATTCGGGTAATCATCACTTCTTGCTCAAAGTGCGTATTCGGCGTTTGATCTGCGAGTACGACTTTATTTGGTGCGACAAACACGTTTCCCGATTGCACACAACCGGAAATAAATAAAGTCAGACTTAGGCTAGATAATGAAACTAGAAAACGGAATAACCGAAAATATTGCATTGTTTTATAAGTTAGTTTGATAATCCAAACGGGTGTGCAAGGTTTTTTACACACCCTGTGAGATTATTCTTGTTCTACAGAAGTCTCTTCTGCGGGTGCAGATTCTGCTTCAGTTTCTTGTTTTGGTGCAAGATCTTTCATGGTTAAGCGGATACGACCTTGGCGATCGATTTCAACTACTTTAACAGTCACTTCTTGACCCACTTGAAGATAATCACTCACTTTTTCTACACGCTCTTCAGCGATTTGAGAAATATGAACTAAACCTTCTTTATTTCCTACGATAGCGACGAATGCACCGAAGTCAGCAAGACGAGTCACTTTACCTTTATAAATTGCGCCCGCTTCAACTTCAGCAACGATTTCTTCAATACGTGCCATCACATTTTTCGCTGCACTACTATCTACTGCAGCAATTTTCACTGTACCATCATCATCGATATCGATAGAAGTACCAGTTTCTTCAGTTAATGCACGGATAGTTGCACCACCTTTACCGATAACATCTTTGATTTTCTTCGGATCAATTTTCATGGTGTGAATACGCGGTGCGTAGTCAGAAATATCTGCACGTGGTGCAGGGATTGCTTGTTCCATTACGCCAAGAATGTGCATACGTGCACCTTTTGCTTGGTTTAATGCAATTTGCATAATTTCAGGGGTGATACCTTCAATTTTGATGTCCATTTGAAGTGCGGTGACACCTTCACGTGTACCAGCCACTTTAAAGTCCATATCACCTAAGTGGTCTTCATCACCTAAGATATCTGAAAGAACCACAAATTTCTCTTCTTCTTTCACTAAGCCCATTGCGATACCTGCAACAGCGGCTTTGATTGGAACACCCGCATCCATTAATGCTAAAGACGCACCACATACAGACGCCATAGAAGAAGAACCGTTAGATTCAGTAATCTCAGATACAACACGCACTACATACGGGAATTCTGCTAGGCTTGGCATAACCGCAGCGACACCGCGTTTTGCTAAACGACCGTGACCGATTTCACGACGTTTTGGTGAGCCAATCATACCGGTTTCACCTACAGAGTATGGAGGGAAGTTGTAGTGGAATAAGAAGTGATCTTGACGTTCACCCGTTAATTCATCAATGATTTGTGCATCACGTTCAGTACCTAACGTTGCAACGGCTAATGCTTGCGTTTCACCACGGGTGAAAATTGCAGAACCGTGAGTACGTGGTAATACACCAGTACAGATATCTAATGCACGAACGGTATCAACGGTACGACCATCAATACGTGGTTCACCAGCAATGATACGGCCACGAACGATTTGGCTTTCAAGTGCGGTGAAAATATCCACGATTTTACCTTCGCTGATTTCTTCATCTTCAGCTGTGATTTGTGCAATCACATCCGCTTTAATCGCATCGATTTGTTCGTAACGTGCTTGTTTTTCAGTAATGCGGTATGCATCGCCTAAACGTGCTTCAGCAATCGCTTTTACTTTGTTGATTAAATCTGTGTTTGGTTGTGGTGCAACCCAATCCCAACGTGGTTTGCCTGCTTCTTTCGCAAATTCTTTGATTGCTTCAATCACAACTTGTTGTTGTTGATGACCGAATACGACTGCCGCTAACATTTGTTCTTCAGTTAAAATGTCTGCTTCTGATTCAACCATTAATACGGCTTTGTCAGTACCTGCAACCACTAAGTCCAAACGGCTTTGTTTTTGTTCAGCCATAGTTGGGTTTAATACGAATTGGTTGTCGATAAAACCAACACGCGCTGCACCGATAGGACCGTTGAAAGGAACACCTGATAAGGTTAATGCTGCAGAAGCACCGATCATTGCCACTAAGTCAGGGCTGATTTGTGGATTTACAGAAACCACAGTTGCCACAACTTGGATTTCGTTGAAGAAACCTTCTGGGAATAATGGACGAATTGGACGGTCGATTAAACGTGCAATTAAAGTTTCGCCTTCAGATGGACGACCTTCACGTTTGAAGAAACCACCAGGGATTTTACCTGCCGCATAAGTACGCTCTTGGTAGTTCACGGTTAATGGGAAGAAGTCTTGACCTTCTTTCACATCTTTTTTAGCCACAACAGTCACGAATACCGTGGTATCGTCCATGCTTGCCATAACTGCAGCAGTTGCTTGACGTGCAATTGCGCCGGTTTCTAGAGTAACGGTATGTTGACCGTATTTAAATTGTTTAACAATTGGATTCACAATGTTTTCCTTCAAAATAATATTTAAAACAAAGCTTTATTTTCCAGATTGCGACTAGCAAAAGAAATCTTTCGAAAAAATGACCGCACTTTGAGCGTTTAAAAATCTCTTTTGATAGCCGCACGCTAATGCAGAAAATAAAGCTCGCTTATTATACAGAGTTTTAAATTTATTGGTAACTTTATTTAATATAAGCAACTTGTTATCATATTGTCATACAAATACATACGTAAGGAGACACTATGATTATCAGTGCATTAAATAACCCAAATTTCAAAGTGGGTTTACCAAAAGTTATCGCGGACATTTGCGATCATCTCAATACCTTAGATCTTGAAGCATTAGAAAATGGCCGTCATGATTTAAGCGAGCAAGTTTATATGAATGTCATGGAATTTGATACGGTTGAAGCGGATAGCAAACAGGCTGAACTTCACCATAAATATTTGGATATTCAATTACTTATTCGTGGTGAAGAGAATGTTGAAGTAAGTGCTAGCTATCCAAACCTCAGCTTATACGATGAATATCGTGATGCCGATGACTACCAACTTACCCCGCAAATTGAAGATAAAAGCACCGTGACACTTTTACCAAAAATGTTCGCCGTCTTTTTCCCTTATGAGCCACATAAACCAGGTTGCACCGTAAACGGCAAATCAAGTTTTGTGAAAAAACTGGTGGTGAAAGTACCAGTAGAATTGATTTAATTATTTCGATTCATTAAAGCAAAAGTGCGGTCAGAAATTTATATATTTTTCTGACCGCACTTTTTTATTATTTAATCACCGTAATTGACCATTTCGCATCATCAATTTGCTCGAAGTTTGTGACTTCATAACCTTCTTCAGCCGCCCAAGCGGGGATAGCTTCAGTGGCTTGGGTACAGTCGAATTCAATTTCTAGGCCATCGCCTTTATTTAACTTAGCCATGGCTTCCTTAGCTTCAACGAGAGGAAATGGGCAAACAAGGCCAAGTGTAGGTAATTTAACGATCATATAAGCTCCTTATGATGCTTTTGATAATTTTAAACGTTGTGGACGAATAATGGTGAAGTAGGCGGCTACCCAAGTGCCGAGAATCATCAATGGCAATGAGACCCAACCTTGCCAAGAGAAAAAGGCAGTTTCGACTAAGCCATTACCGATAGAACAGCCACCCGCAAGCGTTGCGCCAATGCCCATGAGAATACCGCCGAGTCCGCTGCGTAGAATCGTGGTGGCATCCGGTACGCGAACACGAAATTCATTGCTTGCTTTCGCGCCGATGAATGAACCAATAAAAATTCCTAAAACTAAGAATACGCCCCAGTTTATAAATTTACCGTCGCCAGTAACGAGGAATTGCATAATATTAGCGGATGGACCAGTGATCCCAAGTCCAAACTCACGACCCGTAGCGACACTGAGTGGCCAAGCGGCAAGCGCGATTAATCCGATTAATACAGCAGAGAAAAATGGGTGCCAGCGTTTTTCAAATAATAAGTGGGTAAGCCCTGTTTTCTTTGGTTTTAATGCCGCGACTTTTACGTTTGGTTTGGTGAGATGTTTGTACACATAGAAAGCCGTCACTAAAGTTAATAATGCGACTAACCACCAAGGTGAAATGCCGAATGTATCGTAAATGTTGCGTTGTTCGATATTGATGCTACGCAAAGTTTTATTGAATTCCCCTAATGGACCAGTACGCATGATGGCACTTAATAACATATAAGTGAATAAAGCAACCCAACTGCCAACTAAGCCTTCTGCAGCGCGGTACCAAGTTCCTGTTGCACAACCGCCAGCAAGAACAATGCCGATACCAAACACAAAGGCACCGATAATCACCGCTAAAAAGGCAAAATTTTCAGCCGGATCAACATTTAATATACCGATTTCTTTTAAGAGGAAGAAACCAATGGATTGAACGGTAATCGCCAATAGAAGGGCTACAAACATTTTGTTATTTTTTGTGACATACATATCGCGAAATGCGCCAGTAATACAAAAGCGCCCACGTTGCATGACAAATCCGAGTAAAATTCCGCAAAGTAATCCGGTTAAAAGCATAACTATTCCTTTCTTTTAGAATTAAGTAGGGCAGTATTTTCTAAAAAAATAAGAAGGTGACGCCAATAACTTTTAGCTAGAAAATATGTTTTTTTGATATAAAAAAGTGCGGTCAGAAATTTATATATTTTTCTGACCGCACTTTATCGTAAGTTATCTTGATGTTAAGGACAGGGTTTACTCACCATAATTTCAATCACTTGGCGATCAATATGGTGCATACTCTTAGAGGCAATTGAGCATAGATTGTCGATAGTGCGATCGAGATCATGTTCAACGATACCTTCATTACCCGTAACATGGGTTTCATCCATAGCCATGAGTACTGATTTATAGCCAGAAGCTACGCTAGTGGAGACTTTCATTGCACAGCTATTGGATGCGCCATCGCAGATAATTCCGCTGATGTCACCAATCATGCTGCAAATCCCCATGCTTACTGTTTCGAATTTACCCGTAAGCAAATAGGCGATACCCGCACAGCTTCCCATTGATGCGGTTGTTACTGCGCAAAGGGCGGATAGTTTGGGTAATTTACTGTGGATATAAATGGCCATTAAGTGTGATAAGAAGAGGGCGCGGAGACGTTTTTCTTCACTCACGTTTAAATAATCGGCGACCACAACCACGGGCATAGTCGCGGCAATCCCTTGGTTACCTGAACCTGAATTACTCATCGCTGGCAATGTAGCCCCACCCATGCGAGCATCGGAGGCTGCGGTGGTTTCAATCATAATTTTACTGAGCAAATCGTCTGACATTAAGCCACTACCAACTTGTTTGCGTAACGTTCTGCCAATATGTAGGCCGTAATTTTCACGTAATCCTTCGTTAGACAGCGCACGGTTGAGCGCCGCAGCTTGTCCGATAAAACGAATTTTATCGAGCTCAACTTCACAAGAAAATTCAAAAATTTCACGTGCGCTCACCTGTTTGAAAATATCATAGGAATCGCAATCAGCACATTCATCCTGTTCTTTCTTAAAAATGACCTCGCCATTTTTTTCAATTAAAATGATGTTTGTGTGTTGATCTTGAATGGCTACTTTCACTCGGTCATTATCGGCAAACAACACAGCTTCAGAATATAAAATATGCTCGGTTTGATGAATATCCACATTAACGAGTTTTTTATCAAGCATCGCCTTGGCTTGGGAAACTTGTTCTGGAGTGATGTGTTTTAACACTTCCAACTCACCCTCAGGATCACCGCCTAAAGCACCAATCGCCGCGGCAATCGGTAAGCCCACCATGCCCGTTCCTGGTACTGCAACGCCTAAACCATTTTTCATTAAGTTTGGCGACACCTTGGCTTCAATACGTTCCGGCGTTTTGCCTAAATATTTAGCTGCTGTTGCTGCGGCAAGCGCCAACGAGATAGGTTCAGTACAGCCAAGTGCGGGAACCACATCGCGTTCCACAAGATGAAGTAATGGTTTTTCGATTTCGTTGAGTCTTTCTTGATTCATAAAATTCTTTTAATTTATTAAATACTGTCTTCTTTCTCTATGACTAATATGCGCGCTTCGCCTTGTGGATGAGCTACATGTTCGGTACCGATATCCGCATAAAAAATATCACCCGTATGGAGCAATACGGCTTTCTCTTTGCCATCTTCTTTGTAGCGCATTTCCACTGTACCATCCATGACAGCAAAGACTTCTTCACCGTCATTGATATGCCATTTGTAAGGTTTATCTGTCCAGTGCAGGCGCACGGAAATACCATTCATATTGGTAATATCAAGGGCTCCCCAAGCGCGTTCAGCCGTAAAGAGGTGACTTCTAATAACTTTATTCATGACTAAATTTGTTAGTGAGCCTCATCCCAGTTAGTACCTTGGCCCACATCTACAATCAGTGGCACGACTAAATCGGCTGCGCTTTCCATTTGTGTTTTGATGAGTTCGTTATAAAACGCGACTTTTTCTGACCGCACTTCAAACACCAATTCATCGTGTACCTGCATAATCATCGCAATATCGGGATCGTTTTGTAGTTTTTGATCCAATTGAATCATGGCGCGTTTGATAATGTCTGCGGCGGTGCCTTGCATTGGTGCATTGATTGCGACACGTTCGGCAGCTTTACGGCGCATACCGTTAGAGGAGTTAATATCCGGCAGATATAAACGACGGCCGAATAGGGTTTCCACATAGCCTTGGGCTTTGGCTTTTTCACGAATATCGTGCATAAAGGTTTGTACGCCAGGATAGCGTTTGAAATACAAATCCATATAATTCTGGGCATCTGCACGGCCAATACCGAGTTGACGCGATAAGCCAAAGGCTGACATACCATAAATTAAACCGAAGTTAATTGCTTTAGCATTGCGGCGTTGTTCGGACGTCACTTCATCTAGTGCGACACCAAAGATTTCTGCTGCGGTAGAGCGGTGAATATCTTTGCCTTGGGTAAAAGCATTAATTAAGCCCTGATCCTGTGAGAGGTGCGCCATAATGCGTAGTTCGATTTGTGAATAATCAGCTGCAACAACAGTAAATCCTTTGCGGGCGATAAAAGCTTGACGAATACGGCGGCCTTCTTCATTACGAATCGGAATGTTTTGTAGATTCGGATCGCTTGATGAAAGACGACCAGTGGCTGTTACCGCTTGATGGTAGGAAGTATGCACTCGACCCGTTTGTGGATTCACCATTTGCGGCAATTTGTCGGTGTAGGTGGATTTTAGTTTGCTTAGCCCACGATGTTCTACTAACACTTTCGGCAATTCATGGCTAAATGCAAGTTCCTCCAACACTTCCTCGTTGGTGGATGGTGCACCTTTTGGTGTTTTTTGAATGACTGGTAAACCTAATTTATCAAACAAAATTTCCTGTAATTGTTTGGTTGAGGCTAAATTAAATGGCTGCCCCGCCAAGACATAGGCTTGTTCTTCTAATTCACTTAAACGGTTAGCGATTTCGTTAGATTGCAGGAATAGTGCATCGCTATCAATTAAGACACCACGACGTTCCATACGGGAAAGTACGCCTAACAATGGCAATTCCATTTCTTTAAAGAGTTTTTCAAGAGTGGGTTCTTTAGAGAGTTTTTCCCATAGTACTTGTTGCAGTTTCATTGTCACATCAGCATCTTCCGCAGCGTACTCGGCGGCTTGTTCTAATGGAATTTGGTTAAAGGTCAGCTGATTTTTACCTTTGCCTGCAATTTCTTCAAAACTAATGGTTTGATGCCCTAAATAACGTTTCGCCAGGTCGTCCATATTATGACGACCAGTGCTATTGAGCACATAGGATTCGAGCATGGTATCGAAAGCCACACCTTGCACATCAATGCCATTACGGGCGAAAATAGTGAGATCGTACTTGAAGTTTTGCCCGACTTTTTGAATGGCTGGATTTTCTAAAACCGGTTTTAACAGCGAAAGTGCGGTTGTTTTTTCAAGGATTTTCGGTACGCCTAAATAATCTAATTGTAGTGGTAAATAAGCTGCTTCACCGTTTTCTAATGCAAAGGAAATACCGACCAAGTTGGCGGCCATATAATCTAAATTATCGGTTTCAGTATCTAGAGCAAAAAGTTTGGCTTGCTTGAGTTTTTCCACCCAACGATTTAAATCCGCTTCGGTGAGCAAGGTTTCATAACGGCTACGATCAATTTGAATTGCTGGCAATACTTCATCGTCATTATTTTGAGCAAGCGCAGGCGTGGCTTGATAGTGATTAATCTTGGTCGGTTGTTCGTTATTATTAGTAATGGAATCAGCGCCATTCATCACTTCATTGAGCCAACGTTTAAATTCATAACGGCCGAAATATTCAGTGAGTTGATCGTTATTGCTTGCGCCAAGAGTGAGTTGCTCTGGAGTAATATCAAGAGCGACATCGGTTTTGATCGTGGCAAGGCGATAGGATAAATCGGCCATTTCTTTTTCAGCCAATAATTTATCACCTAATTTTTTTGCCCCACGAATTGGCAATTCAGCCACTTTGTCTAAGTTGGCATAAATTTCTGCCATGCTGCCGATACCTTGCAAGAGACCAAGTGCGGTTTTTTCACCGACACCCGCCACGCCTGGAATATTATCGGCGCTATCGCCCATTAGCGCTAAGTAATCGATGATGAGTTCTGGTGGAATACCGTATTTTTCAATCACGGCCTCGCGATCTAATAGGGTATTATTCATGGTATTGATCAACATAATGTTGTCATCCACTAGCTGCGCCATGTCTTTATCGCCGGTGCTGATCAAGACTTTTTGATTAGCTTTGGAAGCCGCTACCGCTAAGGTACCAATGACATCATCAGCTTCAACACCTTCAATGACTAAAAGAGGAATGCCAAGGGCACGGATAATATCGTGTAACGGTTGAATTTGTTTGCGCAGATCATCTGGCATCGGTGGACGATGGGATTTATATTGTTCAAACATTTCATCACGGAAAGTTTTGCCTTTCGCATCAAATACCACCGCAATATGGCTCGGTTGTACTTGCAAAATCAGACTTTTGAGCATGTTTAATACACCGTACATGGCACCGGTTGGTTCGCCGGCTGAATTGGTGAGTGGTGGAAATGCGTGAAAAGCACGATATAAATAAGATGAACCGTCCACTAGGACTAATGGATTAGGAGCGATAGTTGGCATAAATATTCCGTTCAAAAATAATGAAAAGTGTCGCATTATAGCGTAAATTGCGAAATGGGGCGAACGGATAAAGTGCAGTCAATTAAACGTAAAAAGTATGACGAAGGCATTTGGCTGTGGCATAATAGGATTACTTGAGCATTCAACATAAGGGAATAACATGTCATTAAAACTGGTTGAAGTTGTTGTATTAGGGCAAGTGCTGCGCTTGAATGTCCCTGCAGAACAAGAAGAGATTTTGCGTCAAGCGGCGCGTAATTTAGATCTTCAAGTGTTTGAAATGAAAGAGCGTACAGGTTTATTACAATTAGACCGTGTGCTTTCTATTGTTGCCTTGAATTTAAGTTTTGAATTAACCCAAGAAAAAAATAAAAATGCCCAGATTGAAAACGTGTTATGTACGCGAATTCAGCAGTTAGATCATTCTTTAGAGAATGCATTAGGTGGGCGTACCATCGTAGATTAAATAAAAAAGAACCGCATGTTGAAAGTGCGGTTCTTTTTTTATGTGTTTTTTAATCTGGCGTGTAATAGAGTTTACCAATTTCAATTTTTTGTCGCCCTGTTTCTTCACGCCATTTATTGCTGTCTCGTAAAGAATAAACGCAGCCACAATATTCCTGTTGATAAAAACGTTCACGTTTACTGATTTCGATCATGCGTTGCGATCCGCCAGCTTTACGCCAGTTATAATCCCAATAAATCACATCATCATATTTTTCAGCCGCACGGTGACCACAACCATTAATTTGATCCATGTCTTTCCAGCGAGAAATACCAAGACAGCTAGTAAATACAGGGAAGCCATGTTCATGAGCATATTCAGCCGCTTTTTCAAAGCGCATATCAAAACACATGGTGCAACGGATACCTCGTTCAGGCTCCCATTCCATACTTTTTGCGCGATCAAACCATTGCTGGCGATCGTAGTCTGCATCGATAAATGGAATCCCAAATTTTTGGGCGAAACGGATGTTTTCTTCTTTACGAATTAAATATTCTTTTAATGGATGAATATTCGGATTGTAAAAATAAATCGTAAACTCAATACCAGAAGCCAAAATAGCTTCCATCACTTCACCTGAGCAAGGTGCACAGCAAGAGTGGAGAAGTAGCTTATTATGCCCTTCAGGTAATTCGAGTTTTTCACGAATAAAAGGCGCATTGGGATCCTTGCGCACTTTTTGTTTACGTGGTTTTTGAAATTTAGGTTGAGAATCGACCGCACTTTGCGGTTGAATTTGTTCTTCAGTCATATTAATAAGTTCGGTCTACCGATAAATAAGCCAGTGAAATCAAGGCTTTTTTGTATTCGCTTTCAGGTAATAAGGCAATGGCATCAACCGCTTTTTTGGCTTCTTGTTTCGCACGATCCATCGCGTAATCAAGGGATTTATGTTCAGCCATAATCGCAAGCACGTCATCGATCGCATCACGTTTTCCGCCTTGTTCAATGGCTTCGCGAATAAGCGCGGCTTGTTGTGGATTACCGTGACGCATTGCGTGTAATAAAGGAAGAGTAGGTTTACCTTCAGCGAGGTCGTCACCCACATTTTTACCTAATGCCGCAGCGTTAGCACTGTAATCTAGCACGTCATCCACTAATTGGAATGCGGTACCAAGATAGCGACCATATTCTTGAAATGCGGTTTCAATTGATTTTTCAGCACCCGCAACAATCGCAACAGATTGTGCCGCCACTTCAAATAAGCGTGCCGTTTTACTATAAATTACACGCATATAGCTTTCTTCAGTGGTATCCGGATCATTCACATTCATTAGTTGTTGAACTTCACCTTCAGCCAATACGTTAGTGGCATCGGCCATAATGCGAAGAATATCTAGCGATTGTAACTGCGCCACTAATTGGAATGCACGAGTATAAATAAAATCACCCACTAATACGCTGGCGGCATTACCAAAGGCGGAGTTTGCCGTTGCGCGGCCACGACGCATATCCGATTCATCCACCACATCATCATGTAATAAAGAAGCAGTGTGAATAAATTCTACGAAGGTTGCACAAGTGGCTACTTTATCGCTTTCGTAACCTAATGCACGCGCCGCTAAAACCGCAATAAGTGGTCGAATACGTTTTCCGCCACCTTGTACAATATAAAAACCAAGCTGATTAACCATCGGCACATCGGAGTTAATTTGTGCTAAAATGGCTTGGTTGACTTTCTGCATATCAGCATCTGTTAATGCTTGGATTGCATGCATATCCATTAAATCTTGTTTGTTCATCTTCATTTGGTTCGATGGTTGTGTATATAAAAGAAAAGTGCGGTGAATTTTACCCGATTTTTCAGGGTTTCTGAAATTAAACTCGAGGAAAAGCGCTTTTTTTTATTTTATTGCAAATAAGTGCTTGCGATCGAGTTGTTTTTTCCGTAGAATTTGCGACCTATTTATATGAATTTTGAAGTGCGGACCGAAAATAGTAACGGAGAAGCACAATTATAGCGGAGTATTTATGTACGCAGTTTTCCAAAGTGGCGGTAAACAACACCGTGTGAGCGAAGGTCAAGTAGTTCGTTTAGAAAAACTTGAACTTGCAACTGGCGCAACAGTTGAGTTCGACTCAGTGTTGATGGTCGTTAATGGTGAAGATGTTAAAATTGGTGCACCAGTAGTAGCTGGCGCGAAAGTAGTGGCTGAAGTTGTGGCACAAGGTCGTGGCGATAAAGTTAAAATCGTTAAGTTCCGTCGTCGTAAACACAGCCGTAAACAACAAGGTCATCGTCAGTGGTTCACAGAAGTGAAAATCACTGGGATTCAAGCATAATTTCAGAGGAGATCAAGTAGATGGCAACTAAAAAAGCTGGTGGTTCAACTCGTAACGGTCGTGATTCTGAAGCTAAACGCCTTGGTGTTAAACGTTTCGGTGGCGAATCTGTATTAGCAGGTAGCATCATTGTACGTCAACGTGGTACTAAATTCCACGCAGGTAACAACGTAGGTATGGGTCGTGACCACACCTTATTTGCTACCGCTGACGGTAAAGTAAAATTTGAAGTTAAAGGCGAGAAAAGCCGTAAATACGTAAGTATTGTAACTGAATAATTTTACATCTGATTTTTAAACGCCCCGCATTATCTGTGGGGCGTTTTCTTTTGTTTCCAGCAATTTACAATAATTACTCACATTTGTTATTCTGGCGCTATTGCTTATCTTGATATTTCTTAGTCGAAATTTATCTTAATTCCTAACCTCATTTTAGTAAAATAAAGGAAGATATCATGAAACAACAACCGCTTTTAGGTTTTCTCTTCGCTTTAATTACGGCGATGGCGTGGGGATCTTTACCTATTGCGTTAAAACAGGTTCTATCAGTGATGACACCACAAACGATCGTTTGGTATCGATTTGCGGTAGCTTCTCTTGCACTATTGATTCTGCTAGGTTACAAGAAAAAATTACCACAATTTTCGAAAGGTGGTCGTTTTATTTGGCTTGTACTCATCGGTGTAGCAGGATTAGCGGGTAATTTCTTTTTATTCAATAGCTCACTTAATTTTATCGATCCTTCTTCAGCTCAAATTTTTATTCATTTTTCTTCTTTTGGTATGTTAATTTGCGGTATTTTTGTCTTTAAAGAAAAGCTTGGATTACATCAAAAGATTGGTTTAGGTCTGTTATTGGCTGGGTTAGTGCTTTTCTTCAATGATAAATTTGAGGTGTTTAAAGGAGAGAGTGGTTATTTAACGGGCGTCTTGCTAAGCCTAACAGCTTCATTAGTTTGGGTTACTTATGGAATGGCACAGAAATTAATGCTTCGTCGTTTTAGTTCACAACAAATTTTATTAATGATGTATTTCGGTTGTCTGTTAGTATTTACGCCTGTTGCTGAATTTTCCCAAGTGAGAGAGCTCAGTCCGTTAGCGTTTGGTTGTTTGGCTTATTGTTGTCTGAATACCTTATTTGGTTACGGTGCCTATGCTGAAGCCCTTAATCGCTGGGAAGTCTCTAAAGTCAGCGTTGTGATTACTTTAGTACCACTATTTACCATTTTCTTTGCTCATCTTGCGCATTATGCAAGCCCTGATAATTTTGCCGCGCCAGAATTAAATATGATTAGCTATATCGGGGCGTTTGTTGTAGTATGCGGAGCAATTTTGTCAGCAATCGGACATAAGTTATTACCGCAATCAAAGTAAAGTGCGGTTAAATATTGGAGAGTTTTTATGAAATTTATTGATGAAGCCCTGATTCGTGTGGAAGCAGGGGATGGTGGAAACGGTTGTGTAAGTTTCCGCCGTGAAAAATTTATCCCCAAAGGTGGTCCTGATGGCGGTGATGGCGGTGATGGCGGTGATGTTTATTTGGTTGCAGACGAAAACTTAAATACCTTGATCGATTATCGTTTTACGAAACGTTTTGCAGCTGAGCGCGGTGAGAATGGTCATAGTTCAGATTGTACTGGTCGCCGCGGTAAAGATATTACGTTACGTGTGCCAGTGGGAACGCGTGCAATTGATAATGACACTAAAGAAGTGCTTGGTGATTTAACAAAGCATGGCGCCAAAATGTTAGTGGCGAAAGGCGGTTATCATGGTTTAGGGAACACACGTTTTAAATCTTCAGTGAACCGTGCTCCTCGCCAAAAAACCATGGGTACACCAGGTGAAAAACGCGATTTATTATTAGAATTAATGCTTCTTGCGGATGTCGGGATGTTAGGTTTACCGAATGCGGGTAAATCCACCTTTATTCGCGCCGTTTCAGCTGCAAAACCAAAAGTTGCTGATTATCCATTTACCACTTTAGTGCCAAGTTTAGGCGTAGTGAAAGTGGATGAGAGTCATAGCTTTGTAGTAGCAGATATTCCTGGATTGATTGAAGGTGCATCGGATGGTGCGGGTTTGGGTATTCGTTTCTTAAAGCACTTAGAACGTTGTCGTGTGTTAATTCATTTAGTGGATATTAACCCAATTGATGAATCCGATCCTGCTGATAATATTGCGATCATCGAGTCAGAATTATTCCAATATAGTGAAAAATTGGCAGATAAACCGCGTTGGTTAGTCTTCAATAAAATTGATACGATGACAGAAGAAGAGGCGCATGAACGTGCACAAGAGATTACTGAACGTCTTGGTTGGGAAGAAGGGTATCACCTTATTTCTGCCGCAACCGGTAAAAATGTGCCACCACTTTGTCGTGATATTATGGATTTCATTGAAGCAAATCCACGTGATGCGGAAGTAGAAGAAAATAAACCAGAAGAAGTGAAATTCAAATGGGAAGACTACCATCAAGAACAGCTCGCTGAACATCAATTTGATGATGAAGATGACGACTGGGATGATTGGGATGAAGAAGATGAAGAAGGCGTTGAGTTTATTTATAAACCTTAATGCCTAAATGAAAAAAAGAGCGGAAATTTGACCGCTCTTTTTTATTGGGGTTAACCTTTCTTTTTCCCACCTTGACGCGCTTTAAAGCGAGGGTTGGTTTTCGAAATGACATAAACGATACCGTGGCGACGAACAATTTTGCAGCCAGGACGGTTTTTTGCGCTTTTGAGTGAAGATAATACTTTCATTGAACATTCCTATTTTGATTTAAATGCGCCAAATTTACCGTAGCGGTTTGCAAATTCACTTGCACGACCTTCGTTACCAATTTGACGAGTTTTACCAGTATAAAATGGGTGAGAGGCTGATGAGGTATCGCACATAAATACAGGGTATTCATTACCATCTTCCCATTTCATGGTGTTGTTGGTTTTAGCACAAGAACGGATGAGAAAGCCTTGTTTCGCGTTGGAATCGTAAAATAAAACGGTACGATAATTTTCAGGGTGAATGCCTTTTTTCATTAGAGCTCCTTATATAACGAAAAGAATTGGGCGAAGATACTAATTCAAAAGAGAATGATTATCAATATAATTTTATTCATGGCTATGAGAATTTTTTTCATATTGAAAAAAAGAAAAATGCCTTTCGGTTGAGAGGCATTTTGTCAGTTTAGAGGGAGAGTTATCCACGATGTGCGTTTTTCATAATACGCTCTTTCGCTACTTTCCATTCACGCTCTTTAATATCATCACGTTTATCATGTTGTTTTTTACCTTTCGCAAGACCGATTTTGATCTTTGCCCAAGCACCTTTCCAATAAAGAGAAAGGGCAACAATGGTAAAACCATCACGGCTTGATTTACCGAAAAGATTATCCAGTTCACGTTTATTCAATAAAAGCTTACGTGTACGCGTCGGATCGCAAACCACGTGGGTAGAAGCCAAGCTTAATGGTTGAATGGTCGCACCAAATAAATAGGCTTCACCGTTTTTAAAAATGATATAACTGTCGCTGATATTGGCTTTACCTACGCGCATTGATTTTACTTCCCAACCTTGTAATTCAAGGCCGGCTTCAATTTCATCTTCAATAAAATATTCGTGTCGAGCTCGTTTATTTAAGGCAATTGTGTTGGAGCCGACTTTGACTTTTTTCTTGGTCATTGTTATCCGTTGTTCATTAATCGTAAATTGGCGTTGATTTTACCGAATCTCGCCGTGGATAGCAAAAAACAAAAGGCTGATTTGACTCAGCCTTTTATTACTTAATGATCGATTATTCTTCTAATTCACCACAGAAACGATAGCCTTCACCATGCACGGTAGCAATGATTTCTGGGGTATTAGGATGATCTTCAAAATGTTTGCGAATACGACGAATTGTTACATCCACAGTACGATCTTGTGGTTTTAATTCACGTCCTGTCATTTTTAGCAATAATTCTTCACGAGTTTGCAATTTTCCAGGGTTTTCGCAGAAGTGCAACATGGCACGGAATTCACTACGAGGCAGTTTAAATTCAACGCCTTCAGGTGTGATTAAATTGTGGCTATTTAAATCCAGTGTCCACCCATTAAAACGATAGTTCTCACGTTGTAAATGGGTTTCTTTGCCATTTAGTGTCATGGTGCGATGCAATAAATTTCGTGCACGAATGGTGAGTTCTCTTGGGTTAAATGGTTTAGTGAGATAATCATCTGCCCCAATTTCCAAGCCTAAAATTTTATCGACCTCGTTATCTCGTCCCGTGAGGAAGATTAATGGAATTGCAGCTTTCTCACGTAACTCACGCCCTAGTAATAAACCATTTTTACCAGGTAAGTTGATATCTAATACGATGAGATTGACCGTTTCTGAGTTTAACTGACGATACATTTCTGCACCATCTTGTGCTTGTAATACCTCATAGCCCTCAGCTTCAAAAATTCCTTTTAACGTATTACGGGTTACCGCTTCATCTTCCACGATGAGAATTTTTGGGGTAGCCATTCATTGCTCCTTGTTATATTTTGTTATGAGCGTATTCTATAATTGTAACATTGCTGTAACAACAGAAAAGTGCGGTCATTGTTTAAATTACATTTAATTTTATGATCTAAGTCATAAATTATTAACATTCTGCTTATCTATGCTAGAATTTCAGCAGGAACAATAGTTGGAACTTTATGATGAAGCGAATTCTTCTTTTTTTATTTTTTATTTTTACCGCACTTTCCACTCAAGCCGGTCTTTTTGATAAGAAACCGGCTTTCTTACCTGTGGATGAAGCTTTTCAATTTTCAGCTGCGAAAAGCGAGAATCAAGAAAATGTGATCGTTAATTGGTCGATTGCAGAAGGGTATTATCTCTATCAAGAGAAAATTTCCGTGAAGCTCAATCAAGAAGAAAAAGCATCATTTGATGTAGCTACATTTTCTATTTCACCCGAAGATTATAACGATCCTTATTTCGGCTTGATGAAGATTTTCAAAAAGCCCGTGCAAGCTATTTTTAAAGCGAGTCAGCCGCCATTAAAAGCAGAAGATGTGGTTGAAATTGCTTACCAAGGTTGTACTGAGGGCTTTTGTTATCCGCCTGAAGTGAAAGAAATTAAAGTGGCAGATTTGCCTATTGCACAGGTCGCTAATACTGAAAAAACATCGGAAAACTCGACCGCACTTTCAGCACAACCCAAAGCAGAACAAGACCGTTTAGCGGAAAGTTTATTTAACAGCAAATATGCAGTATTTGGTTTCTTCTTGTTAGGATTAGGTTTGGCCTTTACCCCTTGTGTATTGCCAATGCTACCACTGCTTTCAGCGATTGTTATTGGCCAAAATCAGCGTCCTAATATGTGGCGCGCTTTTGCATTAAGCTTTGTGTATGTGCAGGGGATGGCGCTGACTTATACCTTGCTAGGCTTGATTGTCGCCGCAATTGGTTTACCGTTCCAAGTGGCTTTACAACATCCTTATGTGATGATTGGTTTATCAATCATCTTTGTCTTGCTAGCATTGTCGATGTTCGGTGTATTTACCTTACAGCTCCCAAGCTCCTTACAAACCAAACTGTCTTTACTTAGCCAACAGCAAAAAGCCGGCGCTTTGGGTGGCGTGTTCTTAATGGGCATGATTGCGGGACTTGTGGCTTCACCTTGCACATCAGCACCGCTTTCTGGCGCGTTGCTTTATGTGGCGCAGAGTGGTGATTTATTTACTGGTGCGATCACGCTTTATTTGCTCGCATTGGGAATGGGCGTACCACTGATTTTAATCACTTTATTTGGGAATAAAATCCTGCCTAAATCAGGCATGTGGATGGAAACCGTTAAAAAGCTCTTTGGCTTTGTGATGCTCGCATTACCGGTATTCTTAATTTCTCGTATTTTGCCAGATGAATGGACACCAAGATTATGGGCGATGCTCGGTACCGCATTTTTCATCTGGTTTGCTTTCCAAATGCCGAAAAATGGTACAGGTTGGGTATTCCGAATTCTCTTTTTAGTCGCAGCAATGATTAGTGTTAAACCGCTTCAAACTTGGGTTTGGGGCGAAACCTCAACACCAAGTGCGGTCGAAAATAAAGTGGTTTCCCATGTTGAATTTAAGAAAGTGAAAAGCGAAGCTGAATTGCAACAAGCACTGTCAGAAAATAACAAATCACTTGTGATGCTTGATCTTTATGCGGATTGGTGTGTTGCTTGTAAAGAGTTTGAAAAAGAAACATTTAGTGATCCAAGTGTACAAAAAGCCTTTGGTGACATGCTGCTTCTTCAAGTCGATATGACGAAAAACTCCGAAGAAAACCGTGCTTTAATGACAAAATATAAAGTGTTAGGTTTACCGACAATTTTATTCTTTAACCAAGATGGAAAAGAAATTGAAGGCAGTCGTGTTAATGGATTCATGCCAGCTGTTGAATTTTTACAATGGATTGAGAAAATCAGCAAAGCGTAAGATTATTTCCTAATAGTAAAAAGTCTTTTTCGATTCGAGGTATTGTTTGGCTTTGAGTTAATCATTAATATACGCCCCGTTCTCAAATCACTTTTTATTAGGAAAACTTTATGAAAAACTTAGAAAAATACTCTCCGTATGTTTTAGCTTTATTACGTATCGTCGCTGCGTATATGTTTATCTTACACGGCACAGCGAAATTCTGGGAATTCCCAATTTCAATGACGGGCGGTAACGGCGCAGTGGGCGATCCAATGATGATCGTCGGTGGAGTAATCGAGATTGTTGGTTCAATCCTATTAATTTTAGGCTTATTTGTTCGCCCGGCGGCATTTATCCTTTCGGGTCAAATGGCTTATGCGTATTTCTTTATGCACGTTGCAGGTAAAGGGAATTTATTCTTCCCAATCGCGAACGGTGGTGAACTTGCTTTACTTTACTCTCTCGTGTTTTTCTATTTTGTGTTTGCTGGTGCCGGTGCATTTTCTTTAGATAACCGCAAACGCTAATTACATTATTCACACTGTTAGATTGCCCGCATTTTGCGGGCTTTTTTGTTTTCTAAACCTCCTAAATAAGCCGTCGAATCTTGAAGTGCGCTTACCAGGAAAATTTTTTCTACATAAACGCAAACGTTTGCGTTATAATTCCACGCGCTTATTTTTAACCATTTAATTAAAGGAAAATGTAATGACAGATCGTCCAATTCGTCAGGCTTTACTGAGTGTTTCTGATAAAACTGGTATCGTAGAATTTGCTCAAGGCTTGGTACAGCGAGGTGTAAAACTCCTTTCCACAGGCGGTACCGCAAAATTGTTGGAGCAACATGGTTTGCCGGTGACTGAAGTGTCTGATTATACGGGGTTCCCAGAAATGATGGACGGTCGTGTGAAAACCTTGCATCCAAAAGTACATGGCGGGATTCTTGGTCGTCGTGGTATAGATGATTCCATCATGCAGCAACATGGCATTGAAGGCATTGATATGGTTGTCGTGAATTTATATCCGTTTGCAGCCACTGTGGCTAAACCAGATTGTACTTTGGCTGATGCGGTAGAAAATATCGATATCGGTGGACCAACCATGGTGCGTTCTGCAGCGAAAAATCATAAAGATGTGGCGATTGTGGTAAATAATGGTGATTTCAATGCAATTCTTGCAGAGATGGATAAACATCAAAACAGCCTAACGCTTGAAACCCGTTTTGATCTTGCGATTAAAGCATTTGAACATACTGCGCAATATGACTCCATGATTGCCAACTACTTTGGACAAATGGTGAAACCATATCATGTAGCAGAGGAAGAAGATGCGAATGCGAAGTGCGGTCAATTCCCACGGACTTTAAACCTTAACTTCGTGCGTAAACAAACCATGCGTTACGGCGAAAACGCCCATCAAAATGCGGCTTTCTATGTTGATTTGAATGTGAAAGAGGCGAGCGTGGCTACGGCTAATCAACTCCAAGGTAAAGCCTTGTCTTACAATAATATTGCAGACACCGATGCAGCACTTGAATGCGTGAAAGAATTTGATGAGCCAGCTTGTGTGATCGTTAAACATGCCAATCCATGCGGTGTAGCTTTAGGTAAAGATATTTTAGACGCCTATAATCGCGCTTACCAAACTGATCCAACTTCTGCATTTGGCGGCATTATTGCGTTCAACCGTGAATTAGACGAAAAAACCGCGAATGAAATTGTGGAGCGCCAATTCGTTGAAGTGATTATTGCGCCGAAAGTTTCTGCTGAAGCGCAAGAAGTCGTGAAACGTAAGAAAAATGTTCGTTTGCTTGAATGTGGTGAATGGACGTCACGTTCCGAACGTTTAGATTTCAAACGCGTGAACGGAGGCTTGTTAGTACAAGATGCCGATTTAGGCATGGTTGGTTTGGATGATTTAAAAGTGGTGAGTAAACGTCAGCCAACTGAACAAGAATTAAAAGACTTATTATTCTGCTGGAAAGTGGCGAAATTTGTGAAATCGAATGCCATTGTTTACGCCAAAGACAATCAAACTATCGGCATTGGTGCAGGCCAAATGAGCCGCGTGTATTCTGCTAAGATTGCGGGTATTAAGGCGCAGGACGAAGGCTTAACCGTAGCTGGTTGTGTAATGGCATCTGATGCGTTCTTCCCATTCCGTGACGGTATTGATGCTGCAGCAAAAGTAGGGATTCAATGTGTGATCCATCCAGGTGGTTCAATGCGCGATCAAGAAGTCATCGATGCAGCAGATGAACATAATATGGTGATGGTATTGACTGGAATGCGTCATTTTAGACATTAATTTATATCGTAACTTCGCTTCAATGAGTGAATTACTTTTTTACTTATTCCTCCCCCTCTTTCGTAAAGAGGGGGCTGGGGGGAGATTTAAACGATGCTAAATATATTATGAGGTTGAAATAACTTCTGCCAAATCTCCCCTTCCCCTCTTTGCTAAAGAGGGGATTAAATTCAAAAAGATACAAGGACTACAACATGAACATCCTCATCATCGGAAATGGCGGTCGTGAACACGCCTTGGCTTGGAAAGCTGCACAATCTCCATTAGCGGACAAAGTTTTCGTCGCACCGGGCAATGCGGGTACAGCATTAGAGCAAAAAGTAGAAAACGTGAATATTTCTGCAACAGATATCCCCGCATTAGTGAAATTTGCTCAAGATAAGCAAATTGGATTAACCATTGTTGGCCCTGAAGCACCCCTAGTGATTGGGGTAGTTGATGCATTTCGTGAAGCTGGATTGAAGATTTTTGGTCCAACTAAAGCAGCTGCACAATTGGAAGGTTCGAAAGCATTTACCAAAGACTTCCTCGCTCGTCACAAAATCCCAACGGCAGAATATCAAAACTTCACCGAAGTAGAACCTGCATTGGCGTACTTGCGTGAAAAAGGTGCGCCAATTGTCGTCAAAGCAGATGGTTTGGCGGCAGGCAAAGGCGTCATCGTTGCAATGACATTGCAAGAAGCGGAAGAAGCTGTGCGTGATATGCTTTCTGGCAATGCTTTTGGCGAAGCGGGTAGCCGAGTGGTGATTGAAGAGTTTCTAGATGGCGAAGAAGCCAGTTTTATCGTCATGGTAGATGGTAAAAACGTTGAACCTATGGCGACTAGTCAAGATCATAAACGCGTGGGCGAAAATGATACTGGCTTAAATACTGGCGGTATGGGCGCTTATTCGCCTGCGCCAGTGGTGACACCAGAAGTTCATGATCGCATTATGCGAGAAGTGATTTACCCAACAGTCAATGGCATGGCAGCAGAAGGCAATGTTTACACAGGTTTCCTATATGCAGGATTAATGATTATGCCTAACGGTCAGCCAAAAGTGATTGAATTTAACTGTCGTTTTGGCGATCCTGAAACCCAGCCGATCATGCTACGTCTTGAATCAGATCTGGTAGGATTTTGTCTTAAAGCTTGCGATGGTAAATTGAACGAAGTGAAATCCCAATGGAATCCAAAATCTTCCTTAGGGATTGTTTTGGCGGCTGAGGGCTATCCAGGCGATTATCACAAGGGCGATGAAATCACCGGTTTGCCTCAAAGTGCGGTCGAAAATGAGAAAGTTTTCTTAGCGGGTGTTGCAGAACAAGAAGGTAAGTTAGTCACGAACGGTGGTCGCGTGCTTTGTGTTACTGCGTTAGGCGAAAGCGTATTTGAAGCGCAACAAAAAGCCTTAAAACTCGCAGAGCAAATTCAATGGGCAGGACGTTTTTATCGTCGAGATATTGGCTATCGTGCTGTTGAACGTGAGCAGCAAAAATAACGACATTTAATGTTAAGGAATAGTATGGATTATAAAAATAAAGAATTATGTCGTCTTCGCACAATCAGTTTTTTTCTAACGTTACATAAAGATAAAACGCAATGGGAAGAAGCCCTTTATTCGGTGAAACGTGATGTGGATTTGTTATTACCCGCTGTGCAGAAAGCAGGTTATACCTTGCAATCGATTCGAGTGATTACCAATCCCTTTGGTGAATATTTGGATTTAACCAATTTGCAGACAGCAAAAGCAGATTTGCAGTATTTAACGGAATTATTGAATAAATTTAATGAAAGTGGCATTCGTCTTCGATTTGCAATAGGCGCGGCGAGAAATACAGAGGAAATTGCTTTATTGCCTGAGTTAATTGCGGCTTATGGTGACTTGTGTAATGCTTGTGTCAATGTACCATTAGATGAAAATGGCGTGTTAGATAATGAACTTATTGAGCAATCTGTTTATGTCGTACAACGAATTGCAAATATCACACCACGTGGCGAAGGTAATTTTAACTTTACGGTGAATTTTAACTGCAAGCCATTTATTCCTTATTTCCCCGCCGGTTATCATCTAAGCCATTTACCAAATAGTTTTGTCATTGGGTTCGAAACACCCGATTTATTAGTCGAAGTATTAAAATCTGTGCCAAAATCGCCTCATAATCAATTTTATGCTGATTGCTATCAAGCTATGTCGCAAGCCTTGCAATATCATGTAGATCAAGTATTAGAGGTGTTAAGTGCGGTCAAATTATCGGGTGAATTTGAATTTGCAGGCATTGATAGTTCGGCGGCACCATCTAAAAATTGTTCATCCATGACAAAAGTGTATGAATTAATGGGATTACCCTATTTTGGTGCGGCTGGTTCAGTCGAGGTTTCTGCGCTACTGACAAAAGTGTTTAAATCAATCCAACGTGTGCCATTGGTTGGGTTTTCTGGATTAATGTTGGCGGTGACAGAAGATTTAGGTTTAGCCGAAGGTACACAAAAACACTATTTTGATATTCGAGCTTTACTGACTTATAGAGCCGTATGTGGTATCGGTTTAGACACGGTTCCTGTGGCGGGAAATGTTAAGGCAGAAAGCATAGCGGCTATTATGCGCGATACGGGAACGATGGCATTTCGCTTAAATAAACCACTCACTGTGCGTTTATTTCCCATTCCGAATAAGGTTGCAGGTGAAATATCAGAATTTGAGAGTGATGATTTATGTAACTGCCGCCTTTTACACATTCCTGATTAAACGAAAATTTCCCTATTTTGTTGTGATCAACGTTATCCCTACTGTCAATAAAAGGAGTATCTCATGAGAAAATTAATATTAGGTAGCCTTGTTGCTGCATTATTAACAGGTTGCTCGGGGGCTTCAAATGTCTCACAAAGTTCAACATTAGATGGCGAGTGGATTTGTCATACTATCCCGACACAAGATAAACAAACTTACGATCGCTTAGATCACTTTGTCTTAAAGCCAGATGGAACAGGCGCCTTGCGAGGCATTTCCTACATTGAATTGGATAAAGATACGACTATTCGTTATTTAACAAAAGGTAAGGTGAAATGGCAGAGCCAAAATAATGTCTTGAGTTTTGATTTTGTTAATCGCGCGATGGTGCCTGCACACAGTAACGATGTGGCGAAAGCCATCAAGCAAGATAAGAAATTACAAAAACAAGAAAAAGAGCAATTAGCTACGTTTTATAGCAAATCAGGCGATCACGTGAATATGCCAATTGAGCTTAAACAGAATGGCAATCAACTTATTTTAGATAAGGATTTTGCGACTTGCCGACGAGTCACAGAGAATGACAAAGATATTCAGTTATTGAATCAGTGGTTTGTGGCGAAATAAATACAATTATTTTAAGCTTGATAAAAAACAAGCGTGATTTTAACCGCACTTTATTTTTGATAGTGCGGAAATCAACTTAATAAAAGGAGTATTACTATGAAAAAATTAGTATTAGGTAGTCTTGTCGCTGTATTGCTATCGGGATGTGCAACAGCGCATCAGCAAACTGAACAGGAAAAAGCATTAGTGGGTGATTGGATTTGTCATGTGAAACCAGCCGCCAAGGCACCTTTGCCAGTTGAGCATTTTGATTATGTCACTTATCGAGCGGATCAAACTGTGCTTCTACGCGGTATTTCACAGATTGATACAAAAGAAGGTTGGATGCGTTATTTATTGCAAGCCAAAGCCAAATGGCAGGCAAGTGATGGTAAATTGAGTTATGACTTTACCGATCGTCTATTTAAAACTGCCCATTCACCGCAAGTTGCGAAAATCATAGAGCAAGTTCCTGAGTTTAAAGACTATGAGAAGGAATTTGTTTCACCTTGTGATCGTTGTGGTGATCATTTGGATATGAAGATTAAAATGAAAAGTCCAACAAGGATGACAAATTTTAATACTTATACGAAAGAAACCAGCCAATGCCGAAAACTTGGCGCAGGTGAGAAAACAAAAGAAGTTAAATTAATTGAAAAATTAGTGAAAGAAAAAGGCTCGATTTAGATAAATGAATGTTTTTCATTGTAATAATGAAAAATATGGTCGAAGTTTTTGATTAAGTTTTTGCCTGGAAACAGGTAAACTATACACAAATAATGCAAACAACGAGGAAAACACAATGTTTAAAAAAAGTATGAACATCGCTGATTACGATCCGGTTCTATGGCAAGCCATTCAGGACGAAAATCGTCGTCAAGAAGAGCATATCGAGCTTATCGCATCTGAAAACTATGCGAGTCCACGCGTAATGGAAGCGCAAGGTTCTCAGTTTACCAACAAATATGCAGAAGGCTATCCAGGTAAACGTTACTACGGCGGTTGTGAGTACGCAGACATTGTGGAGCAGTTGGCGATTGATCGCGCGAAAGAGTTATTTGGTGCGGATTATGTGAACGTACAACCACACTCAGGCTCACAAGCAAATGCGGCAGTATATGGTGCATTAATCAATGCGGGCGATACCATTTTAGGGATGGATTTAGCACACGGTGGTCACTTAACCCATGGGGCAAAAGTGAGTTTCTCCGGTAAAATCTATAATTCTGTACTTTATGGTATCACTGCTGATGGTTTAATCGACTATGAAGATGTACGTCAAAAAGCATTAGAACATAAACCAAAAATGATCGTGGCTGGTTTTTCCGCTTATTCTCAAGTGGTAGATTGGAAAAAAATGCGCGAAATTGCGGATGAAGTGGGCGCGTATTTATTCGTTGATATGGCTCACGTTGCGGGCTTAATTGCAGCAGGTTTATATCCAAACCCATTACCATACGCACACGTTGTGACAACGACTACCCATAAAACCTTAGGTGGTCCACGTGGTGGTTTAATCCTTTCTTCTTGTGGTGATGAAGAGCTTTATAAACGCTTACAATCTTCTGTTTTCCCTGCAAACCAAGGTGGTCCATTAGTGCACATTATTGCGGCGAAAGCAGTATGTTTCAAAGAAGCGTTAGAACCAGCTTATAAAGAATACCAAGCAAACGTGATTAAAAATGCGAAAGCGATGGTGGAAGTGTTTAAACAACGTGGTTATGACGTGGTTTCAAACGGCACAGAAAACCACTTGTTCTTAGTGAGTTTCATTAAACAAGGCTTAACCGGTAAAGCAGCAGATGCAGCTTTAGGTAAAGCGAATATTACCGTTAATAAAAACTCCGTACCAAATGATCCACAAAAACCATTTGTGACTTCTGGTATTCGTGTTGGTACACCAGCGGTGACTCGTCGCGGCTTTAACGAACAAGACTGTCGTGAATTAGCTGGCTGGATGTGTGATGTATTAGATGCATTAGGCAAAGAAAACGAAGAGCAAGTGATTGCTGCAACCAAAGAAAAAGTATTGGCAATCTGCAAACGTCTTCCTGTTTACGCATAATGCTGATTCAGCTTTTATTTGTGATGCTAGCGGCGGTAAATATCGCCGCTTATTTTTTAATGTGGAAAGATAAAATCCGTGCGGTTCGTCACGGCTGGCGAATTTCTGAAAATACCTTTTTTCTATTAAGCCTTCTTGGTGGGTTTATTGGCGTTTATTGTGGGATGAAACGCTTTCGTCATAAAACTAAACATTTCAGTTTTAAATTTGTCGTTATGCTCAGTGCGTTTATTTGGTTGATCTTAATGCCTTATTGGTATTTCTTTCTTGAATAACGTTGAGCGCAGAATGACTTTCAGTAATAAAAAAGCCTAGAGAATATCTCTAGGCTTTTTAGTTTGTGATTAGACTATTTAAAAATAAGGCGTCGATTTCGACTTTTCTTCACTTGTGAAAGTGTAATTAATCCTAACACAATGACATAGACAGCGAAAATAAATACCAACCATTGCACCATCGTGATGCCAAAAAGTGACCATTGGCTTTCATTACAGCTGCCTGTTGGATTAAAGACCGCAGGCAGCCATTTATGGAATGGTAACGTTTCCGGAAAGTTTGGTATAAATTCACATTGTTTCCACGGTGCCGGATTCATTTGTAAATCAAGGTGACGAATGGAGATCATTAATCCCTTGATTGCACTAAATAAACCCACAATAAGAGCAAGAATGCGGACAATAAGCGAATTTGGCGCTAAGGCACCGATAAGACCAGCAATAAATAACCCTACAACAGCTAAACGCTCATAAACACAAAGTACGCAAGGTTGTAAACCCATGCCGTATTGAAAGTAAAGTGCGGTCGATTCTAAGGCAAATGCGGTAAATGCCAAAAAGATCCACGCTGAACGTTTAAGGGATAATTGCTTAAAAAAGTCGAGCATTCTCTCTCCTTATCTTTCATTAAATTGGAAGAATTAAGCCAAGGTTTGCAAGCCAAATCGTCATTTCAGGTAGGATAAATTCGATTGCAAGGAAACCGACTAGTGTTAATACGATGGTGTAAGGCAATGCCATGTAGACCATTCTACCATAAGAAAGTTTAATTAACGGTGCAAGCGATGATGTTAATAAGAATAAGAACGCGGCTTGACCGTTTGGTGTCGCAACAGAAGGTAAGTTTGTCCCTGTATTGATTGCTACTGCAAGTAATTCAAATTGGTGCGGTGCAATTGCGCCTGTTGCAAGGGCATGTTTCGCTTCATTGATATAAACCGTTGCTACGAATACGTTATCAGAAATCGCAGAAAGTAAACCATTGAAACCGTAGAATAGCGCTAACTGTGTTTTCTCTTCAGAACTTAATACGAAGTGAATAATTGGCGCAAAGAGTTTTTGATCGATAATCACCGCAACGATAGAGAAAAATACGACTAATAATGCAGTGAACGGTAAACTTTCTTGGAATGATTTTCCAATAGCATGTTCGTCTGTTACACCAGTAAAGGTTGTTGCAAGAATAATCACGCTTAAACCAATTAAGCCGACAGCCGCTAAGTGGAAGGCTAAACCTAAGATTAACCAAACCGCGATAACTGCCTGAACAGAAAGACGAATCTTATCTTGTTTAGACATCTTTTGTGCATTTTCGCGATCTAAATCAGCCAAGATTTTCCATACATCTTCTGGTAGTTTTTCACCATAACCGAATACTTTAAATTTTTCGACTAAAATACAAGTGAGTAATCCACAGATAAAGACAGGAACGGTTACTGGCGCCATACGGAAGAAGAATTCAATGAAATTCCATCTAGCTTGTTCTGCAATGATTAAGTTTTGTGGCTCACCCACCATGGTCATTACACCACCGAGTGCGGTACCGACACCAGCATGCATCATTAAGCTACGTAAGAAAGAGCGGAATTTTTCGAGAGTTTCATGATTTTTGATTTTGTTATCATCGGCAATATCAACCGCATCCTGTAGATTTTTCCCTGATGCCACTTTGTGATAAACCCCATAGAAACCCATGGCAACACTGATAATTACAGCCACAACAGTAAGCGCATCTAAGAACGCTGAAAGAAATGCTGCACTGAAACAGAATGCTAAAGAGAGAACGATTTTAGAACGAATACGCACTAATAATTTGGTAAAGACATAAAGCAAAAGTTGCTTCATAAAGTAAATACCGGCCACCATGAAGATTAAAAGTAACACCACTTCAAAGTTTGCCATGATCTCCGCTTTTACGTGCTCAGCATTTGTCATGCCAATGGCAATAGCCTCAAATGCTAATAAACCACCCGGTTGAAGAGGATAGCATTTTAATGCCATGGCAAGGGTGAAAATAAATTCAGCGACGAGAACCCAGCCAGCAATAAATGGGCTGACGAAAAAGAATAAAATCGGGTTAATTACCAAGAAGGCAATAATAGTCAATTTATACCAATCTGGACTCGCGCCCAGAAAGTTTTTCATGAATGCTTGTGTGTAAGTCATATCGAACTCCGTTTTTTTATAGTTCTGTCATTGTAATATATACTGCTTTAAAGGATAATAGACCAGTTGAAGATTTATTGAATAAATCACATTTTTTTGATCTTTTTAGACTTTTTTATATTTATTTCATACTCATGCAAACAGATAATACCCTTTTACGGGCTCAAAGCCCAGCCGCTCTTGCCGAAGAATATATTGTTAGAAGTATTTGGGATAATGTGTTTCCCGCAGGCACCAATCTTCCTTCTGAGCGTGATTTAGCTGATAAAATTGGTGTAACACGCACCACATTACGCGAAGTATTGCAGCGTTTGGCCCGTGATGGCTGGCTTACCATTCAACACGGCAAGCCGACAAAAGTCAATAATATTTGGGATACAGCTGGTCCAAGCATTATTGAAACCTTAATTACTTTAGATCGTCAAAGTGCGCCATTAATCATTGAAAATATGCTTTCGTTGCGTAGTCGCATGTCTGAATTTTATATTTATGAAGCCGTAAAAAATTCGCCTAAAGCTTCTGTTGCTTTGTTTAAGGGGCTAGATTCATTAGAAAATACCGCAGAGAGCTATATGGAATTTGACTATGCATTATTCCGTCAGTTTACCGTAATGGCGAATAAACCTTTCTATCGTTTGATTTTTAATAGCTTACGTGGGGTTTATCATAAAATTGGCTTATTGTTTTTCAGCGAAGAAAAACATCGCCAAGTCACGCATGATTTTTATGTAGAATTGCGTGATATTTGTGAAAGAGGTCAATCTGATTTAGTGGTAGGTTGTATTCGTAAACACAAGCAAGTGACTTCCGCTTATTGGCGAACCATTTTAGAAAGTTTGCCAAAAGATTTAGCAACAGAATAATATTAAAAGTGCGGTTGAAAATGACCGCACTTTTTCCTTATATCAAAGACTCAATATTATGCGTATTCCAAGAATTTATCATCCAGAATCCCTTAAAAATCAATCTACTTGCCAACTTTCAGAAGATGCGGCTAATCACGTAGGACGTGTACTTCGAATGACTGAAGGTGAGCAAATTGAATTATTTGATGGTAGTAATCATATTTATCCGGCCAAAATTATTGAAGTGAGCAAAAAAGCCGTTAAAGTGGAAATTCTAGGCTGTGAATTGAGTGATAAAGAGTCGAATTTATCGATTCACCTAGGGCAGGTTATTTCCCGAGGTGATCGAATGGAATTCACCATTCAGAAATCTGTAGAGTTAGGCGTTAACGTGATTACACCATTATGGTCAGAACGCTGTGGCGTGAAGCTAGATGGCGAACGCATGGATAAGAAAATTCAACAATGGCAAAAAATTGCTATTGCCGCTTGTGAACAATGTGGTCGCAATGTTGTGCCAGAAATTCGTCCGTTAATGAAATTACAAGATTGGTGTGCAGAGAATGATGGTGCATTGAAATTGAATTTACATCCAAGAGCCCAATATTCTATTAAAACCTTGCCTTCGATTCCTAAAGAAGGGGTTCGTTTACTTATTGGTTCAGAAGGCGGTTTATCACCTCAAGAAATAGCACAAACTGAACAACAAGGATTTACTGAAATTTTGTTAGGAAAGCGTGTGCTACGCACAGAAACGGCGTCTTTAGCAGCCATTAGTGCGTTACAAATTTGTTTTGGAGATTTGGGATAATGATGGATTTACAAGGGCAATTTTTAATAGCGATGCCACAGTTGGAGGATTATTTCCAAAATACCGTGGTGTATATGTGCGAGCATAATGAGCAAGGTTCGATGGGCTTAGTGATTAATCAACCCACCGATTTAAGCATTGCAGAGCTATATTCAAAAATGAATTTTATGATGAAAAATGACCGCACTTTTAGCAATGAACTTGTACTTGCGGGTGGCCCAGTACACTCTGAGCGTGGTTTTATTTTGCATAAGAAAACTGCGAAAGAGTTTGAGCATAGTTATAAAATTACTGATGATATGTATCTCACCACGTCAGCAGATATTGTAGAAACCTTTGGTTCAGAGGATGCGCCCGAAAAATATCTTGTTGCTCTCGGTTGTGCAAGTTGGACAGCTGGACAATTAGAACAAGAGATTGCAGATAATGCGTGGTTAGTCGCACCTGCTTCAGACACCATTTTATTTGAAACGATTTATGAAGATCGTTATCCTGCCGCGAATCAATTATTAGGGATTAATCCTCATAATTTTGTTTTTTCACAAGTGGGGCACAGTTAATGGGCATCACAGCAATTGCGTTTGATTTCGGCACCAAAAGTATCGGTTGTGCGGTCGGGCAAAGTATCACCGGTACGGCGCAAGCCTTGCCTGCATTTAAAGCGCAAGATGGCATTCCAAACTGGGATGCTATTGAGAAATGCTTAAAAGATTGGAAACCCGATGTCATTGTGGTGGGGTTGCCTTTAAATATGGATGGTACTGAGCAAGATTTAACACTTCGTGCGAAAAAATTTGCCAACCGCTTAAATGGTCGTTTCGGTATCAAAGTAGAACTGCAAGATGAGCGCTTAACGACGGTTTCTGCGCGAGATGAAATTTTCCAACGTGGCGGTTATCGTGCTCTCAATAAAGGTAAAGTAGATGGGATTTCTGCTTGCTTGATTTTAGAAAGTTGGTTTGAAAACTATTCAGAATAAGCCAAAAATAAACCGCACTTTAAGGTGCGGTTTGTTGTATTGATAGGTTTATTTTTTTATCCAAATCAGACTCGCCATTCTTCCTGTTTTGCCATCTCGACGATAGGAAAAGAAGGTCTCTTTTTCAGTAAAGGTACAATGTTCACCACCGTAAATTTGGGTAATTCCTAATTTGTTGAGGCGTTGTGTGGCAATTTGATAAAGATTGCCAAGGTATTTTCCTGATTCATTCGGATCGGGTCGAAAAGCCGTTTCTGCAATCGGGTCAAAAGCCATAAATTGCTCAATCACTTCTTTGCCTACTTGGAACGCATTAGGGCCGATCGCAGGCCCAAACCACGCAATAATCTCTTCGGGGGCAGATTGGAAACATTTTACCGTTTCTTCTAACACTCCATCACAGAGTCCACGCCAGCCCGCATGTGCTGCTGCTACTTCAGTCCCTTGCTTATTGGTGAATAAAACCGGTAAGCAATCAGCTGTCATCACCAAGCATACTTGGTTAGGTTGATTGGTGTAAACCGCATCAGCCTCTAAATTATTACCCTCATAAGGCACCGTAATTACACGAGTGCTGTGCGTTTGAGTTAAAAACAGCGGGAAATGTGGCAGATTAAATTTTTCGACTAATAAAGTGCGGTTAGTTTTGACCGCACTTTTATCGTCTTCGACATGATCACCCAAATTGAAACTATCGAAAGGTGGCAGGCTTACGCCACCTTCTCTTGTAGTTGTAAACGCTTGGATATGTGGTGGAACATTCCAGTTTGGAACAATGGTTTTCATCTTAATAATCCAATTCGTCTTTATGTTCGAGGTAATCCGCTTTTAAGGCATGCAGTAATTCGACAAAGTCATCTGGCAATGGGGCATACCATTCCATCATTTCCCCTGTGATAGGATGAGCTAAACGCAACATAACCGCATGTAATGCTTGGCGTTTAAAATTGCGTAGCACCTCAGTGAAGGCTTCGCTTGCGTTTTTAGGTGGACGAGGACGCCCTCCGTAAGTTTGATCACCTAATAATGGATGTGAAATATGCGCCATGTGCACACGAATTTGGTGAGTACGACCTGTTTCTAAACGTAAGCGTAAGCGGGTGTAATTACGGAAATTCTCCATAATGCGATAGTGCGTAACAGCCGGTTTACCCATTGGGTGAACCGCCATCAATGTGCGTTTTGTCGCGTGGCGAGCCATTGGCTGATCTACTGTGCCACCTTTGGTCATAATGCCACTGGCGACGGCTTCGTATTCACGAGTGATTTTACGTTTTTGTAAGTCACGCACGAGTTTGGTTTGCGCTGGAATGGTTTTAGCGACAACCATGAGACCCGTCGTATCTTTATCTAAACGATGCACAATCCCTGCACGTGGTACTTCGGCAATAGGTGGATAGTGATAGAGTAGCGCGTTAAGTACCGTGCCATTTGGATTGCCTGCACCAGGGTGAACTACAAGATCTTTAGGTTTATTAATCACGATAATATCGTCATCTTCATAAACGATATTGAGCGGAATATTTTGCGGCTCAAAACGGTTTTCATCTTCCACTTCTACCGAAATTTCAATTTGCTCTCCGCCATAAACTTTTGCACGGGGAATATCGGCAATTTCACCGTTCATTTTTACCTGTTTTGCTTCAATCCAGGTTTTTAAACGCGAACGGGAATATTCTGGGAACAACTCTGCGAGGGTTTGGTCTAAACGCTGTCCCATTTGTTCGGGCTGAATTTCAGCCGTTAAGGTCATTTGTGGCATAAAAAATCCATCTAAAAATTTAAAAAGTTGGCTTATTGTGTAATGTTCTATACAATATTCGTTAATTGTAACTTATTTATTGATTTTCGTAAAAATTAAGGAAAAAAGAATGCGTAAAATAAAATCTCTTGCACTTATTGCATTGACCTCATTCGCTATTGCAGCTTGTAGCAGTGGTAATAAAGAAGTAGAGCAAGCTTCTGTTGATGATCTTTATGCAAAAGGGGCTGCAGCATTGCAAGAAGGGAGCTATTCTGACTCGATTCGTTATTTAAAAGCAGCGACAGAGCGTTTCCCTGGTAGTACTTACCAAGAGCAAGCAATGCTTGATTTAATTTATGCAAACTATAAAACGCAAGATTACACCGCAACATTGGTAACCGTAGATAACTATTTACACCAATTCCCACAAAGTCCGAACCGTGACTATGCAGTGTATATGGCGGGTTTAACGAACCTAGCAACTGCCGATAACATGATCCAAGATTTCTTTGGTATCGATCGTGCAACGCGTGAAACAACTTCAATGAAAACGGCGTTTTCTAACTTTCAAAGCTTAGTGCGTGCGTTCCCAAATAGTCCATATTCACAAGATGCAGTAGCACGTATGGCATACATCAAAGATTCATTAGCTCGTCATGAATTAGAAATTGCGAAATTCTATGCAAAACGTGATGCGTGGGTGGCGGTATCAAATCGTGTAGTGGGTATGTTACAACAATATCCAGATGCAAAAGCGACTTACGAAGGTTTATTCTTAATGAAAGAAGCCTATGACAAAATGGGGTTACAACAATTAGCAAGTCAAACTCAACAAATCATCGATGCGAATAAAGATAAACAATTTGCAGATGTGAAAAAACCGGAAGAATCTGATTTAATTCAACCGATTAAAAAATAATCCCGTCCCTTGTGGGACGTGCTTGAATAAGCAAAATTATTTAAATAAAGGCTAGTCAAACCAATCAAATTGAGCTAGTATAAATTTAAAAGATTTCCTGGGGTGTTCGTGGATGGGTTATGTCCCTGAGCCGATACTTAGAACTTTATAAATCGGTTTCCCGCCATTGGTGTGTAGGCTTGACCTTTGACTTTGTCATTGGACTAAAGAAACCTAAAAATGGCCTTACCGGTTTCCTTGGACCGTCGGGTTCAAGGACTACTACTCGTAGCGGCACTCTGGGACCTTTCTCTTAAATCCATTCTTTCCAATCGAATGAAATCAACACAGCAAACGCTTCGCAATCAACTCCGTCAACAAATTCGTAAAACACGAGCAAATTTGACCGCACTTCAGCAGCAACAGGCGGAAGACTCCATCACTCAACAAGCGCTTGCATTAATTGAAGAACGAAATGCGCAGCATATTGCCTTGTATGTTTCCTTTGATGGTGAAATCTCCACGGATAAACTTATCAAAACCCTTTGGGCACAAGATAAGCACGTTTATTTGCCGGTATTGCACCCTTTCAATCCTAACCATCTTTTGTTCTTGCGTTATTTACCAGATACACCAATGCTGAAAAATAAATTTGGCATTTGGGAGCCAAAACTCAATGTGCAAAATATATTACCTTTGGATGAATTAGATATTCTTTTTACGCCACTCGTCGCGTTTGATAAACAAGGAAATCGTCTAGGCATGGGCGGTGGTTTTTATGATCGCACCTTACAACATTGGCAGAAGTCTTCTTTTATCCCAGTGGGATTAGCTCATCAATGTCAGCAAGTCGAACAGCTTCCAACAGAAGCGTGGGACGTGCCACTTCATCAAATCTTAGTTGCTTAAACCTATCAAGAAGTAAAGTTTGATAGAAAAAATTAAAAATAGTTGATTTTTTCTCTTGAAATACCAAAAAAAGGTCTTATTTAATTGCTCATAAAGGGGATGACCCCAACAATTTTATGCAGGAGAAGATAAGATATGAATATTGAAAAATTTACCACTAAATTCCAACAAGCACTCAGTGAAGCGCAGTCATTAGCGCTTGGTAAAGATAATCAGTTTATCGAACCAGTGCATTTATTGGCCGCACTTTTAAATCAACAAGACGGTTCAATTGCACCGATTTTGACAGCAAGTGGCGTGAATGTCGCGTTATTACGTAATGAATTAAACGCAGAATTGAATAAATTGCCACAAGTGTCAGGTAATGGCGGAGATGTGCAAATTTCTCGTCAATTACTCAACTTATTGAATTTATGTGACAAATTAGCACAACAAAAACAAGATAAATTTATTTCCAGTGAATTGTTCTTATTAGCAGCGCTTGAAGAGCGTGGCGCATTAAATGACATTTTGAAAAAATGTGGTGCGAAAAAAGAACAAATTTTACAAGCGATTCAACATATTCGCGGAGGACAAAGCGTGAACGATCAAAATGCAGAAGAAAGTAGACAAGCTCTTGAAAAATATACAATTGATTTAACAGCTCGTGCTGAAAGTGGCAAACTCGACCCGGTTATTGGTCGTGATGAAGAAATTCGTCGAGCCATTCAAGTATTACAACGTCGTACCAAAAATAACCCAGTATTAATCGGTGAGCCAGGTGTAGGTAAAACCGCTATCGTGGAAGGTTTGGCACAACGTATTGTCAATGGTGAAGTACCAGAAGGCTTGAAAAACAAACGTGTCCTTTCTTTAGATATGGGTGCCTTGATTGCGGGTGCAAAATATCGCGGTGAATTTGAAGAACGTTTAAAAGCGGTATTAAATGAACTTGCAAAAGAAGAAGGTCGAGTGATCCTCTTTATTGATGAAATCCATACCATGGTTGGTGCAGGTAAAACTGACGGTGCGATGGATGCAGGTAACTTATTAAAACCAAGTTTGGCACGTGGTGAATTACACTGTGTGGGTGCAACAACGTTAGACGAATATCGTCAATATATCGAGAAAGATGCGGCGCTTGAACGTCGTTTCCAAAAAGTCTTTGTAGATGAACCAAGTGTAGAAGATACCATTGCGATCTTACGTGGTTTGAAAGAGCGTTATGAGATCCATCACCATGTAGATATTACTGACCCTGCAATCGTAGCTGCGGCAACACTTTCGCATCGTTATATTTCCGATCGTCAATTGCCAGATAAAGCCATTGATTTAATCGATGAAGCTGCTTCTAGCATTCGTATGGAAATTGACTCTAAACCTGAGCCACTCGATCGTCTTGAGCGCCGTATCATCCAATTAAAATTGGAACAACAGGCATTACAAAAAGAAGAGGACGAAGCCAGCCGTAAACGTTTAGAAATGTTAGAAAAAGAGCTTTCTGATAAAGAACGTGAATATGCTGAACTTGAAGAAGTTTGGAAATCAGAAAAAGCAGCACTTTCTGGTTCTCAACACATCAAACAAGAGTTAGATGCAGCGAAAACCGAAATGGAACAAGCGCGTCGTGCTGGCGATTTAAGCAAAATGTCTGAGCTTCAATACGGTCGTATTCCTGAATTGGAAAAACAACTTGCTGCCGCTGAAACCAGCGAAGGCAAAGAGATGAGCTTATTGCGCTATCGTGTAACTGATGAAGAAATTGCAGAGGTACTTTCTAAAGCAACAGGTATTCCAGTTTCTAAAATGATGGAAGGCGAGAAAGAAAAACTCTTACGCATGGAAGAAGAATTGCATAAACGTGTGATCGGTCAAGAAGAAGCAGTCGATGCCGTTGCAAACGCGATTCGTCGTAGCCGTGCAGGGCTTTCAGATCCTAACCGCCCAATTGGTTCTTTCTTATTCTTAGGTCCAACTGGTGTAGGTAAAACCGAGCTTTGCAAAACTTTGGCGAAATTCCTCTTTGACAGCGAAGATGCGATGGTGCGTATTGATATGTCAGAGTTTATGGAAAAACACAGCGTATCTCGTTTAGTGGGTGCGCCTCCAGGCTACGTAGGCTATGAAGAAGGTGGTTACTTAACTGAAGCGGTACGTCGTCGTCCATATTCAGTAATTTTGTTGGATGAAGTGGAAAAAGCACATGCGGATGTATTCAACATCTTATTACAAGTGTTGGATGATGGTCGTTTAACTGATGGTCAAGGTCGTACAGTGGACTTCCGTAATACAGTGGTGATTATGACCTCTAACTTGGGTTCTGATTTGATTCAAGGTAGCAAAGACGAAAGCTATGGCGAAATGAAAGCCTTAGTGATGTCAGTGGTGAGCCAACATTTCCGTCCAGAATTCATCAACCGTATTGACGAAACTGTGGTATTCCACCCACTTGGTAAAGACAATATCCGTGCGATTGCAAGCATCCAATTAGAACGTTTAGCAAAACGTATGGAAACCCGTGGTTACGAATTGGTGTTTACCGAAGCGTTATTAGATTTCATTGGTGAAGTGGGTTACGACCCAATTTATGGGGCTCGTCCATTAAAACGTGCAATCCAACAAGAGATCGAAAACAGCTTGGCACAACAAGTCCTATCTGGTCAATTATTACCAGGTAAAGTGGTCACAGTGGATTATATGGATGGCAAAGTTCAAGCCAGACAATAATTTGTAAAATGAAAGCCATTTAGTGAAAGCTAAATGGCTTTTTTATGCTTTGGTAAAAGATAAAATAAGGTAGAATGACGCTGTTTATAGCGTATAAAAATGAGGAAAAAAATGACCGCACTTTTAAAAATTGGTTTGGTTTCAGTGTCAGACCGTGCATCAAGTGGTGTGTATCAAGATCAAGGGATTCCAGAATTACAACAATGGTTAGAACAAGCGTTGGTGGATCCTTTTGAAGTGGAAACGCGATTAATTCCAGATGAGCAACCATTAATCGAACAAACGCTGAAAGAATTGGTGGATGAGCACCATTGTCATTTAGTGCTCACAACGGGGGGGACTGGACCTGCAAAACGTGATGTGACACCTGATGCCACGTTAGCAGTAGCTGATCGTGAAATGCCTGGATTTGGCGAGCAAATGCGTCAAGTGAGTTTGCATTTTGTGCCGACAGCGATTTTATCTCGTCAAGTTGGTGTGATTCGTAAAAATAGTTTGATTTTGAACTTACCGGGGCAGCCAAAAGCCATCAAAGAGACTTTAGAAGGCGTGAAAGATGAGCAAGGCAAGGTCTTAGTGAAAGGGATTTTTAGTGCGGTGCCTTACTGTTTGCAATTAATCGATGGTATTTATATTGATACCAAGCCTGAAGTGATTACAAGCTTTCGCCCGAAAGCTGCACGCCGTGAAAATTTGGAGAAATAAAATGAAAAAAATCGAAGCCATTATTAAGCCATTTAAATTAGATGATGTGCGTGAAAATTTATCTGATATTGGCATTAGCGGAATGACCGTGACTGAAGTCCGTGGTTTTGGTCGCCAAAAAGGGCATACAGAGCTTTATCGCGGTGCGGAATATATGGTGGATTTTCTACCTAAAGTGAAAATGGAAATTGTCGTGCCGGATGATTTACTTGAACAATGTCTTGAAACCATTGTTGAAACTTGCCAAACAGGGAAAATCGGTGATGGAAAGATCTTTGTTTATGATGTAGAACGCGTGATCCGTGTTCGTACAGGCGAAGAAAATGAGGAAGCCATTTAGTGGAAAAAAACTTAAATTTTAACCGCACTTTAGTCGCCATGGCGGCTTTAGTGATTGTGTTTGCGGGAATTAAACTGGCTGCAGAAATTGTCGTGCCTTTTTTATTGGCATTATTTATCGCCATTATTTGTTCTCCAGTGATTAAAGCGATGACACAACGCAAAGTGCCACATGGTATTGCGATTGCCTTGCTATTTATTTTAATTTTAATTGTATTCTTTTTCCTGGCGGGATTAATTAATAGCAGTGTGCAAGAATTTACACGCTCGATTCCTCAATATAAAGTGCTGCTTTCGGAGCGTATAAATGACGTCATGGCGTTAGCTCAAAAACTGAAATTGCCAATTGTGATTTCTCGCGAAGCCATTATGGAGCATTTTGATCCAAGTGTGATCATGAATTTTGTGAGCCGTTTGTTATTAAACTTTTCTGGTGTGGTGACAAATGTTTTTGTGTTGATTTTAGCAGTGATTTTTATGCTGCTTGAAGCACCAACCATGAAGCATAAACTTGCTTTAGTTTTAAGTGATAATGAACATGATGTTGTCGCGGAAGAACATCACATCGATCGTATTTTAGATGGTGTGATTAGTTATCTTGGTGTGAAAACGGTGATTAGTTTACTTACCGGCGTCTCGACGTGGATTTTGTTGGATGTAATGGATGTCCAATATGCGATTTTATGGGCAACCTTAAGCTTCCTATTAAATTACATTCCAAATATTGGTTCGATTATTGCAGCCGTGCCGATTGTTGTTCAAGCGTTATTGCTGAATGGATTTGGTGTGGGGATGGGTGTAACCGTCGGTATCATTGCATCAAATATTGTGATTGGTAATATTATTGAACCCAAAATGATGGGAAAAACCTTAGGGCTTTCTACCTTGGTCGTATTCTTTTCGTTGCTTTTCTGGGGATGGTTGCTCGGTACAGTCGGTATGTTACTTTCAGTGCCGCTAACAATGGCGTTTAAAATTACCTTGGAAAGCTCTGAATCAACGAAGAAATATGCGGCTTTATTAGGTGATGTAAACGACTAAAGTGCGGTCATAAAATGTCATGATTTTAGCAATAAAAGAAAGCCACCGTTATGGTGGCTTTCTTTTTATCTGATGTTTAATAGATTAAGGTAAATCATCTACTTCTTTATCCACTTTTGGTGGAATCATATGTTCACGGCGTAGGCCGATATCATAAGCAATCGCAATCGCGATAAAGATGGATGAGTAAGTACCAAAACCGATACCAATTAATAACGCTAATGAGAAGTTATGAATTGATGGACCACCAAAGAAGAACAAGGCAATCACAACAAGAAGCGTTGTGAGAGATGTCATGATGGTTCTCGATAAGGTTTGCGTTAAGGAAATATCAATAATATCGATGGTTTCTACACGGCGAATTTTACGGAAGTTTTCACGCACACGGTCGAATACCACGATACTATCGTTGATAGAATAACCTACAACGGAAAGAATCGCCGCCACAAAGGTTAAATCCATTTCGACTTGTAATGCAGAGAATACACCGAGTGTAATCACCACGTCATGCGCAAGTGAGGCAATACCACCAAAACCTAAACGCCATTCAAAACGTGAACCCACGTAAATTAACATCATTGCTAGGGTTGCAAGGGTCGCATAAACTGCACCTTGAGCCAGTTCTTCACCAACGTTTGGACCGACGAATTCGATACTGTTAATATGAATATTAGGGTCAATCGTTTGGAGCATGCTTTTAACGTGATCACCAATAGCAGAATCGTTATTGTCAGCCGGTAAGCGGATCATCACGTCTTGTACAGAACCGGTTGTTTGTACAATTGGGCTTGCAATACCATTTTGATTTAATGTGCCACGGATTTTCTCTAAATCAGCCGGTTGTGAGAAGTGCGTATCAAATACCACACCACCGGTAAAGTCTAGACCCCAGTTGAAGCCTTTTGTCACAATGAAGAAGAGGGAAATTGCCATTAAAATTGCGGAAAATGCATACCCTACAAATCTCACTTTCATAAATTCAGTGAGAGGGAATGGCAATTTAATCCCATTCACTTCACGGATAAAATGTCCGTTTTTATCTTTTGCAAATAATCTCATCTTATCCTACCTAAATTGATAATTTTTCAAGACGTTTACCGCCGTATAGGAAGTTCACGATAGCACGTGTTCCAGTAATCGCTGTAAACATTGAAATTGCCACACCTAATGCAAGAGTTACCGCGAAGCCTTGAATAGGGCCGGTACCCACAGCATAAAGAATGATTGCCGTTAAAATTGTGGTTAAGTTTGCATCGAAGATAGAGGTGAATGCACCGTTATAACCTTCGTTAATGGCTTGCTGGATCGGACGACCATTACGAATTTCTTCTTTGATACGCTCAAAAATAAGTACGTTGGCATCCACCGACATCCCCAGGGTTAATACGATACCCGCAATCCCCGGCATAGTGAGTGTTGCACCAGGTAGGATAGACATCAAACCGACTAATAAAACGATATTAATAACCAATGCGAAGCTTGCGATAATACCGAAGATTTTATAGTAAATCAGCATGAAGACAATGACGGCAATTAAGCCCCAGAAGCTTGCATTGATACCTTGTTCTACGTTTTGTGCACCAAGAGAAGGACCGATTGTTCTTTCTTCAACAATTTGCACTGGCGCTATTAATGCACCTGATTTTAATAACATAGAAAGGTTTTGTGCTTCTGCAGAACTGCTTACACCCGTAATTTGGAAGTTAGAACTAAAGCGACCTTGAATGGTAGCAACGTTTATGACTTCTTCATTTTTCTCTAAAATGGTTTTGCCATTTTCGTCTTTTTTACCGTTGTCTTTGTATTCTACATACAAGGTTGCCATTGGTTTTTTGTAGTATTTCTTGGTGGTTTGCGACATGATTTCGCCGCCTTCACTATCCAAGGTTACACTTACTTGTGGCGTACTGGTGTTTTGGTCTAAACCTGAGCTTGAGTTGATGATGTGTTCACCACCCAATACCGCACGTTTGTAAAGTGCAACAGGTCTACCTTGACGGTCATATTTGATTTCTGTGTCAGAAGGTAACATACCACGCGCTGCAGATTCTGGGTTCACCAACGAATTCACAATGCGGAATTCAAGTGTTGCAGTTGCCCCTAAGATTTCTTTTGCACGCGCAGTATCTTGAACACCCGGTAATTCGATTACGATACGTTCTGCACCTTGACGTTGGATAACCGCTTCAGCTACGCCTAATTCAGCAACACGTTTACGTAAAATCGTTAAGTTTTGCTCGATCGCTAAGTTACGTGATTCTGTTAATGCTGCTTCAGAAAGGGCAAGGTTTAAGGTGTTGTCACCAATATCAGACACTTCTAATGTTGGGTGTAACTGACGAATAATACGCGCTGCTTTTGACATTTGGTCTGCGTTTTCTAACGTGACCGTTGTACCAAATTTGTCGCCATTTTTAATCGCCGTAAACTGAATTTTTTCTTTACGTAATTCGTTGCGTAATGTGTCTTGTAACTGTTCTTGACGTTTAGCAAGCGCAGAATTCATGTCCACTTCCATTAAGAAGCGTACCCCACCACGTAAGTCTAAACCCCATTTCATCGGGTTAGCCCCAATGCTGCTTAACCAAGCCGGTGTTGCCGGTGCAAGGTTTAATGCCGTGGTGTAGTTGTTGCCAAGTTTTTCTGCAATTTTATCTTTGGCAAGAAGTTGGTCATCTGTGTTAGTGAAACGGGCAAGAATAGAGCCATTTTCAAGAACGATAGATTTGGTTGAAAGGTTATTTTCTTTTAGTACGTTTTGTACTTCAGTTAATGCGGTGGTGTCTGCTTGTTGTCCGCGAGTACCAGAAATTTGCACCGCAGGATCTTCACCATAGATATTTGGAAGAGAGTATAAAGCACCAATGGCGACCACAAGGATCACCATTAGATTCTTCCATAATGGGTAACGATTTAACATAGTTTTCCCTTTAGGAATTTAAATTAGAGAGATTTTACAGAACCTTTCGGTAATACTGAAACGATGTAGTTACGGTTAATCGTGATTTCAGTAGTATCGTTTAAAGCGATAACAATTTCAGCACCTTCGGTTACTTTAGTGATTTTACCAATCAAACCACCAGCAGTTAATACTTCAGTGCCTTTCGCTAATTCAGACATTAATTTTTTGTGTTCTTTGTTACGTTTCGCTTGTGGGCGGTAAATCATAAAATAAAAAATTAAACCGAAGATCACGAAAATAAATAACGTGGACATTGGGCTTTGTGCTTCCATTGTGTTTTCCTTATAAAATGAAAAGTTAAAAGTGTGCGTAAAATACCATAAAACGGCATTCAGTAAAAGCCGATGAAGGCAATAACAACTAGAATTTTGGAATTAATTGATTTTTTTCAAGCAAACTTCGAAAATTTGCTCGGAAAGCCAATGTTGATCCACCAATTCACATTGATTTTCTTCACAAAAAACAACAAAATTTTCTACCGCACTTTGACGATTTAATTGCAAAACTAATTCATCATTTGGCGCTAAATTTGCCAAAGCCTTCTTCGCCGTTAAAAGCGGAATCGGGCAGGAAAGTGCGGTCAAATCTAATTGATATTTCATGATTTAAGCTTGGCGACGAGCAAACATAATTTTGCCCATAGCTGTGAGTTGTTCTGCGGATAAATATTGCTTACCAAGCTCAAATAGCGGCTCTTCAAGGGCAAGATGTCTATCATAGCTTGCAACAAACAGCGTAATCAGCCTTTCGTCTACATCAGTGCGTTTCTCTGCAATCAATTCTTCTAGTTGTTCAGAAAGTTTTGCCCAAGTTTCATGCAAAGTAACATGTTGGCGTTCTAATTCATCCACTGATTCTTTCGCTTGAGGTGCTTTTTCAATTAAAGCAGGGAAAAAATCTTTTTCTTCATCATCATGATGAAGTGGTGCAGCATGATTAAAATACTGCAAAATGGTTTTCACATCATTTAATACGGCTTGATTCACGCCATTCTTTTCTAAATAACTAGGAAGAATCGTGAGTTGCTTGCAAAAGCGTCTCACTTTGCTATGACAGGCATAAAGCATATCAATCGGCTCATTCCAAGTGGCAAATTGTTGAGGTTCAAGGATTTGCATAAGGTTTCCTTTGTTAAAAAGTGCAGTCAAAAAACGAATCACTTTTCTACCGCACTTTCATCAATTATGATTTATCTACTAATTGTAATGGGGGAACAGGTTTGCCCATGCGAGCATAGAATTCCACCACAAAATCATCAAAACGATCGTCTTCGATAGCTTGACGAATTTCCGCCATTAAACGTTGATAATAGCGTAAATTGTGAATGGTATTTAAGCGTGCACCTAAAATTTCACCGCATTTATCTAAATGATATAAATACGCTTTTGTGTAGTTTTTACAGGTGTAGCAATCACATTCTGGATCCAATGGACTCGTATCATCGCGGTATTTTGCATTACGGATTTTAACAATGCCGTCCGTGACGAATAAATGGCCGTTACGTGCGTTACGGGTTGGCATTACACAGTCAAACATATCAATACCACGACGCACGCCTTCCACTAAATCTTCTGGCTTACCCACGCCCATTAAATAGCGCGGTTTGTCAGCTGGAATTTGTGGGCAGATGTATTCTAAAATACGGTGCATGTCTTCTTTTGGTTCGCCTACCGCTAAACCGCCCACCGCATAACCGTCAAAGCCAATATTGACTAAGCCTTCTAGTGATACTTTGCGTAATTCTTCAAATACGCCACCTTGAATAATACCGAATAGTGCATTTTTATTGCCTAATTCATCAAAGCGATCGCGGCTGCGTTTTGCCCAACGAAGAGACATTTCCATGGATTTTTTCGCATAATCGAAAGTCGCAGGATAAGGCGTGCATTCATCGAAAATCATCACGATGTCAGAACCCAAATCATATTGAATTTCCATGGATTTTTCAGGCGAAAGGAAAATGCGCTCACCGTTAATTGGGTTTTGGAATTTTACGCCTTCTTCGGTGATTTTGCGTAATTTACCTAAACTAAATACTTGGAAACCGCCACTGTCAGTCAAAATCGGACGATGCCATTGCATAAAGTCATGTAAATCACCGTGTTTACGCATCACTTCCTGTCCAGGACGAAGCCATAGATGGAACGTGTTACCAAGCAAAATTTCTGCACCTGTCGCACGCACTTCTTCTGGTGTCATGCCTTTTACTGTGCCATAAGTACCCACTGGCATAAATGCAGGGGTTTCTACGCTGAACGTGCCTTGAGGACGTTCAAATACCAAGCGACCACGACGTGCGCTACCGCTGGTTTTATCTAATTCATATTTCATTTTTTTCCTTAACGAATAAACAGTTCGTAGGTTGTTGTTCAATAAAAAAGCCTGTTAGTACAGGCTTCTTGATAGGTATTTTATGAGTTGGTTGAAAATAAGTCAAACCACTTATTCTAAGCCTTTCACATTGGGATTTTGGGTAATGAACATTGCATCGCCATAACTGAAAAAACGATAGCGATTTTCGACCGCACTTTTATAGGCATTCATGGTGTGGCTAAAGCCTGCAAAGGCAGACACCAACATAATCAATGTACTTTCTGGCAAGTGGAAGTTGGTAATCAACGCATCCACCACACGGAATGATTTGCCTGGGTAAATAAAAATGGACGTATCTGAAAAATAAGGTTCAATTAAATCTGGGTTGCCATTTTCTTCTGCTGATAGGGCGGCGGTTTCAACAGAACGCACGGATGTTGTGCCTACCGCAATCACACGTTTGCCCGCTTTTTTCGTTTCAATAATGGCATTGCAGACTTCTTGAGAAAGCTCCACATATTCCGCGTGCATAATGTGATCTTCAATATTTTCAACACGTACGGGTTGGAATGTACCGGCGCCCACATGCAAAGTTACAAATTCAAAATTAACGCCTTTTTCGTGTAATTTTTGTAAAAGCTCATCATCAAAATGCAAACCAGCTGTTGGTGCAGCCACTGCACCTGGCACTTTGTTATATACGGTTTGATAACATTCTTGATCCGCTTCTTCATCAGGGCGATCGATATAAGGCGGCAAAGGCATATGACCGATTTCTTGTAACACATCAAGTACATTGCGACTTTTATCCGCTAATTCCACCTCAAAAAGGGCATCTTGACGACCGACCATAATCGCTTTTACGCCATTATTTTCACCGAGCTTATCTTCACCTAAAAATAATTCAGCACCTTCTTTCGGAGCTTTTGATGAACGAATATGCGCCAAAAAATGATGTTCACTTAATACGCGTTCAACCAACACTTCAATTTTCCCGCCACTGGCTTTACGACCAAACATACGAGCAGGGATCACGCGCGTATTGTTAAAAATCAATAAATCACCTTCGTCGATTAAATCCAATACATCAGTAAAAGTGCGGTGAGAAATTTCCCCGTTTTCGCCATTGAGTTGTAGCAAACGGCAAGAAGAGCGATCTTCTTTAGGATAACGAGCGATCAGCTCATCAGGTAAGTCAAAATGAAAGTCAGAAACACGCATAATTATAAATAATGAAAGCTAAAAATGGGGCATAGTCTAGAGCTATTCGGAGGAAAGAACAAGAAAAAAAGCCCTATCAAAAAGGTGAAAGGGCAAAATATTTGGAGTCATACTATGAGTTGTTGAATTAACAAATCAGGTATGGAGTGTATTATAGTACACCTATTAACAAATGCAACAATTTTTTAACAAGTTAATTGTGTGGATTGCGCGTGTTGGTGTTGACCAAATTACGCATCAACAATGCATAATCAAGTTGGATGTCTTGTGGCACATCTAAAAATACAAAATGGGCATCGCCAAGTGCAGCTTCCACATTTTCGTTTTTGCGATTGAGCATTTTTTCAATTTTAAAGACGATGTTGCCTTGTGGTGTCATCATTTCCACTTCATCACCAAGCAAGAATTTATTTTTTACAGCCACTTCAGCCATACCTTGTTCATTACGTTTACCGGTAAATTCACCGACAAATTGTTGGCGTTCAGAGATAGAGTAGCCGTATTCGTAATTTTGGTATTCATCGTGCATATGACGACGTAAGAAACCTTCGGTATAACCACGGTGTGCAAGGGATTCCAAGGTATCCATTAAGCTTTCATCAAATGGTTTGCCTGCTGCCGCATCATCAATGGCTTTGCGGTAAACTTGTGCGGTTCTTGCGCAGTAATAGAATGATTTAGTACGGCCTTCGATTTTTAAAGAATGAACGCCAAGTGCGGTCAATTTTTCCACGTGTTGTACGGCACGTAGATCTTTTGAGTTCATAAAATAAGTGCCATGCTCATCTTCAAACGCCGTCATTTGTTCATCTGGCTTTTGTGATTCGGTATAAAGGAAAACCTTGTCTGTTACCGCACCTTCACCTAAGGTTGGCGCGACATTTTTCACTTCGATTTGTTGAGCGGGATCGATTTTTGGCACGATATTGCCTACTTCATCTGTAGTGCCTTCTTCCATTTTGTATTCCCAACGGCAAGCATTCGTGCAAGTGCCTTGGTTTGGGTCGCGTTTGTTGATATAGCCAGAAAGCAAGCAACGACCGGAATACGCCATGCATAATGCACCGTGTACGAAAATTTCGAGTTCGATATCGGGCACATGTTGGCGAATTTCTGCGATTTCTTCAATGGACAATTCACGCGATAAAATCACACGCGTTAACCCCATTTGTTTCCAGAATTTTACCGTTGCCCAGTTTACCGCATTCGCTTGTACAGAAAGGTGAATATCAATATCCGGGAAGTTTTCACGCACCAACATGATTAAGCCAGGGTCAGACATAATTAAGGCATCTGGGCCCATGTCGATCACAGGTTGTAAATCTTTGATAAAGGTTTTGAGCTTGGAGTTATGCGGTGCAATGTTCACGACCACATAGAATTTTTTGCCAAGCGCATGGGCTTCATCGATCCCGATTTTTAAATTAGCGTGATTAAATTCATTATTGCGTACACGTAAGCTATAACGTGGTTGGCCTGCATAAACTGCATCCGCGCCATAGGCAAAAGCATAGCGCATGTTTTTAAGGGAGCCCGCAGGGGAGAGTAATTCTGGTTTAAATGGGGTTGTCATAATGTTCTCTTGTCTGATTTCAGGTCAGTAGCTTGCTTTTGGCAAGCCGTATTAAAGGCCTGTATTTTAGGCGGATTTAGGGATTTGTAAAGTAAAAGTGCGGTTAGTTTTTTGATTGTTTTTTAAGGCTAGAAATAAAAAAGGCGAACTATTGTTCGCCTTATCAAGATTGTATTTAATTAAATCGCCCAGCCGCCTGCGTAGAATGCGACAAGTACAACAGCGATGATAATTGTGCCGATGTTGAGTTTTTTCACATCGCCACTCACGATACGACCAATCACTAATGCCGCAAAGCCAAGCATGATACCGGTCACGATGTTTGCCGTGAGTACGATGAATACCGCGCAAACTAAGCCGCTCATTGCGCCTACGAAATCATCGAAGTCTAATTTGCTCACATTGCTTAACATTAATAAGCCCACATACATTAACGCCGGTGCAGTTGCGTAACCTGGCACTAAGAATGCAAGCGGTTGGAAGAATAACATTAATAAGAACAATACGCCGACGACGATAGCAGTGATACCGGTTTTACCGCCAGCGGCTGTACCTGCTGCAGATTCGATATAAACGGCTGCTGGCGCAGTACCGAATAAGCCTGAGAATAAACTACTTACAGAGTCAGAGGTTAAAGCTTTACCACCGTTGATGATTTGTCCGTCTTTGTCTAATAAGTCAGCTTGTCCTGCCACGGCGCGAATAGTACCAGTTGCATCAAATACCGCTGTCATCACTAAAGCAAAGACAATCGGTAAAATGGCAGGTTGTAATGCGCCTTGGAGATCTAATTGTAAGAAAAGTGAGTTTTCACCAAAGGTTGGCATTTTGAAGATTTGGCCATTGAATGTTACGTTTGGATCGAAGATTAAACCGACGATAGTAATCGCGATGATGACCCATAAAATCCCGCCTTTCACTTTCATTTTTTCTAAACCGATAATGAATGCAAGGCCGATTAAAGACATCATTACAGGGAACGAGGTGAAATCGCCTAATTTAACCGGTAAACCCGCTTGGTTGCCGACCACTAAGCCTACGCCATTTGCGGCGATTAAAAGTAAGAATAAGCCGATCCCGATCCCTGCTCCGTGCGCAATACTTGATGGCAGGTTACGTAAGATCCATGAACGAATACCTGTTGCAGAAATTAAGGTGAACACCAAACCCATGAGGAATACGGCACCTAATGCCACAGGAATAGAAACGTGTTGACCAATTACCAAGCTAAATGCAGTAAAAGCAGTTAATGAAATCGCACAGCCGATCGCCATTGGCGCATTTGCCCAAAATCCGATTAAGATCGATCCAAGCCCCGCGACTAAACAGGTTGCGATAAACACTGATTCTGCTGGAAAGCCTGCATCACCAAGCATTTTAGGCACAACAATCACGGAATACACCATGGCTAAGAAGGTGGTTAAACCCGCGATGATTTCTTGACGAACCGTTGAACCGCGTTTGCTGAGTTCAAAGGTTTTTTCTAAACTTGACATAAAGTCCCCTAGGTTAATAATCAAAAAGATGTGCTATTTTATAGTAAACTATTTAAAAGTAAACGTTTGCGTAATTGTTTTATAGAAGTTGGATGGGAAAGTGTGGTCAGTTTTGAGGATGTTTTTCCCATATTTTTTTATCGGCTAAAAACTGCTATACTTTGAAAGTTTTTAACGTAATCAAAAAAGGAAAAACAATGGCTGATTTTAATCAAATTTTAACGCCAGGCGATGTAGATGCCGGCATTATCAATGTGGTAAATGAAATTCCAGAAGGTAGCTGCCACAAAATCGAATGGAACCGTAAAGTTGCCGCGTTCCAATTAGACCGTGTTGAGCCAGCGATCTTCGCAAAACCAACTAACTATGGTTTTATTCCACAAACTTTAGACGAAGATGGCGATGAGTTAGACGTTTTATTATTAACTCGCCAACCACTTGCAACTGGTGTATTCCTAGAAGCAAAAGTAATCGGTGTGATGAAATTCGTTGATGATGGCGAAGTGGACGATAAAATCGTTTGTGTGCCAGCAGATGATCGCGATACCGGCAATGCATACAACAGCCTTGCAGATGTACCTTCACAATTAATCAAACAAATTGAATTCCACTTCAACAACTACAAAGCATTGAAAAAACCAGGTTCAACGAAAGTGACTCACTGGGGTGATATAGAAGAAGCGAAAGAAGTGATTCGTGAATCAATCAAACGTTGGAATGAACGTTAATTTTTATGTTAGTGAATTTAAAAGGCATCAGATTGATGCCTTTTGTTTTTATAGATGAATAAAAGCTCAATTAAAATGAGCTACGCCCCTATAAGCAGCATGTATTTAACCGTACTCGTAATGGGTCTAGAAGAGGAAGTAAGTAATGAAAAGGCTAATGCTAGATATTCTATTTTCTATATTTATTGGAGCTTCTTTTTCATTATTATCGTTAATAGTTGGTAGGTTGCTTTATAATATTGATAATTCAATATCTATTTTTGAGCTAGAGTTGATTGATTTTGGTATAAAGAACCTCTCATTTTTAATAAAAATGACACTGTTTGTATCAAGTATTTATTTTATTGTTTTTCTCTTTGTTAGAAAGAATTTCAAGTGACAATATAATGTGTGAAATATCTACTGCAATGCTAAATCTTGCATTCTTCATTATTAAGGATTGTTACAATTTAGATGATTATTTAAATATATGACAAATTAAAAGGAGAAAAAATGAGGTATATTATTCTAACGTTCTTGTCTTTTCTTGCTGCCTTTATTTTATTTTTTTTGTCATTAGTTTATATAAATCTAGATGTTGGAATTGATAATATTCAATATGGCAGACTTTTATATAAGTCTCTTGAAGCATCGATTAAATTACACATAATTATTTTACCTATGCACTTTTGGCTCTCTAGAATACAAAAAGGTAAAAGTAAAGCAAGATAGCAACTGTATAAGGTGGTAAAAACTTGTTATGTTTGTTTAAAAATTTAAATAGTATGTAAGTTAAACCATCAAAATACAAAGTGCGATCAATTTTGACCCAACCCCAAAAGTTGGACCAAGCTCTTAACTTAGGTCGTTTCAGGAATCTGTGGCAAATTCACGGCTTCCACTGAGCCTAACGCTTTGGCTTTTTGAAGTAAGCCAACGAAGTGATTTGTGAATCGATCAAACGTTAGAATGAATGTTAATTTTTCATGCTAATGAATTAAAAAGGCATCAGATTGATGCCTTTTGTTTTTATAGATGAATAAAAGTATAATTAAAATTAGCTATATACACTTATAGAATCAGCATGTTTTTAACCATATTCCTAATATAGGAGGAATCTTAAGCGGGGAGATGGTAATAGATAGATATAGTATGAATATAATAAATAGATGATGGTGAATTATGAAGGGTAAATTTTTAAATTTATTATTTATTATTGTTATGGGTTCTTTTTTGTTAAATTTATCAATGTTTGTTGTGGCTAGGGTTTTATATAATATTGAAAATAACAATGATATTCTAAATATAAATTTTTTAGATTATTTTAATTATGGTTTTATAGAACGTTTAAAAATGATTGCAATGCATTCTTTTATGTTTTTTGTTTTGGTTCTGTTTTTTATAAAAAATAAAATATAGGGTACTATATAACAAGGTTTGGGGTGAAGTAAGGAGGGAGTGTGGATTTAAAAATGTTTATGTTTTTATTCATTCGTGAAACTTTGGCTATACACCACGTACCATCTTTTTAAGAGGGAGTCTATATGCTAAGTAGATTAATAGAGTTTTTAGTTTATTTTATAGGTTATTCTCTGTTCGTATTTCTATTTGGTTTTATTGGAATATCTTTTCTTATGATATTATTTAAGTTTATTGTGAGTTTTGGAAATATATCTATGAAGGATGTTACTGATGTATTGTCATTCAACTTATATGGTTTTTCTAGATTATCACCATTAATAGTATTATCAATTCTTATATCTAAAAAACTAAGAAGTAGTAGGGTATAGGAAGTGTTTAATCTTAGGTGTTAAGTTCTTAGAAACTTGTAGTCTGTTTGATATTTAAACAGACTATAATTTAAAATACAGAAGTATAAAGTGCGGTCAATTTTCAAAGAGTTTTAAAATTTCTCAAAACTGACCGCACTTTTATCTTATTGAATATCGTTAAAACGAGAAACGTAATTCCGCATTAACATTATTGGCTTTGGTATCGTGGTTATAAGCACCTTGATAGCCGACTTTCACACTCAATACTGGTGTAAATTGAGCTTGTAGTGCCACACCTGTCGTAACGACATTTTTCAATTCTTTACCATAAAGATTCGCTACACCTTGGTTATTGATAACTAAGCTGCCTTCAGCGGCTTTATCTTTATGGAAACGATGATAAGCCACATCACCTAATAAGTTTAATTGAACGCCACTGATTGCAAATGGAATGGATGGACGTAAACCTACAGAGGTGACGATTAAATCACGATTGTTGTCTTTTAACTGCACTTCGCCTTTTGTCACACCTTTATTTTTGATGTGCATATAGCTTACGCCGGCATAAGGTTCAATCGCAAAATGTTCGCCTTTTAAGCCTGTGTAGGCAAGTTCAGCAAAGACATTTTGTGTTTGGCTATGGCTTTTCACGCCTTGTGCAAATTCAGCACGTTGTTCATGTTTCCCCCAGCTTTGAATAAAGCCAATTTTCGGTGTTAATACGTTGAAACGATGTTCTGCCGTTAAACCTAAATGCACGGCACGATCTTTCGAAGTGCGGTCAATTTTGTGGCTATTTTGTGTTGAACCAACAAATACACCTAAATGTTTATTTGTATCAATGGTCGCATCAATACCCACAAGTTGATTGTACGCATGGCTGCTTAAGCTATCTGTGCTGAAGTGGGTGAAGGTGCCACTTGTCCAAATTTGTGTGCCTGCATCAAGCTGAGCTCTGACCGCACTTGGTTGGGCAAGTTGCTGACGAAGCAATAAGCCATTTAACACATTGTGTTGTTGAGCCGCGAGATCCTCATCATAGCTTAAACGAGCAAAGGCTTGGCGAGCATTCTCTTTTGTTCCCCAAATGAGGTTTTGATATGCTCCACTGTTTGTTGCTGCATCTAAGGCATTGGCGATAGCCACTTCATTTTCAGTGGTTGCTGCAGATGAAAGGGCTTTTTTCTGAACGGTTACTTTCAACGTATTCGCATTACTTTCATTTTTAACGGTAAAGAAATCATAAGTACGAGGTGTTTCAACTACCGCATTTTCAGCTCCCACAAATGAGCCAGTTCCTTGCACAGATACCGCTTTTTGTGGATCTTGTTGTAATTGAGGCAGAATTTCTTCGTCAAATTTATTTGGCACTAAAACAGAACCGTCTGCAAAAGTTGCATTGACGTTAGCAATACCATTATTCAGTAAGAAACGACCGCCTTTTTCCACTGTCGCAGTGACCGTTTTCGCGGTGCTAGTTAAGGTTTCGGTAACAAATCCATTCTCACTTGGTTTAGTGACTTCAGCTTTTGGTAACACTTCCAATGTTGCACCTTGTTTCACGATGACTTGTTGTGCCGAACCAAGGGATTGATTTAACCCTGAAAGCTGACCTTCATTCACAGTAATTTCACCAGTGAAGCTGTTATTACCGGTGAGGGTTAAGGTGCCAGAACCATTTTTAGTTAAGGCACCGACATAACCTTGTGCTGCACGTTCATTACGAGCCACTTCACGTGCTAAACCTACTTGATATTCAGCTTTTTCTTCAGCTGTTGCGCCTGCACGATTTTGCATTAATGCTTCTAATTCTGCTTTGCGCGTTGTCCAAGTTGCGGCTTCAGCTTGATCTTCGACTTGACGTGCTTTGATGGCTTTATCGCTAATATCATTTGACCAAACATCATTTTGATTGAGGTTGATTTTCATGTTTCCTAAGAATTGACCTGGGCCAAACATCGCTTTGCCAAGATCTAAAATCCCCCAACCCCAAACGTTACTTGGTACACCTTGTTCAGTTTCCCAACGTTCTAATGGTTTACCTTCAAGCCCTTTGCGAAGTGTGGTTTGTCGTGCTGTGGTCAGCATGACATCACGCGCTTGATCGGTTGTCATGTATGGATAGCGAGAAAAGATAACACCTAATGCACCACTTATGTGTGGGGCAGCCATTGAAGTGCCACCAGCTGATTTGTAAATAGGGTCACCATAAGTATTGTTGTCTTGTAATTGAATATAGGAGGAATAGATATTGGCGGATGGCGCTGCAATCGTCCACCATTTTGAATGGCCGGCTAAGTTAAATTCTTGAATATCTGCGCCTGCTTTTTCATCACTCACATCGTCATTTGAATCATTTGGATAGCCTTCACCACCGACTTGGCCAGTGACGTTTACCCAGTATTTTTCTGCATCAGGTCTGAAATAAGGCAACATCGCACGCGTAAAGGATTCAGCCATCATGCTGCGGTTACCCGCTGTAAAGACTTGAATTACTTGTTTGTTTTTTGCCACTTCATAAGCCGCATCAACAAAGTTTTTCTCACCACTGGTGACAAATTGATAATAAGCCTTTTCAGCTTCGCCTAAGTTACTTAAATAAATATGTGCCGCAGGACTGGAAATTGGCTCAGGTGCTTTGGGTACATCATAATATTGCACGCCATATTCGGGCACATTACGCCAATCATATTTTGGTTTATAGCCTAAGGCACCAGCAAAAGATGAATTAACACGACGGTTCGAACCCCAACTGTTATTAATTACTTTGGCACCGGCATCTGCGAGGGCAGAGTAGCCCTGTAAGAAGAAACTATAGTCTTGGTTTGGGCCATAGGTCATGTTGTCGTTACCACCAGTATTAGCAGAATAGAGGTTAGCACCGAATGCCACACCGTGCATTTCATTGCCGTCACGGCTTGCCGCCATTGTCCCGCCAACGTGCGTACCGTGCGCATCATTGGTATATTTATGCCATGCCCCGTCAATATTGAAGGCTTCACCTTTAGTGAAGATGCCATTATCTGTTTTATCGAAATTGCGTTTACCGTTTTTTACCGGTTCATTTTTATTAATTGGACCATTTCCCACCGATGCATCGGGATAACGCATGCCATCTTTACTATAAGTCCCTTCTGTTTTTACTACGTGGATTCGACCGTCTTGAAATTCAGGATGGTTTAATAGCACACCTGAATCCATCACGCCGATTTTTACGCCTGAACCATTAAAGCCAAGAGCATAAGCCGTGGAGGCATTCATTGAGGTTAAGCCCCAGTCTTTGAGGTATTCAGCGCTTTCCCAACTTTTGGTATTACCGGCTTGGCCTTGTTCAGAATAAGCGGCTGCATTGGCGGCATACCAACCAACAAGTAGTGCGAGTGCGGTTTTTTGAAGTGTTTGAGGTTTCATATTGTCTTCCTTTATCTTTTTGATTTTAGGAGACTATTATTCGCCTCATTGCGAAGCGCTTCAATGACTCAAATCAAAATTCCAGAGAAAAATGTTTATTCTGTGACAACGATCACACCAAAGTGCGGTCAAAAGAGGGGATAAATTTATGTATCGTAGAAATCAATGTTATAATTTGCGAACAAAATGATTAAGGAGTAACTCATGGCTATTTTAGTAACGGGTGGCGCAGGCTATATTGGTTCACACACTGTAGTGGAATTATTAAATGCAAATAAAGAAGTGGTGGTATTGGATAATTTATGCAATTCATCCCCAAAATCTTTAGAACGCGTAAAAGAAATCACGGGCAAAGACGTGAAATTTTATGAAGGCGATATTTTGGATCGTGCTTTATTACAAAAAATCTTTGCCGAAAACAGCATTCAGTCGGTAATCCATTTTGCGGGTTTAAAGGCCGTGGGCGAAAGTGTTCAGAAACCCGCTGAATACTATATGAATAATGTTGCAGGTACGATTGTTCTCATTCAAGAAATGAAAAAAGCAGGTGTATGGAACTTTGTATTTAGTTCATCTGCAACGGTTTATGGCGATCCGGAAATTATTCCAATTACAGAAGATTGCAAAGTGGGCGGTACGACCAACCCTTACGGTACCTCTAAATACATGGTGGAACAAATTCTGACTGATGTTGCGAAAGCTGAACCACAATTTAGTATGACGATCTTACGTTATTTCAATCCAGTGGGTGCACACGCAAGTGGCTTGATTGGTGAAGATCCAAACGGTATCCCAAATAACCTATTGCCTTACATCAGCCAAGTTGCGATTGGTAAATTACCGCAACTTTCGGTGTTTGGTAGCGATTATGATACTCATGACGGCACAGGTGTACGTGATTATATTCACGTGGTGGATTTAGCGATTGGTCACTTAAAAGCATTAAATCGCCATGAAAATGACGCAGGTTTACACATTTATAACTTAGGTACAGGTACCGGTTATTCTGTGCTGGATATGGTGAAAGCGTTTGAGCAAGCGAACAATATTAACATTCCATATCGTCTTGTTGCGCGTCGCCCTGGTGATATTGCAACATGCTATTCCGATCCAAGTCTTGCTGCGAAAGAGTTAAATTGGACTGCTGAACGTGGTCTTGAGCAAATGATGAAAGACACCTGGAATTGGCAAAAAAATAATCCGAAAGGATACAGAGATTAATCTCACTCTTGTTGGGCGGAGCATCATTCCGCCCCTAATATTTTAATCAGATAAAACACGCTCAAAAATAACCGCACTTTATGTCAGAACAATCCCTTTCTAGTCAAATCTTTACCCGAAAAATGCTGATCTGTGTCTTCACTGGATTTAGTTCGGGGTTACCACTTTTCGTGTTATTGCAAATGTTGCCTGTATGGTTGACAGATAAAGGGCTTTCCGTTGAATTAATCGGTGCATTGACAGGGGTGATGGTGCCATATGGTTTGAAGTTTTTATGGGCGCCATTATTAGACCGCTATTTTCCGCATTTTTTAGGTCGTCGTCGTAGTTGGTTATTGATTTCTCAAGTGATTTTACTGATTTCGCTTTATGCGATTAGTCAGTTTGATCCTGTGGCAGAGTTAAGTACGGTGGCTAAAATTGCCACATTTATTGCCTTTTTCTCTGCAACACAAGATATTGTACTCGATGCTTATCGTCGTGAAATTTTAACGGATAATGAATTAGGATTGGGGAACACCATCCATATTAATGCTTATCGCGTTGCAGGTTTAATTCCTGGCGGGCTCTCGCTTTATTTAGCGACGATTTATCCATGGGAAACCGTCTTTTTATTGACCGCACTTTGTATGCTAGCGGGCATATTTATGACGCTCTTTTTAGCGAAAGAACCGCAGATTGCACAAGTCGATCGTGATCAACCTTTCTATATGGTGTTTTGGATACCGTTAAAAGAGTTCTTCCAACGCAAAGGTGTCGCCCAAGCCATCGGTTTTTTACTCTTTTTGTTCTTGTATAAATTTGGCGATTCATTTGCCACCACGTTACAAACGAAATTCGTCTATGACATGGGCTTTGAAAAAGAACATATTGCGTTGGTAGTAAAAAGCACTTCACTTTGGGCAAGTATCTCAGCTGGTCTTGTAGGCGGTGTGATCATGCTTCGCCTAGGGATTAACCGTGCATTATGGGTATTTGGTTTTATCCAATTGATTACGATTGGTGGATTTATTTGGTTGGCTGCATTTGGACATTTTGACCATATCGGTGCAGCAGAACTTTGGAAATTAGGTTTCGTGATTGCGGGTGAATATATTGGTGTTGGTCTTGGTACCGCAGCTTTTGTCGCCTTTATGGCTCGCGAAACCAATCCGCTTTATACAGCTACTCAGCTAGCCTTATTTACCAGCCTTTCTGCTTTACCGAGTAAAGGGCTTGGTATGTTGTCGGGTTACTTAGTCAAAGCAGTAGGGTACTATCATTTTTTCTGGATTTGTTTATTCCTCGCTATCCCAGGAATGATTTGTTTATTCTGGGTGGCGCCATGGAATGAAAAAGGAAATGAAAAAGCTTAAAATAAAATAAAGTGCGGTTAAAATTAACAGCAAAATCATTTGACCAAACAAGGCTTTAACGGTATTTTAAACAGGTCTATTATTTATTGGAGATTCGTATGAAAATTATTCTTTTAGGTGCACCTGGTGCAGGAAAAGGCACACAAGCACAATTTATTATGAACAAGTTTGGTATCCCACAAATTTCAACAGGGGATATGTTCCGTGCAGCGATTAAAGCGGGGACAGAATTAGGCAAACAAGCAAAAGCATTAATGGATGAAGGGAAGTTAGTACCGGATGAATTAACCGTGGCGTTAGTAAAAGATCGTATTTCTCAATCAGATTGTGCAAATGGTTTCTTATTAGATGGTTTCCCTCGTACGATTCCACAAGCGGATGCGTTAAAAGAGTCAGGCGTAAAAATTGATTACGTTTTAGAGTTTGATGTACCAGATGAAGTGATCGTTGAACGTATGAGTGGTCGTCGTGTACACCAAGCGTCTGGTCGTTCTTATCATATCGTTTACAACCCACCAAAAGTGGAAGGTAAAGACGATGTAACGGGTGAAGATTTAATTATCCGTGCCGATGATAAACCAGAAACGGTGTTAGATCGTTTAGCGGTTTACCACAAACAAACCAGCCCATTAATTGATTATTACCAAGCTGAAGCGAAAGCAGGTAATACGCAATATTTCCGTTTAGATGGTACTCAAAAAGTGGAAGCTGTAAGCCAAGAGTTAGATAAAATCTTAGGCTAAAATAGACTGGAAACTGACCGCGCTTTGAAGAGAAAAGTGCGGTTAATTTTTCAAAAGGATTTTGAGATCGTAAATTGAGATCGTATTTGGGGACATTATGAGCAAGAAAAGAACAATAGCATTGACGATTTCGGCTATCGCAGTGGCACTTGGGATCGGCGCACAATTTTACACCAATCATAAAATCGATCAGGTGTTAAAAAATTTCCCTTATTCTTTGGATAACCAAGCAACCTTAAATGTGACGCAAACCGCGAAAAACTTTTTTATTCGTGAGTTGATCTTTAGTGTAAAAGATAGCGATGCGAAAAGCACAAATGTGATTTCAACTAAGCTCACCGCACTGCCTTTCTTCATTACAGCGGAGTCTCAGTTATCAGATCAATTAGTTCGTCAATTAAATAAAACATTAAATATCACGATTGATAAAAACACGATTAATAGTAAATTTTCGCCAGTAGGGGATTATTTACAGTCTGATATTTTGACGGAATTCCGTGATTTTGCGAATAAGTCCCAAAACCTTTCAATCGGTCTTCATTTCTTAAAAAATAAAGAAGTTGAGCTAAAAACAACCCTAAGCGGTTTTAACTACGATAAAGACACGAAACTTGAAGAAATTGATGGTGAAGCTCGCCTCATGCCTGTCGGTGCAAATCAATACGACCTATCAAGTATTGACTTAACCGCGAAAAATGCCGAAGTGGCGTTGCTAAATGGGGAAAACACCCATGTTTATATGAAAAATGCGACGTATCATTTTGACGTAAAACCAGGCGAAGCAGATAAGCGTGATCTGAGTACAAAATTCAGCAGTGATATTTTACGCATTGCCAATAAAAGCCGTACGACAGAAGAAAGCCAAGCAACAGCGGGTGGTTTGAATTTATTAGTTAAGCAAAATGGTGTGCCAAGTGCGGTCAATTTTCATCATGAATTTAAAAAATTAAGTGATGGCTCCCTAGACATTAAAGATGGCGTTAATTTGTTAACGAAAATTTTTACACAAAACGATCGTTTTGATGGTTTGTTATCCGTGCTTTCTGTCAATGTGCCTAAAAATAATCAACCTTACTTTAACTTACAAAATGCCGGTCTTGAACTTAAGTTGGCGAATACCGATTTAACTAAAGCCAATGTGGATTTCAACTTAAATGTTGAAAGCGTGAAGCAAACTCCTGCCGATGAAGAGCGTAAATGGGAAGCTAAAGGCGGTAAGGTTAGTGTTCAGTTAGATGATTACAACGTGGCAAACGAATTGGCGTTTGTACCGTTTTTATTAGATGCTTTTGCAGAGAAAGAGGCTCCGGCAAAAGACAATAAAGATTTCTTGAATGCCAAAGATAAATGGGTGAAAGAGTTTAGTGGTAAAACCAATATTGAGGCCGCATTAAAATCATTTAATATGGCCGATTTAGTGCTTGATGAGGTATCAGCCAGTGATAAGACGGAAACTTTAGACAATGATCAATATAATGAACATATTACATTGTCAGCGAATAAAGCTAGTTATCCAAGTGCAGGTTTCCAATTTGAAAAATTAGCGGTTGATGCACCATTTAAAATTAATCACAGCAAAGCGCATTTATCAGCAAGATTTTGCTCAGCACCGTTTTATGGGGCCTTATGCAGCACGCATTTAACGTCTGCCACATTTGATAAGTACATTAAAAACTCTTGGAAAGAGCTTGATTTAATCGTTGATAATGCAACGTTGAATTTAAATCTAAATACTTATCCTGAGACCAATGCTTATCCAGTTAAATTGGAAGTGAGTGGTATTGTGCCTCAAGTGCCCGAAGATGAGTCATCAGACATGATTCCAGACAATATTGAAGGCACATTTAATCTGACATTAAGTAAAATGTTGTTTGATGATCAAAATGAAAAAGCCTTAGCCATTAAGGAAAACTCATACTTTTGGCAATATTTAAGTAGTTTTGTGAAACATGATGGAAAACTTCACCGAGAATTTGTAGAAGAAGGTGATAATTACGTTTCTAGAGTGGAAAAAACAGAAAATGGCTACTTAATTAATGGTCGTACGCTTGAAGATCTTCGTCAAGAAAGCATGATGGAGAGTGATGAGGGCGAAGAAGAGAAGCCAGCAGCAACTGACTAGTTGAAAGGATAATATAAGAAATGACCGCACTTGCGATTCAAAGTGCGGTCATTTTTTTAGCTGTTTTTGATTACTTTACTAATCCACCACTTGCTTGTAAATCAGCATGGTAGGAAGAGCGAACAAATGGGCCACAGGCCGCGTGTTCAAAGCCCATCGCGTTGGCTTTATCACGGAACTCATCAAATTCGGCTGGTGGCACATAGCGCGCAACCGGTAAGTGATGGCGACTTGGTTGGAGATATTGACCCAGTGTAAGCATGGTTACGCCGTTTGCACGTAAGTCTGCCATCACTTGAAGAATTTCCTCATTGGTTTCACCCAATCCCACCATTAAACCTGATTTAGTTGGAATGTTTGGGAACATTTCTTTGAAATCATGAAGCAATTTTAAAGACCACTGATAATCAGCGCCCGGACGAATTTCTTTATACAAACGTGGCACATTTTCCAAGTTGTGGTTGAACACATCTGGTGGATTGTCTTTTAATTTTTCTAAGGCTTGAGTAATACGTCCACGGAAATCAGGAACTAAAATCTCAATTTTGATGCCAGGGTTTAATGCACGCACTTCTTTTACACATTCAGCAAAATGACCTGCACCACGATCAGGTAAATCATCACGGTCTACAGAGGTAATCACCACATATTTCAACTTCATATCTTGGATAGTTTCAGCTAATTTACGTGGTTCATCCGGATCAGGCGGTAATGGTTTACCATGTGCAACATCACAGAAAGGGCAACGACGAGTACAAATCGCCCCTAAAATCATAAAGGTTGCTGTGCCATGGTTAAAGCACTCGTGTAAATTTGGACAAGACGCTTCTTCGCAGACAGAATGTAGGCCATGACGACGCATCCCGTTTTTGATGGTCTCGATCTTTAATGAGCTAGATGGCAATTTGATTTTCATCCATTCCGGCTTTTTCAATAATTCTTGATTAGGATCGATGTTTTTAACAGGGATGATTGATGTTTTGGCTGCATCACGGTATTTCACACCGCGTTCCATTTTAAAAGGCGTTGACATTGTTCTTTCCTAAAGAAAAATGCCTGATTCAGGCATTTTTAAATGAGTTATAAAAGTGAATGTTATAAATTTGTAACATTATAGCCCAAAAGTTCGGCAAAGTGTTTAATTAATTTTGGGGAAACCTTGTCAAGTGCCGCCTCTTCTTTACCAATAAAGTCAGCAAGCTGACACATTTCAAGCCCTGCATAGCCACAAGGATTAATGTAATGGAAAGGGTTGAGATCCATATTGATATTAAACGCGAGCCCATGGAAAGAGCAGCCTTTGCGAATGCGTAAACCTAATGAACAGATTTTTTTGCCATCAATATACACGCCAGGTGCATCAGGTTTGGGATAACCTTCAATGCCGTAGTCTGCAAGGGTTTTCACAACAGATTGTTCAAGTGCGGTCACTAATTGACGAACATTTAAATGTTCATGACGTTTAATATCAATGAGCACATACATGACCTGCTGACCAGGACCATGATAGGTAATTTGACCGCCACGATCCGATTGAACAACAGGGATATCACTGTGTTGTAATAAGTGTTCTGGTTTGCCAGCTTGGCCTTGTGTGAAAACAGGATGATGCTCAACTAACCAAATTTCATCGGTGGTTTCTGCATTTCGATTATCCGTGAACTCCTGCATTTTATGCCAGATTTCTTGATAATCTTGTAATCCTAATTGACGGACAACTAAATCAGTATTGCTCATCTTAGAGAACCATTTTGACGCCTTCAACTTTTGCAAGTTCTTTGTAGAGGGTCTCTACTTGCTCAAAGTTTTGCGCGACGATATCAATCGAAACGGAATTATACGTACCTTTACTACTGCGTTTTTCCTTTGGAATATAATCACCCGGTAAATACTTTTGTATCACCGCAACGATGTCTTGTGCTAAGCCCTCACGATTAACACCTGCGACTTTAAATGTCATTGCAGCAGGGAATTCCATTACTTCTTTTAGTTTTTCATAATCATTTTCGGTTGTCATTTTGCATCCTTATTTAAGAGTAAGGTGCGTGAATCAGTTAAATTCACACACCTTACGAATTTATTGATGTGATATAAATGGGGAAGTGCGGTTAATTTTCAAGGTGTTTAGTCAAATAATCCTTTAACTGTTAACACTAACCAGTCCCAACCTTTACCTAAGAAGCCGCCTTCTTGTACATCTTCTAATGCTTGAAGATTTACGGTAGCGACATCTTTGCCGTCTAATTGATAAACAATTTTACCCACCACTTGACCTTTTGCTAAAGGTGCTTGTAAGTATTTGTTATCTAATTCATAACGTGCTTTTAAGTCAGTCTGTTTACCTTTTGGTACAGTGATAAAGCCATCTTCTAAGACACCAAGTTTAACGTCACCTTTATCACCGTAGTAAACAGATTGTTTTGAAATTTCTTCACCTGCTTTTTGAGTTTTTAAGGTTTCAAAGTTAGCAAAACCCCATTGTAAGAGTTTTTTACTTTCTACTTCACGGCCTTTATAGGTCGGTACACCCATTACAACAGAAATTAAACGCATATTGTTTGGACTTGTTGCTGATGCGACAAGGTTATAACCTGCTTGGCTTGTGTGTCCGGTTTTCATACCATCAACGTTAATGGTTTTATCCCATAATAAGCCATTACGGTTAGGTTGTTTGATTTTGTTGAAAGTAAAGTCTTTTTCTGCGTAGATTTTATATTCTTCCGGTAAATCACGAATAATATGCGCACCAATAATCGCCATATCACGTGCAGTTGAATATTGGTTTGGATCGTCTAAACCATGTGGTGTGGTGAAGTTAGTATTTTTTAAGCCAAATTGTTGAACATATTTATTCATGGTATCAACGAAGTTAGCCACGGTACCCGAAATATGTTCAGCTACAGCAACACAGGCATCATTACCAGAAACAATGATAATCCCTTTGTTTAAATCACCCACAGACACTTGTTGATTTAAATTTAAGAACATTTTTGATGAATCAGGGAAATTTCTACCCCAAGCGCTTTCGCTAATTGTCACCATATCTTCATTATGGATTTTACCTTGTTTTAATGCTGCACCAACCACATAGCTAGTCATCATTTTTGTTAATGAAGCAGGGTATTGGCGTTGGTCAGGGTTAAGTGATGCAAGTACCGCACCAGAATTGTAATCCATTAAAACATAAGTTTGCGCATTCACTTCCGGCACTGCGATACCGTATTGAATGTCTTCAGCCGCAGCAAATGTTGAGGCTGCCATTAATCCCGAGAAGAGTACAATTTTTTTCAATTTTGCAGATTGTTTTAACATAGCATTTCCTTTAATAGCTTATTGGTTTTTATAAGTATAAACGATTACGGGTTGCCCATTGATCGTTTTTTGTAATTTTGTTTTTAATTGATTAATATCCGCTTGATCCGCTAATGGGCCAAAATGGATTTCATAGTTTTGCCCATTTTGGTTAATTTCCGTTTTGATGTCATATAACGCGAGTTTTGTGATGATGCTTTCTGCTTGGCTTTTTGACGACAGCGCGAGTAGTTTTAGCTTGAAAACAGTTTTTGCATCGTTTGTGCTGTCTAAGTTTTGATTTTTTTTTTCGCTATTTTTATTGACGACTAAACGCTCACTGGCTTCTTGCGTTTTAGCATGCTTGGCAAGCGTTTTTGCGCCCGCACCTGAAATTTGACCTTTGTGATCCACATGTAAAGCTTCAATTCTTACTTGCCCTGTACCACGAGCAATAAGGCCTAATTCTTTTGCGGCAGAATGAGATAAGTCAATGATACGTTTCTCACTAAACGGACCACGATCATTAATTCGCACAATCACCTTGCGATTGTTATGTAAGTTTGTAACAACCGCATAAGAATTCAAAGGTAAGGTTTTATGTGCGGCAGTGAAAAGTGCCGAATCATAGCGTTCACCATTAGCTGTTTTACGACCATTAAATTTATGGTGGTAATAACTTGCTGTCCCTTCTTTTGAATAGGACTTTGCCTCATCACCTTGTGTGGTATATGTTTTACCATTCACTTCATAGCTTTGTGGCGCTTGAACGGTCGTAGTAATCGACAGCGAATCCCCTTGAATACCATACATTTTTTGCGTATCGGCAAAAGCAGAAAAACTTGAGCTGCTTATCAAGGTGAAAAGTGCGGTCGTTTTTAAGATATTTTTTAATGTCATACTTATTACTTTCAAGATTATCGGTGCTCTTCATAAGAAAGCCAAAAGGGAAATTAGTTCCCTTTCATAAAGCGAGGTTTGTGAGTATGAATGGACATCACTAAACCAAAGCTTGCCATGATGGCGACATATGAGGTACCGCCGTAGCTAAAGAGTGGTAAAGGCACCCCTACAACAGGCAAAATGCCGCTCACCATACCAATATTCACGAAGACATAAACGAAGAATATCAGTGTGGTTGCACCCGCAAGAATACGCCCGAAAGAGGTTTCTGCATTTACCGCAATTATTAAGCCACGGATAATAATAAACAAATAAATTGCCATCAGAATAAGAAAACCGACCATTCCATGTTCTTCACTCATCACGGCAAAAATAAAATCAGTGTGTGGTTCAGGCAAAAATTCTAATTGGGATTGTGTCCCTTGCATCCATCCTTTGCCAGATATACCGCCTGAACCGATGGCAATTTTGGATTGCAAAATATGGTAACCCGCCCCAAGTGGATCTTTCTCGGGGTCAAGTAAGGTTAATACACGCATGCGTTGGTAGTCATGCATTAAATACATCCACATGATAGGAATAAATGCCGCTAAGCCAACTACAGCAGCAAGAATAAGCCACCAACTCATCCCTGCTAAGAATACCACGAATAAGCCTGATGCACTAACGAGAATTGATGTACCTAAGTCAGGTTGAATAGCCACAAGTAAAGTTGGCACAATAATCATGGCGATAGCAATAAAGGTTTCACTCATTTTCGGTGGTAGCGGACGGTTACCTAAATATACCGCGACCATTAATGGTACCGCGAGTTTGACAATTTCAGAAGGCTGAAAGCGAATAAACCCAAGATCTAACCAACGTTGCGCCCCTTTACTGGTTGTACCGATAGCATCAACCAAGATCAGCATGATAAAACCCACCAAATATAAGTAAGGGGCGAGTCGTTGATAAAATTTAGGGGGAAGTTGCGCCATAATCATCATCACGGCAAAACCTAATATGACCTGAATAATACGATTTTGGAACATTACTTCACTGGCGCCTGATGCACTATAAAGCACAAGCATGCCATAAGCCGTAATAGCGGCTAATCCAATAAATAATAAAAAATCAATATGTAAGCGTTGCCATAATCGCAAGCATAAAGGCACTTTTTCTTCCATTATTCATTCTCACTTGGTTGAGATTCTAGTGCTGGCGCATCTAAATCAGTTTGGCTCGTCTTTTTCTCTTTTTCAGCATTTTTTTGACGTTCAATTTGTGGCAAGCGTTTATTCAAATAGAAATCCATAATTTGACGTGCAATTGGTGCTGCATTACTTGAACCACCGCCCGCGTTTTCTAAAATAATCGTCACAACTAATTTCGGATCTTCATAAGGCGCATAAGCCGTAAACCAAGCATGGTCATGTAATTCTTTTTTCAATCCCGCTGCATTATATTTTTGGTTTTCTTTTAAGCTGAATACCTGTGCGGTACCAGATTTCCCTGCTACATGGTAATTCGTGCCGATAAAGGCTTTTCGTCCAGTCCCTGCACCTGAATTCACTACATTGAACATGCCGCGCTTAGCCGCATCCCAATAAGCTTGTTTCGGATCGGTAATATCTTCATATAAAAGCGGGTCTTGATACGGCTCAATGGTGGCACCTTCAACTGATTTCATTAAATGTGGCGTATGAATTTTACCGTTATTGACCACAATAGAGGTGGCTTTTGCTACTTGTAATGGTGTTGCTGTCCAATAACCTTGACCAATCCCCACTGAGATTGTATCGCCTTGCACCCACGGTTTTTTATAACGTTTTTGTTTCCATTCTTTACTCGGCATATTAGCCGTGGCTTCTTCTTGAATTTCAATACCTGTCGGCATACCAAACCCAAAACGTTTCATCCACATGGAGAAACGATCAATACCTAAATTAAAGGCGGTTTGATAGAAGAAGGTATCCGATGATTCAGTAATGGCCTTGTTTAAATCCGTATAACCATGCCCTGTTTTTTTCCAATCTCGGAAACGCTTTGTTGAGTTTGGCAATGTCCAGTAGCCTGGGTCAAAAATTGTGGTATTAGGCGTAATCACCCCTTCAGTTAATGCTGCAACAGCAACGAATGGTTTTACAGTAGAGGCAGGCGGGTACACACCTTGTGTCGCACGACTGTAAAGCGGTCGAGTAGGATCTTCTAGTAAACGTTTGTAATCACTAGAAGAAATGCCATCGACGAATAAATTATTGTCATAGCTTGGGGTTGAAACCATCGCTAATACACTGTTGTCTTTCGGGTCAAGCACGACAACAGCGCCTTTTTGACCTGAAAGGAGCGACATAATATAGCGTTGAAGGGTAAAATCGATAGTCAGATGAATACTTTTACCCGCAGTGGCGGGTTGCTCACGTAGTTTACGAATAACTTTCCCACGGTTATTAATTTCAACCTCTTCGAAACCGGTTGTACCATGGAGTTGTTCTTCGTAATAACGTTCAATACCCAGTTTCCCCATGTCCGTAGAACCGGAATAGTTAGCAAATTTTTCTTCTTTTTTTAGGCGCTCAACATCTCGGTCATTAATGCGTCCAACATAACCTAAAATATGCGTCATGGCTTCGCCATATAGGTAATTTCGTTTGAAATAAGGACGTACATCAAGGCTTGGATATTTATATTGATTTACCGCAAAACGGGCAATTTGTTCTTCCGTTAAGCTTGGTTTGAGTAAAATTGGCGTATAGCGTGTACCACGACGACGCTCTTTTTTGAAATGCTCAATGTCTTCATCAGTGAGTCCTACAATATAGCGCAATTCTTCAAAAGTGCGGTCTAAATTTTCTGTTTTTTCCGGCACGATATATAAACCGAAAAAAGTGAGGTTTTCTGCCAGCAACTCGCCGTAACGATCGTAAATTAATCCGCGAGTAGGAGGAAGTGGAAGCAATTTAATACGGTTACCATTCGAGCGAGTCTGGTACATGTCGTAATTCACCACCTGAAGATGGTAAATATTAGCAAATAGCACACCACTTAGGGCTAAAATACCGATGAATGCCACCAATGTTCGACGTGCAAACAAGTTCCGCTCCGCTTTTTTATCGCGGATCGGTTCATTGGTTGGCGCAGAAAAGAATTTTTTTAAATTCATCGGTAATGTAATACGTTATTCTCTGTGATAAGGGTGGTTTGTCGTTAGTGACCACGCGCGGTATAAACTTTCTGCCACGACAACTCTCACTAACGGATGGGGAAGTGTGAGTGGTGAAAGTGACCAACTTTGTTCTGCTGCTGCTTTGCATTCAGGGGATAAGCCTTCTGGCCCGCCAATAAGCAAGCAAACATCTCGACCATCATTTTTCCAACCCTCTAATTGCTCAGCAAGTTGTGGTGTTGTCCAAGGTTTGCCAGGGATATCTAATGTGACTACTTTGCCTTTTCCGCAGGCTGCGAGCATCGCTTTGCCTTCTTGCTCTAAGATGCGTTTAATATCCGCATTTTTTCCACGCTTGCCTGCAGGGATTTCAATGAGTTCAAAAGGCATGTCTTTAGGAAAACGACGTTGGTATTCTTCAAATCCGGTGGTAATCCAAGTCGGCATTTTGGTGCCCACTGCAATTAATGTGATTTTCATCCTTTTCCCTTTTAAAACACCGTCAAAATTGACCGCACTTTATGCCCAAAGTTTTTCTAATTGATACATTTCACGTGCATCGCGCTGCATGATGTGTACGATGGTTTGACCAAGATCAACCACGATCCAATCTGCGGTATTGCGACCTTCTTCACCAAAGGTTTCATAACCGGCTTTTTTACATTCTGCGATAAGGTTATCTGCCATCGCAGAGACTTGACGGCTAGATGTACCGGTACAAATAATCATATTTTCAGTAATCGATGATTTGCCTTTTACATCAAAATGCACAATTTCGGTGCCTTTTAAATCATCGAGTTTATCAATTACAAATTCAACTAATGACATTTCTTTTCCTATTTAAATAAAGCGATGAATTTTATCATTGAATGAGGGAAAGGGGTAGGCTTGGAGCAGATTTTATTTGAATTGTTTTATGGTTGTAACGGTGCTTAGTAATAAAACTTGGGGCAGTTATTCTGCCCCAAGTTTTAGAGGGTATTAAACCCATAAAAGAATGGCTAATAATTGCGGTGAAATAATCCGTAAGAACATTGTAAGTGGATAGACTGTCGCATAGGAGAGTGCAGCGGCACCGCTTCCTTCTTTCAGTTCATTGGCGAAAGCAAGCGCTGGTGGATCCGTCATCGAACCTGCTAATAGGCCACAAAGTGAAAGATAATTTAATTTTACATATAAACGTGCAATGATACCTACAATCATTAATGGTACAAGAGTAATGAAAATACCGTAGCCCATCCATTCAAGACCGGAACCATTGGTGAGTGTGTCCACAAAGCTACCGCCAGATTTTAAACCGACTACAGCAAGGAAGAGCACAATACCAATTTCGCGCAACGCCAAGTTCGCACTCGGCGGCATAAACCAATAGAGTTTTCCGATAGACCCAATCCGAGCCAAGATCAATGCGACGACTAACGGTCCTCCTGCTAGCCCTAATTTTAATGCCACAGGGAAACCTGGAATATAGAAAGGAATGGAGCCGAGTAATACCCCTAAGCCAATCCCAATAAACACTGGTAACATTTGAACTTGAAGTAGTTTTTGTTTCGCGTTACCAATAACTGAAATGGCTTGGTTTAGAATGTCGGTTTTACCAACCATGTGCAATACGTCACCAAATTGAAGTGTAGTATGGGCAGTTGGCACCAATTCCACACCTGCACGGTTTAAACGCGAAATGACCACACCATATTTTTGATGAATACCAAGATGACGAATTTGTTTTCCGAGTACTTTTTCATTGGTGACGACCACGCGCTCAGAACGAATTTCGCCACTCAAGCTTGCTACCGGGATATCAACTTCTTCCCCAATGATAAGGTGCATTTTTTTCAAGCCTTCAGGATTGCCGACCAAATGTAAAATATCCCCAAGTTGAACATCGGTATCCGCTTTCGGCACAATAACAAGCTCACCCCGTTTCAAGCGAGAGCAGACAACATCTTCATCATCAAAACCTGGAATTTCAATCAAATGGATACCATTGAGATTAGTATTGGTGACTTTCAGAGACATGCTTTTGAGTGCTTCTTTGTCATGACCACTTTCTTTTTCAAAATTTGCTGCTTCCTCATCCACTTTAATTTTAAAGAAAAGACGAATAAGCCACATAGAAAGTAAAATGCCACAAATTCCAAAAGGATAAGCCATTGCATAGGCCATTCCCATGTTAGACGTCGTTTGCGACATGCCTAATTCAGAAAGAATTTGCTGACCCGCACCGAGAGATGGGGTATTGGTTACCGCACCGGAGTAAATACCAAGCGCGACATCAAGAGGAATATCCGCAAGCTTATAAATAAGAATTGTCACCACTGCACCGAGTGCAACGATTAAAATGCCTAACCCATTTAAGGTTAAGCCTGATTTTCGTAAGGAGGCAAAAAAACCTGGCCCCACTTGAATACCAATCGTATAAACAAACAGAATTAAGCCGAACTCTTGCACGAAATGTAATGTATGGCTATCTAATTTAATGCCATATTGGGTGGTGAAATGGGCAACTAAAATCCCACCAAATAGCACGCCCCCAATACCCAGTCCTACACCTTTAATTTTAAAATGCCCGATCCATAGGCCAATCACGGCAACGAGGGCAAGCAAACTAATGGTAATCGCAGTTTCACTCATACCAACCTCTAATTTATTAAAAATTTAACTATTTTGGATTATATCAATTAGATTTCTTACTCGCTTGTGACAAAGTCAAAAAATGTTATCTCCATCACATTTTTTCTTGCTTAAAAATAAACACCGCCTAAAATGACCGCACTTTTTTGATTTTATAGGTTGATTATGGATTACGCTCAAGAGGCCATTAATTCGCTTTTATGGATAGCAAAAACATTAGCGATGACGGCTATTGTGTTTAGCTTTGGTATTTTCTTATTAGTCCGTTTTACCCATTGGGGAAAACAATTTTGGCAATTTGCGGGTGGGTATCTTTCACCACGCCGAAGTATTAAACCTTTGCTATTTTTCTTATTAATTGTGGCGATGACATTAGTCAGTGTGCGTATTAGCTTGGTGCATTCTGAGTGGTATAACAATATGTACACATCCTTGCAGGAATTTAATGAACCTGTGTTTTGGGATCAAATGGTGCTGTTTTGTGTGATTGCGACAAGCTCAGTGATTGCTGCATTGCTGAGCTATTATTTAGAACAACGTTTTTCTATTGATTGGATAGAATGGTTGAATGGTCAGCTAGTCGATAAATGGATGAATAATCGCGCGTACTACAAAACGCAGTATGTTTCCGCTAACTTAGATAACCCCGATCAACGTATTCAACAAGATGTGCAATCCTATGTGCGAACTACGCTCTCTTTAAGTACTGGGGTGATTGATGCCGTCACCTCCATGATTTCTTATACGATCTTATTGTGGGGATTAGCGGGACCAATGATGGTATTGGGTACTGAAATTCCACGCATGATGGTGTTCTTGGTATTTGCTTATGTGATTATCACTACCGCGATTGCATTCCGTTTAGGGCGTCCGTTAATTATGTTGAATTTCGTCAACGAACGCTTAAACGCTAACTATCGTTATTCTTTAATTCGCATCAAAGAATATGCGGAAAGTGTGGCATTTTATGCGGGTGAGAAAGTTGAGAGTAGCCAACTTTATAAACAATTTGGCGCAGTGATCAATAACATGTGGGATATTGTTTATCGAACCTTAAAATTCTCTGGTTTTAACCTAGTAGTAAGCCAAGTTTCTGTTGTGTTCCCTTTGTTAATTCAAGTGGGGCGTTATTTTGAGAAACAAATTAAACTCGGCGATCTGATGCAAACGCTACAAGTATTTGGTAAGTTGCATTCAAATCTTTCGTTCTTCCGTAATTCTTACGATGGTTTTGCTGGATACAAAGCCACATTAGATCGTTTAACGGGCTTTAGTTATGCGATTGATATGGCAAATCGTCAATCTACTTCCCATTTACACGAACATGAAACTGACGTGATCTTTAAGAATTTAACCATCAGTAATCCATTTGGAAAAACCTTAATTGAGAATTTAAATTTGACGCTACCAAAAGGTTCAACCCTATTAATTCAAGGTAGTTCTGGTGTGGGGAAAACTACGTTGTTGAGAGCCGTGGCTGGGCTGTGGGCGTATTCTGAAGGGGATGTATATTGTCCAACCCATCAGCTTTTCTTATCACAAAAACCTTATTTACCACAAGGCAGTTTATTGACTGCGCTGGCTTATCCGAATGAAGAACAGGCCTTTAATCGTGATGAGATGATTGAGGTGTTAAAACAAGTGTCTTTAGGGCATTTACAAGATCGTTTAGATCTAGAGCAAGATTGGACACGAATTCTTTCGCTAGGTGAGCAACAACGTTTGGCTTTTGCTCGTTTGCTGTTACACAAACCGAAAGTCGCCTTTCTGGACGAAGCCACGGCGAGTATGGATGAAGGTTTAGAAGATTCGATGTATCGTCTGTTAAAAGAACGCTTACCTCATACAACGGTTATCAGTGTGGGGCATCGTTCAACCTTGCAAGCTTTCCATCAGCAGCAATTGATGATTTTAGGTAACGGTAAGTGGCAATTCACTGACCGAAATCAGGCATAAAATACCACTAAAATTGACCGCACTTACCTTGTTAGAAAAAATAGCGAGGTAAGTGTAGAGGATCAAGGCAAAAAATCCTGTTATCAAGCTCGATTTTTTGGTACATTTAGCACAATTTTTTTCTATGCTCAGAAATGAGTGATTTTTCACCAAACTAATGACGGAATTCTTATGTTATTCAAAAAAATTCGTGGTTTATTTTCAAACGATCTTTCTATCGATCTAGGTACAGCAAATACATTAATTTATGTGAAAGGCCAAGGTATCGTACTTGATGAGCCTTCAGTAGTGGCAATTCGTCAAGACCGTATGGGCGCATACAAAAGCATTGCGGCAGTAGGTAAAGAAGCAAAACAAATGCTTGGTCGTACACCAAAAAGCATTGTCGCAATTCGTCCGATGAAAGATGGTGTAATTGCCGATTTCTCTGTGACTGAAAAAATGTTGCAATACTTTATTAAACAAGTACATAGCGGTAACTTCATGCGTCCAAGCCCGCGCGTACTCGTTTGTGTACCGGCTGGTGCGACTCAAGTTGAACGTCGTGCAATTAAAGAATCAGCATTAGGTGCAGGTGCGCGTGAAGTCTATTTAATTGAAGAGCCAATGGCGGCAGCAATCGGTGCAAACTTACCGGTTTCTACAGCGATCGGTTCAATGGTCATTGATATCGGTGGTGGTACCACTGAAGTGGCAGTGATTTCTTTAAACGGTATCGTGTATTCATCTTCTGTACGTATTGGTGGTGACCGTTTTGATGAAGCAATCATTTCTTATGTTCGTCGTACTTTTGGTTCTGTGATTGGTGAACCAACTGCAGAGCGTATCAAGCACGAAATTGGTTCAGCTTATATTCAAGAAGGTGATGAAATTTTAGAAATGGAAGTGCACGGTCATAACCTTGCTGAAGGTGCGCCTCGCTCATTCAAATTAACCTCTCGTGATGTACAAGAAGCTCTTCAACAACCATTAAATGGTATTGTTGCAGCAGTACGCACAGCGCTTGAAGAATGCCAACCAGAACACGCAGCAGATATTTTTGAACGCGGTATGGTGTTAACGGGTGGTGGTGCCTTATTACGCAACATTGATGTGTTGTTATCAAAAGAATGTGGTGTACCGGCAATCATCGCAGAAGAACCATTAACTTGCGTAGCTCGTGGCGGCGGTGAAGCAATCGAAATGATTGATATGCACGGCGGCGATATTTTTAGCGACGAAATTTAATCTCTAAAAGTGCGGTCAGAAAAATCGGCGTTTTTAATTCGTCTGATTTTTTGACCGCACTTTTCCTTTTAACCCTAGGACAGTGAATGAAACCCATTTTTGGTAAAGCACCACCATTAGGTATCCGACTCGCATTAGCGGTGATTGCTTCGATGACACTCATTTTAGTTGATGGACAAACCTCATCAATGACAAAGGCGCGTAGTGTCATGGAAACTGCTGTTGGAGGCTTGTATTACCTTGCGAATGGGCCAAGAACAGTTCTAGATGGTGTATCAAGCAACTTGGTTGATACCAATAAGCTACTCATTGAAAATAAAGTATTGCGTGAGCAATTGCGTGAGAAAAATGCTGATCTTTTATTATTGGATCAACTCAAAGTAGAAAACCAACGTCTTCGTTTACTGCTTAATTCACCTTTACGCACCGATGAATATAAAAAGATTGCAGAAGTGCTTACTGCTGAAACTGATGTCTATCGTCAGCAAGTGGTGATCAATCAAGGCGAACGAGATGGTGCGTATGTTGGTCAGCCTGTGATTGATGAAAAAGGGATGATTGGACAGATTATATCTGTTGGTGAGAACACCAGCCGAGTGTTGCTTTTAACGGATGTGACCCATTCTATTCCCGTACAAGTTTTACGTAATGATGTACGAGTAATCGCGAGTGGCACAGGGCACTCAGATGAACTTACCTTAGATAACGTTCCTCGTTCTGTGGATATTGAAAAAGGCGATTTATTGGTGACTTCAGGTTTGGGCGGCCGTTTTGTGGAAGGCTATCCTGTGGCTGTTGTGCAAAGTGTTTCTCGTGATGGCTCAAATTACTTTGCAACGGTAAAAGCGAAACCTTTGGCTGAGTTAGATCGTTTACGTTATTTGCTTTTACTTTGGCCGAGCAATCTTGATATGTCGAAAGTCAAATCCATGTCGCCGGAAGAAGTACGTCGCCTTGTACAGCAACGTTTAGAAAGTCAAGCTAATGAAGCAACTCATTCAGTGAGTAAAACCAAAATTACAGATGATCAAGAGGATGGAGTACAGCCGCATACAGGAAAAGAAATTGTGGATCCTGACATTCCGACCACAATGCCTCAACAAGAGGAACCCATTTCTCCAGATCAGCAACAACATAGGGAAGAAGACTAATGCAAGGGCGTTTTATTTTTCAATGGGCGACCATTTTATGCTTCTTTGTTGTGGCATTAATTATGGAATTAGCCCCATGGCCAGCAGGCTTTCAAGCTTTTAAACCGTCTTGGTTGGTTTTAGTTTTGCTTTATTGGACGCTTGCGCTACCCGATAGAGTAAGCATTGGTTGGGCATTTTTACTCGGGGTTTTATGGGATATTGTGCTAGGCTCTATTCTTGGGGTTCATGCACTGGTGCTTTCTGTGGCTTTCTATTTTGTTTCCAAATATTACCTAATTTTGCGCAACCTTTCTCTTTGGTTCCAAAGTTTATTGGTACTTCTTTTTGTTTTTGCGATTCGAGTGGCTATTTTCTTGGTTGAATTCTCTTTGCATGGGGCATTTTTCAACTGGCAGGAAATCTTTGGTGCCATCGCATCCGGTGTGTTATGGCCATGGGTTTTCTTATTGATGCGTACTACACGTCGAAGAGTCGGATTACATTAATCATAAAAAAAGCTGATGAAGGAGTTCATCAGCTTTTCTTTTTAGTTTTTACGACGGTAGTTTGTTTTTCTCGTCGTAGTATTTCTTGTTTGAGGCGCAGGATTGCGTTTTAAACGATAAGGTTTTGGAATATCACTAATCAATGAATTCGGGTCATATTGGCTGACCGGAATAGAATGACCAATGTATTCTTCAATTGCCGGTAAATTCATCGCATATTCTTCACAAGCAAAGCTGATAGACGCACCACTTTCACCCGCTCGACCAGTACGGCCAATACGGTGAACGTAATCTTCTCGGTCATCGGGTAGATCAAAGTTAAAAACATGAGTCACGTCTGAAATATGTAATCCACGCGCTGCAACATCGGTTGCAACGAGAATATCGAGCTCACCATCGGTAAATTGTTTGAGCAATGAAAGACGTTTTTTCTGTGCTACATCCCCTGTGAGTAATCCCACACGATGGCCATCTGCCGCTAAATAGCCCCAAATTTCTTCACATTTATGTTTAGTATTTGCAAACACAATACAGCGCTCCGGCCATTCCTCTTCCATTAATGTCAGTAAGAGAGGAATTTTGTCTTCATTTGACGGATAGAAAAGTTCCTCTTTAATTCGATGTCCCGTTTTTTGTTCTGGTTCAATTTCAATGTATTCTGGGGAATTCATATCTTCAAAGGCAAGTTCGCGCACTTTGTAAGAGAGCGTAGCAGAAAAGAGCATGGTTAAGCGTTCTTGCGGAGAAGGGCACTTGCGTAATAAGTAACGAATATCACGAATGAAACCTAAATCAAACATGCGATCCGCTTCATCTAGTACCACAACTTGAATGTCATCTAAACGAATAATGCCTTGTTTAACATAATCAATCACACGGCCAGTGGTACCAATTAAAATATCCACACCGGCTTCGATAGCCTTGAGCTGTTTATCATAGCCATCACCACCATAAGCAAGTGCGGTTCGTAATCCACTTGTTTTAGCTAATAATTCTGCATCATTATTAATTTGTACAGCTAGTTCGCGGGTTGGTGCAAGAATTAATGCACGAGGTTGATTGGTAGCAAAATCAGGTTGATGCGTTAATAAGTGATGAAATGTTGCCGTTAAAAATGCCATTGTTTTACCCGTGCCGGTTTGTGCCTGGCCAGCAACATCTTTTCCTTGTAAGGTAATTGGTAATGATAACGCTTGAATTGGGGTGCAATATTCAAATCCCTTATCTTGTAGGGCTTTTTGTACGATAGGATGTAATGGAAGATCAGCAAATCGCTGCTGACTTAAATAATTTTCTTGCATAATAAATAATAGGTTCTCAGAAATAAATGGGGCTAAGGATAGCACGAAGCCGGAAAAATATCCTTAAAAATAAAACGCTTATTAACAGGTTTAAGCTTGGGATTGAGCAGATTGGGTTCGTTCCCATTTTCTTGCAATATAGCTACAAGTTGGGTGCAAAGTCAGCTTTTTGGCTTGGATAAAATGAATTAAGGCTTGATAGAGTTTGTTTGCCACACCTTGTCCTCGAAGAGAATCATCAACAAACGTATGATTAGCATTAATGGTATCGGGTGTTTCATAAAAATAGGTAAGTTTCGCGATTTTCTTCCCTTGCTCATCGAGTAAGAAAAACTCGCCTTGTTCACCATTATCGTGATGCTGAAGACTCATTTGATACTCCATTCATCACTGAGATTGGGATCCATGGCAAAATCTGCTGTGTCACTTGGAATGGCTTTTTCTTCTGCAGCCCATTCACCTAAATCAATGAGTTGGCAACGTTTGCTACAAAAAGGGCGAAATAGACTTTCCTGAGTCCAAGGTACAGGCTTTTGGCATGTCGGACAGGGGACTTCAAAAATTTCATCAGACATTTTTCTTTCTCGATTCACTTAAATAAAATTGGTGTAATTCTAGCACTTTTTGTTTTAAGTGCGGTAAGTTTTCAGGCAATTTTGCATCATTTGAAATAATATCATCTGCCCATTTTAATCTTTCTTCACGGCTAACTTGTGCATTCATAATAGCTTGAATTTGCTGAATATTATTATGATCTCTCGATGACGCACGAGCCAGCTGAGTTTCAGGTTTTACATCGACAACAAGTATGCGGTCACAAAGCGTGGTGAGCTTGTTTTCAATAAGCAGTGGAACAACAAACAAGGTATAAGGAGCGGTCTGAGCATTTAACTGTGCCAGCATTCTTTCGCGAATAGCGGGATGTAATAAATAATTGAGCCAGTTTTTTTCATCTTCGTCTGCAAATACTTTTTTTCGTAGCTCGGCCCGATTTAATTCGCCTTCTTCAGTCAAAATCGATTTACCAAAGTGCTCAGCAATTTGAACAAGTAGCGGCGAGCCTTTTTCAACCACTTCTCTTGCTACAATATCTGCATCAACAATGGGTACACCAAGTTTAACAAAAAGATTTGCAATTGTGCTTTTTCCACTACCGATGCCGCCAGTTAGGCCCACAATATAAGTCATAATATTCCTTGCAACTTGATTTAGAGGTGATGCTTCGCATCTATCCTTTAAATATAATATTTTCCAATGTTGCCAATATATTACATTTATAGGGTTATTGCACTGGTGATGATTAAAGATAAACAAAGAAAAGGTGCGAAAGGTAAAACAGGTTGACGAGAAATCCAATAGACTATGATGCCTAATAGACAGGCGATGAATAAGAAAAGTGGTAAGTGTGCGATGGTAAGATAAGCACCTATTCCTAAAGCAAGCCAATAATCGCCACGGCCTAACGCTTCCTTCTTATAAAACCATTTAGACAAATGATAGATAATATAAAAAACACCGAAAAAACTAACCGCACTTTCTAAACTTTGAGAAAGTGTCAGGATTGAAAACTCTTGATGTGCGCCGAATAAACCCAGGAAAAATAAAAAGAGGCAAGGTGTAGGGGAAATCAGTTGATAATGCCAGTCTAGCCAACTGATAACAAAAAGTAGACTAAGCGTAATCGCGAGCCATAAAGTAAATAATTCATCCTGAAGAAAATAACAAAGTACAGCAAAACAGAGTCCAAACCCTAAAAAATAAAGAAAAATGTGACCGCACTTTTGAGATTGAATTATGGCTTTTTCAGTTTGGAAAATAGGACTGTTTTCAGGATAAAGTTCGATATAGTTCAGATAAATTTCTTGTTGGAGATTGGGGATAAAACGATCAATATAAAGCCAAACAAAGATGCCCGCTAAACCACCCAATAAGAAAAAGGCTAATATCATCATTGGATTACGGATCCCATATTAAAAATCGGCAGATACATGCCTATCATTATGATACCAATTAAACTACCAATGATGAGCATCATTAAAGGCTCTAAAAGTTGGGAAAGTAAATCAATTTGATGATTAAGTTTTTCTTGATAGTTATCAGCAATATGACGCAACATCAATGCAAGTTTTCCACTTTTCTCTCCAATCTGTAGCATTTGTTGTGCTTCCATTGGGAAAAGATGACTACTGACACTTTCTGAAAATGGATAACCTTGAGAAACCCACTGTAAAATTGACCGCACTTCTTGTTGTAGTAGGATATCGCCTTTTAAGGCACGTTGTGTTTGCCAGGTTTGTTGTTTGGGTAGGAAACTATTTAAGGCTGGCGTTAATGCCACTCCTGATTGAAGCATTAATTGCAGGTTATGGCTAAAACTGATTAGGCGAGAAAGGCAAATGATATTGCCCCAAATTGGCATGTGACTAATTAGTGCATTCTTTTTTTGATTTAGCCAAAGGGAATGTTTTAATGCCATCTTCAACATAAAAATAGCGAAAGTGCAGGCAATCATTAACGCAACAAAATGATGTTGTAGGAATTGAGACATAGCTAATAATACGGCGGTTAATGTAGGCAAATCAGCGGAATTTTCGCCATACATTTCAGCAAATTGTGGTACAACGAAGAGTAATAAAATCAACGTAAGTGAAAGCGAAATACCTAATACCATGGCTGGATAAAGCATAATTTTTTGTAATTTGCGTTGAAGCGTTAATGATTGCGTTCGACGTTCTGCAATTTTAGTGCATACCTCTGCCAGTTTTCCTGTCATTTCTCCCACTTGAATAAGTTGAATCTCTTGAAAGTTTAAATACTTTCCTTGTATTTCCAAGCTTTGTGAAAACGGAAGACCACTTTCAATTAACTCAATTAAGGCGCTAAGCCACTGATGCAAACCCAATTGTGTGCAGTTGTCTTGCAAAATATGTAGTGCATTTTTTAATGGAATGGCAGAACTGAGCAATGTAGCCAGTTGATTCAATAAAGCACTGATTTCTGCATTTTTCGGTTTCTGATTAAGTTGCCAATCTTGTTGCAAGCGAATGTGACTAAAACCTTTTGCAATTAACAGAAATTGTGCGGCTTGTTTAGATTGAGCAACAAGGCTACCTTTTTGCCATTGTTGTCGCTGATCATAGGCTTGGAAATAAAAGAGTTTTTGCTTTGCCATAGAGACTCCTATTTTTTACCTAACACACGTTGAATTTCATCAAGATCGGTGATGTTATCTTTTACTTTTTCTAATGCACTTTGATAAAGTGAATCGAAATCAGTTTGGTAACAGTTATTTTCACATTGTAAAAATTGATACACCCCAATACGCCCTTGATACCCCTGATGGCAATCGCAAGAATCACTAAAATGTTGACCGCACTTTAAACAACGTTTACGCACCAATCTCTGTGCGATAACTAATAAGAGACTATTTTCAATTTCATGAGATTGAATGCCTAGTTGTTGCAAGCGTGAAATTGCTGAGAGGGCATCGTTGGTATGTAAGGTCGAAAGCACTAAATGGCCGGTTTGAGCTGCTCTTAATGCCATTAATGCACTTTCTTCATCTCGAATTTCACCAAGCATAATAATGTCGGGGTCTTGCCGTAAAAATGTACGAAGTAATCGGCTAAAATCTAAACCGATTTGTGGATTTACTTGAGTTTGAATAATACCTTCCAATTCAATTTCAATGGGATCTTCTGCCGTCATGATATGTTTATCTGGCGTATTGAGCCATTGAAGTGCAGTATAAAGCGAAATACTTTTTCCGCTTCCCGTTGGCCCAGTCACGAGGATTAAACCCTGAGGTTGACCGAGTGCATGTTGAAATTGATTTTGTTGGTTTTTTGTCATGCCAAGTTCAGCAAAACTTAACTGAACAGGTTTATTTTGTTGTAACCGTAATACCGCTTTTTCTCCCCAATGCGTGGGCAAGGTAGAAAGGCGGAAATCTAAAATATCGGAGAATGTCGTTTTGAATTGAAAGCGGCCATCTTGTGGTAGCCGAGTTTCACTGATATCCAGTTTGGCTAAGAGTTTTAAACGAGAAATTACACGATTGGCGAGTGATTTACTGATAATCGGCTGTGGTTGGAGTACGCCATCAATACGTAAACGAGTTAAGAGCCCATTTGGCTGAATTTCTAAATGAATATCGGAGGCATTTTTTTGTAGGGCAGTTTCAAAAACACTGTTTAATAATTGAATAACAGGTTCATCTTCATTAGATAAATTGGCAGTGCTTTCATCTTCTGAATGATGATAAAACGTCGTTTGCTCTTCTATTTGATTGGCTTTCGGTGCAAGGGATTGTAAAAGTTGTTTAAGTTGGGCCGTTTCAAATAAAATCGGTTCAACTAATTTTCCACTTAAAAAAGCAAAGGTTTCACAAGCTGCAAGATTATTCAGCGAATCTACTGCAAGCCATAAATGGTGTTCGTCTTCTTTAATAGGGAGTGCAAAGTAACGTAACAGCAATGCTTGTTGCTGTTGGTTTTGTTGCCAATATTGTGGCGAGATTTGGTAAATCTCGCCATTTTTTGCGATTGCTTGATAAGCCATGTTTCGCTATTTAGCTGAAGAGCAGAAACCTGCAGGGAATAAATCTGCATTGCTTGGGCAAGCGGTTGTCCAGGTGACACCTGATGAGGTTGAACCTGTCGCCGTTAAAGAATAACTGATCCCATCTAATGCACCATTTCCTGTCACCGTAATCACCCCCGATTTCGTGGTGATGGATTTGACATAGCCTTTTGCGGTTGTGATGTCTGCAGCAATGCCATTTGAGCCACCTGAACAGTTTGTTGGGGCATTGGTGCTATAGATACATAGTTCCACATCAGATTTATAAGGTGCAGAAGCTTGTAACAATTCGGAGATAGCCGCTTTTTTGGTATAATTTTGATAAGACGGAATGGCGATCGTCGCGAGAATAGCAATAATCGCAATTACGATCATCAATTCAATTAACGTAAAACCTTTATGTAAAGGTTTAGAAAAAGTCAGTTTCATTAAATTAAATTTCCTTTTGGTTGAATAAAAAAATGCCAGAATTGGCGGCAACATTGTCTAAAAGGGAAAAATGAAAGTAAAACTGACCGCACTTCTTTTGCGATCGAGATCGCAAAAATGAAATTTAATCGCAGAAAAACAGATGAATAAGATAAAAAATGGCTGGTTAAGCCAGACAAGAAAAGTAATTTCACCACATTTTGATGAACGTCCTGATGTAGAGGATATTTCATTACTCGTCATTCATTACATCAGTTTGCCGCCAGAACAATTTGGTGGTGGATATGTAGATGATTTTTTCCAAGGAAAACTCGATCCCACTATTCATCCTTATTTTGAAGAGATTTATCAATTTCGTGTGTCAGCCCATTGTTTAATTGAGCGTGATGGCAAGGTGACGCAATATGTGAGTTTCGATGATAGAGCATGGCATGCGGGACTTTCTTGCTTTGAAGGTCGGGATAAATGCAATGATTTTGCGATTGGGATTGAGCTAGAGGGCAGTAATGAACAGCCTTTTACAGAGGAACAATACCAAGTGCTTGCTGCATTAACACGAGATATCATGCAAGCTTATCCGAAAATAACGCTCGATCGTATCGTTGGTCATTGCGATATTTCACCTGGTCGTAAGATTGACCCGGGTCAATATTTTGAGTGGGAACGCTATTTAGCGTTAGTTAAAAAAAGCTTGGATAAAAAATAATCACTAAAATTTTTGATTGAATGTGAATAAGATAATTTCTGTGAATAAGCCTTATCTTAATGAAATTAAAGAGAAAATTTTCTCTCTAAAATTGAAGCTAAAATGCTGAGAAGAGTTATGCAACACTCGCCATTTGCTCAATCACAATTTTATCCACAGAAATATTGAATAACTCACCGCTGTTATTTCTTCACCAAGCAAGGAATGCTTAAATTAAAAAATGGCTGAATTTTTGACCGCACTTTGATGAGAAAAAGTGCGGTCATTTTTTTCGGAAAATTTTTGATTAAAGGTTATGCAAAAATGAAAAAAATGAAGTGTGAAAAGCAGTTTTTGATCTTTATACACAGTTAAATTTAGATTATCCAAGTGTTACCCACAGAGTTATCCACAATAGGGTAAATATGCCCATTCGGTTGATAAAAAAGCGAATTTATGAAACAATCTGCAAATTATTTTGGTACAAAATTTAAGGTGAACGATAGTGATCGATTTTGATGGCTACCGTCCAAATGTAGGCATTGTCATTTGTAATCGCAAAGGGCAGGTGCTTTGGGCTAAACGATACGGGCAGAATTCGTGGCAATTCCCGCAAGGTGGAATTAATGATAACGAAAGTGCCGAACAAGCCATGTATCGTGAATTATATGAAGAGGTTGGCTTGCAACCCAAAGATGTGAAGGTGCTTTATGCCTCTAAACATTGGTTGCGTTATAAGCTGCCGAAAAGATTGCTGCGTTATGACAGCAAACCCATGTGTATTGGGCAAAAACAACGTTGGTTTTTGTTGCAATTAGTGGGTGATGAAAAAAATATTAATATGAACACAACAAAATCACCTGAATTTGATGGTTGGCGTTGGGTGAGTTTTTGGTATCCCGTACGTCAGGTTGTGTCCTTTAAGAAAGATGTTTATCGCAAAGCGATGAAAGAGTTTGCTCAAGTAATGTTTGGCAACGAAAAAACATTGCTTGAAAATACGCAAGAGCATGAGGCAAATAAACCTTATCATGCACCGCGTAAAAATGGTTTTTCTAAATATCAAAAACGTTCATTTTATAAATCAAGGGGGCAATAATGCTCACTTTTATTCTACTTTGTTTACTTGTCGGGTCTGTTGTTGGTTTTCTTGCTGGATTATTTGGTATTGGTGGTGGGTTAATTATCGTCCCTACCTTGGTTTATTTATTGCCGATGGTAGGCGTACCTGAACCCTTGCTGATGTCCACGGCATTAGGGACTTCATTTGCGACTATTGTGATTACCGGATTTTCTTCTGCACAGCGTCATCATAAACTAGGTAATATAGTTTGGAGTGCAGTTAAAGTATTAGCACCGATGGTCATGATTTCGGTCTTTATCTCTGGTTTATTTATTGGCAAACTTGATCGTGATGTATCAGCCAAAATCTTTGCCTGTTTAGTTGTGTATTTAGCGGCAAAAATGGTGATTTCTATTAAGAAAAGCACAGGGGAAACCAAACCTTTAACAACACAATCTTCCGTTATTGGCGGTATTTTGATTGGTATGGCATCAAGTGCAGCAGGCATTGGTGGCGGTGGTTTTATCGTACCATTTTTAAACTCTCGCGGTATTGATATGAAAAAATCCATTGGTTCTTCTGCATTCTGTGGCGCACTTCTTGGTTTATCTGGCATGTTAAGCTTTATGGTGAGCGGTTGGGGCAACCCTTCCATGCCGGATTATTCTCTTGGTTATATTTATTTACCCGCAGTGCTCGGTATTACAGCCACCTCATTTTTCACTTCTAAATTAGGGGCAACCGCGACCTCGAAACTCCCTGTCCCAACCTTGAAAAAAGGCTTCGCCTTGCTATTAATTGCAATCGCAGTTGATATGTTTATGAAATAAGGAATGTTATGAATTCAGAATTTTTGATGCTTCCACATTTTGATCCGACTATTTTCACTTTTGGTGACAGCAATATTGGGTTGCGTTGGTATGGTTTAATGTATTTATTAGGCTTTATCTTTGCTCGTTGGTTAGCTGTTCGTCGCGCAAATCAACCGAATAGTGGTTGGACCGTCGATCAAGTGGATACGTTACTTTTTAATGGCTTTATGGGCGTATTCTTAGGTGGACGCATTGGCGATGTATTCTTCTATAATTTTGATCATTTTGTGCAAGATCCGCTGTATTTATTCCGTGTCTGGGAAGGGGGGATGTCATTCCATGGTGGATTAATTGGGGTGATTATCTCAATGATTTGGAGCTCTTATTCTCAAAAAAGAAGCTTCTGGCAGACGGCAGATTTTGTGGCGCCCTTGATTCCATTTGGTTTAGGTATGGGGCGAATTGGTAACTTTATTAATTTAGAACTTTGGGGACGAGAAACCGATGTGCCTTGGGCGATGATTTTCCCAAATGATCCATTGTTATTACCTCGCCATCCTTCACAGCTTTATGAAGCATTCTTAGAAGGTTTTGTACTGTTTATTATTCTGAATATCTTTATTAAAAAGCCTCGCCCAGCAGGTTCGGTAGCAGGATTATTCCTGGTTGGTTACGGGATTTTCCGTTTTATCGTTGAATATGTTCGTGAGCCGGAAGTAGAGTCTTTCTTAGGTATCATGACACGTGGCCAAGCTCTTTGCTTGCCGATGATTATTGGTGGCGGATTAATTATGGCATGGGCATACAACCGCGCAAAAAGTGCGGTTCATCAGTAAGGAGTTTTTTATGAAACAATATTTAGATCTTTGTCGTCGCATTGTAAATGAAGGTGAGTGGGTTGATAATGAGCGTACTGGCAAGCGTTGCCTTACTGTGATTAATGTGGATTTAGAATATGATGTTGCTAATAATCAATTTCCTTTGATCACAACGCGTAAAAGTTATTGGAAAGCAGCAATTGCGGAGTTTTTAGGTTATATCCGTGGTTATGATAATGCGGCAGATTTCCGCAAGCTTGGCACCAAAACATGGGATGCAAATGCCAATGAAAATGCCGATTGGCTTGCCAATCCACATCGTAAAGGCTCCGATGATATGGGGCGCGTTTATGGTGTGCAAGGTAGAGCATGGCGTAAACCGAATGGCGAAACCATCGATCAACTTCGTAAAATTGTGAACAATTTAAGCCGAGGGATTGATGACCGAGGTGAAATCCTGACTTTCTTCAACCCAGGCGAATTTGATCTAGGTTGTTTGCGTCCTTGCATGCACACTCATACTTTCTCCTTAGTGGGTGATACATTGCATTTAACCAGCTATCAGCGTTCTTGTGATGTGCCACTTGGCTTAAACTTCAATCAAATTCAGGTCTTTACTTTTCTTGCTTTGATGGCGCAAATTACCGGCAATAAACCGGGTAAGGCATATCATAAAATTGTAAATGCGCATATTTATGAAGACCAACTTGAGTTAATGCGTGATGTGCAATTAAAACGTGAGCCATTCCCGTCACCGCAATTAGAAATTAATCCTGATATTAAAACCCTTGAAGATCTTGAAACTTGGGTAACGATGGATGATTTCAAGGTGGTGGGGTATCAATCTCACGAACCAATTAAATATCCTTTCTCAGTTTAGGCATTCAAAGTGCGGTCAGATTTAGACGAGAAATTTATGCAACACGCTCTGATGCTTGCCGATCGTGCAGAGGCACTCGGCGAGATTCCTGTCGGGGCGGTGTTAGTGGATGATGAAGGAAATATTCTCGGTGAAGGTTGGAATTTATCTATCATTGAAAATGATCCGACCGCTCACGCTGAAATTGTCGCATTGCGTAACGCCGCACAAAATATTCAAAATTATCGTCTGCTCAATACTACACTCTATGTTACCCTTGAGCCTTGTACCATGTGTGCGGGTGCTATTTTACATAGCCGCATTAAACGTTTAGTCTTTGGGGCGTCAGATTATAAAACGGGGGCAGTAGGTTCTCGCTTTCACTTCTTTGATGATTATAAAATGAATCACACATTAGAAATTACCACTGGCGTGCTCGCAGAAAAGTGCGGTCAGAAATTGAGTGATTTTTTCAAAAAGAGACGAGAGCAGAAAAAAGAAGAAAAGCGGGAAAAGAATCTCCCGCTTGATGTTGAGCCACAATCTTAAACTTGCCAATTAATTTCAGTTAAACCATTTTGCTTTAAGTATTCGTTAGTTTTAGAAAAATGATGACATCCTAGAAAACCACGATGTGCTGAAAGAGGGGAAGGGTGCGGGGCGGTTAAAACATAATGACGATTGCGATCAATAAATTGCCCTTTTTTCTGCGCATGGCTTCCCCAAAGTAAAAATACTACTTTTTCACGGTGTTCATTGAGTGCTGCAATTACTTGGTCCGTAAAGATTTCCCAACCAAATTTAGCGTGTGAATGTGCCATGCCGCGCTCTACAGTTAGCACGGTGTTAAGCAACAGCACACCTTGTTCCGCCCATTTCACTAAGTAGCCATGATTTGGCATTTGAAAACCAGGAATGTCATTAGCCAATTCTTTGTACATATTCAGGAGAGAAGGGGGAATAGCGACTTCGGGTTTTACCGAAAAAGCTAAACCGTGTGCTTGATTTGGGCCATGGTAGGGATCCTGTCCTAAAATGACGACTTTCACCTCATCAAACGCCGTATATTTAAAGGCATTAAACACTTCGTCTTGCGGAGGGTAAATGGTTTTCCCCGCGAGTCGCTCTTGATGAACTTGCTGTAGAATGTGTTTAAAGTAAGGTTTTTCTTTCTCTTGACCGATAACATCTGTCCAAGTTTTCATTCTGTATTTCCTTATTGGATAAGCTTGGACATATTATAAATGAAATTACTTAGAAAGGCTTTACCTGCGAGTTATGTTAATATTTTGTTAAGCCTTAGCAAGCGTTGAGGCCTTTACGTGAAAAAAATTTAATCTAGATCAATTTTTAAAAATTATTCAGAAAAAAGAACCTATTTTAGGTCAAAATTAATTGAATTCTTCAAATAGTTTGATAAAATTTGCACAGTTTAATAAATATACAACTGCCAAATTAGGAGGCACTTTATGATCAAAGGTATTCAAATTACTCAAGCAGCAAATGACAATCTTTTAAACTCATTCTGGTTATTAGACAGCGAAAAAAATGAAGCTCGTTGTTTATGTGCAAAAGCTGAATTCGCAGAAGACCAAGTCGTAGCAGTGAGCGAATTAGGCCAAATCGAATACCGTGAATTACCGGTAAACGTAGCACCAACTGTTAAAGTTGAAGGTGGTCAACACTTAAACGTAAACGTATTACGTCGTGAAACTTTAGAAGACGCAGTAAACAACCCGGATAAATACCCTCAATTAACTATCCGTGTTTCTGGTTACGCAGTACGTTTCAACTCTTTAACGCCAGAACAACAACGCGACGTTATTACTCGTACTTTCACTGAAAGCCTATAATTTCAGTTTGAATGAAAAAAGAAACCCCGAAGTAATTCGGGGTTTTGTTTTATCTAAAAGGTTTGAAAATTTGACCGCACTTTTCCCTTTCATCCCTAGCGATTTCCGTGCTTTTCAGGTACAATCCGCCAGTTAAATTTAATGATTTTTGAGAAAACTAATCTATTTATGAAGAATATTCGCAACTTTTCTATTATTGCCCATATTGACCACGGTAAATCGACCCTTTCTGACCGATTAATTCAGACCTGTGGAGGCCTTTCGGATCGTGAAATGGAAGCGCAAGTGTTGGATTCCATGGATCTTGAGCGTGAGCGCGGTATTACCATTAAAGCGCAGAGCGTAACCTTAAATTATCAAGCCAAAGACGGTGAAACATACCAATTAAACTTTATCGATACACCAGGACACGTGGACTTCTCTTATGAAGTATCACGTTCTCTTGCGGCTTGTGAAGGGGCATTGTTAGTTGTGGATGCAGGACAAGGTGTAGAAGCACAAACCTTGGCAAACTGCTATACCGCCATTGAAATGGATTTAGAAGTCGTGCCGATTTTAAATAAAATCGACTTACCGGCAGCGGATCCTGAACGTGTTGCAGAAGAAATTGAAGACATCGTCGGTATTGATGCGATGGAGGCTGTGCGTTGTTCAGCTAAAACCGGTGTGGGTATCGAAGATGTATTAGAAGAAATTGTTGCAAAGATTCCCGCGCCAGAAGGTGATCCTGATGCACCGTTACAAGCATTGATTATTGACTCTTGGTTCGATAACTATTTAGGCGTGGTGTCATTGGTTCGTATTAAAAATGGTGTGTTGCGTAAAGGCGATAAAATCAAAGTAATGTCTACCGGACAGGCTTACAACGTTGATCGTTTAGGGATTTTTACGCCAAAACAAGTGGATACGACCGTATTAAATACCGGCGAAGTAGGTTGGGTTGTTTGTGCAATTAAAGATATTTTAGGTGCGCCAGTAGGGGATACCTTAACCCATCAACACAATCCAGCAAGCCATGTATTGCCAGGCTTTAAGAAAGTAAAACCGCAGGTTTATGCTGGTTTATTCCCAGTTAGCTCTGACGATTATGAAGCTTTTCGTGATGCGTTGGGTAAATTAAGCCTAAACGATGCATCGCTGTTCTATGAACCAGAGAATTCAACCGCTTTAGGTTTTGGTTTCCGTTGTGGTTTCTTAGGGCTTTTACACATGGAGATCATTCAAGAGCGTTTAGAACGTGAATATGATCTTGATTTGATTACTACAGCACCAACAGTAATTTATGAAGTCGAAATGACCAATGGTGAAGTGGTTTATGTGGATAGTCCAGCGAAATTACCGCCATTGAATAATATTTCAGAAATTCGTGAGCCTATCGCGGAATGTAATATGTTGGTACCACAGGAATTCTTAGGTAACGTGATAACCCTTTGCGTGGAAAAACGTGGCGTACAAACAAATATGGTGTATCACGGTAACCAAATTGCGTTAACTTATGAAATCCCAATGGGCGAAGTAGTATTAGATTTCTTCGACCGCTTGAAATCAACATCGCGTGGTTATGCGTCTTTGGATTATGGTTTCAAACGTTTCCAAGCAGCAGACATGGTGCGCGTGGATATCATGATTAACGGTGATCGTGTTGATGCGTTAGCATTAATTGTTCATAAGGATAATGCCCCTTATCGTGGTCGTGAATTGGTTGAAAAAATGCGTGAACTCATTCCACGTCAACAATTTGATATCGCGATTCAAGCAGCGATTGGTAACCACATTATTGCGCGTTCAACGGTAAAACAATTGCGTAAAAACGTATTGGCAAAATGTTATGGTGGTGACGTGAGTCGTAAGAAAAAACTCTTACAGAAACAGAAAGAGGGTAAAAAACGAATGAAGTCTTTAGGTAACGTGGAAGTGCCGCAAGAAGCGTTTTTAGCGATCTTACATGTAGGTAAAGATAAATAGGAAAGTAGAGTAATGTCGAATGTATTTTTTATTCTGTTGTTAGTCGTGGGCTTTGCTGGTTGGAAAGCGTTAGATTATTTCCAGCTGCCTAACACATTCAGTATTTTGTTGCTGATTTTAACCGCACTTTCTGGCATTTTATGGTGTTATCACCGCTTTGCTGTGATGCCGAGACGTCGTCGTCAAATCGCACGCGCAGAACAACGTTCAGGCAAAGCATTAACGGATGAAGAAAAAGCGAAAATTGAGCCAATTTCAGAAGGTTCAGAATTTATTTCTTCGCTTTTCCCTGTGTTATCCGTGGTATTCCTTGTGCGTTCATTTATTTTTGAACCATTCCAAATTCCATCGGGATCAATGGAAGCAACATTGCGCGTAGGGGATTTCCTCGTTGTTAATAAATATACTTATGGTATTAAAGACCCAATTTTCCAAAATACGATTATTGAAGGTAACAAACCAGAACGTGGAGATGTAATCGTGTTTAAAGCACCAGAGCAAGCGCTACTTCGTACTAGCTTAGGTGCAACGAGAGCAGCGTATGCTGAAAATCTTGCGTTAACATCTAAAAACAATATGTCAGGTGTGGATTACATCAAACGTATTGTGGGTAAAGGCGGTGACCGTATTATCCTTGATGTTGAAAAAAGTGCTTTAACGCTGGTTTATGGTAAAGATGGCAAACCTTGTGAAGTAGATTGCCAAACTAAAGCGTTTGAATACAAACAAGAACCCACAAACCCAGCATTCCCAACGCAAGTCGAATATTTGGAAATCGGTGACGTGACACACACAATTTTAGTAGAACCAATGCGCCGTTATTCGGGGATTGAATTCTATCCACAGGAAGGCTTACCTACTGCAGAATGGATTGTGCCTGAAGGACAATATTTTGTAATGGGCGATAACCGTGATCATAGTGATGACAGCCGTTTTTGGGGATTTGTACCAGAAAAAAATATCGTGGGTAAAGCCACTTATATTTGGATGAGTTTAGAAAAAGAACCAAATGAGTGGCCTACAGGCTTCCGTTTAGACCGTTTCTTTACAAAAATTAATTAATATGAACCATTTAGATCGACTAGAACGAAAAATTGGTTATCAATTTTCCGATCTAAAAAACTTAAAATTGGCACTGACACACCGCAGTGCCTCCACTCAACATAATGAACGCCTAGAATTCCTAGGCGATTCGATTCTCAATTATGTCATCGCAGACGCGCTTTATCATCAATTCCCTCGTTGTAATGAAGGTGAACTGAGCAGAATGCGTGCCACATTAGTTCGTGAGCCAACCCTGGCGATGATTGCCCGCAATTTTGAGCTTGGGGATTATATGTCCTTAGGTTCTGGTGAATTGAAAAGTGGTGGCTTTCGTCGTGAATCTATTTTGGCGGATTGTGTTGAAGCGGTAATTGGCGCAATGGCATTAGATTCAAGCTTTGATAAAGCAGCAGATATTGTGCGTAGTTGGTATAAAACTTTACTCGCCGAAATTAAACCGGGTGATAACCAAAAAGATGCCAAAACGCGCTTGCAAGAGTATTTACAAGGTAAGCATTTTGCCTTACCAACCTATGAAGTAATCAAAATTGAAGGCGAAGCCCATTGCCAAACCTTCACCGTAGAATGTACAGTAAAAAACGTACCCAATATTGACCGCACTTTTATCGCGAAAGGTTCTAGCCGCCGTAAAGCAGAACAAGCGGCCGCAGAACAAATCTTAAAAACATTGGAAATTAAATGAGCGAATTAAATCAAGAACAAGAGACCTATTGTGGCTTTATTGCTATCGTAGGCCGCCCAAATGTAGGGAAATCTACCCTGTTAAATAAAATTTTGGGACAAAAAATCTCGATTACGTCTCGCAAGGCGCAAACTACGCGTCACCGTATTGTGGGAATTAAAACGGAAGGTATCTACCAAGAAATTTACGTGGATACGCCGGGGCTTCATATTGAAGAAAAACGCGCGATTAACCGTTTAATGAACCGTGCAGCAAGCTCAGCAATCGGGGATGTGGATCTCATTATTTTTGTTGTGGATGGTACACATTGGAATGCCGATGATGAAATGGTGTTAAACAAATTACGTAATGCCAAAGCGCCTGTTGTACTCGCTATCAACAAAGTTGACAATGTTAAGAATAAAGATGATTTATTGCCATTTATTACAGAATTAGGCAGTAAGTTTGATTTCTCACACATTGTGCCGATTTCTGCACAACGTGGTAATAACGTGCATCAATTAGAGAAAATTGTTCGTCAGTCCTTACGTAAAGGCGTTCATCACTTCCCTGAAGATTACGTAACCGATCGTTCACAACGTTTTATGGCGTCAGAAATTATCCGTGAAAAACTGATGCGTTTCACAGGGGAAGAATTACCTTATTCGGTAACGGTTGAAATTGAACAATTCAAAGTAAATGAGCGTGGTACTTACGAGATTAATGGTTTGATTTTAGTTGAGCGTGAAGGTCAAAAGAAAATGGTGATTGGTGCTCAAGGACAAAAAATTAAAACCATTGGTATGGAAGCTCGCGCTGACATGGAACGCTTATTTGATAATAAAGTACATCTGGAACTTTGGGTCAAAGTGAAGTCTGGTTGGGCGGACGATGAACGCGCCTTAAGAAGTTTGGGGTATATGGACGAATAAAAACTTGAGTAATACTCTATACTATTCTATTATTAGCGAAATTTTTATGTTTACTAATAAAAACAAGGAGATGGTAGATGAGTATCTATGCCTTAAAACCCAAATTTCAGAATTTACTTCGGCCTTTAGTTAGGCAATTAGCAGCAAAAGGCGTAACAGCAAATCAAGTTACGCTAATTGCTTGCTTACTTTCAATTTTATTAGGTGTGGTTCTCGCACTATTCCCGACATTTTCCACTCTTTTCTTCCTTATTCCTATTTGGTTGTTTTTGCGTATGGCGTTAAATGCTGTTGATGGCATGCTAGCACGTGAATTTAATCAAAAAAGTCGATTAGGGGGTTATCTTAATGAAATTACTGATGTCGTCTCTGATGCAGCACTTTACCTTCCTTTTGCTTTTGTCGCACCTTTTGATGGTATTCAAATCTCAGGTATTATTTGGCTTGCTGCGTTGAGTGAGTTATGTGGTATTTTGGGGCAAGTTCAAGGCAAAACGCGTCGTTATGATGGCCCAATGGGTAAAAGCGATCGTGCGTTTGTGTTTGGTGTACTCGGTTTACTTTATGCGGTGAATGGTAGCTTGCATTCGCTTTTCTGGTGGGTAGCCAATATCGTGATTATCTTGCTCGTCGTGACTTGTATTAAACGAGTAAAAAATGGTTTAGCTGAAGTGACGGAATAATAGGAGCAAATATGTTTGCGAGATTAATCGATTTTTTATTGTGTCGTTTTGCTTCTTTTATTACAGGCGTTCGACCACAAGCCGCAATTGCGGAACAATCTTCAGAAGGGCATCGTGTCTATTTTGCCAATCATAATAGCCATGGGGATTTTATCTTACTTTGGATTTCATTGCCTTATGAAGTAAGAAAACAAACTCGCCCTGTTGCAGGCAAAGATTATTGGACGAAAGGCGCAATTCGTCGCTTTTTAGCCTATAAAGTGTTTAATATGTTACTCATTGAGCGTAATAGCCAAGATCCAAAAGCCGCCATACGACAAATGAGTGAAGCATTAGTCAATGACTCCCTGATTATTTTTCCTGAAGGAACTCGTAAGATGGATGATGATTTACCACTTCAGCCATTTAAAAGCGGATTGTTCTATTTAGCAAAAGAAAATCCTGATTGTGAGTTTGTGCCTGTTTGGATTAGTAATATGAATAATGTTTTACCAAAAGGCTTTATTTTACCGATACCATTGTTATGTGATCTTTATGTGGGTGAGCCATTAAAGATTGGGACAGATGAAACTAAAGAGGTGTTTCTGACACGTGCTCAATCGGCATTATTAAGTTTAAACGTCAGTGAAAAAGGTAAATCTTAGGAGCAAATGATGACAGAAATATGGCAACTCTTCGGTGGTTTATTTATCGCCTTAATTTTTGCTTCCTCAGTGGGATATATTTTAAAACGCAGATCGGGTGTGGATACACCGAATAGCGTTATTGATAACCTGAATGCCCGCATCAATGCTTGGTGGGTAATGATTGGGATTATCTTTATTGCGAGTTTATTGGGCTTTTATGGCGTAATTGGGCTCTTTTTGATTATTTCATTTATGGGATTGCGTGAGTTTCTTTCTCTATTGAATATTCGTCGAGGCGATCATCTTGCGCTAGCTGCTTGTTTTTATGTGATCTTGCCATTGCAATATTTTTTAGTCGCCATTGATTGGTTTAGCATGTTCACAATTTTCATTCCCGTATATGGCTTCTTATTTTTACCTATTCTGTCGGCATTACTCGGCGATCCGGCGCATTTCTTAGATCGTTCAACGAAAATTCAGTGGGCATTGATGATTAGTGTATTCTGTATTTCACATATTCCCGCTTTATTGACCCTTGATATCTCGGGTTATGAAGGAAAAAATCTTTTATTAATGATCTTCTTAATCTTGGTGGTGCAGTCCAGCGATGTGTTGCAATACGTTTGGGGTAAACTTTTTGGTAAGCATAAAATTGCACCAACCTTATCGCCATCTAAAACGGTAGAAGGTTTTGTTGGTGGGGTATTAAGTGCAAGTTTATTAGGGATGTTGCTTCATTGGATGACACCATTTAATGCATGGCAAGCCTTTTTAATGAGTCTATTAATTTGCTTAATGGGATTCTTAGGGGGGCTCGTGATGTCAGCAATGAAACGCAGTATGGGCGTGAAAGACTGGGGGAATATGATCAGTGGCCATGGCGGTATTTTAGACCGTATGGATTCGCTTTGTTTCTCTGCACCAATTTTCTTCCATGTGGTGCGTTATTTCTGGGCATAGTTATAAATTATGAAATAAAAAAGAGCGGTTAATTAACCGCTCTTTTTTATTATTGACGATAAGTCTCTAAGAAACGTGCCAATTTGCCAATGGCTTCTTCTAATTGACCGGTATAAGGAAGTGTCACCACACGGAAGTGATCCGGTGAATGCCAGTTAAAGCCTTTACCGTGCACGAGAAGCACTTTCTCTTTACGTAATAAATCGAGCACAAATTTTTCATCACTATGAATGTTGAATTTTTGTATATCGAGTTTCGGGAACATATACATCGCCCCCATTGGTTTTACGCAACTAATGCCTGGGATTTGAGTAATTAAATCATAGGCTTTATTGCGTTGTTCCAGTAAACGACCGCCCGGTTGAACAAATTCATTAATACTTTGATAGCCACCTAATGCGGTTTGAATGGCGTGCTGCATTGGCACGTTTGCACATAAACGCATAGACGCTAACATATCTAAGCCTTCAATATAGCCTTTAGCATGTTGTTTTGGCCCATTTAAAATCATCCAACCTTGACGGAAACCCGCAACACGATACGCTTTTGATAAGCCATTGAATGTAATGGTTAATACATCTGGTGCAAGAGCAGCAATATGATGGTGGACAGCACCATCGTAGAGAATTTTGTCATAAATTTCATCTGCAAAAATAATCAAATTATTTTCACGTGCAACTTGGATAATTTCTTCAAGTAACGCTTTGCTATATACCGCACCAGTCGGGTTATTTGGATTGATTACCACGATAGCTTTAGTTTTGGCATTGACTTTTGCGCGAATATCATCAATAGCTGGGAACCAACCAGCCTCTTCATCACATAAATAATGTACTGCATTTCCGCCAGCTAAGGTCACAGCCGCTGTCCATAATGGATAGTCTGGCATTGGAACTAATACTTCATCACCATCATTGAGAAGAGCTTGCATGGACATGGTAATTAATTCAGATACACCATTCCCGATGTATACATCGTTTACTGTCGCATCATGAATACCTTTAGATTGATAGTATTGCACGATAGCCTTACGGGCCGAATATAATCCTTTGGAATCGCAATAACCTTGTGCAGAGGGTAGGTTGCGGATAACATCAACTAAAATTTCATCAGGCGCTTCAAAACCAAATGGGGCAGGGTTGCCGATATTAAGTTTTAAGATTTTGTTGCCTTCTTCTTCTAGGCGTAAAGCTTCTTTGTGAACCGGTCCACGAATATCGTAGCAAACGTGTTCTAATTTGTCTGATTTCGGAAAAGATCTCATTAGTAACATCCTATGATAATTAGATTTTCATTCAAAAATTACGTCTAATTTACGCTTAAATTCTTATCTTGAAAAGATTTAATAAAAAAATTTTTTGAATGTATTAAAGTGCGGTAGAATATGGGCTAATTTTTTTGTGTGTTTTATTATTTTTCATGGGCCCTTTAGAACAAGCTAAATCTGAGCTAATTCGCCAGTTTGAAACCTTGGCGACAACGGATCAGCAAGCATCTATTGTACATCTTCAAGTGAAGGTGGAATCAGATGTTGATCTTTTGGCGTGGATGAAAGGGCAGCCAGTTTATCCACAATTTTATTTACGTTTTCGTGATGAAGCTAAAACCGTCGCAGCGGTGGGGAAAGTGCGGTCATTTTCAGATGTGAATTTGGCACAGCAATTTATCCTAGAACACGATTTCCCTTTAGTCGGTGGTTTACAGTTTCAAGGTGAAAGCCAGTTTATTTTGCCTCAAGTTTTAATTGAACAACAACATGGCGAGACTGAGATTTCAGTTTTTGTTGAAGCAAATGAGCTTAATCTGGCAAAAGCGGTATTGAATTCATTCGAAAAAACGACCGCACTTTTACCACTTAATCAATTAACCATCGAGAGCATGGTGCCAAAAGCAAACCAAGAAACGTGGTGTGATTGGGTCAATCAAGCACTCGCTCGCATTCGACAAGGTGAATTAACCAAGCTTGTTTTGGCGAATGAAACCGTGTTTGGTCTTCAGAGTAAGTTAAACGGAAAAGATTTTCTTGCAGCAAGCCAAGCAAAAAATAGTGGTTGTTACCATTTTTTATGGGCAGATAATGCTGAACACTGTTTTGTAGGTTCGACGCCTGAACGCTTATTTGCACGAGATGATCGTCAGTTATTTACGGAAGCGCTTGCAGGGACTGCGCCTGTTAGTGATAATCCAAGTGAAAATGATGAACGTGCGAATTGGCTGTTAAATGATGAAAAAAACCTCAATGAAAATTGGTTAGTAGTTAAAGATATTTCACAAAATATCAGTCACTTAGTGGAACAAATTACCGTTGATGATGTCGCATTAAAGTCATTACGCAAAGTGCAGCATTTGATTCGAAAAATGCACGCAAAATTGACCGCACTTTGTACGGATGCCGATTTACTGAAGGCAATTCATCCAACGGCAGCGGTATCAGGTTTACCACAGCAACAAGCGAAGAAAGCTTTGGCTGAAATAGAAACCTTTGATCGTCGTTGGTATGCTGGAACATTAGGCGTGATGAGTCAGCATCTCTCAGAATTTTGTGTCACTATTCGTTCGGCTTTTATTGAAGAAAACCAAGTACGTGTATTTGCTGGCGCGGGGATTGTGGAAGGCTCACAACCCGTAGAAGAGTGGTTAGAAATTGAACGTAAAGCGGCAGGGCTGATTTCCCTGTTTGCAGAGAATAACGGAGAATAAGAAGAATGTCTGTAAGCGTATTTAATCGTTGTTGGTCAAAGGTGATCTTAGAAACCTTGGTTCGCCAAGGCGTGAGTCACTTTTGTATTGCGCCAGGTTCACGCTCAACACCTTTAACGCTAGAAGCTGTGCGTTTACAAAATGCTTCTCGTGCAACGTGCCATAGTCACTTTGATGAACGTGGTTTAGGCTTTTTTGCGTTGGGGATTGCAAAATCCACGCAAGCACCGGTTGCTGTGATTGTCACCTCAGGCACTGCAGCAGCAAATTTATATCCAGCAATTATCGAAGCTCGTCAAACAGGCGTGAATTTAATTATTCTTACCGCTGATCGCCCACCTGAATTATGGGAATGTGGGGCGAATCAAGCTATCGTGCAACAAAATATGTTTGCCGATTACCCTGTGGCAAGTGTCAATCTACCGAAACCTCAGGCAGATTATGCGGCAAAATGGTTAATTTCTACGTTAGAACAAGCTTGCTATAAACAAAAACAACAACCAGGCGTGGTGCATATCAATGTGCCTTTTGCAGAGCCACTTTATAATGCGCAAGAACAAGAAATTGACAGCCATCCTTGGTTAATGCCAATTCAACGTTGGTTAAGTCAGCCTAAAAATTGGGTTGATCATCAACCATTACAGCAAGAAGTGTTAATGCACGAGAATTGGGATACTTGGCGTACGAAACGTGGTGTGATTGTGGCAGGGCAATTAACACCTGAACAAGCAATGGGTATTAATTCATGGGCAAATACCATGGGGTGGATTTTGCTTACGGATATTCAATCAGGTGTTGAGCCTCTCATGCCTTATGCGGATATTTGGTTAGCAAACCAAACGGTGAAACAAAAATTACTTCAAGCTGATATCGTGATTCAATTTGGCTCTCGTTTTATCAGTAAACGTATTAACCAATTCTTAGCGGAATTCCAAGGCGAATTTTGGGTGGTGGAGCAAAGTCAAAATGCAGTTGATCCAAACCACCATACGCAAACTCGCTTTAACGCCAAAGCTCATCATTGGTTGCGTGCACACCCGCCATTGCGTCAAAAGCCTTGGTTGCTCGAACCTCTGGCACTTTCAAAATTCTGTGCAACTTTTATCGAACAACAAGTCGGTGGCAATCTTAATGAAGCCTCATTAGCACATCATATTGAGCGTGTTTTACCTTACAACGGTATTTTGTTCTTAGGAAACAGTCTTTTTGTGCGTTTGGTTGATGCGTTAACCAAATTACCTGAAGGGTATCCAATTTTCACTAACCGTGGTGCAAGCGGAATTGATGGCTTATTAGCAACGGCTGCAGGTATTGGTATCGGTGCCGATCAACCTGTGGTGGCCATGATTGGCGATACGTCTACGCTTTATGATTTGAACTCTTTAGCCTTATTTAAGAATGTCACTCAACCAACCATTATTTTTGTGATTAACAATAATGGTGGCGCAATCTTTGATATGTTGCCGGTGGATGAAGAGGTGAAAGAGCAGTTCTATCGCTTGCCACATAATGGTGATTTCTCTCAAGTCGCGGCAATGTTTGGCTTAAAATATGCCTTGCCTTACACCTGGGCAGATTTAAGCTCCGTGTTAAAACAAGCTTATACTCGCCGCCGTGCGACATTAATTGAAATCAAAACAAACCCAAGTGATGGCAGTGCAACCTATAAGCGCTTGATTGAACAAATCAGCCACGCGGTGATTGGTGAATAATTTTTCCCCTCTTATATAGAGGGGATTTCTTTATATGGCATTATTATGATGAATCTTGTTTTTCTCCATGGCTTATTAGGTACGAAATCAGATTGGCAAAAAGTCATCGAAAATCTACCGCACTTTCGTTGTTTCTCTCTCGATTTACCGTTTCACGGTGAGAATAAAGCTGTTGCCGTTGAAGATTTTGAGCAAACTGCTCAGTTCCTTGAAGAACAAATTCAACATCTCATAAAAAATGAGCCTTATATCTTAATGGGTTATTCACTTGGTGGACGAATCGCTCAATATTATGCACTGCAAGCTAGAGTGAAAATAGGGCATTTAAAGGCAGTCATTTTAGAAGGGGCGAATTTAGGTTTACAGTCTGAGCAAGAAAAGCAAAGTCGTTTGGTCAATGACGAAATGTGGTCTGAGCGTTTTTTCCATGAAAAACCTGAAATCGTGCTCGAAGATTGGTATCAACAACCTGTTTTTTCTCATTTAAATGAACAGCAACGTAAGGCATTACTTGAAAAGCGAAAAGCCAATTGTGGGGCCAATATTGGCCGAATGTTATTAGCCACTAGTCTTGCTAAACAGCCTGATTTTAGAGAAAAAGTGCGGTCAAGTTTGCTGCCATTTTTTTATTTTTGTGGTGAACGAGATCAGAAGTTTCGTCAAATGGCTGAAGTTAATCAACTCAATTTAACGGTTATTCCTGATGCAGGCCATAATGCCCATTTAGAAAATCCAATATATTTTGCTAAAAAAATCGAAAATATCGTATTAAAAATTGCTCAACCTTAAGGGAAATGCTAGGATTTAGCCCTTTCATTTTATTTGACTCTTAAGGAAGCAAAATGTCCTCACAACTTCGTAATGATCCACTTAAGGTTGCTTTAGCATCTATGGTGGGTACCGCAATTGAATTCTTCGATTATTATATCTATGCCGCTGCGGCAGTATTAGTTTTTAACACGCAATTCTTCCATAGTGGTGATCCGCTTTCAGATGATTTGCTTTCTCTTTCGACATTAGCCTTAGCCTTCTTTGCTCGTCCAATTGGCTCAGCTTTATTTGGGCACTTTGGTGATAAGATTGGTCGTAAGAAAACCTTGGTCGCCTCTTTGGTTTTAATGGGCGGATCTACGGTCGTTATCGGTTTATTGCCGACTTATTCTCAAATTGGTATTTGGGCACCGATTTTGTTATGTATTTGCCGAGTCGGTCAGGGGATTGGTCTTGGTGGTGAATGGGGCGGAGCTGCTTTAGTGGCAACAGAAAATGCGCCAGAAGGAAAACGTGCTTGGTATGGCACATTCCCTCAATTAGGTGCACCAATTGGTTTATTGGTGGCTAATGCAACCTTCTTCTTAGTGAGCTATTTCTGGGGGCAGCAAGCTCTTGTTGAGTGGGCATGGCGTATCCCGTTTGTTTCTTCTTTAGCCTTAGTTTTAGTTGGGTTGTATGTTCGTTTAACTTTACATGAGAGCCATGTCTTCGTTGAAGCGGAAGAAAAAGGGAAAAAATTAAAAGCACCAGTGAGTGTGGTTTTCACTAAACACTTTAAACCAATGGTGATTGGTACCTTTATCATGGTGGCAACCTATTCCTTGTTCTATATTATGACCGCCTTTGCTCAAGCGTATTCTCGTACACCGGCAACCCTTTCAGAAGCGGGCTACCCTATGGGGTTAGGTATTCCTGCCAATACCTTCACGGGATTACTTTTAATGAGTGCGATCGTTTTTGCGATTTTTATCAGTATTTCAGGTCTTTATGCAGATAAAATCGGTCGCCGCAAATGGTTAATTTGGACAACGGTCAGCATTTTAATTTTTGCATTATGTATGCCATTATTCCTTGGAAACGGTACACCAGCTTCTGTATTTGCTTTCTTAGTAATTGGTATGGCATTAATGGGCATGACATTTGGCCCAATGGCGGCGTTATTACCTGAATTATTCCCAACGGAAGTACGTTATTCCGGTGTCTCTTTAGCCTATAATATTGCATCGATTATCGGGGCAACTATTGCGGCAATGATTTCATTAAAAATCAACGCGCTTTATGGCTTAATGGGCGTGGGGATTTATTTAGCCATTAATGCATTCTTAACTTTGTTAGCATTATTAGCCTCAAAAGAAACGAAAAACGTCGATTTAACGCAAATCTAGTGACAAATTGATAATGAAAAAGCTGATGTTAATACATCAGCTTTTTTATTTATTGAAAGGCAGTAATAAAAAAGATCGTATTGCTACGCTCTCAGTCTATAAAAGTGCGGTTAAAAAACAGCGTGTTTTTAACATCAGGTGTGAAAGAATTAATCTTCACCCCATACTTCTTTAGCAATTTCTTCAACGTAACAAACTTTTGTCCATTGCTGTGCTTCCGTCATGATATTCCCTTCTTCTGTTGACGCAAAACCACATTGTGGGCTTAAGCAAAGTTGTTCAAGTGGAACATATTGCGTCGCTTCTTTAATGCGAGCTTTAATAGCTGCTTTATCTTCTAATTCAGGGAATTTTGAACTGATTAAGCCTAATACAACACGGCCTTTGTGTGGATTATTGGCAAAGTGTTTTAATGGTTCAAACCCACCAGAACGTTCATCATCATATTCCAGGAAGTAGCCATCGTATTGGGTTTGGCCAAATAACGCATCCGCAATAGGATCGTATGCACCGGTTAGTAAATAAGTTGAACGGAAGTTGCCACGGCAAACGTGCGTGGTGATAACCATATCTGCTGGTTTAGCGGCTAATACAACTTGAATATTTTCAAGCGCTTGTGCTTTATCTGCTTCAAATTCTGGTTTTAGGTGATTGTTACAGAGCGACCCCCAATACACGTCATCAAATTGTAAATAACGGCAACCTGCATCATAGAAGGCTTTGATTGCATCTTTATAAGCTTGTTGAACATCTTTGGCAAATTCTGCACGTGTCGTATAAACGCCAGTATCCCATTGAATTGGATACATTAATTGATTCGGACTTGGAATGGTATATTTTACGACGCCACGATCCCCAACAATGTCTTTTAATTTTTTGAAATGTTCGATAAATGGATGGTTTGGATTCCAAGATACTTTGCCGCAGCAGCGAGTATTGTAAGGTTTGGTTTCCACACCATTAAATTTATAACCATGTTCAGGGTGATAACCTTCGATGCCATTTAGGTTTTCTAAGAAATCGATGTGCCAAAAGGCACGGCGATATTCCCCATCAGTGATGACTTGAATACTGGCATCTAACTGAGCTTGTACCAATTTAGCAATTTCTTGATCTTCAACTTCCGTTAATTGTTCACGAGAAATTTCACCTGCTGCAAATTTTGCACGGGCTTCTTTTAAAGGTTGAGAACGTAAATATGAACCGACTGTATCAGCGTGAAAGGGAAGTGTTCTTGATGTCATGTTTATATCCTTCTTTTTTATTTTCGTATGCTGATTTTAACGTAAGGATATTTCATGATCAAAGTAATGATTTTTTCATTTATGATGAAAATAATTAATGCAGAGAAAGATTAGCTTTCAGCAATTCCCATTGCACAAACGGCAGCCGAACTCCATGCCCATTGAAAGTTATAACCACCTAACCAGCCGACGACGTCGAGCACTTCACCGATAAAATAGAGACCTTTAACCTTTGTGGCTTCCATAGTTTTAGATGAGATCTCATGAGTATCGACACCACCCATCGTGACTTCAGCCGTGCGGTAGCCCTCAGTGCCATTAGGTATAAATTGCCAATTGTGGATTAAATTCTCTAAATTTTCTAACCGCACTTTACTTAAATTTGCAATAACTTCATCTTGAATCAAGCCTTGTTCTAACCAAAGTTCGACTAATTTCTTCGGTAATAAGCGACTTAATACGGTTTTAAGCTGCAATTTTGGCGAAGATTGACGCATTTCATCCAAATGATGACGAATGTTGTTATAGGGCAATAAATCTAAATGAATGCTTTCACCCGGTTGCCAATAATTGGAGATCTGTAAAATAGCAGGGCCTGATAAACCACGATGGGTGAATAGCATTTGATGAGTAAAGGTTTTGTGCTGATTCGTCACCGCCACATCTAATGAAACACCAGAGAGTGCCGAGTAGAATTTGTCACTTTCTCGCCACGTGAATGGCACAAGACTTGCTCGCGGAGGAATCACATTTAATCCAAATTGTTCTGCAATTTGATAGCCAAAAGGCGAAGCACCCAAGCCAGGCATGGAGAGCCCGCCCGTAGCAATAATCAAATTCTGGCATTGCCATTCAACCGCATTTACCTTTAATTTGAACTGCACTTTAGGATTGTTTTCAACGGCTTCAACATCTCTCACTTCGCTGCGTAGTTGAATGCTAACACCATATTTGTCACATTCCGTTCCGAGCATCTTCACGATATCTTCTGCGCCGTTATCACAAAATAACTGACCTAATTCTTTTTCGTGGTAAGGAATGCCGTACTCAGCGACTAAAGCAATAAAATCCCATTGTGTATAACGTTTTAAGGCAGATTTGACAAAGTGCTTGTTTTGGCTGATATAACGGCCAGATGTGATTTCCATATTAGTAAAATTACAGAATCCGCCGCCAGACATTAAAATTTTTCGGCCAATTTTCTTACCGTTATCAAAAATCGTGGCTTGTTTTCCCAGTTTACCTAATTGTGCGGCACAAAATAAGCCGGCAGCACCGGCTCCAATAATGATATTTTCTGAATAATGAGACATAGCTTATTGTGAGGTTTGTCCTTTTTCAAAATAGTCTATCATTTTGATTCGTTGGATAACAGTACGGCGATCCACGGCTGCATTACCTGAATCTAATAATTGCTGCCAATAAGCTTTGGCTTTTTCAGCTTCATGATTTTTAAAAGCTTCAGTCGCCAATAATGTGATTACCGAGATTTCATGTTTATCTTGTTTTAACGCCTCATCCATTATTTGCTGGATTTGCGGTGTGATGTTTTGACCTGCTTGATAATAAAGTGCGGTCGCTTTGAGGCCTAAAATAGCGGGTGTTGTGCCTGAAATTTTTTCTGCATTGCTATAGGCGATGAGCGCATGATCAAATTCATCATTTTGCATATAGGCGTCACCTAGCTGAGCCCAAAGCTCAGGGTTATTCACATCTTCTCGAATTTTATTTTGAATTTTGAGCACCATATCTTCTTTTTGATGCACCATTGATGTATCGGCTTTTTTATTAGCAAGCTCAAGCATCTCTTTTTCGCCTTGCTGAACACGCTCAAAACGATCAAGGGAGAAGTAATAACTTAAAGGAAGAAGCAATAAGATTGCAAAGACCCAAATGGCGGATTTGGTTTCAAATTTGACCGCACTTTTTTCCTCTTTAGACGCTATATGAGGTTGATTTTCAAGTGGTTTGGGGTCGTCTTCTGATTTTTTGGTGGAAAACAAAATTAACGCAAAAGCACCAATTAATAACAAAATAGGTAATAACCAGAGGAGTGCGGTATTCCACTGGAAAGGGGGCTTATAGTTCACGAAATTACCGAAACGTGCAGTCATCGTATCGATAATTTGCTGATTCGTTTTTCCTTCATCTACCATTTTATAGACTTCGATACGCAAGTCATAAGCAATCGGTGAATTGGACTCAACTAAGTTCTGATTCTGACATTGTGGGCAGCGTAAGGATTTTGCCAGTTCAACAGCACGAGTACGATCGGATTGGTTTTTAAACGCATAGGTGTCCACCATTTCTGCGTGAGCAAAAAGGGTAAACGTCAGTAAAAGTGCGGTCAGAAATCGGGTTAATTTTTTCATTTTACTTTTTTGTTAATTCATCAAGTTTTGGTTTGATTTCGGTAAGCCACGTTTCACGATCCATATAGCCAGAATGACGATAACGGATCATGCCGTGTTCATCGACAATATAGGTCTCTGGTGCACCATCTACGCCTAATTGCATAGCAAATTCACCACGGCTATCGTCAATAGTGAGTATAAATGGATTGCCCATGCGTTCTAGCATCGCAATACCGTTTTGTGGTTTGTCACGATAATCGATGCCCACAATGGGTACGCCTTTTGAAATTTCCATCAAAAGAGGGTGTTCTTGTTGGCAATAGCCACACCAACTTCCCCACACATTAAGCAGGAAAGGTTTCTTTGGGAAATCTCTTGGGCTGACGATTTGACTCGGTTCAAGTAGATTTGCTTGATAGAATTCCGGCACGGGCTTATTAATGAGTGCAGAGGCAATTTGTTTTGGATCTTTATGTAAGCCAACAAAAAGCAGTAAGCAAACGCTCAATAATAAAATCAGTGGTAAAAACAAAATAAACTTTTTATTCATCGCGTTTTCTCTTCAAATTGATGGCAGAACATAATGCGCCAAGTGCCATTAAAATGCCTCCGAGCCATAACCAGCGAATAAGCGGTTTGTAATGCAAGCGGAACGTGAATTCACCTTTGCCCAAGTTATCACCCATCACAATATATAAATCGCCCCAAAGACCAGCATCTAAACCCACTTCACTCATGGTCATGGTACGAACGTCGTAATAGCGGCGTTCAGGTACAATTTCAGCGTAAGGTTTGCCTTGTTCTGACACGCTAAAGAAAGCGACTTCGGCGGTAAAGTTTGGCCCAATTTCATTGGAAAAACGATCATAATGGAATTCAAATTGACCTAATTGTTGGCTTTGTTGTGGCGCGAGTCGTACACCTAACTCACTGCCAAAGTAACTACTCATCACGGCACCCATTGTGGCAATAGCTACGCCGCAGTGTGCAAGAATCATCCCGAAATAGGTAAGTCTGACTTTTGCCCAATTTTGCCATAAGGTGACGAATAATACCCAAATAGCAAGGGTGAGTAATACATAAGCAAAGAAATGGAAACGTAATGCGCTATCATTTTGCAGCGCATTCCAAATCATGCCATAAGCCATCACTGCAGCGGGAATAAGTAATAACAGACGTTTGAAAAAGCGTTTTTTGTCTGATTTAAACCAGTTTAAGCAAAGCGTCGCCGCCATCGCAAAAAGCACTAAAGTGAGTAATGGCAAGAAAATGCTATTAAAGTAAGGTGCCCCCACAGAAATACTGCCCCAATTCATGGCTTGGAATAGCATTGGATAGAAAGTGCCTAAGAATGTGCTGACGGTGGCCACGGTCAATACGATATTTAAACCTAAAATCGCCCCAGTTTTAGAAATGAGTGGAAATTTGACCGCACTTTCGTTGGTATTTGTGCGTAGCGCAAATAAACTGAGCGAGCCGACAGTCAGTAAGAAGAAAATGAGTAATAGCACATAACCACGGGAGCTATCTAAAGCAAAGGCGTGCACGGAGGTTAATGCGCCTGAACGGACAATAAATGTGCCTAATACACTGAATGCAAAAGCGAGTAGGGAAAAGAGTGTTGTCCAGTAGCTAAACATGCCTTGCTTTTCAGTCACCATCAAACTGTGTAAGAGTGCGAGTCCCAATAACCATGGCATAAGTGAGGCATTTTCTACTGGGTCCCAGAACCACCAGCCGCCCCAGCCTAATTCGTAATATGCCCACCATGCACCGAGCACGATCCCTAATGTTAAGAATAACCAAGAAACGAGAACCCAAGCTCGCATCGCACGTGCGATCGCTTGTGCAGAACGATTAAAGATTAAAGCTGAAATGGACATGGCAAAGTTAACGGCAAAGCCCACATAACCGACATATAAAAGCGGCGGGTGGAAAATTAAGCCAATATCTTGCAGCATAGGGTTGAGATCTCGTCCTTCCGCAGGGGCAGGGAATGCACGTCCAAATGGATTGGAGTAGAACAAAATGAAAATAGCAAACCCAAGGCAAATTAAGCCGAGTAAAGAGAGGGTTTGCGCAGAAAAAGTGCGGTCATTTTTACGAGAGAAAAAGGCAAAAGCCACCAACCAAAGACTTAATGTGAAAAGCCAAAATAGAATGGAGCCTTCATGTCCGCCCCAAGTAGCGGCAACTTTGAAAAATGTCGGTAGTTGAGAATTAGAATGCGCCGCGACGTATTCCAATGTGAAATCATCTGTCGCAAAAGAGTAGGCGAGAATGCCGATGGAAACGCTTGTAAAAATACCGAAGCAATAACTTAATCCCCAAGCTGTATTGGTGAGAGTGGGTTTATTTCGCCAAATACCAATTTGCGGCACGATGGAAAGTAAGAGCGCCGCGGTGGTGGCAAAGAGTAATGAGAGAAATCCGAGTTCGGGAAGCATAGTATTCTTCAGTATTAAAGGTTGTATTTTACAAAATAAGGTTGATTTTAAGCATGAAAAACATACGTAAAATTAACCGCACTTTAGTCTTCTAAATAAACAAAAGGCGTATTGTATACGCCTTTTGATTAAATAAGAAATTTATCCTTACGCAACGGTAAGTTGTCCTGCATACAAGATGAAGTAACGTAAGCAGAGAACCCCGATTAAGTCGAAGATTGACACAAGGATAATAAAGTTCTTGTTGTATTTTAAGCTGTCTTTTGCTGCAAGGTTAGCAAGTAGAGGAATGATGATACCAATTAAGAATACCCCAATCCAGAACACAGCCCCCCAGAAGCCCGAAAGTGCATTGTGCAATGCAACTACTTTCTGACCACCACCGAAGTGTAGACCAACAAAGAAACAGATTAATAAACCAAGTTCAGTTACCATAATTGGCACTTCAAATTTGTGAATGAAGTGTGATTCATGGCTATCACCTTTTAATTTACCTGCAATGAGGATAAATAAGAAGGTTGCAGCGATACCGGAAGAGGTACCTGAAGCCAAGAATAACGCTGGTAGAACAGGGTTATTTAACATTGGGTAACTGATCAATGCTGAAAGTAAGAAACCGGTATAAGCCCCTAGCACAGCGGCTAAGATGAAGAGAATAACTTCTACAGGACCAGTTAAACGTTCTAATACATTGATAATTTTACCGACAAAGCCAAGTTTTGGCATAAAACGTTGGATGAACGCCATGATATCTTCTTTGAAGATAACCGCACACCAACATACCAAGAACAGCATATAAACTTGGAATAACATTACCCCCATAGACATTACGGAGTTGAATTGATAGTTAAACATCAATTTCCAGAATGTCCAAGGACGTGCCAAGTGGAAAATTAACAGGGTTAAACCAATTAATGTTGGCACAGAACCTAAAACGGCGGCTGCTCGGATAATCCAGTTTTTGCTTGGATTTTCTAATTTGTGACTACGTTTATAAGCAATCGCTAATTGTACCGCACCGGAAGAAATACCAAGTAAGAACAAATAGATAGCGATTGTTGAATCCCACACCAAGTTAGGTGTGTGAAACGGAACAGGATAATCTAATGTCATCTTCTTGGCTCCCCGTGTTGGAATGGAATATGGTAAAGATTTGGTTGAGTACCTAATTCCACTTTCGTGCGATAAACCGGTTTTTCTTTCACTTTGCGGGACACTTCGCTGCTTGGGTCATTCATATCACCAAAGGTTAATGCTTTGGTTGGACAAGCTTCTACACAAGCAGGTTGTTTGCCAGCTGCTAAGTTTGTATCGCGACAGAAGTTACATTTATCCGCAGTAAGATGCTCTGGATGAATGAAACGTACGCGGTAAGGACAAACTGCAATACAGTATTGGCAACCTACACAAAGATCTTTATGCACATCGACGATACCTGTTTCAGGATCAATAAATGATGCACCGGTCGGACAAACTGCCACGCAAGGGGCGTTTGTACAGTGTTGGCAAGATTGACGGAAAAACTCGTATTCTTGATTTGGGAATTCGCCGTAAGGTTCACTACGGAGAATTTCCAAACGTGAAACGCCTTCAGGAACGTGGTTTGTTTCACGACAAGCATCCATACAAGCGGTACAGCCGATACAAGCTGTTTCGTCGTGTACCATTGCATAGCGTTTCGGTTTATCCGCCTTTTCCTCTTTCGCTAAAGAGGTAACTGATGTCCCCGTCATAAGGATTAATGCCCCCATGCCGGAAACAAAGTTTCGGCGTGAACAAGCTGTCATTATTTATCCTTTTGTTCGGTTGATTGCGTTTGTGATTGTGCGTTTTTTGCCGCTTTGCGTTTTTGTTGTTCGCCGTGGCAATCTACACAAAGTTTCACACGATTTTTCGGTTGAATACCTTTCATCGCATCATCTTTCGGGTGTAATGTGTGGCAGCTTGCACAAGGCAATTTCATTGCGTGAACATCGTGCGCCCAAAGTTTTTCACGAAGTTTTGCCGGTTGGTGACAAGCAAAACAAACTTGGTTTTGTTCTTGCGCGGTATACATTGGTTTTTTATCACCAAAGATATCGCCATCAAAACGCATCACATCTTTTGCACCACGACGGTGATCTTCCGAAATATTACCGTGACAGTTTACACAGTTAATCGGTTTACCTGTGTTAGGGCTTTTTTGATTTAAGTGTGCGCCGTGGAATTTACCAAAGTGTAATTCACCACCAGATTGATCTAAAGTTTGGTTTTTATCAACTTGGTCAAATTTGTGACATTTCGCACAATATTGGTTTGGATCACGTTGGTTATCCAATTGTGGCTCATAAGTGAGTTGAGAGGCAGGTGTTTTTGCCATCTCTTCCGCACTTGCAGCCATTGGCATTGCCGCAAGCATTGCAACCAATGCAAGGGATTTTGCCGATTTGCTGATTAAAGAAGTTAAATTCATTCTGATTACCTCAAATATATGGTTAAAAATGACCGCACTTCGACACTTTAGTTACAAAGTGCGGTTCTTTTTTTATTGTTTTGTTGCGGTATCTTCAGCTAATTTGCCATTGGCTTTCGCTTCTTTTACCCATTGAGGTACAACAGTTTCTAAGAATTCTTTTTTCGCTTTACGTTCTTTCTCGATATCAATACCCATTACTTTCCATGCTTTATCAGCTGTAGAAATATCTGGTACTTCAACCGGAGTTTTCACGCCATGTTTAGTTAAGATTGCTGCAAGTTTAGCACGTGCATCCGCTGCTTTGTCGATACCAGAACCTAATACGCGAAGCATTACATCAGGTGCGTGCATGTGACCACCGTGGCTTGCTGCTGCGTAGTCCCAACGCCATTGAGCGTGACGGATATCCATTAAAGCAGGTTCCATTTCTTCTTTAGTTGCACCTGCATCCCATGCCGCTTTCGCTTCAAAGTGAGCACGAACAACTTGATCTTCTAAACGACCCATTACATCTTTCACTTCTTTTTTACGTGAAGCAACGATGTCTTTAAGTTTTTCTTTGCTTTGATCGTGACAGTTTGCACATGTGGTATCAAATGCATCGAATGGGTTTTGGATTTGGTGGTCGGTGTAAACTTTACCGTCTTTACCTTGTACTTTAGGCATGTGACAGTCGATACAAGTTACGCCGTTTTTACCGTGCATACCTAAAGACCAAATTTCAAAGTCAGGGTGTTGCGCTTTTAACATTGGTGCTTTAGAAAGAGAGTGAGTCCAGTCACTGAAGCCGATATCATCATAGTATTTTTCGATGTCATCAACAGTTTGACCGTTATCCCAAGGGAAGGTTACTTGTTTTAAGTCGCCCGCGAAGTAGTATTCAACATGACAGTTTGCACAGATTTCAGCACGTTTTTCAGTGCGAGCAGCTGTGTTAAAGCTTAAGTTAGCTTGTTCTTTACCTTCAGCTTTTGCTTTTGCTTGAAGTGCATTATTTAAGTGATCTAATGCACGAAGAACGTGTGGACGAGCAATACGTAATGCAGGTTTGCCTTCAGCAAAGTCTTTAGAGGTCGTATCGTGACAGTCAGCACAACCGATCGAGTTGACAATTTCTGGTCCACCTTTAGCCCATTTGGCACCAAAGTAACCATCTTCACCCCATTCTGCAATTAAACGAGGAACGTCTGGACCTTTACAAGTCCAACATGCCATTGGTTGAGGGCCATCATTTGCATTTTTGGGCGCACCAGTACGTAAAATATTACGTACATCTTCTACTGCATAAACGTGACCACGAGGTGCGTTATATTCTTTTGCGAAAGAATAGCCCCCCCATAACACGATTAAACGAGGATCTTGTTCATTAGCATAGATGATTTTGTCGCCTTTTTCAGTCGCTTTCCACGAATTGAATTGGCTAGGATATTTCTCAGCAAATTTTTCATTCACTGCTTCGATTTTTAAATTAGGGTTTGGTGCTTCCACAGGTTGTTCAACAGGCTTGTATACCATTTCAGCCATCGCTGAGTTATACACACCTAAAGCTGCGAAAGAAGTGGCCAAAACAAGGCTTTTTCTCAATGCATTCACGATAATCACTCCATTAGGAAAGAATAAAAAAACAATTTTAAATGCAAACAATTCCTATTAAGCTTTTGAATTCACTCATAAAAATAGTTCATTGCAAGCATAAGATACCAAAAAGCAGTAGTTTTCCTAAGGTTTTTTTTCAAAACTTTGAGGTTGATCAAACTTTAAAATAAAAATACTCATAAAGGGGTATGAGAGGATTAGGGAAGTGGTAGGTGAGTTGCATATTAAGAGAAAAAAGTGCGGTCAACTTTTACATTGTTTTTGACTTATATAAAGACGATTCCATGCTCATTATTACTGACTTTGACCTAATTTTAATGAGCATTCTTTTTACGCAAACGATACCTTGTATAGAAAATGTAAATTTCTCGTGAAAAATGGTATAAAAAACGATCATTTTCTTGATCTTATAGATGAGTCAGTTATACTCCCAGCACCTTATTTTTTCCCCAGCTTGTTCCTATTTGTTGGGATGTGATGAATACCTAAATCTATTTAACTTAGGAGAACTTTCTTATGAACAAAGTATTTAAGATTATTTGGAACAAAACGACACAATCTTTCGTCGTGACATCAGAATTAGCGAAAGGAGCCGTAAAAGCTTCTTCAAACTCCGAACAACGTGTAACAAGCGAAACACGTTTATCTTCTCTTTTCAAACTTTCAGCATTTGCACTTTCTTTGTCTGCAGTGATGATGCCGGCACAGGCTCAAGTGCATGTTGGCGATGTTGATCCTGTTAATGTTGCAGCAACGGCTATTGGTATTGGGGATGCAAATACCAAAGCATCAGGAGAAAACTCTACAGCGATTGGTAATTCTGCAAATGTTACTTCTGCGGGACAAAACTCCAAGGCGATTGGTAATAATGTAACCGTATCAGAAGCAAATTCTAGTGCTACAGGTAATAATGTAACTGTATCAGGAGCAAACTCTAGTGCTGCAGGCAATAATGTAACTGTATCAGGAGAAAACTCTAGTGGCGCAGGTAATAATGTAACTGTGTCAGGAGCAAATTCTAGTGCTGCAGGTAATAATGTAACTGTATTGAGTGCAAATTCTAGCGCGACGGGAAATAATATTACTCTTGAAAACCATGCTTATAATAATTTATTAGCCATGGGGAACAATATTAAAGTGGTTCATGCAAATTCTAATGCAATTGGTAATAATATCAATGTGTCGCATATGAATGCATCTGCAATTGGTAATAACATCAGTGTGTCAAATCTGAAATCTGTCGCAATTGGTAATGATATTACGGCATCTGGTTCTAGTTCAACTGTATTAGGTAATAATATCACCAATTCTAAAGACCAAGTTATTGCGGTAGGGAATGGTATTACAGCTCGTTATAAAGATAGTATTTTCTTAGGGGATAATACGGGCGTAGCAGGCACTAATAATGGCGAACGAAATATATTAATAGGGAAAAATGCTCAAGTTGGCGATGCATCTATATCTGGATTAGTTAATCAAGCTATTGCAATTGGTGCAGGGGGCTTGTTAACACCAAATAGCAAAGATAATATTACCCAAGGTGCTTGGGCTCGAGGAGATCAATCAATTGCAATTGGTGGTAATGTTATTGCTTATGGTAATGCTTCTGTTGCAATCGGTGGAGATGATACAAATGGAGCAGCTGCTACTAACACAAAATACATAAATTCTAAGAATCAAGAAGTAACAGGTAGAGTTGATGCTGCTTTTGCTTCATTAACTGGTGGTGACCTCAATAAGCCATCTATGTACCAAAATACAAAAGCAGGGGAGATAGGGGTTGCCATTGGCTCAAAATCGGTAGCTGGAGATCTTTCTGTTGCACTGGGAACTGTAGCTCGTGCAGATAATACTAATTCGGTAGCTTTAGGTACAGGTGCAAATGCAAGTTTAGCTAACTCTGTTGCGATTGGTGGCGGTTCTAAAACAGATAAAGCGGGGGTTGCCTATACTACTCGTACTATTTTAGGGACAACTTATACTTGGGCTGGTGGTGCGGACACTATCGCAGGGGACGTTGTTTCTATTGGTCAAAAAGGCTATGAACGTCAACTTATCAACTTATCACCAGGTGATATTTCTGCAAATTCGACTGATGCAATCAATGGTTCTCAGCTTTATGCTGCGATGGCAGAAATTGAAAAAATTCGTTATTTCTCGGTTAAATCAAATGTAACAGGTAACCAGGATAATACGGGGGCCTCAGGTGAAAACTCTATTGCAATAGGCCCAAATGCGAGTACAACGAATACATCCAATGCATCCTTAGCAATTGGTTATGGTGCAAAAACATCTGCAGATGGCACAATTGCACTAGGTTTAAATTCTCATGCAGATGATACCGCAGCTGTTTCTATCGGTAATGGAAGCCAAGCAAATAAAAAATCATCAGTGGCGTTAGGTACAAATGCACAAGCTGGAGACGATTATACTGTTTCAATTGGTGTTAATTCTAAAGCTACTGCAGGATGGGGTGTGGCTCTTGGTGGCTACGCAGAAGCAGCTAAAACAGGGTTAGCATTTGGTTATCAAGCAAAAGCGACGGGTGTGCAGGATGCCATTGCGTTGGGTTCTTTTGCTAATGCTACAGGAGCAAATGCAATGGCATTAGGTGACCATTCAACTGCAGCAGTAGCTAATTCTGTCGCATTAGGTCATGATTCCGTTGCTGGTTCAAATACTTTTAACGACTCATCTGATCATGCAACATTTAAAAATGATGGCGGTACTGATACAAATGTGAAATTCCAAGCTGGTTTGGGAAGTAATGCTGGTGGTGCAGTTTCTGTTGGTAAAGAGGGTTTTGAACGTCAAATCCAAAATGTAGCAGCTGGTCGTCTTGCTAAGGACTCTACCGATGCAGTAAATGGTTCACAACTTTATACGGTATTACACAATAGTGGCTTTAACGTAAAAGAAAATGGTACTTCTAAATCACGTATCAATAACAATGGTTTTGTGAACTTTGTGAATGGTACATTGACAACTGCAAGCGTGACTGATAACGGTAATGGTTCGGATGTGACATTTAATGTCAACACAACAACTATTACTACTGATAAAGATGGTAATGCAGCAGCTGACAATCGAAATAATATTGCAACCGCAGGTGATGTAACTGACGCAATTAATAAAGTACGTAATATGCCATTAACCTTTGCTGGTGATACAGGAAAGGATGTAGAGCGTAAATTAGGTCAAAAAGTTAACTTGGTTGGTGGTGTAGCTGATGCTGGTAAACTTTCCGATGGTAACATTGGCGTAGTAGCGAATGGCCAGGATAAGTTAGAAATTAAATTAGCGAAGGATATCAAAGTTGATAGCGTAAAAGCTGGCGATACAACCATTAATACTGATGGCTTAACTATTGCTAATGGTCCAAGTATCACTAAAAAAGGTATTAACGCTGCAGGCAATAAAATCACAGGTGTAGCCGCTGGTGAAGCTGATACTGATGCTGTAAATGTTTCACAATTGAACAATGCCGTTAATGCAGCTAAAACTGGAGTAATAGCGGGTAAAAATACAACAGTTAAAGAAACAAAAGGCACTAATGGTGAAAGTCTTTATACAATTAATGCCGTTGATACCTCTGCAAATGTGACAACTACTGATGCATTAACAGTAGAAAATAAAGGTGCAAAAGATGTCGGCGACGCTTCTGTAACGAACTACCATCTTGATTTATCTGAAAAAACAAAAAATCAGATTAAACAAGGTGTAGATGCCAATACAACCGTTACTACAAAAGGTTTAACTTTTAACGGTGATAGCGGTTCAACTAATGTGGAAAAATTGGGTTCTACAGTTACGATTAACGGTGATGACAACATCACCACTGAAGCAGAAGATGATAAAGTCACAGTTAAATTAAATAAAGATATCACCGTTGATAGCGTAAAAGCTGGCGATACAACCATTAATGAGAATGGTTTAACGATTGCTAATGGTCCAAGTATCACTAAAAAAGGTATTGATGCTGCGGGTAATAAAGTTAGCAATGTTGCAAATGGTGATGTTAATGCCAATAGCAAAGATGCAGTGAATGGTAGTCAGTTATTCAAAGTGAAAGAATTGGCAAGTAAAGGCTGGAATGCCAAAGCGACGAAGAAAGATGGTTCTACTGGTGAAGTAAGTGGTACCGAAGCTGCTAATGTAGCACCTGGTGCGACTGTAAACTATATCGCTGGTGATAATATCAAACTTGAACAGAATGGTATTAACTTCACTATCTCTACTACGAAAGATTTAAAAGCCGGAACTGTGAATGCCACAACGGTTAATACCACAACCATCAATCTTGGCGAAGGTGATAACTCAACGCCAATTACAGTGGTGAGTGGTAAAGATGCAGCACCAAATCTTGATGGTAAAACACCAAATCGTATGAACTTTGGTGGCGAAACTATCGCAACATTAAGCGATGGCTTAAAATTTGGCGCAAACGTAGGCGATGTTTACGGTGCGAAATTAAATAGCCAAATCAATGTGAAAGGCGCAGATAGCAACACAAACTGGAGTGAGTTTGATGGTGGCGATAATGTGATGACAAACATTGATAAGAGCGGCAATATTCGTGTAGGTATCAAGAAAAACCTTAAAGTGGAAAGCGTAACAGCGAATAAATTCACTGCGGGCGATACTGTGATTGATAGCAATGGCGTAACCATTAAAAATGGTCCAAGTATGACTAAAAATGGTATTGATGCAGGTAATAAACAAATTACCAATGTTGCACCAGGACGCATTGCAGCAGACAGTACTGATGCGGTAAACGGCAGCCAATTACACGAAGTAAAAGCTGACATGAATAACAAGATCAACCACTTAAATGGTCAAGTGAACAAGTTAGGTAAACGTGTAAATGCAGGTACAGCAAGCGCGTTAGCGGCATCTCAATTACCACAAGCTTACATTCCAGGTAAGAGCATGGTATCTGTGGCAGCGGGTAATTACCAAGGTCAAAATGCGGTGGCATTAGGTATGTCACGTATTTCAGATAACGGTAAAATTATTATTCGTTTAGCAGGTACGAGCGATACTCAAGGTAAAGTGGGTGTAGCAGTAGGTGCAGGTTACCACTGGTAATTTATCATTAATAAACAAAAGGCATGGGAAACCATGCCTTTTTTGTTTCTAAAAGTGCGGTCGATTTTCATCCTGTTTTTCGTATAATAGGATGAGTTAACTCGGAGAAGAATATGATTATCGGACCTTATATTAATGCTCTGGCGATTATTAGTGGTGCAGTTATTGGCGCGGCGCTCGGTGGACGCATTCCAGAACGTTTACGCACTAATTTAACCTTGATCTTTGGCTTGTGTTCTATGGGCATGGGTATTGTGATGGTAGCGAAAACCACCAATATGCCCGCAATGATTTTATCGGTGTTATTGGGTACGATTATTGGGGAATTGCTTTTATTAGAACACGGAATTAACAAGCTTGCCTCATCAGCGAAAGGTCTTGTTGAAAAGATGTTCCCTGATACACCAAGTAGCATGCATAGCCAAGAAGAGTTCTTATCTAAATTTGTTGCGATTGTGATTTTATTTTCTTTTAGTGGAACGGGTATTTTCGGGGCGATGAATGAAGGGATGACAGGTGATTTTGATATCCTTATTGTGAAATCCTTTCTAGATTTCTTCACCGCGATGATCTTTGCTACATCGCTCGGTATTTCTGTCGCGAGTATTTTTGTGCCACAAACATTGGTTCAAGTGATTTTAGCTTATTCTGCAGTATTTATTATTCCTTTTGTGACACCTGAAATGCGAGGTGATTTTGCTGCGGTAGGCGGTATGCTAATGATTGCGGCGGGCTTTCGCATTTGTAATATCCAAATGTTCCATGTGGCGAATATGTTGCCGGCTCTTTTTCTCGCCATGCCAATTTCTCATTTCTGGAGTACCTTTTTCTAAAAAATAGGCGTGTATAACGCCTATTTCTTTTTCTGACAATGAGGGCAATAAAAGCTATTGCGTTGCCCAATAATCATGCTTTCAATCTTTGTGCCACATTTTGGACAAGGCTTATCTTTGTTTCCGTACACTAACAATTCCTGCGCAAAATAACCAGGGCGACCATCGGGCTGTAAGAAATCTTTTAATGTTGTACCACCTTGTGTAATGGCTTTCGCTAATACGTTTTTAATCGTTTCAACGAGTAAGGCACATTGGTTCCGAGTAAGATTTTCGGCTAATTTCATTGGGTGTAAACCACATAAAAAGAGTGTTTCATTGGCATAAATATTTCCTACGCCCACGACAACAGCATTCTCCATTAAAAAGGTTTTAAGTGCGGTCGATTTCTTGCGTGATTTTTTAAAAAGGTATTCCGCATTAAATTCATCAGAAAGTGGTTCTGGACCAAGTTTTAGGAAAAGATGAAAGTCATCTAAGTTTTCAGCCCATAGCCATGCACCGAAGCGTCTTGGATCGTTATAACGCAGTAATTTGCCATTATTCATCACAATATCAAGGTGATCGTGTTTATCAATAGGACTATCGTGCGGCACAATTCGAACAGAGCCAGACATGCCTAAATGACCAATGATGTAGCCTTTTTCTGTGTGAATAACTAAATATTTCGCACGACGAGAGGTATCCAAAATTTTGACGTTTTTGAGCGTAGTTAATTCAGAAGAGACAACCCAACGTAGTTGAGGTTGACGAACCACAATTTTTTCAATGGTAAAACCTTTCAAATAGGGGCTGACACCACGCAGGGCAGTTTCGACTTCAGGAAGTTCAGGCATAGATAATCTCGGTAATGAATTTTGGTATAAAAAAACCCGAACAATGTCGGGCTTTTTTCAAATCAGCAAAATTATTTGATTTTTGCTTCTTTATAGATAACGTGTTTACGCACTACTGGATCAAATTTTTTGATTTCCATTTTTTCAGGCATATTACGTTTATTTTTATCAGTTGTGTAGAAGTGACCAGTCTCTGCTGTAGAAACTAAACGGATTTTCTCACGAGCGCCTTTAGCTGCCATGTTTTAGCTCCTTAGATTTTTTCGCCACGAGCACGGATTTCAGCTAACACTGCATCAATGCCTTTTTTATCGATAATACGCATACCTTTCGCAGTTAAACGTAAGGTTACGAAACGGTTTTCACTTTCAACCCAGAAACGGTGAGTGTGAAGGTTTGGAAGAAAACGACGACGTGTCGCATTCAACGCGTGTGAGCGGTTGTTACCCACAGCTGGACGCTTGCCTGTTACTTGACAAACTCTAGACATAATAATCTCCAATAATTTAAATATAAGCTCGAGCTTATGGTTCGGATAATGAAGCTTAAAACTAAGCTTGCTTCCTCGTCAGGTCGCGGTATCCGACCCACTTACTATATTAAAGGTCGCAAATTATACTGACTTTATTTTCATTTCTCAAGTCCAAAAGCGATTTTTCCTTCTTGAAATGGAAATGAACGATAAAAAAATCATCAAATTCCCTAAAACTATAACAGATTATGCTCTGCAAAAGAATAACAAGTCCCTTTGCCGACAATAAAATGATCTAAAATACGAATCTCCATTAACTCGGCGGCTTCAATAATTTTTTGTGTGATCATTTTGTCTGAATAACTGGGTTCTGCGATACCAGAAGGATGATTATGAGCTAAAATTAAGGCGGCTGCATTGCAGTAAAGGCTTTCTTTGATGATTTCACGAGGATAAACATTCGTCACATTAATTGTGCCTAAAAATAACCGTTCTTTTTTAATCAAACGATGTTGATTATCTAAAAATAACACCATGAAAATTTCACGTTCTTCGTGATGAAGCTCTGCTTGAAGATAAAGTTTTACCGTGGATGTGTCGCTAAATACATGTTCTATCAGTAATTCTTGCTTGAGGTAGCGTTTAGTCATTTCTGCGGTGGCTTGTAGTTGAATAAACTGCGTAATGCCTAATCCTTTTACTTTGCAGAAGGCTTCTTTATCTGCACTTAATAAGGCGCGAAGGGATCCAAAATGTTGCAGCACGTTATGTGATAATGCCATGACAGGGCAGCCTTTAATCCCTGTTCGTAGAAAAATAGCAAGTAATTCGTGATCTTCTAGGGCTTCAACACCATATTTCAGCAATTTTTCACGAGGCATTAAGGGGGAGTTTGTTTGCATATTAATTAATGAAAAGAAAAAAGTGCGGTCAATTTTCAGGATGTTTTCAATCTTGGCGAGAAGTTAGTTTTATTTTTGGTATAGCGATCGCAAAAATAAAATTTTTTATTAATGAAATTTGAAGTAAAATAGGCAACCTTAAGTTGTTAAGTACTAACACACAAAACATATCCATTCTATTAAGTCGTAGCGGAGTAGCAAATGAGCTTGAGCGGAAAGCGTATTGTTGTCGGGATTACAGGAGGCATTGCCGCCTATAAAACCATTGAGTTTATTCGTTTATTACGCAAATCTAACGCAGAAGTTCGAGTGGCTTTAACATCCGCTGCTGCTGAATTTGTCACACCTTTAACGCTACAAGCTATTTCGGGCAATGCGGTTTCTCAATCTTTACTTGATCCTCAAGCCGAATTAGCCATGGGGCATATTGAGCTGGCTAAATGGGCTGATGCGATTGTGATTGCGCCAGCCAGTGCCAATTTTATTGCGCGTTTAACCGTTGGAATGGCAAATGATTTACTCAGTACGATTTGTCTCGCGACAAGTGCACCTATTATGCTTGCACCGGCTATGAATCAGCAAATGTACCGCCAGGCGATTACACAACAAAATTTGACCGCCCTTTCAGCGCGAGGTATTCATTTTGTTGGGCCAAATAGTGGCTTTCAAGCTTGTGGCGATGTGGGTGCTGGTAGAATGTCTGAGCCCGCTGAAATTTTCGAATCACTTCAATCACTTTTTGCTATTCAACAAGATTTAGCCGATTTAAGTGTCACTATTACAGCTGGTCCGACGCATGAAGCTATCGATCCTGTTCGTTATATTTCTAATCACAGCTCAGGTAAAATGGGCTTTGCAATTGCCGAGGCTTTTGCAAAACGTGGGGCAAATGTCACCTTAATTGCGGGGCCTGTTAATCTGGCTACGCCGAAAAATGTTCATCGTATTGATGTGACAACCGCTCATGAAATGTGGCAAGCCTCCCTTGAAAGTGCGGTCAAAAATCGCATCTTTATTGGCTGTGCCGCGGTGGCAGATTATCGAGTTGCGGAAGTCGCTGATCAAAAAATTAAAAAAACCAATGATAACGATGAGCTTTCTCTTAAATTGGTGAAAAATCCAGACATTATCGCAAGTCTGGCAAGTTTAGAAAAAGATCGTCCGTTTGTTGTAGGCTTTGCGGCTGAAACGCAAAATGTCGCTGAATATGCGAAGAGCAAACTTCAACGCAAAAATTTAGATATGATTTGTGCCAATGATGTATCGGATGGGCAAGTATTCGGGCAAGATCAAAATGCTTTGCAGATCTTTTGGAAAACAGGCGAAAAAGTGTTGCCGTTAGCAGATAAAAATAAATTGGCAGAAGTGTTGGTCACCGAAATTGTTGAGCATTATCACAAATAAAATACGTTCAAAACTCGTTGGATTTTGTGACCGCACTTTTGTATGACAGATTTCTTTTAAAGGATAAATAAGTATGAAAAAAATTGATGTAAAAATTTTGGATAGCCGTATTGGCAACGAATTTCCTTTACCAACCTATGCAACCGAAGGTTCAGCAGGTTTGGATTTACGTGCATTGCTTGAAGAAGGCATCGAAATTCAACCAGGCGAAACCAAACTTATCCCAACAGGTCTTTCAATTTATATTGCCGATCCGAACCTTGCAGCAGTAATTCTGCCTCGTTCTGGTTTAGGTCATAAACACGGTATCGTATTAGGTAACTTAGTGGGCTTAATTGATTCAGATTACCAAGGTCCATTAATGGTGTCGGTATGGAATCGCGGCCATGAACCGTTCAAAATTGAAGTCGGCGATCGTATTGCACAATTAGTGTTTGTGCCAGTAGTACAAGCTGAATTCAATATTGTTAGTGAATTTACCGAAACTGAACGCGGTGAGGGCGGTTTTGGTCATTCAGGTAAAAAATAAACTATGGTAGAACAATTATCTCTCGTTGAAGTTGATGAGATTGCTGCGGAAATCAAACCGCCAAAAATCGAAAAACGCACGGTAAAAGAACGTCGTCAACAAGTGTTGACGGTGCTTACCCATATGTTGCATTCTGAACGGGGAATGGAGCGGATGACAACAGCGCGTTTAGCGGAAGAAGTGGGCGTATCAGAAGCGGCACTTTATCGTTACTTCCCAAGTAAAACCAAAATGTTTGAAGCGTTGATCGATAATATCGAAGCGAATTTATTTAGCCGTATTACCACATCAATTCGCAATGAAACCAATACGATGAATCGTGTACGTGACATTATGCAGATGATCCTCGATTTTGCGCGTAAAAACCCTGGTTTGACACGCATTTTGACCGGACATGCATTGATGTTTGAAGAGCCGCTTTTACAGGCTCGTGTCGCTCAATTTTTCGATCGTCTTGAAATGCAATTTGTGAATATTTTACAAATGCGAAAATTACGCGAAGGGCGTGGTTTTAACGTCGATGAACGCATTATTGCAGGGCATTTAGTAACCCTTTGTGAAGGGCAGTTTATGCGTTATGTCCGCACAAACTTCCGTTTAGGTGCAAATCAAAGTTTTGAACAGCAGTGGCGTTTTCTTGAACCGCTTTTTGCTTAATTGACTTTAGTTGATAAATATATGATTATTCCGTGGCAAGAATTGCCAACAGAAACCTTGGAAAATATTGTGGAAAGTGTGGTACTTAGAGAAGGTACTGATTATGGTTCACACGAATTTTCTTTAGAACAAAAAAAACAACACCTACTGAACAAGATTCACAATGGAAGTGCAGTGATTGTTTGGTCAGAGTTACATGAATCCATTGATATAAAAGATAAAATGGAATTTCTAAAATGAATCAATAGGAGCTTATATGTCAGAAAATGTAGAATTATTAGAAGAACAAAAGCCGCAGGACGATGATCAGCAACGTGATCCTGCTCTGGATTGGTTCCTAACACACTGCCATTTACATAAATATCCGGCAAAATCGACCTTAATCCATGCAGGGGAAGATGCCAATATTTTATATTTCTTAATTAAAGGAACCGTGATGGTTTCATCGAAAGATGATGAAGGCAAAGAGATGATTTTATCTTATTTAGGTGCTGGACAATTTTTTGGTGAAGCAGGTTTATTTGATGAAGGCTCGAAACGTTCTGCTTGGGTGAAAACGAAAACCCCTTGTGAAATTGCAGAAATTTCCTATAAAAAATATCGTCAGCTTATTCAAATTAATCCTGAGATTTTAATGTTCCTTACTTCTCAGTTATCAAAGCGCTTGCAAAATACATCTCGACAAGTGACTAACTTGGCCTTTTTAGATGTGGCAGGCCGTATTGCTCAGGCGCTTATGCATTTAGCAAAACAACCTGAAGCCATGACGCATCCTGATGGTATGCAAATTAAAATTACGCGTCAGGAAATAGGCCAGATGGTAGGTTGTTCGCGTGAAACTGTCGGGCGAATCATTAAGATGCTGGAAGATCAAAATCTAATCCATGCGCACGGCAAAACCATTGTGGTTTACGGCACAAGATAGCAAAAATAACCGTCTTTAATCAGACGGTTATTTTGTTTTTGTTACATTGATGTGATAGTTGAAATGTCTTTGTTAATTTTTATACGAAAAGCGAAAAAATACTTCTTTTAGTGCAATATCTTAATTGACAAAATTGCGGAAGACTTCTATCATAATACTGCCTTCCAACGTGGTTTGTTTGGAAGTCAGGATTGGTCTCCTGAATATAATAAGTGGCTTTTAAAAGATACTTAATCTTTTAATTTTATATCGCAGACTGGAACCCCAGAGATGCTTTAAATCTATGGTGGGCTAGGTAGAAATCCCGCAGGGATGCGATGCAGTAAGCCACTTGCTGTTAAGACCAATTCTGCTTAGTTCCACCACCCTTTCAAAACAATCTTCATTTTCAAACATTCATTTAACTCACTCCAGACAAGAAATTCTCAGCTAAAGTGCGGTCATTTTTTACTTTATTTTTGGCAAAAAAATACCGACCCATTTCTGAGTCGGTATTTCATTTGATGTATTTTATTTCACTTTTTGTTTCATGGCTTCTGCCACAAGTTCAGCTTCAGGACCGAGAACCACTTGTAAGCCATCGTTACCAATTTTCACGATACCTTTTGCTCCAAGAGATTTAAGTTGTTCTTCATTGATTTTGTGTTGATCCACTAAGCTTAAACGTAAGCGAGTGATACAAGCATCAATATTTTTGAAGTTATCTGCGCCCCCTAAAGCATCAATAAATTTGACCGCTCTTTCTTCGCGAGATTGGCTCGCTGCTGGTTGTGCTGCAGTCGTTTCTTCCGCTTCTTCTGTGCGACCTAATGTTTTTAGGTTGAACGCTTTAATTGCAAAACGGAATACCACGTAGTAAATCACGAAGAATACTAAGCCTTGTACGATGAGCATATACCATTCAACGGCTAATGGGTTGCGTGATGAAAGCACCATATCCACGAGACCCGCACTGAAACCGAAGCCTGCGATCCAATGCATTGTCGCTGCGATAAAGACGGAAATACCGGTTAATACCGCATGGATGAAGTAAAGTACTGGCGCAACAAACATGAAAGAGAATTCTAATGGTTCAGTGATACCAGTAAAGAATGAGGCAAATGCACCCGCAAGCATAATTGATGCCACTTTTGTTTTTTGGCTTGGTTTAGCACTGAGGTAAATCGCTAATGCCGCACCCGGTAAGCCGAACATCATGACAGGGAAGAAACCGGCTTGATACATACCCGTTACACCAACTGTTGCCGTACCTTCAGCAAGTGATTTTGCACCACCTAAGAAGTTTGGAATATCGTTAATACCGGCTACGTCAAACCAGAATACAGAGTTTAATGCGTGGTGTAAGCCAACAGGAATGAGTAAACGGTTGAAGAAACCATAAAGACCCGCACCAACTGCGCCTAAGTCTTTAATACTTTCACCGAATGACACTAAACCGCCGAAAATATATGGCCAGATGTAGAGCAATACGAAGCTGAGAAGCATCATGACAAAAGACACAACAATCGGTACGAGACGTTTTCCGCTAAAGAAGGAAAGTGCTTTTGGCAATTCCACTTGATAGAAGCGGTTATAAAGTTCAGCCGAAATGACCCCGATTAAAATCCCAATAAATTGGTTATTGATTTTTCCGAAGGCGGCGGGCACTTCACTTACATCGATATGTTGTAGCTGAGCAACACTGCCAGGTGAAAGTAGGGTTGTTACTACATAGTAACCCACTAAACCTGAAAGTGCAGCAGAACCATGTTTGTCCTTAGATAAACCGAAAGCAACGCCAACGGCAAAAAGTAGGCCCATGTTATCGATGATAGCACCGCCTGATTTAATTAAAAATGCAGCAAGTTGACTGTTTGCACCCCAGCCATCAGGGTCAAGCCAATAACCGATACCCATCAGTACAGCCGCTGCTGGTAAGACAGCAACAGGTACCATCAAGGCCTGCCCAATCTTTTGCGCATAACCTAACACATTCATTTTTTTCTCCTATTTATAAGTAATGAAGTATTACTTCATATTTTAAAGTAAAAAAAAATATTTTGTATAGATGTTGTCACTTTATCTTAAATTTGAGAAGCCGATCACAAATTTTGAAATTAAACTTCAAAAAATATTTTTTTATGGTGTGAGTTTTACTATAATGACGAAAGAGCCAAAAGGAAACCAAGTGTTACTGTCTAATATAGGAGTTTATATGTCGAAATTATCACATAATGAAGTCTTAGATAAAATCAAATTTGGTCTTATTGCTTCTTGTCAGCCTGTCGATGACGGCCCGATGGATAAACCAGAAATCGTGGCGGCGATGGCACAGGCTTCTGTTATTGGTGGCGCAGCGGGATTGCGTATTGAGGGCGTAGAAAATCTCAAAGCAACACGCCCTACCGTGAATGTACCGATTATTGGTATTGTGAAACGAGATTTACCTGACAGCCCAGTGCGAATTACCCCATTTTTGCATGATATTGAAGATTTAGCGAAAGCGGGTGCAGATATTATTGCTGTGGATGGGACAAATCGTCCTAGACCGGTAGATATTGAAAGTGCGGTAAAAAAAATCCACGAATTAGGCTGTTTAGCCATGGCGGATTGTTCGAATTTAGAAGAAGGTTTGTATTGTCAAAAACTCGGTTTTGATATCGTGGGTAGTACGATGTCTGGCTACACAGGTGGTGCTGTACCTGAAGAGCCTGATTATCAATTAGTCAAAGATTTGAAGGCGGCAGGCTGTCGTGTCATGGCGGAAGGACGTTATAACACACCAGAGTTGGCGAAAACAGCCATTGAAATTGGTGCTTATTGCGTGACGGTTGGTTCTGCATTAACGCGTTTAGAGCATATTGTAAGCTGGTTTGCTAAAGCCATTCATTCAGCAAAAAAATAAAGGAAGAAGACATGTCATTAACAGTGGATAGTGGTCAAGCATTACAGCGTTGTTTGGCATTAGATATTGGTGGCACGAAAATTGCTTCTGCTATTGTGAAAAATGGTGAAATTCAGCAGCGAAAACAGATTTCCACGCCACAAGATGATGCCGCACAAGCCATGCATCAAACCCTTGCTCAGTTGTTAAAAGAATATGAAGGGCAGTTTGATTATGTCGCCGTTGCTTCAACGGGCATTATTGACCAAGGCATTCTGACCGCACTTAACCCTAAAAATTTGGGTGGATTAGCCCAATTTCCGCTAAAAGACAGCATTGCACAGCACACTGATAAACCGATTGGGTTGCTTAATGACGTGCAAGCTGCAGCCTATGCCGAGTATCAACTACAAAATCCTGATGATGTGCAAAACTTTACCTTTATTACGGTTTCCACAGGCGTAGGTGGCGGTTTAATTTTAAATCATCGTTTACTTACTGAGCCAAATGGCATCGCAGGGCATATAGGTCATACTTTGGCCGATCCTAATGGCCCCGTTTGCGGCTGTGGTCGCCGAGGTTGTGTTGAAGCCATTGCATCAGGTCGCGCGATTGAAGCAGTTTCTTCTCAATGGGATGATCCTTGTGATCCGAAAGAAGTTTTTGCGCGTTTCCGTCAAAATGATGAAAAAGCAACCGCACTTGTCACACGTTCAGCCCAAGCTATTGCGAATTTAATTGCTGATTTGAAGATTGGATTAGACATGCAAAAAGTCGTGGTTGGCGGTAGTGTCGGATTAGCAGAAGGTTATTTACCGTTGGTTCAATCTTTATTAAGTGAGCTTCCTGATGTTTATCATTGTGAATTAGAATGTGCTAAATTCGGGCAAGATGCTGGCTTGATTGGTGCAGCTTACTGGGTAAAAGACTGCTTATTACAAGCAAAAAATACGGGAGTGGTTTATGGCTAAAAATGGCAATATTTTAAATACCATCAGCTCGTTATATCGCAGTTTAACGAAAACTGAAAAGAAAATTGCGGATGCGATTTTATTGAATCCTGATCTTGCGGTGCAATGTCCTCTAGCTGAAATTGCGGCTCATTTAGAAGTAGGGGAAGCGACCTTTGTGCGTTTTTGCCGCACTCTTGGATTTAAAGGTTTCAGTGATTTTAAATTAGAATTATCTATTGAGCTTGCCACGAAAGATGGTAAAGATAACACCGTATTAGATTCAGATATTACTGATTCTGATAATTCCTTGAATATTGCGCATAAGCTGAAATCTGCCATCAATAACGTGATGGATGAAACCATTAATTTATTAGATTTTGAGCAGTTGGAAGAGGCTGTAAAAGCCATTCAGCAAGCGAATCGTGTCTTTTTATTTGGTGTGGGTACATCCGGTATTACTGCGGAAGATGCCAAAAATAAACTCATGCGTATCGGTGTGCAAGTGGATGCGACAGGTAACAACCATTTTATGTATATGCAGGCATCGTTACTGACGAAAAAAGATGTGGCAATTGGTTTGAGTCATTCCGGTTATTCTCAAGAAACCACTCATACCATGAAAATCGCCAAAGAAAATGGGGCAAAAACCATTGCGATTACGCACAGCTTGCGTTCTCCAATCACTGAATATGCCGATCTGGTTTTAGTGAATGGCAATAAGCAAGGCAAGTTACAAGGCGACTCTATCGGCACGAAGATTGCTCAATTATTCGTATTAGATTTGATTTATGCTTTATTAGTACAGGCATCGCAGGAAAGTGCGGTCAAAATAAAGCAAAAAACATTAAATGTCATTTTAGAACAACGTATTAAATAGGAGAGAAAAATGCGTAACTTAAAAGGTATTTTTAGTGCGTTATTAGTATCATTCAATGAAGATGGCTCTATCAATGAAAAAGGTTTGCGTGAAATTATTCGCTATAACATTGATAAGATGAAAATTGATGGTTTATATGTAGGCGGCTCAACAGGTGAAAACTTTATGCTTTCTACGGAAGAGAAAAAACAAATTTTCCGTATCGCGAAAGATGAAGCGAAAGACCAAGTAGCGTTAATCGCACAAGTGGGTAGCGTGAACTTACATGAAGCAGTGGAATTAGGTAAATATGCAACCGAATTAGGTTATGACAGCCTTTCTGCGGTAACGCCTTTCTACTATAAATTCAGCTTCCCTGAAATCAAACATTACTACGACACCATTATTGCAGAAACGGGCAATAACATGATCGTGTACTCAATTCCGTTCTTAACTGGCGTGAACATGGGTATTGAACAATTCGGCGAACTTTATAAAAACCCGAAAGTGCTAGGTGTGAAATTTACCGCTGGGGATTTCTATCTATTAGAACGCTTGAAAAAAGCTTATCCAAATCACCTCATTTGGGCTGGTTTTGATGAAATGATGGTACCTGCAGTATCTTTAGGTGTGGATGGTGCAATTGGTAGTACATTCAATGTTAATGGTGTACGCGCAAGACAAATCTTTGAATTAACCAAACAAGGTAAATTGGCTGATGCGCTTCAAGTTCAACATGTGACCAATGATCTTATCGAAGGCATTTTAGCGAATGGCTTATATCTCACTATCAAAGAGTTATTGAAACTAGATGGTGTGGATGCAGGTTATTGCCGTGAGCCAATGACAGCGAAAGCAACGCCAGAGCAATTAGCGAAAGCGAAAGAGTTAAAAGCAAAATATTTATAAATTAATGGAAAAGTGACCGCACTTACTTCTTTCCTCTCTCTATCGGAGAGGAAAGAATGTCGGTGTGGTACCGATAAGGAAGGTTATTATGCGTCTCATTCCTCTGAATAATGAACAACAAGTCAGCCGTTGGGCGGCGCGTCATATTGCTGATCGAATTAATCATTTTAAACCTACCGCAGAACGTCCTTTTGTATTAGGTTTACCAACAGGTGGTACGCCACTTAAGACCTATCAAGAATTGATTAAATTAAATCAAGCAGGAGAAGTGAGTTTTAAACATGTGGTGACTTTCAATATGGATGAATATGTGGGTTTACCAAAAGAACATCCAGAAAGCTATCACAGTTTTATGCATAATAATTTCTTCAACCATATTGATATTCAACCGCAAAATATCAATATTTTAAATGGTAATACCAATGACCATGATGAAGAATGCCGCCGTTATGAAGAAAAAATTAAATCTTATGGCAAAATTCATTTGTTTATGGGCGGTGTAGGTGTTGACGGACATATTGCCTTTAATGAACCTGCGTCTTCTTTAAGTTCGCGTACCCGTATTAAAACTTTAACGCCAGATACTATTATTGTGAATTCTCGTTTCTTTAATAATGACGTAAATCAAGTACCAAAATATGCCTTAACAATAGGTGTAGGGACATTACTTGATGCAGAAGAAGTGATGATTTTAGCAACGGGTTATAATAAAGCCTTAGCCGTACAAGCCGCCGTAGAGGGCAGTATTAATCACCTTTGGACAGTGAGTGCTTTACAGCTTCATCGTCATTTCGTTTTGGTATGTGATGAGCCAGCATTGCAAGAATTGAAAGTCAAAACAGTGAAATATTTTACTGAATTGGAAGGTCGCGCGATTCATAGTGTATTATAAGTGCGGTTAATTTTAATTTGATTTTAGGAAGGTATGATGAAGTATGCATTAATTAACAGCGTAATCTACACGAAAAATGAAGTCTTAAGAGATTATGCAGTGGTTATTGAAGGGGAATATATTCAATCCGTTATTCCACAAAGCGAATTAGAAAGCGGGATTAAAACCATTGATTTAAAAGGGCATAATCTCACTGCAGGTTTTATTGATTTGCAATTAAACGGCTGCGGCGGTGTGATGTTTAACGATCAAACAAGCGTGGAAACATTAGAAATTATGCAAGCCACGAACTTAAAATCAGGCTGTACCAGTTTCTTGCCAACGTTTATTACTGCACCAGATGAAGATATAAAACGCGCAGTAAATATTATGCGTGAGTATTTGAATAAGCATAAAAATCAAGCGCTTGGCTTACACATCGAAGGCCCTTATTTAAGTCTTGAGAAAAAAGGTGTGCATCGTCCGGAATATATCCGTGAAGCGACGCCAGAGATGAAAGATTTCTTGTGTGATAATGCGGATGTGATTACTAAGTTAACTATTGCTGCTGAAAACCCAACGGTGCAATATATTCCTGATTTTGTGAAAGCAGGCATTATTGTGTCTATTGGCCATTCTAATGCGACTTATGAAGTAGCAAAAGCCGCCTTTCATAAAGGGGCAACTTTTGCGACACACTTGCATAATGCGATGTCGCCGATCAGTTCAGGACGTGCGATGGGCGTAGTTGGCGCAGTGTTAGATTCCGATGTTTACACGGGGATTATTGTAGATGGCGTGCATGTGAATTTTGGTAACGTTCGCTTAGATAAAAAAGCGAAAGGTGACAAACTTTGCATTGTAACCGATTCTCTTGCTGCTGCAGGTGCACCACCTGAATTGGAAACTTTCACTTTTGTAGGAAAACCGATTTATGTGAAAGAAGGTCGTTGCTACGATGCAAATGGTACGATTGCGGGCGCATCGATTACCATGATGGAATCTATTAAGAATGCTGTAGAGTATGTGGAAATTCCATTAGCAGAAGCGATTCGTATGAGTAACCTGTACCCAGCAAGAGCGATTGGCGTAGATGACCGTTTAGGTTCTGTTGAAGCGGGTAAAGTGGCTAATTTGGCTGTATTCACAAAAGATTATGATGTGATTGGTACCATATTGAATGGTGAATGGAAACCAAACTAAAGTGCGGTCAAAAATAGCATTGTTTTAAACGTAATCCGATCTTTAAACAGATCGGATTATTTTTTATGGTTGCAATTCGGTGATCTTACCTGTATCCACTTGGAATAATTTCCCTTTACCAACCTGCATTTCTTTGAGTTGGCCTTGAGTAATAGCGGTTACGAAAACTTGAGAACCACTTTGTTGCAAGCGTTCAGCTAGAAGCGCACGTTTATGTTGATCCAACTCTGAGGCAAAGTCATCAATTAGAAAGATACAATGACGTTGTTTTTGAATCATTAAATGCTCACCTTGGGCTAAACGTAGCGCACACATCAATAATTTTAATTGACCACGAGAGAGTACATCTTCCACGGGGAGTCCATTGGCTTTAAAACGGAAATCGGCTTTTTGTGGACCAGAAACCGTATAGCCAATGGCTTTATCTCGCTCAAAGTTTTGCGCCAATAATTCACCATATTCTGTCTCTTTCTCCCAGCCTTGATGAAAGCTCACAGTAATCTCTAATTCAGGTAAAAATAACTGGCAGGTTTTTTCGATCTCAGGACGTAAAGCCTCCGCGTATTCAGCGCGCCAATCACTCACTTGATGGGCTAATTTAGCTAATTCAATGTCCCATATTTTTATTGCAGAATAAGGCTGATTTTGACTGAGTGCGGCATTTCGCTGCTTTAATAAACGGTTTAAGGCGACCCAAGAGGAATGAAAGCTATTATGGTGGTGGAATAAACCCCAATCTAAAAATGCACGTCGAAAACTTGGCCCACCATTTAATAGGGTAAGTCCTTCAGGCGTAATTAATTGCATGGGTAAAAGGTGAGCGAGATCGGCAATTTTATTGCCGTCTTCACCATTTATTTTCGCAATGGTATTACCTTGACGAAGTTTTTGTAATCCAACAGACCATTGATGCTGACTTTCTTGAATTTGGCCAAAAAGCGTGAAATGAGGTTCGTCGTAAGAAATAATGCGATTTGCGACCGCACTTTTGAAAGAGCGCCCATGCCCGAGATAAAAAATGGCTTCTAATAAGCTCGTTTTTCCGCTGCCGTTATTGCCGACTAAAAAGTTAAAGCCGTGATCAAATTCAAGATCCACGGCATTTAAATTTCTAAATTTTTCAACAATTAAGCGGGAAATAGCCATTATTTCTAGAGGCGCATTGGCATAATGACGTATTCTGCGCTTGCATCTTCGCTGTTTTCAATTAAGCAGCTTGATGATGCATCAGTGAGGCGAATACGTACTTGTTGGCATTTTAAGGCGTTTAATACATCTAAAATATAAGTCACATTAAAGCCCACTTCCATTTCTTCACCTTGATAATTCACATCCACGATTTCTTCTGCTACTTCGTGTTCAGGGTTAGATGCGGTAATTTTAAGTTGGTTTTCACTTAAGTTTAAACGCACGCTACGTACACGTTCATTTGAAAGAATCGAAGCACGTACAAAAGCTTGTTTTAAGGTTTCCCAGTTTCCTTCTACGATACGAGTCGCATTACGTGGTAAGACTCGGCGGTAATCAGGGAAGCGACCATCAATGAGTTTTGAGGTAAACACAATGTGGTTTAAGTGGATACGAAGATTATTAGTACCAATTTGCAAACGAGCAAGTTCATCACTGCTTTCTAATAGGCGATTCAGTTCTAATACGCCTTTGCGTGGCAGAATAACCGAATGAGTTTGCAGATCTTGATCTAATTCGATCGTACAAACCGCAAGACGATGACCGTCAGTTGCAACAGTACGTAATAAATTACCTTCCGTTTCAAATTTCATGCCATTTAAGAAATAGCGGGCATCCTGGTTTGCCATTGAAAATTGGGTTGCTTCAATTAAGCGACGCAAGGTGCTTTGCGGTAAGGCAAAATCCACTTCAGATTGCCAATCCGTCAGATTTGGGTATTCTTCAGCAGGCAGAGTAGTGAGATTAAACTTACTGCGACCTGATTCTACAATGGCGCGATCTTCTTCAAAGGTGACCGTAATTTCAAATTCATCTGATAGCGTGCGGCAAATATCTAAGAATTTTTTAGCCGGAATGGTGAATGCGCCATCAGCGGTTGAAGACGAAAGTTGAGTATAGCTAGAAAGCTCAACTTCAAGGTCTGTACCTGTAATCGTTAAACGGTTATCTTCAATTTGTAATAACACGTTATTTAATACAGGAATATTCGGACGATTGCTCAATACGCCACAAACTTGCTGTAAGGGTTTTAGTAGATTTTCTCTTGAAATGCTAAATTGCATCATTGGCTCCTTATGCAGATAATGTGCGAATTAAATTCGCCCAATCTTCTTGAATACTGCTGTCTTTTTCACGGAATTTTGGCACTTCACGACAAGCATTTAAGACTGTTGTATGATCGCGTTCAAAGGCACGGCCAATTTCCGGTAAGCTTTTATTGGTTAATTCTTTTGCCAACGCCATCGCAACTTGTCGTGGGCGAGTGACGGATCTTGCTCTGCTTTTTGATTTTAGATCAGCCACTTTAATTCGATAGTATTCTGCCACGACTTTTTGAATATTTTCAATGGTTACTAAACGTTCTTGTAAGGCGAGAATATCTTTTAATGTATCACGCACAAAATCAATATCAATGTGACCACCTTTGAAGTCTTGCATCGCTTTCACACGGTTTAATGCACCTTCTAATTCACGAACATTGGTGCGTAAACGTTGTGCAATAAAGAATGCCACTTCTTCAGGCAGTTCCATATGATGTTCTTCTGCTTTTTTCAGTAAAATCGCAACACGGGTTTCTAAATCAGGTGGTTCAATCGCAGTGGTTAACCCCCAACCGAAACGAGATTTTAGGCGTTCTTCAATTTTCTCAATTTCTTTCGGATAGCGGTCAGAGGTCAAAATAATTTGACGACCAGTTTCAAATAAGTTATTGAAAATATGGAAAAATTCTTCTTGTGTTTTTTCTTTCTCTGCGAAGAATTGAATATCATCCACTAATAATGCATCAAGAGAACGATAGAATTTTTTGAATTGATCCATTTTATTATCACGCATCGCTTTTACCATGTGCTGCATAAAGTTATTAGCATGGATATAAAGCACGCGAGCATTCGGTTTATTCGCTAAAATACCATTACCGATTGCGTGTAATAAGTGGGTTTTACCTAAACCTGTCCCACCATATAAAAAGAATGGGTTTGCCGTTGGTTCACCTGGTGCAAGAGCGAGTTTTTGACCTACGGCACGGGCGAGTTGGTTTGATTTACCTTCAACAAAGTTTTCAAATAAATGCTTACGATTTAGATGTGATTCAAATTTAGTTGTCGCATCAGATTCTTGCTGAAAACTGACCGCACTTTCTTGATGATTAGCTGTTTGCGTTGAGGACGGTTCAACAGCTTTTGGAACTGGTTTTACCCCTTCTTTTACGATAATTTGTAAATTTGGATTTTTAGCAAGGGCTTGGCAAATTTGATGAATCTGAGCCAAGTAATGATTTTCCACCCAGCTTTTCACAAACATATTTGACGCATATAACACCACTTGATCTTGCGAGATGATATCCGCTTGTAATGGGCGTAACCAAGTACTGAGATCCATCGGGGAAACCTGATCTTGTAGTTGAGATAAGCAATCTTGCCATAGGGTAGAAAGGCTCACGATAAATTATCCTTATGTTATATGCGTATAAAATAAAAGCCGCAAAAGTGCGGTTAAAAATCGAAGAGAATTTTACAATAATTTAGGCAAAAGATCTTCTGTTGCTCATCAAAAAAAGACAAAAAGGTTGCTTGAGATTTTGCCCAAAATCCGTATAATCCCCACGATTTTAGAAGAAACGGAAGATTATTTCGGAATTTTCTCTTTTCTTATTTGACGAAAGCCCAATTTATGATTAAAATTGCGGTCTATTTTTTATAACCCTTGTTGTGTTTTGAATATCAAAACAGTAAACCATTTTGATTTAGGTAGATTACAATGAAACGTACATTTCAACCTTCTGTATTAAAACGTAGCCGTACTCACGGTTTCCGTGCTCGTATGGCAACTAAAAACGGCCGTCAAGTTTTAGCTCGTCGTCGTGCTAAAGGTCGTAAGAGTTTATCTGCATAATCACCTCTTTTAGTGATTAAGCTAAACTTCTCTCGGGAGTTACGATTGTTAACTCCCACTCAATTCAAAAATGTCTTCGAACAACCGTTTCGAGCAAGCACCCCTGAAATTACCGTTCTCGCACGCAAAAATAATCTTGAGCATCCACGCTTAGGTTTAACCGTGGCTAAAAAACATCTTAAACGAGCGCATGATCGTAATCGTATCAAACGTTTAGTTCGTGAAAGTTTTCGTTTATCCCAACATAATTTGCCTTCTTGTGACTTTGTCTTTGTAGCGAAACGTGGCATTGGTCAGCTTGATAATAAAACGTTTTTACAAACTTTGGATAAATTATGGGCACGTCACATTCGTTTGGCACAAAAATCCTCATCGCTTTAATTAAGTTTTATCAAGTAGCGATTAGCCCTTTAATCGGGCCCCGTTGTCGTTTTGTGCCAACCTGTTCTTGTTATGGTATTGAGGCGTTAAAAACACATGGATTGTTAAAAGGTAGTTGGCTTACGCTAAAACGTGTATTAAAATGTCACCCCTTAAGCGCCGGTGGATTCGATCCTGTTCCGCCGAAAAAGATTAATAATAACGATGAGAAAAAATAATGGACTCAAGACGTAGCCTATTAGTGCTTGCACTACTCTTTATTTCTTTCCTTGTTTATCAGCAATGGCAACTTGATAAAAATCCACCTGTTCAACAACAGACCACGGAACAAACAACAGCCGCCTCTTCTGATGTCCCGGCAAGTTCTTCTTCATCTGCTGAAGTAGTGGCAGATTCACAAACAAAAGGTCACATTATCACATTGGAAAATGATGTATTCCGTTTGAAAGTGGATACATTAGGTGGTGATGTAATCAGTTCTGAATTATTAAAATATGATGCAGAATTAGGTTCAAAAGAACCTTTCGTCTTGTTAAAAGATACAAACGAGCATGTTTACATTGCACAAAGCGGTTTAATTGGTAAAAACGGGATCGATACAAAAGCAGGTCGCGCGCAATATCAAGTTACGGGTGATAATTTCAAATTAGCAGAAGGTCAAAATGAACTTTCTGTGCCATTAACATTTGAAAAAGATGGTGTCACTTATCGTAAAATTTTTGTGTTAAAACGCGATAGCTACGATGTAGGGGTTAACTTTGAAATTGTGAACCAAAGTGGTAGTACAATTGAAGTTGAACCTTACGGCCAATTAAAGCATACATTAGTTGAAAGCAGCGGTAACGTAGCAATGCCTACTTATACCGGTGGTGCGTATTCGTCTTCTGAAACAAATTACAAAAAATACAGCTTCAGCGATATGAAAGACAAAAATCTTTCTATCGATACCAAAGCAGGTTGGGTTGCTATTTTACAACACTATTTCGTGTCAGCTTGGATCCCAAATCAAGATGTAAATAACCAACTTTATAGTATTACAGACAGCAAAAATAACGTTGCATCTATTGGTTATCGTGGTCCAGTCGTTTCTATTCCAGCTGGTGCAACAGAAACAATTACCAGCTCATTATGGACTGGTCCAAAATTACAAAACAAAATGGCTGAAGTGGCTAACCACTTAGACTTAACTGTCGATTACGGTTGGGCATGGTTTATCGCGAAACCATTATTCTGGTTATTAACTTTCATTCAAAGTATTGTATCTAACTGGGGTGTGGCAATTATTTGTGTAACCTTAGTGGTGAAAGCGATTTTATATCCGCTCACAAAAGCACAATACACTTCTATGGCGAAAATGCGTATGTTGCAACCTAAAATGCAAGAAATGCGCGAACGTTTTGGTGATGATCGCCAACGTATGAGTCAAGAAATGATGAAACTTTACAAAGAAGAAAAAGTAAATCCACTTGGCGGTTGCTTACCATTAATCCTTCAAATGCCAATTTTCATCGCATTATACTGGACGTTTATGGAGGCGGTTGAACTTCGCCATGCGCCATTCTTTGGTTGGATTCAAGATTTATCGGCACAAGACCCTTACTACATTCTCCCAATCTTAATGGGCGGATCAATGTTCTTGTTACAAAAAATGTCACCGACACCAGTTGCCGATCCAATGCAACAAAAAGTGATGAATTTCATGCCGTTGATCTTCATGTTCTTCTTCCTCTGGTTCCCGGCAGGTCTAGTACTTTACTGGTTAGTGTCTAACTTAATCACTATCGTACAACAACAAATGATCTACCGTGGTTTAGAGAAAAAAGGGTTACATACCCGTAAAAAATAACAGATAGAAGGCATCGAAAGATGCCTTTTTTCTATCATTGATTGATATAATCTCATGGGCGTATTAATGCGCCCTCTCATTTTTTTATCGCAGATAAAAGTGCGGTCAATTTTTAGTGAGTTTTTATGAAAGAAACAATCGTTGCACAAGCGACAGCACCAGGACGTGGCGGTATTGGTATTTTGCGTGTATCAGGCCCCAAAGCTGTTGAGGTTGCACAAGCGGTACTCGGTAAATGTCCTAAACCAAGAATGGCAGATTATCTACCTTTTAAAGATGCTGATGGTACGGTATTAGATCAAGGCATTGCACTTTATTTTAAATCGCCGAATTCCTTCACTGGTGAAGATGTATTGGAATTACAAGGTCATGGCGGACAAGTGGTATTAGATTTGTTACTAAAACGAATCTTACAACTTGATGGTGTTCGTCTTGCGCGTCCCGGTGAATTTTCTGAACAGGCTTTTTTAAACGATAAATTAGATTTAGCTCAAGCGGAAGCCATTGCTGATTTGATTGATGCCACTTCGGAGCAAGCTGCTCGTTCGGCATTAAAATCATTACAAGGTGAATTTTCTAATAAAGTGAATCAGTTAGTGGATTCTGTGATTTATCTTCGTACTTATGTAGAAGCGTCGATTGATTTTCCTGATGAAGAAATTGACTTTTTGGCAGACGGTAAAATCGAAGCAAAATTACGAGAAATTATTGCTCAACTTGATTTAGTCCGTAGCGAAGCAAAACAAGGCTCAATTTTACGAGAAGGGATGAAAGTGGTGATTGCTGGTCGTCCAAATGCGGGTAAATCAAGCTTACTGAATGCTTTAGCGGGCAGAGAAGCGGCTATTGTGACAGATATTGCAGGAACAACGCGTGATGTGTTGCGTGAGCATATTCATATTGATGGTATGCCTTTACATATTATTGATACCGCGGGGCTTCGTGAGGCAACAGATGAAGTTGAACGTATTGGGATCTCGCGAGCCTGGACTGAAATTGAGCAGGCCGATCGTATTATTTTAATGTTAGATAGTAGCGATCCTGATAGCCAAAATATTGAAAAAGTGCGGTCAGAATTTTTATCAAAATTGCCGAATAATATGCCAGTGACCATTGTTCGCAATAAAGTCGACTTAAGTGGCGAGGCTGTTGAGATAAAAGAAGAAAATGGAACAACGACCGTTTGTTTATCGGCTCAAACACATCAAGGCGTAGATTTATTACGTGAGCATTTAAAACAGGCGATGGGTTTCCAAACAGGGATGGAAGGAGGCTTCTTAGCACGTCGCCGTCATCTTGATGCCTTAGAAAAAGCGGCCGAACATTTACAAATTGGATTAGTCCAATTAACCGAGTTTCATGCAGGTGAATTATTGGCGGAAGAACTTCGTTTAGTACAAGCTAACCTCAGTGAAATTACGGGGCAATTTACCTCAGATGATTTGCTTGGCAATATCTTCAGCTCTTTTTGTATCGGAAAATAGGTTTTAGGTTATGACTTTTCATATGTTGTGGGTCATCGCTTTGGGGCTTTCTATGGATGCATTTGCGGTATCCATTTCCAAAGGTTTGGCAATGCGTGCTTTTCGATGGAAACAAGCGCTTGCCATTGCATGCTGTTTTGGGCTATTTCAAGGCATTATGCCGGCAATCGGCTATGTTGTGGGACTACAATTTAGTCAGATGATTCAAAATTGGGATCATTGGATTGCCTTTGCTTTACTTGCGATTATCGGTGTGAATATGATTCGATAAGGGCTGAGCTCAGATGATGAACCTACGCCCTCATTGATTAGTTTAAAGCACCTACTAACACTTGGTGTGGCAACAAGTATTGATGCGTTAGCCGTCGGTGTCTCTTTTGCTTTTCTTTCTGTGGACATTGTATTGGCTGTCGTTATCATAGGTTTAATAACTTTTGTTATTTCTTTTATTGGCGTAAAGAGCGGCCATTTTTTAGGGAAAAAATTTAAAAGCAAAGCAGAGATTTTTGGCGGTTTAGTGTTATTAGTCATGGCTGTGAAAATCCTACACGAACATGGTGTTTTTTAAGTGCGAATTTTCGCCTTTTAGATTATAATCTCACGAACTTTGTCTTTTTTAAAAGGGTAATAATTGAATGTTAATTGAAAAAATGCATGGCATCGCCCATAGCTTTATCGGAAAAGCGATCTTTGCTTTAATTCCAGTTTCATTTTTGATTGGTGGGATGTCAGGTTATCTGTATAGCAGCAATGATAGTTTTGCCGCAAAAGTAAATGGCGAGACTATCTCTCAACAAGATTTCTTAAATCGTTATAATCAAGAGTTTGAGGCTAGAGCTCAACAAGAAGGCGAGAGTTTCTTAGCAAAAACTGATTCTGTGGAATTTGTGACCGCACTTCGTCAAAATTTAATTCAACGTTTGGTGGATCAAGAATTAATCCGTCAATATGCCAAAGAATTAAAATTAGGTGTCAGTGATGAGATGATCAAACGTGCGATTGTGAGCGATCCTAACTTACAATCTAACGGTAAATTTGATAACGCGCGTTATCAACAATTATTGACTCAAAATGGTTTAACATCTGATACTTATGCGGCTATTTTACGTAATGCATTAACACTTGAACAAATGCAAAACGGTTTGGCGGACAGTGAGTTTGTCGTGCCGGCTCAAGTCAAAGATAATGCACAAGTCTTTTTCCAAAAACGTATCGCTCGTCTTGCAACTCTTCCATTAGCCGATGAAATTGCAAAACAAAAAGTGACGGACGAAGAAATTAAAGCGTATTACGATGCGAATGCGAAATCACTTGTTCAACCTGAACAGGCTAAAGTCCAATATATTCGCGTCTCAGCAAATGCATTAGGTAAATTACAACCAGTAACTGAAACGCAAATTGCGCAATATTATCAAGAAAATAAAGCGCAATTCATTAGCCAAAAATTAGCACATATTCAATTATCAACGGAGAAAGAAGCGGATGCCGTTTATCAAGAACTGCAAAAAGGCGCTGATTTTGCTGAGTTAGCAAAAACAAAATCCATTGATAAACTTTCTGGTGCTCAAGGCGGTGAATTAGGTTGGGTAAAAGACAACGAATTACCGAAAAACTTTGAAGATGCAGCATTATTGTTAAATGTTGGTCAATACAGCACACCGGTTAATGTGGATGGGGCTTACCATATTATTTTAGTGCAAGATCGTAAAGAACGTACTTTAGAAGAAGTGAAAGAACAAATCGCAGAGACTGTACGTAAAAACTTAGCAGAAAGCCGTTTCCAAGCGGTAGAAAAAGCGGTTCGTGCAAAAGCAGCAGAAAGCAGTGATTCTTTAGCTGCAGTAGCAGAAGCAGCAGGCGTGAAAGTGGAGGAAACAGATTATTTCGGTAAAAATAATGTCCCTGCGGCGTTAAATTTCCCAAATGTGACTTCTACCATTTTTGAATCAGATATTGCAAACGGTGGAGCAAATTCTGAGCCATTAACGGTTGGTGAAAATGAATTTGTTGTGGTGCGTGTAGTGGATCATAAAGCTGAAGGTTTACAAAGCCTTGATGAAGCGAAAGCAACGATTGAGCAATTCTTAAAACGTGAAAAAGCCGATAAAGTATTGACTGAAAAAGCAGAGCAAGCCGTTAAAGCGCTATCTGCCGATCCAACCAAACTACCAGCAGGTATTAGTTTTGGTGAGCCACAAACCTTTACGTTAGTGGATAATAAAGATCCGGTGCTTTATGAAGGTGTATTTGCCATTGCAAAACCACAAGATGGCAAAGCGGCTTATCAAGTTGCTCGTAACAGCAAAGGTGATGTGGTTGTGGTTGCTCTTGAACGTGTAGAAGAGCCTACTTTAAGTGAACAAGAATTAGCGAAATTTAGCACTCAACTTGTTCGTGCGCGTCAAGGCGAATTGCAAGGACAGTTAATGCAAGCATTGCGTGAAAAAGCACAAATCGAGATTAATACCAGCTTTATTAATCAAGATGATTCAGAAGAAGGTGCGGCTCACTAAGCCGATTGAAATGTCATTCATCATCAATTTCTGATGGAAAATAAAAGCAAAGTGCGGTAAATTTTGACCGCACTTTTTTATATAAAACAAGGAGAAGACTATGGCTCAAGAAACTATTTTCAGCAAAATTATTCGCAAAGAAATCCCCGCCAATATTGTTTATCAAGATGAATTAGTGACCGCATTCCGAGATATTTCACCTCAAGCGAAAACCCATATTTTGATTATCCCAAATAAAGTCATTCCAACGGTTAATGATGTGACAGAACAAGATGAAGTTACCTTGGGTCGCTTATTTACTGTCGCGGCTAAAATTGCTAAAGAAGAAGGCATTGCCGAAGACGGTTATCGTTTGATTGTGAATTGTAATAAACACGGTGGACAAGAAGTATTCCATATTCATATGCATCTTGTTGGTGGTGAACCTTTAGGTAGAATGTTGGCAAAATAATGAAAAAGATCCTAATTACAGCAACGGTATTATTTTTAACGGCTTGTTCATCTGCACCAAATATTGTGGGAACCAATAAGCCAATTTTAAATATGGCGGCAAATTTAGCGCCGGCTTTAGATGTCGATTTATCGGATAATACAGCAGCCTTAAAAAATAAAACCACGCAACAGCTCAATGTGCTTTACCATCTTTATTGGTATAACACGCAAGGTGTAACGCAAGTTTGGCCGAATCAGCAAGAAAGCCAATCAGGCAATATTTTATTGCAACCACAAGAAAAGAAAGTGTTTGAACTACCAAAACCAAGCACGGAAAGTACCAATTATCGCCTTTACTTACAATAGTTTATGTCCACATTATTAATTGACCTTGAAGGTCATGAGCTCAAACAAGAAGAAGTTGAATTACTGGAACATCCTTTAGTTGCCGGTTTGATTTTATTTACCCGCAATTTTTATGATCGTCAGCAAGTTCAAGCACTCATTAAATCCATTCGTCAACGAGTGAAAAAGACTTTATTGATCACGGTCGATCAAGAAGGTGGTCGCGTGCAACGTTTCCGTGAAGGTTTCACTCAGTTACCCGCAATGCAAGCTTTTGCGGCGTTAGTTAAGGATTCAACTCAGCAACAACAAATAGCGAAAGAAGCGGGTTGGCAAATGGCGGCTGAAATGGTGGCGCTAGATATTGATTTGAGTTTTGCTCCCGTGTTGGATTTAGGTCATGAATGTCGTGCGATTGGTGATCGTAGTTTTGGCTGCAATGTAAAAAGTGCGGTCAATTTGGCGGCTGCTTTTATTGATGGGATGCACCAAGCAGGCATGGCAACGACAGGAAAACATTTCCCAGGACACGGCCATGTTTTAGCTGATTCCCACCTTGAAACCCCTTATGATGAGCGTGCAAAAGACGTGATTTTTAATCATGATATTTTGCCATTCCAGCAATTAATTCAACAGAGTAAGCTTGATGCAATTATGCCGGCTCACGTGATTTATACGCAGTGTGATAGTCAACCAGCCAGCGGTTCGAGTTATTGGTTAAAAGAAATTTTGCGTAAACAGCTGAGCTTCCAGGGGGCGATTTTCTCTGATGATTTAGGCATGAAGGGCGCAGGCTTTATGGGCGATTTTGTGGCTCGCAGTGAAAAAGCCTTGAATGCTGGTTGTGACTTATTATTGCTTTGTAATGAACGTGAAGGTGTCATTCAAGTGCTTGATAATCTCAAGTTAGAGGAAACAACGGGGCATTTCGCAGCACGCCAAGATCGCTTGAAATCGCTCTTTAAACAAAAATCCTTTGATTGGTCAGAACTCACCAAAACTTCACGTTGGATTGAAAATCATCAACAACTGACCGCACTTCAACAAGAGTGGCTTGCTTCTAAATGATTGATTGCCATCATTATCAAAAAGGCGATTGCCGTTCTTGTCAATGGCTTGAAATGCCTTATGAACAGCAACTCGCCAAGAAAGAAGAGCATCTAAAACAACAACTTGCCAAATTAGATTGTGATAATTTAATTTGGCATCCGCCTTTTTATTCCTCTGAGACTGCCTTTCGTAATAAAGCGAAAATGGTTGTAAGTGGCGCGGTGGAACGTCCCATTTTAGGTATTTTACAAGACCCTAATGATCCACAAAGTGCGGTAGATTTATGTGATTGCCCGCTTTATCCAAAACGCTTTGCTGAACTCTTTCCGATTCTAAAAGATTTTATTGGACGTGCAGGCTTAGTCCCTTATAACGTGGCTAAACAAAAAGGTGAGCTGAAATATATTCTGCTTACAGAAAGCCAACATACAAAAAAATTGATGTTGCGTTTTGTATTGCGTTCAGAAACTAAATTATCGTTAATTCAACGTGAATTTGCAGGCTTATTGGAAAAATTACCACAACTTGAAGTGGTGAGCGTGAATATCCAACCTCAACATGCGGCGATCTTAGAAGGTGAGAAAGAAATCTTTTTGACTGACCAACATACTTTATCAGAAAGCTTTAACGGTATTCCGTTGTTTATTCGCCCTCAAGGTTTCTTCCAAACGAATCCACTTGTAGCACAAGGGCTATATGCAACGACACAATATTGGGTGCAAGATTTGCCGATTACTAAACTTTGGGACCTCTTTTGTGGTGTAGGTGGTTTTGGACTTCATTGCGCTAAAGCTTTGCAGGATAAACATCAACAAGAAGTGGAATTAACGGGAATTGAAATTTCGCCATCCGCTATTCAAGCAGCGACTCAATCCGCTCAGGTGTTAGGGCTAAATAACGTTAAATTTCAATCATTGGATGCGGCTAATTTTGCTTTAACACAAGATGCCAATAAACCAGACTTGGTGGTCGTCAACCCACCTCGTCGAGGCATCGGAAAGGAACTTGCTGAATTTCTCAATGAAATGCAACCGCACTTTATTCTTTATTCCAGTTGCAATGCGATTTCCATGGGAAAAGATTTGCAGCATCTAACCAATTATAAACTTACTCAAATTCAATTATTTGATATGTTCCCGCATACAGCACATTATGAGACGCTAGCATTATTGTCCAAACTTAATGTCGATGAACATATAAGTGTTTAACTAGAGCTTGATGAACTTGATTTGACAAGTGCTGAGAGCAAGGCTACTTATGAGAAAATGAAAGAGTATGTACTGGGGAAATTGGGATTTAAGGTTTCTACATTATATATAGCACAAATCAAAAAGAAATGTGGAATTGTACTGAGGGAGCATTATAATAAATCGCAAAAAGAGAAACAGGTTATTCCACAATGTACACCTGAAAAAGAAGAAACTATCATGGATGTGTTAAGACATTTCAAAATGATTTAAGCGCAAGGTCGCTTTGGTTTTCTTGGCAATCCTTCCATCTCGTAATGGATATAAGAAAAGCCCTGAAGGTTTCCCTCCAAGGCTTATATTATATTTCTCGCTGGTTATATAGTACCACAGACTATAGCTGGACATTCTAGGATATATATCTGATCTAGTATTTTGTAAATTAACACTACTTGATTGTTGTTAGCAGTTTTAACTTATATTCAACGATTAAATTTATTTTCCATAGAATTGGCAAACTTTACCAAGGCTAACATAACAGGAACCTCAACCAGAACACCTACTACAGTTGTTAGCGTAGCTCCTGATACTAGCCCAAATAGAGATATAGAAACTGCAACAGACAGCTCAAAAAAGTTAGATGCACCAATCATGCCACATGGCGCTGCAATTGAATATGGTAGCTTTGCTAAATATGCCATGAAAAATGTTATTGCAAATATAAACAAAGTTTGAATTATTAAAGGAATTGCAATAAGGATAATATCTAGTGGCTGATCCAATATCTTCTGTCCTTGAAATGAAAATATTATAATTAACGTCAACAATAATCCCATCATAGTGTATTTATCAAATGCAGGGATAAACGTTTTATTTAGGTAGTTTTCCCCTTTATTTTTAATGATTATACTTCTAGTTACTATGCTTAAAATAAGAGGAACAACAATAAATAATACAATGGACAATAAAAGTGTTCCCCATGGAATATTTATATCTCCAACCTTTAATAAGAAGCTCACAATTGGTATATATGCAATCAAAATAATTAAGTCGTTACTCGCTACCTGTACTAAGGTATAACCACTATCACCTTTTGTTAACTTGCTCCATACAAATACCATTGCGGTACATGGTGCAGCGCCGAGTAAAACCGCCCCAGCTAAATATTCTGATGCCAATTCCTTATTAATAAATCCTTTATAAATAATAAAGAAAAATAAGGAAGCGATTAAATACATGGTGAGTGGCTTAATGATCCAATTTACAAACCATGTAATAAATAGACCTTTAGGATTTTTTCCTATGTCTTTTACACTCTTAAAATCAATTTTCAACATCATTGGATAAATCATTATCCAAAGTAAAATTGTTGTTGGTATAGACACGTTGTAGAACTCAAATTTTCCTAACCATTCTGGAATAGAAGGAAAATAGTTTCCAATAAATATGCCTATTACCATACAAATTAACACCCAAAAAGTTAGGTTTTTCTCAAAAAAACCAATTTCATTTATTTTCTTCATTTTTTCCCTCCTTTCTTCAATTTTTTGAATTAAACTTTATTAATATATCAATTTTTTTTGATATGAAGAGTATTTTTTTAGTTACCCTTAAGGGTAACTAATTTCTTGCTGTAGATGATAAAAACATCTGTATTATTTTTTGTCTTCCTTGCTCAGATATAGTGTAGTAAACCCACTTGCCTTCTTCTCTTGCTGTAACAATTCCTGACTCTATCAATATTTTCATATGGTATGACAAGCCTGATTGTGTTAAATCTAGTTTTTCTAGTAAAACACAGGCACATTTTTCCCCATTTTTTAATAAATCTAATATCTCTAGGCGAATCGCCACCGAAAAGGCTTTAAATATCTTTGCAGTTTTTACTAAATCTTTGTTCATAAAAGCTCTAATATCAAATTATTTTGATGTGTCATTTGTATCACTAACTGTTCTTCTTGACAAGTCTTATTTCGTTAGATATCAAAAATTCTTCTGGATAATCTTGTTATCTAATATTATTGTAATTAATGTTAGTTTTTTTATGTACATACTTGAGTCATGGAACATATAAGTTTATAGAATGACGTTACAAGCATCATCTATCCTTTTTATCAGACATTGAAACCATCTGTTCGTCAGTATCTCTGACTTAAATATTCCTCCCCAAATGTGTCCAAAATATTGACAGAATTCCAGTTTGTACAATGATGAGCAAGTTGAAGTACTGACATTGCTGGAACTCAATCCTTAATAAAAAAAGCTAACATCTCTGTTAGCTTTTTTATTTAAAAATTTAACCGCACTTTTATCTTGCTATAAATCAGGGCAAGCAAGAAAAATGCCGCTTGTAACAAAATAATACAAGCGCCAGTGGACGCATCAAAATGATAGCTAAGTAGCACGCCTAGTAGGCTAGCAGTTACTGCACTGATGATAGCAATAATAAGCATTTTATCGAAGCGATTCGTCAGGGTTAGCGCGGTGATGCCTGGCGCAATTAGCATAGCGACAACCAAAATAACTCCAACGACTTGCATCGTACTCACAATAGTGAGTGCGAGTAATGTGAGCAAGCCATAGTGCAATAATTTAGGTGAGAGCCCTGCAACACGGGCATGGCTAGGATCAAAGCAATAAAGCAGAAAATCACGACGCTTTAAGCCAAGCAAAATAAAAATAATCAAGGCGATGATAGCCGTTTGAATCAGCTCTTGTTGGCTTACACCCAGTACGTTTCCAAATAAGATGTGTGTAAGATGTTGTGAGGTTTGGATTTTAGTGAACAGAACCAAACCAATGGCAAACATTCCCGAAAATACAATTCCCATCGCGGTATCTTCTTTGATTCGACTGTTCTCTTTTAAATAACCTACACCTAAGGCGCAGGCAATACCTGAGACAAAGGCGCCAATCACCAATGGAATACCGGCTATAAAAGCTAAGACAATACCAGGCAGGACCGCATGGGAAATGGCATCCCCCATCAATGACCATCCTTTCAACACCAAATAGCAAGAGAGTAGTGCACAGATCACGGCAACCACTAATGCGGTGAGTAGCGCATTTTGCATGAAGGCAAATTGAAATGGCTCAACGAAAATAGCGAATATTTCACTCATGGGCCACCGCCTTGCGTCGTTTTTGACTCATTAATCCGTATTTAGGCGAGAATAGAAAAGCCAATAAAAATAACAAGGTTTGTAATGTTACGATGACACCACCTGTTGTGCCATCCAGATAATAGCTTAAATAGACACCGACGAAACCAGTGATTGCGCCTAATGTTACAGCAATTTTGATGAGGGTTTTGAACTTGTCAGTAAGTAAATAGGCGGTTGCGCCTGGTGTGATTACCATCGCAATCACTAAAATCGCCCCGACAGTTTGCAATGCGGCAACAACACAAGCACTCAAGAGTGTAAAAAAGAGAACTTTGTAAAACAGTGGTGAAAGTCCAACTGTAATTGCTTGCGTTTCATCAAAGAAAATCAGTAATAGATCCTTCCAAAAAATAAGCAATAAGACCAAGCAAATCAACATAATGATGGCTACTTGATAAATATCTTCATCGGCAATCCCGAGGATATTACCGAGAATGATGTTTTGCACATTTATCGAGGTTGGATTCAAGGAAATAATCAGTAAACCTAAGGCAAAAAAGGTACTGAAAATAAAGCCGATAACAGCATCTTCTTTGAGTTTAGAAATGGATTTGATCCATAAAATGGAAAGTGCGGCCAAAATGCCGGCAAAAAAAGCACCTAAAGCATAGGGGAGTGAAAAGGCATAAGCTATCGCCACACCTGGAACCACGGAATGAGAAAGCGCATCACCAATTAATGACCAACCTTTCAACATTAAATACGCAGAAAGAAAGGCACAAATGCCACCGACTGCGGTACTTATCCACATGGCTTTTTGCATATATTCATAGGAGAAAGGTTCCAGTAAATATTCAAGCATAGCTTATTCCTTGTCAGACGGAGGCAGACGACAAGATTTTACAGCCGTTGCTGGCGGATCATTTTTGGTTTCACCATAGAAGACAACTGGGCGTTCATCATCCGTAAGCACGGTGACTGCACGTTTATCTTCATCATTATGCAGATCTTCACCCAATAATTTGATGTGTCGTAATACACCACCAAAGACTTTTTCCAAATTATGCTGATTGAATGTATCTTCCGTTTTACCGGCAGCAATCACAGTACGGTTAATCATCACCACTTGATCACAGAAGTCTGGTACAGAACCCAAGTTGTGGGTAGAAACTAAAATTAAATGGCCTTCAGCACGTAATTGGCGAAGGAGTTCCACAATGGCATTTTCGGTTTTAACATCCACACCTGTAAAAGGTTCATCAAGCAAGATAATTTTACTTTGTTGTGCTAATGCACGAGCCAAAAATACGCGTTTTTTTTGCCCACCAGAAAGCTCGCCGATTTGCCGTTCAGCTAAATGCTCGATGTTTACTCGTTGCATCGCTTCGAGCACTTTTTGTTTGTCTTCAGCTTTTGGAATGCGTAGGAAATTCATGTAGCCGTAGCGTCCCATCATGACAACATCATAAACGGAGACTGGAAATTGCCAATCGACTTCTTCCGCTTGCGGCACATAGGCAACCAAATTTTGTTTCAATGCTCGATTAATTGGCAAACCACAAAGCGCAATATTGCCTTGCTGTGGCTTGATTAAGCCCATGATGCTTTTGAATAGCGTTGATTTTCCGCTCCCATTTACGCCGACAAGAGCACAGATGGTTCCTCCTTGTAATGCAAAGGCAACATCATAAATTGCAGTGTGCCCGTTGTTGTAACGCACAGTTACATCATTAACGGAAATCGAAGCGGAAAGTGCGGTCATTATTTTTCAAATCCTTTGACTATGGTGGATACAGTGACATTCAGTAAGTCAATATAAGTTGGTACAGGACCGTCAGCGGCAGAAAGAGAATCTACATAAAGCACGCCGCCGTACTTAGCACCGCTTTCTTTCGCTACCTGTTGAGCAGGTTTGGCTGACACGGTACTTTCACTAAATACCACTGGAATGTGATTTTTTTTCACTAAATCAATAAGTTTACGCACTTGTTGAGGCGTACCTTGTTGTTCAGCGTTAATTGGCCATAAATAGCCTTCTTTGAGATCGTAATCTTTCGCTAAATAACTAAAGGCACCTTCACTGGTCACTAACCAACGTTGGTCGGCAGGAATCAGTGAGAGTTTTTCACGTAAAGGTTTATCGAGCTGTTTGATTTTTTCTGCATACGCCGCTGCATTTTTTTGATAAGTATCAGCATTTTGCGGATCGTATTTAACTAATGCATTTTTGATATTTTCGACATAAATCAACGCATTAGATGGCGACATCCAAGCGTGTGGGTTAGGGGCATCTTTATAAGGACCTTCATAAATAGAAAGTGGCGTGATGCCTTCGGTTACCACAACGGCTGGTTTATCTTTGATATTTTGGAAGAAACGCTCAAACCAACGCTCTAAATTTAATCCGTTCCATAAAATTAAATCAGCAGATTGAGCTTTTACAATATCTTTAGGGGTCGGTTCATACTCGTGAATTTCTGCACCAGGTTTGGTGATAGATTCCACCGTCGCGGCATCGCCCGCAACATTTTGTGCGATATCCTGAATCACAGTAAATGTGGTCACCACTTTAAATTTCGCTTCGGCTTGTAAAGCTGCTAAACCTAGAGCGATAACAGATAGGCTTTTAAATAAATGCTTCATGAGATCTCCTTAAAAATAATGATCGATTAGCATTCTGCAGAATAATATCATTTTTTATAAAGTTTTCAAATGAAAATAATTATCAAATCGATAGGTGATTAAAATTAAAAAGCGGAAAATTTTGTGCAAAATTGACCGCTCTTTTTGAAATGATTAACCACCAACTTGTTGGATTAGGCGATCCATACCCGCTTCATCATAGCCTTCTTCATATTGGGCTTCATCAACGGTAAAGTTGTGCATGCTACGCCCTGCGATACAACCGTATTGTTCCAATTTTCCTTTAGTAAAGTTAGTACGAAACGCAGATGAATGGTTATTTAAACTGATCACCCCAATGGTAGCGCGATTACATGGATTTTTATTCACAAAGACTAAATTATAGCCAGATTCGCGAATATAACCCGTTTTATTAATTGCCGCATCAAACACTTCTTCACGCACTAATTTATTGGTGTTTTTAACAAAAACGCTACGTCCGCCAGCTTGAATGAAAGCGCTTGGCATATTCGAGAGGTTTTTGATTTGTGCTTTGTTAAGAGAGTATTTAGCCAGTTTTACGAGATCCATCACACTTGAAATGTTGCTGTCGGATAAGCCAGAACTATCTGAAAAGCGAGTAGAGCGCATGCCTAATTCTCGTGCTTTTTCATTCATTTTTTGGATAAATTGCAAACGGCTCATGCCTGCAGAGCGAGAAAGGGCGTGAGCAGCATAGTTATCAGAATGAACAAGCATCGCTTTTAATAATTCATTACAAGAAATTGGCGTGTATTTTGGTAATTTTGTATGTGTGCCTTTAATGTAATCGTAATCGTCGTCAGTAATCGATGCAGTACAATTTGCGTTTCGATTATTTTCAAGAAACACATTTGCAGTCATTAACTTGGTGACGGATGCGATAGGTTGAACATGATTCGGTGAACTACTTTCGAGCACGCGATCATGGGTGAAATCATACACGACATAAGATTGTGCTGTTGCCATTGCTGGCACTAAACACAATACAGAAAGCACTTTTTTTAACATATCTTTTAATATAGCCAACTTAGAGAATAAAACAAAGCTTGTATTCTATCAGTTTTTGTAAGGGTTTGGGATGTGTGAAAGAGAAAAAATTTAAAGTTTTTTAACCGCACTTTTTTCTTTTGTTTTTTTGATTTTTGCGATAGCGATCGCAAAGAAGTGCGGTCAAATTTTTCTTTGTTTTTCAAATCTGCTAGCTTATCCGTCGGTAAATCTGTAAAATCTCGGCTCATTTTTAATATGCGAATTTTTTGTTGCTCAATTCTGAGTAACATCATCGCCGTAATGTGTAATAACGAGGCTTTATGTTAGAACAACCCCTTTCATCCGAAACGAATACAAAAAAGATTAACTTAATGGATTTAACGCGTCAGCAGATGCGTGAGTTTTTTGCTGAATTAGGCGAGAAACCATTTCGTGCGGATCAATTAGTGAAATGGATTTATCATTTTGGCGAAGATAACTTCGACAATATGACCAATATAAATAAAAAATTACGAGAAAAATTAAAAGCGGTCGCTGAAATTAAAGCGCCAGAAGTGGCGGTTGAGCAACGCTCTGCAGATGGCACCATTAAATGGGCGATGCAGGTAGGTGAGCAGCAAGTTGAAACAGTCTATATTCCTGAAGCAGATCGTGCGACACTTTGTGTATCTTCTCAAGTAGGCTGTGCCTTAGCTTGTACTTTCTGTTCAACAGCACAGCAAGGCTTTAACCGTAATTTAACGGTGTCTGAAATTATCGGTCAGGTTTGGCGTGCATCAAAAATTATCGGTAATTTTGGTGTAACGGGTGTTCGTCCGATTACCAATGTGGTGATGATGGGCATGGGTGAACCATTGTTAAATGTAGCCAATGTTGTACCCGCGATGGAAATTATGCTCGATGATTTCGCGTATGGATTGTCTAAACGACGCGTGACGTTATCTACTTCAGGTGTCGTGCCAGCGCTCGATATGTTACGAGATAAAATTGATGTGGCATTAGCGATTTCACTTCACGCACCGAACGATGAATTGCGTGATGAAATTATGCCTATCAATAAAAAATATAACATCAAAATGTTGATGGATTCGGTACACAGATACTTAGAAGTATCGAATGCTAACCATGGTAAAGTGACAATTGAATATGTGTTATTAGATCACGTGAATGATGGTACAGAGCATGCGCATCAATTAGCTCAAGTGTTAAAAAATACCCCGTGTAAAATTAACTTGATTCCATGGAACCCGTTCCCAGAAGCGCCTTATGGTAAAAGCTCAAATAGCCGTGTCGATCGTTTCCAAAAAACCTTAATGGAATACGGCTTTACTGTTATTGTGCGTAAAACCCGTGGTGATGATATTGATGCCGCTTGTGGTCAGTTGGCGGGCGATGTAATCGACCGAACCAAACGTACAGCAATGAAACGTAAGTTTGGCGAAGGTATTGACGTAAAAGCTGTTAACTAAGCTAAATATAGCAATACTTGTAAAGGGAAAATGGCCTGGAGAAGAGTGATAAGATAGAGGAGTGATAAGATGAAATTAATCCCAATTAACATTCTAAGTGCGGTCATTTTTCCTTTTGTTTTTTCTGCTTGCGTTTCTCAATCTTCAGTCGATTTTAATAAACAACAAGCAGCCAAAGCGCGCGTTGAGTTGGCATTAGGCTATCTGCAACAAGAGGATTTTGTTCAAGCAAAACTTAATTTAGATAAAGCCTTTGAACATGATGACCGCTATTATCTTGTGCACTCGGCACTTGCGCATTTTTATCAATTACAAGGCGATACGGAAAAAGCGAAGCAAGCTTATTTACAGGCGATTAAGTTAGACGATAAGCAAGGTGATGTGTATAACAACTTCGGTGCTTTTTTATGTGGGCAAGGTGAGTTTGAACAAGCTTATTCACAATTTAATGCGGCACTCGCTGCACCGAATTACTATCATCAAGCTGATACTTACGAAAATATGGCACTTTGTGCTTTTGCCGGAAAACAAACCGATGTTTATCAACAAGCGTTGGATAAATTACGCCAAGTTGATCCTTCTAGAGCGGAAAAGCTCCGCACGCTCAAATAATCATTGCCAAAAGCCCCTTTCGACTTTAAAATTTGGTATTTAGTTTTTTATTTCTATTTCTATTTCTCTATTTTTATACCTATGAATACAATCGTCGAACAAACTGAAACAACTGAAATCTCCTTTGGGGATAAACTTCGCCAAACACGCGAAGCACTAAACCTTTCTCTAGAAGATGTGGCAAAGGCTATTTCTTTACGTCCAAGCATTTTGGCAAAATTAGAAAATAATGAATTTGTCCAAAAAAATGTACCTTCAACCTTTTTGAGAGGTTACGTTCGCAGTTATGCGAAATTTTTACGTATTCCTGATGCTGAATGGACACATTTAACTTTTGGTGAAGCACATAAAAATGATTTAAGTAAAAATACACGTGCGACTCGTTCAGTTAACCAATATTCTTCTCACAGCCGTTGGGTAGGCACACTCACAACAATTATTTTACTCGCTGCTGTTGGAATGACTGGCTTATGGTGGTGGCAAAATTATCAAAAATCAAACGAAGAACGTGATAATTTAGTGCAAACCTACGTTGAAAAAGAAAAAACAGCAGAGCTACCGGCTACTCATTCGAATGAAATTCCAGTAACAGTAAATAGTCAGCCTGCGGTGTCAAGCAATGAAACTACGTCTGTAGCGGAAAAAACAAATAATGCTGCTGAACCCGCTGTTTCAACGACTCAAGAAAATCAAGCTCAAACAGGAAACACAGAAGTTTCAACCTCAGCAACTTCAGCACCTACCGTTGAACAAGCGCAAGCACCTGTTGTGGAACAAACGTTACCTAACACAGAACCAACAACAGAGAAAACCGTGCCAGATACACAAAGTGCGGTTGAAAACCCCGCTATTTCTGAAGCACCAACTACAGTGAAAGGCGACCTCGTTATTGAGATCACGAAAAATTCAAGCTGGATTAGTGTGAAAGACAAAAACCGTAAAGTATTAGCGCAAAAAGAATATAAACAAGGTGAAACCTTAACCTTTAATGGTGATGAATATGCCTTGATTATCGGTGCGCCAGGTAACGTTCGCATTACTTATAAAGGCGAAGCGTATCCGCTTACCGTTGATGGCCGTGTGGCTAAATTTAAATTACCAAAACCTTAACGAATAATTTACGAAAGAATGTCAGCAGTAAAACCTACTATCAAGCGTCGTGAATCGACAAAAATTTATGTGGGCAATGTACCAATCGGTGGTGATGCACCGATTGCCGTACAATCCATGACAAATACTCGCACAACGGATGTTGAAGCGACCGTTGCACAGATTAAATCTTTGGAACGCGTCGGCGCAGATATCGTGCGTGTTTCTGTACCTACCATGGATGCCGCCGAAGCGTTTAAAATCATTAAACAGCAAGTGAATGTGCCATTAGTGGCGGATATTCATTTTGACTATCGTATTGCGTTAAAAGTGGCTGAATATGGCGTGGATTGTTTGCGTATTAATCCAGGCAATATTGGTCGTGAAGATCGTATTCGAGCAGTGGTGGATTGCGCACGCGATAAAAATATCCCTATCCGTATTGGTGTCAATGCTGGCTCATTAGAAAAAGATATCCAAGAGAAATTTGGTGAGCCAACACCTGAAGCCTTATTAGAATCAGCATTACGCCATGTTGATATTTTAGATCGTTTAAACTTCGATCAATTTAAAGTGAGCGTAAAAGCATCCGATGTATTCCTTGCGGTGGAATCTTACCGTTTACTGGCAAAAGCCATTAAACAGCCGTTGCATTTAGGCATTACGGAAGCAGGTGGTGCACGTGCAGGTGCGGTGAAATCTGCGATTGGTTTAGGTATGCTGTTGGCGGAAGGTATTGGTGATACCTTGCGTGTCTCTTTAGCCGCCGATCCTGTAGAAGAAATCAAAGTAGGTTTTGATATTTTGAAATCATTACGTATTCGTTCTCGCGGGATTAATTTTATTGCTTGCCCAACTTGCTCTCGTCAAGAGTTTGATGTGATCGGCACGGTGAATGCACTGGAACAACGTTTAGAAGATATTATCACCCCAATGGATGTGTCTATTATTGGTTGTGTGGTAAATGGCCCGGGTGAAGCATTAGTGTCTGACCTTGGCGTGACCGGTGGTAATAAGAAAAGTGGCTATTATTTAGATGGCGAGCGTCAAAAAGAACGTTTTGATAACGATGCGATTATTGACCAATTAGAAGCAAAAATTCGTGCCAAAGTTGCACAACAAGATCCAAAAAATCGAATTATTTAAGGAAAACTCGTGGCAAAAAATATTCAAGCAATTCGTGGGATGAATGACTGTTCCCCAACTGAATCTCCACTTTGGCAATGGATTGAAGGACAGGTTCGCCAAATTTTAAGCAGCTACGGCTATTCAGAAGTGCGTATGCCAATCGTGGAAAGTACACCATTATTTGCTCGCGCTATCGGTGAAGTTACCGATGTTGTCTCAAAAGAAATGTATACATTCTGGGATAACGATGAACAATTAACACTTCGTCCAGAAGGCACAGCTGGATGTGTGCGTGCTGCGATTGAGCACGGTTGGATTTATAACAATGAACAACGTTTATGGTATATGGGACCCATGTTCCGCCATGAGCGTCCACAAAAAGGCCGTTACCGTCAATTCCATCAAGCGGGTGTAGAAGTCTTTGGTATCGCAACCCCTGAAATTGATGCAGAGCTAATTATTTTAACGGCTCGTTTGTGGAAAGCATTAGGTATTGATCAACATGTTTCTCTTCAATTAAATTCGATTGGTTCATTAGAAGCACGTGCAAACTATCGTTCTGCATTAGTGGCTTTCTTAGAAAATCACCAAGATTTAATGAGCGAAGAAGAGAAAGAACGTCTTGTAAAAAATCCATTACGTATTTTGGATACTAAAAATCAAGCATTACAAGATGTATTGGACGGTGCGCCAAAATTATTGGATTATTTAGACGATGAAAGTCGCGAGCATTTTGCGCAGTTATGCGGTCTATTAGATTCGGTTGGCATTCAATATGAAATTAATCCAAAATTGGTTCGTGGCTTAGACTATTATAATAAAACCGTATTTGAATGGGTGACTTCAGCATTAGGTGCACAAGGCACCGTATGTGGTGGTGGACGTTATGATGGCTTAGTTGAACAACTTGGTGGTCACGCAACAAGCGGAGTCGGTTTCGCAATGGGCTTAGAGCGTTTAGTGCTACTCGTTCAAGAAGTGAATAAATCGATTCCGGTAAAAAGTGCGGTAGATATTTACGTTGTTTATCAAGGTGAAGGCACAACATTAGCCGCATTCCAACTCGCTGAAAAACTTCGCTCAGAATTACCGCACTTAAGCACCATGTTGCATTGCAGCGGCGGTAACTTTAAAAAACAATTTAAACGCGCTGATAAATCAGGTGCAACCCTTGCCCTTGTGCTCGGTGAAAGCGAAGTGCAAAATAATCAAGTGGTGGTAAAACACTTACTTGGCGCAGCTGAGCAACAAACCATTGATGTGACCAATTTAATTGAACACGTGAAAGCTCAATTTTAATTTTAGAAGGATAGGAAAATGGCATATACCATTGAAGAAGAACAAGAACTGAATCAGTTAAAAGAGTGGTGGAAAGACAATGGCAAAGCCATTATTGCTGCTTTCATCCTTGGCGTAGGCGGGATGTTGGGCTGGCGTTATTGGCAGTCTCATCAAGCCAATCAAATTATGCAAGCGTCTGCTGAATATGATGCCTTAGTTTATACCACAAACAAAGATGCCGCGGCACAACAAGCTAAAGTAGCTGAATTTGTGAAAGCGCATGATAAAACCAGCTATGCGGTATTTAGTTTATTAGATGAAGCAAAAGGTTTTGTTGCAAAACAAGATTACGCCTCTGCTGAAAACAGCTTGAAACAAGCGATTGCTCAATCACAAGATGATATCTTAACGTCTCTTGCGGCACTTCGTTTGTCTGCCGTGCAATTCCAGCAAGGTCAATTTGATGCCGCATTAGCAAGTCTAAATCAAGTGAAAAACCAAGGCTTTAGTGCGCGTAAAGATCTTTTAGCAGGTGATATTCAAGTCGCAAAAGGCGATGTGAATGGTGCTAAATCAAGCTTTGAGAATGCACAGAAAAACGGTAACCCGTTAGAGAAACAAATGGCGCAGATGAAATTAAATAATCTGTAATATTTTAATTAGCCCGAATTGCTCGGGCTTTTTTATTGGATTTTTGCTCTGATGATTCAGAAACCGATTGTGCCGCCCCCTGTCATTTTTATTGGTTGCGCACTTCTCATGGCATATTTGCCCAATCTTTATCCGTTATCAACCAATGTGCTTTTTGCTTATTTGATCGTATTGGTTTCTTTCTTTGTTGCTTTTTTCAGCCTTTGGCAATTCTATAAAAGTAAAGCAAATATTAATCCAATTCACTTGGAAAAAAGTGATGTGTTTGTGGCAAATGGTATTTATCGCTTTAGCCGTAATCCAATGTATTTAAGCTTAGCGGGTTTGTTAGTGGCATGGGCTGTTTATTTGCAAAGTGCGGTCAGTTTTCTTGGTGTTTTTCTGTTTATTTATTTCATCACTCAATGGCAAATTAAACCTGAAGAATACTGGTTAGAGAAGAAGTTCGGTGAGTCTTATTTAGCTTATAAGAAAAAAGTCAGACGTTGGATTTAACCAATAAAAAAATCGCCTAAAAAAAGGCGATTTTTTACATTTTAAAAAGCGATTATTTAGCTGAACATCCGCAGTTTGCTAATTTTTTAGCTAAACGCTCAGCCACGAAATCCCAGTTCACTACGTTCCAGAATTCTTTGATGTAGTCTGGACGACGGTTTTGGAATTTCAAGTAGTAAGCGTGTTCCCAAACGTCTAAACCTAAAAGTGGGAAACCTTCACAACCTGCGATTTCTTTGCCCATTAATGGAGAATCTTGGTTTGCGGTAGAAACAACAGATAATTTACCTTGGTTAATCACTAACCATGCCCAACCAGAACCAAAACGAGTCGCTGCCGCTTTTTCAAATTCAGCTTTGAAGTTTTCTACAGAACCGAAATCACGTTCGATAGCTGCTTTTAAATCACCTTGTAAAGTAGTGCCTTTTTTCAATGATTTCCAGAATAAGCTGTGGTTTGCGTGACCGCCTGCGTTGTTACGTAATGCAGTACGTTTTTCAGCTGGGATTTTATCTAATTGGCTGATTAATTGGCCTGCACACATTTCAGAAAATTCAGCAGGTAAAGTTTCTAACACTGCATTTGCATTATTTACATATGCTTGGTGGTGTTTAGAGTGGTGAATTTCCATTGTTTGTGCATCAAAATGTGGTTCTAACGCATCATAAGCGTAGCCTAATTCAGGTAGAGTATAAGACATAATATGTTCCTTTTTTAAATGAAGTTAAGGTAATGTTTTTGATAAAACAACATCAAAAAGTAACTAAATAGTAGCAGAAAATTTGATTTAGATCAGTAAATCTTTTAATTATTTGATTATCTGATGAAAAAGCTAGGAAAATTTAGTTTGTTTTAAATCAATAAACACACCGATCTACGTCTAAATAGTTATACCTTTTATCCCTTAAAATCTCGTCAAAATTTCCCCTTGTGGTAGAATACCCGCTGATTTTTCATAAGATTTTATTTTTAAGGCTGAGACTATGTTTCCTGCTCATCAACTTCAATTAGAACAATTGGCGTGCCAACGTGGCGATCGCGTCTTGTTCACAGATCTTTCACTGCAATTTCAAAGTGGTGATTTCGTGCAAATTGAAGGGCACAATGGTATCGGTAAAACAAGTTTATTGCGGATTTTAGCCGGCCTTGCACAACCTGTAGAAGGTAAAGTGTGGTGGAATTCAGAAGAGATTACAAAACAACGCGAAGAATACCATCATCAGCTACTTTATCTCGGCCATCATTCTGGTGTGAAACCTGAATTAACGGCATGGGAAAATTTAAAATTTTATCAGCAGATTAGTCAAAGCCAGCAAGGCACTGATATTTTATGGGATGTTTTGGAAACAGTGGGCTTACTCGGTCGCGAAGATTTGCCGGCAGCCCAACTTTCAGCGGGTCAGCAAAAGCGCATTGCCTTGGCGAGATTATGGATCTCAGAAGCACCACTTTGGATTTTGGATGAACCTTTTACAGCAATAGACAAAAAAGGGGTTGAAGTTTTGACCGCACTTTTTGAAAATCATGCCAAAAAAGGTGGAATGGTGATTTTAACGAGCCATCAAGAAGTACCAAGTCGCCTATTAAAGAAAATCAATCTTGCTGATTATAAATATAACCCTTAGATTTTTATGATATTTTTACAGATTATAAAGCGTGAGCTGAAGATTGCGACCCGTAAGCAAGCGGAAATTTTAAATCCGCTTTGGTTCTTTTTGATCGTCATCACGCTATTTCCATTAGTCATTGGGCCGGATCCTAAATTACTTTCTCGCATCGCACCTGGCGTTGCTTGGGTGGCTGCATTGCTTTCTGCGTTGCTGTCTTTTGAGCGCTTATTCCGAGATGACTTTATTGATGGCTCTTTAGAACAATTGATGCTCACAGCTCAACCTTTAGCGCTAACGGCACTTGCAAAAGTCGTTGCACACTGGTTGTTAACGGGTTTGCCGTTGATTCTACTTTCTCCTATTGCGGCTTTATTGCTCTCGTTAGAAGTGAATATTTGGTGGGCATTGGTGCTTACACTCTTAGTGGGCACACCGATTTTAAGCTGCATTGGCGCAATTGGCGTGGCATTGACGGTAGGATTGCGTAAAGGTGGCGTATTGCTGAGTTTACTTGTGGTACCATTATTCATTCCGGTTTTAATTTTTGCTTCAGCAATTTTAGATGCCGCAACGTTAAATCTCCCTTATGGTGGACAGCTTGCTATTTTAGGTGCAATTTTGGCTGGCGCGATAACTTTATCGCCTTTTGCGATTGCCGCTGCGCTACGAATTAGTTTAGATAATTAATCATCATGACGGTGAAAGTGCGGTCAGATTTTTAACTGTTTTTTATTTTTTGAATTAAGGATCTTTTATGTGGAAGTGGTTACATCCTTACGCAAAACATGAAACCCAATATCATTTATGTGGCAAATTAAGTCCATTTTTTGGTGTGATTGCGGTTTTATTATTGGCTGTTGGAATCGTTTGGGGTTTAGCTTATGCGCCGGCAGATTATCAGCAAGGCAATAGTTTCCGAATTATGTATGTCCATGTGCCGGCAGCGATTTGGTCAATGGGTGTGTATGGTTCTATGGCTGTAGCTGCCATTATTGCGTTAGTTTGGCAAATTAAAGCCGCTCATCTTTCAATGATAGCCATGGCACCGATTGGTGCAATGTTTACCTTTATTGCCTTGGTAACAGGTGCAATTTGGGGCAAACCAATGTGGGGAACCTGGTGGGTATGGGATGCGCGTTTAACTGCAGAACTCATTCTTTTCTTCTTATATATCGGTGTATTAGCGCTTTATTCTGCATTTTCTGATCGTGCCGTGGGCGCAAAATCAGCGGGTATCTTGTGTATTGTTGGTGTGGTGAATTTACCAATCATTCACTTTTCCGTAGAGTGGTGGAATACTTTACACCAAGGGGCAAGTATCACGAAGTTTGAAAAACCGTCGATTGCAACGCCGATGTTAATTCCACTGATTTTATGTATTTTTGGATTTTTATTTTTATCCATTTGGTTTACGCTTTTGCGTTACCGCGTTGAATTGCTAAAAGAAGACAGTAAACGTCCATGGGTAAAAGAGTTAGCAAGTAAGCTGAAATAGTTTTTTATTTTTATTTTAGGGAGCGGAAAATGTTTTTCCAAAGTTGGAGTGATTTTATCAATATGGGAGGCTACGGTTTTTATGTGTGGCTTTCCTATGGCATTAGCCTCGTGGCAATGATCATTTTGGCGATACAAAGCGTCAAGGGGCGTAAGACAGTATTAAAAGAAGTGTTACGCGAGCAACAACGTGAGGCCCGTTTAAACCAAGCAAATAAAGGGAATACGCTATGAATCCAAGACGTAAATCAAGACTTTCGATCATCATCTTTGTGATTTTAGGTATTTCGATTGCAACAGGTTTGGTGCTTTATGCGCTTCGCCAAAATATTGATTTATTTTATACCCCTTCGGAAGTTGTAGAAGGGAAAGACGGAAATCCTGCTCAAAAACCTGAAGTTGGGCAACGTATTCGTGTTGGTGGTATGGTGGTTGAAGGCTCTGTTAGTCGAGATCCGAAAAGTCTTAAAGTTCGCTTTGATGTCAATGATATTGGTCCATCAATTACAGTTGAATACGAAGGTATTCTGCCGGATCTTTTCCGTGAGGGACAGGGTATTGTTGCGCAAGGTGTGTTAAAGGAACCAACCTTATTAGAAGCAACAGAAGTGCTTGCTAAACATGATGAAAATTATGTGCCACCAGAATTAGGTGAGAAAATGCAGAAAATGCATAAACCAATGGGGGCAGAACTAAAAGGCGAGAGTGAAGCCGATCGTCGTTATAAAGAAACCCAGCAAAAATCGCAAGAAGGTCGCTAATGATTGCTGAATTAGGAAATTATGCGCTTGCTTTAAGCCTTGCCGTTTCATTCTTTTTAGCCATTCTCCCATTATGGGGAGCTGAAAAAGGTCATACTCAACTTATGTCATTGGCTCGTCCAATGACTTATGGTTTATTTTTTACTTTAACCATTGCGTTTGCAGCATTGTTCTATCTGTTTGCTGTAAATGATTTCAGTGTGCAATATGTGGTGAATAACTCTAACAGCAGCTTGCCGATTTATTATCGTTTATCTGCAGTTTGGGGTTCACATGAGGGCTCATTATTACTTTGGATTTGGTTATTAACACTTTGGGGTGCAGCTGTAGCCTTATTTAGCAAACACTTGCCTCAGGAAGCAGTAGCTCGCGTATTAGGTATTATGGGGATTATTAGCATCGGCTTTTTACTCTTCGTATTATTTACCTCGAATCCATTTACCCGTACATTCCCTGATTTCCCAGTAGATGGCAAAGAACTCAACCCAATGTTGCAAGATGTGGGCTTAATTTTCCACCCACCATTACTTTATATGGGATATGTTGGTTTTTCTGTTGCCTTTGCCTTTGCGATCGCCTCATTAATGACGGGTAAATTAGACTCAGCTTGGGCTAGATGGTCACGTCCTTGGACGATCGCAGCTTGGGTGTTTTTAACACTCGGGATCGTGCTTGGTTCTTGGTGGGCGTATTATGAGCTCGGCTGGGGCGGCTGGTGGTTCTGGGACCCAGTAGAAAACTCTTCTTTAATGCCTTGGCTTGCAGGAACCGCATTAATCCACTCCTTAGCGGTGACTGAAAAACGTGGCTCTTTTAAAGCTTGGACTGTGCTTTTAGCAATCCTTGCTTTCTCACTTTGCTTATTGGGTACGTTCTTAGTTCGTTCTGGTATCTTAGTGTCAGTACACGCCTTTGCTTCAGATCCAACACGTGGTTTGTATATTCTTGCTTATTTGGTTGTAGTGATAGGTGGCTCGTTAACCTTGTATGCTTATAAAGGCAACCAAATTCGTTCACGTGATAATGCGGAACGTTATTCTCGTGAAACCTTATTGTTATTAAATAACATCCTATTAATGACCGCACTTTGCGTGGTGTTCTTAGGAACGTTATTACCGTTAGTTCACAAACAATTAGGTTTGGGATCTATTTCGATCGGTGCGCCATTCTTTGATCAAATGTTCTTGATTATTATGACTCCATTTGCCTTATTACTGGGTATTGGACCGTTAGTAAAATGGCGTCGTGATCAGTTCTCTGAAATTCGTACACCGGTTGTTGTGAGTGTCATTGTGATGGCGATTGCAGGTTTTGCTTTACCGTATTTCTTACAAAATAAACTCACTGTCAGTGCTGTGCTTGGTACCATGATGTCCGTCATTATTGTGTTACTGAGTCTCTATGAAATGAAACAACGTGCAACACACCGCGAATCTTTCTTTAAAGGTATTACCAAACTTTCTCGTTCCCATTGGGGGATGATTTTGGCTCACCTTGGTGTGGCGATGACCGTTTGGGGAATTGCCTTTAGCCAAAACTTCAGTGTAGAACGTGATGTGCGAATGGCTGTGGGTGATACGGTGCAGATTGCTAACTATGACTTCAAATTTGCAGGCGTGAGTGATGCAAATGGTCCTAACTATATGGGCGGTAAAGCACAAATCGACATTTCAAAAGCAGGTAAACCGGAAGCAACATTATTTGCTGAAAAACGTTTTTATACCGTCAGTAAAATGCCAATGACGGAAGCGGCAATTAATTGGGGCTTTACTCGTGATCTTTATGTCGCTTTAGGTGAAAAAATAGATGATAACTCATGGGCATTACGTCTTTACTATAAACCATTTATCCGCTGGATTTGGATTGGCGGATTGTTTATGGCATTAGGTGGCTTGCTCTGTATGTTTGACCGTCGTTATCGTTTTAGTCGATTAGTTAAACAGTCTTAATTGTAATAAGGGGCGTATGCCCCTAGAAATAGATGTGAAATTGATAGTGTTATGAATAAAAAACTACTTATCCCACTTATTATTTTTCTTGCCGTGGCTGCAGCTTTTTTGGTTCAGTTAGGACGTAATGCGCAAGGTGATGATCCAAAAGCGTTAGAATCTGCGCTTGTGGGAAAACCTGTGCCACAGAAAACATTAACGGATTTATTGGAAAATAAAACCTACGGTAATGAAATTTTCCAACAAGGCAAACCGATTCTCTTGAATGTGTGGGCAACTTGGTGTCCAACTTGTTATGCCGAGCATCAATACTTGAATCAATTGGCTAAACAAGGTGTAACAATCATTGGTATCGACTATAAAGATGAATCACCAAAAGCGATAAAATGGTTAAAAGATTTAGGCAATCCTTATAGTCTTGTGCTTAAAGATGAAAAAGGTTCTTTTGCATTAGATTTGGGTGTTTATGGCGCACCAGAAACATTTATCGTGGATGGCAAAGGCGTGATTCATTATCGCTTAGCGGGTGATGTAAATGAACGCGTTTGGAATGAGATCTTAAAACCGATTTATGACAAACTCGCGGAGAAACCATAATGAAAAAATCATGGCTTTTTTTAACCGCACTTTTTGTGAGTATCTCGGCGACAGCTTCCATTGATGCATTGAATTTTGCTTCACCAGAGCAAGAAAAGGACTATCATCAATTAACACAAGAATTACGTTGTCCACAATGTCAAAATAACAATATTGCCGATTCGAATGCAACCATTGCTGTAGATATGCGTGGCAAAGTGTTTGAATTATTGCAAGAAGGCAAAAATCGACATGAAGTTGTCGATTATATGATTCAACGTTATGGCAATTTTGTGACTTATGATCCACCAATGACGACGTCCACAATCGTATTATGGATTGCCCCAATTTTGTTAGTGTTGATTGGCATTTTATTTGTATTTAAACGTAAATCAAAAAGCCCAAGTGCGGTCAATTCTGACACGATTTTAGATGACGAAGAGAATGCGCGTTTATCGGCTTTACTCAAAGAAAAGGATAAATAATGAATTTTGCATTAAGTATTATTGTGCTCACTTTAGTGGTGGCATTGATTTGTTTTTATCCCTTGTTGCGTTCAGTTAAAGCGAAAGAAGATAAAAAGCGTGATGAATTAAATAAAGCATTGTATTTTTCTCGCTTAAAAGAGATTGAGCAAGATAATCAGCAAGGCTTAGTCGAGAACGTTGAACAACTCAAACAAGAGCTACAAAAGACATTATTAGAAGATATTCCACAACAAGAGACTCAAGCCATCGATAAAAATACCAAAAATTACGGTAAGTTGTGGTTTGTTTCTGGTCTATTAGGTTTGGCCATTATTGCCAGCGGGGCTTATTTCCCTTTGGGATCTTGGAAAGCCGAAGATATGATGGAAAAAACATTGGCAAAATTACCTTATTTCTTTGAACGAATCAAAGAAGAAGACACAAACCCAATGACAGATGCAGAAATGCAACAATTTTCGACCGCACTTCGTTTGGATTTACAAAAAACACCAAAGGATGCTAAAAAATGGTGGTTGCTAGGTCAGGTAGGGATGAATTTAGGTAATGGAAAATTAGCCTTTGATAGTTACCAACAAGCGAATAAGCTTGAGCCGGATAATTTAGATTATAAGCTTTCTTATGCGCGTATGTTAATGTCTTCTGAAGATCAAACGGATAAACTGAAAGGTAATCAGCTTTTACGTGAGATTATTCGTCAAGATCATTCTAACCCTGAAGCATTAAGTTTACTTGCTTTCAGTTATTTTGAAGGTGAGGATTATAAAATGGCGGCAGTAACCTGGGCAATGATGTTACGTTTATTGGAACCAGATGATCCTCGAGTGCCAATGCTTGAGAAGAGTATTCGTGCTGCACGTGATGCCCTTGCTTTACAGGAAGAAGAAAAAGCAAAAAGCGTCACCCCGGAGAAATAATGAAACCTCAATTATTAGGTTTTCACCATATTGCGATTATTGCTTCGAACTATGCACGTTCGAAGCATTTTTATATGGAGATTTTAGGGGCAAAACCGCTAAATGAAACTTATCGGGCAGAACGAGATAGTTATAAATTAGATTTAAGTTTTCCGGATGGGAGTCAAATAGAGCTATTTTCTTTCCCAAATCCGCCTCAAAGAGTCACCAACCCTGAAGCCTGCGGTTTACGGCATTTGGCATTTAAAGTCGATAACATTGATGAATATGTTGCTTATCTTCTGGAAAACAGTATTAATTGTGAACCAATTAGAGTTGATGAATTAACTGGAATGAAGTACACTTTCTTCCGAGACCCAGATTATTTACCTATTGAGTTATACGAAAATAATTATTAACGTAGAAAATCAAATTATTATGAGTCATATTAAGAAAAAAATTGGGATTTACTCTTTTTGTATTTTAGCAGCGTCAGTTGTTTCAGCCGAAGGTAGTAGTGTTGTATATGCAACAAAGGTAAAAACGCCTGAAAATAATCTTTCAGTTAATGTTTCTGAAAGTAATATTTCTGAAACAGTGAAATATATTGATGGAAAAGGGCAAAGAAGTTTAGATCCTAAATCTGAAAAAGATATGGAAGAGCTGGCCAACAGTGTTGAATTTGAAGTATATAAATTTAACGAAGTTGCGGCATCCAAAACGACGTTTCTGTCACCCGCGGGAATCTGTAGTGGTTTTAAAAGCACAGATGGTGTAGATGTAACAAATTCTAGTAATTATTACATTAAGCCAAATGATGCCAGTGAATATTATGGAAGCGTTTTAGGGGCGACAATTTATAAACAGGGCGAAACAAAAACTTCGCAGTATGTGCCTGTTTATGCAATAAAGAATGCCAATGTAGCGAAATACATTGAAAATAACGAAGATCCGAATGTTAGAAGAAAAGCGAACGAACGGATCAAAGAAGGCAGAGAAACACTTAATAAAGTGGTTTGTAACAAAAGGTAAAATTTATGAAAAAATTGATCTCTATTGCAGCGTTAGCTGTTTTAACTGCGTGTACTGCACCTCAGGAAGCTTCAAGTATTGGTAATGGCGCAGCTGCGTATGATATGAATGCTGTACAAGATTATAATGCTCGAGTAACAAGTGGTAATACTGTTACTGCTCGAGAAAAAGCGAGGGTCGCACAAAGAGATAGCGTTCCAAATGAAGTGAATGCAAGCGATCATCGTCCAAAAATGACAGGCTATTCTCGTTATCCAGTGGCCATTATGCCGGCATTTGGCTATTGTCACCATTGCTGGTAATAAATAGATAAACAATAACCGCGCTTGAAAAAGTTCGGTTATTTTTTTGCTTGTTTATAAGCCTAAAATCGATTTTACAAAAGGAATCGTCAGATTTCGTTTTGCTTGTAGTGAGGCTTCATCGAGTTTCACTAATGCCTCTTTTAGTGTCGCCATATTACGATCTAAACGCGTGAATATAAAATTAGCAGTATCATCTGAAAGTATGATACCTCGTTGATGGGCATTCTGTTTCAACACTGCAAATTTTTGTTCATCGCTGAGTGGAATCAATTGATAACTTTCTCCCCATTTTAAGCGAGAAGCAAGATCCGGTAATTTAACGGGGAGGGCAGTTGGAGATTGATCTGCACTGACAACTAATAAGGTTTTACCATTAGCCTTAATGCGATTAAAAAGATCAAATAAGGCAATTTCCCATTCTGAATTTCCAATAATTGTTTGCAAATCGTCTAAGCAAACCAGTTCTTGCTGTTCTAAATTCTCAAAAACCGCCGTGGAAAAATATTGTGATTTACTCAGTGGGACATAGATGGCACTTCGTTGTTGCTGAATATATTCATTACAGAGTGCGCGCAAAAGATGGGTTTTCCCAACGCTTTGGCTGCCCCAAAGGTAGAAGAATTGTTGTTGTAAATCAGTCATGTTTTGACGTAAAGAATTAAGCAATAATGCATTATTATCGCTATAAAAATTCTCAAGCGTTTCATCATCAATTTGATGAATAGGTAAAGAAAGTTGCTGATTCACGGATTAACGAGTTGATTTAAAATAAAAAAGAAAGGGCTAAATTTTCATTTAACCCTTTTGTTTGGGAAGTTTTATTCTACTTCATTTTTTGCTTTTGGCAAAATCAAGTTCAGCACAATGGCAACGATGGCACAAAGGCTAATCCCTTTCAGGGAAACAACATCGCCGACGTTGACAAACATATTCCCGATCCCGAACGTCATTATCACGGAAATGATGCAAAGATTACGAGGTTCGGTCACATCTACTTTGCCTTTAATTAAGGTGCTCATCCCGACAACGGCAATCGAACCAAATACCAGCATCATGATGCCACCCATTACGATGGTTGGAATTGTAGAAAGGAATGCGCCTACTTTACCACAGAAAGAAATTGCAATTGCCCATACCGCAGCCCAGGTCATAATGTTTGGATTAAAGTTACGAGTTAGCATGACTGCACCGGTTACTTCTGCATAAGTAGTATTCGGTGGACCACCAACTAATGATGCAACAGCAGTTGCCACACCATCACCTAATAGGGTGCGATGTAAGCCTGGTTTTTTAAGGAAATCTTTACCTGTTACAGAACTGATAGCCATAATACCACCCACGTGTTCAACGGCTGGTGCGATAGCAATGGGTAGCATATAAAGAATCGCTTCTAAATTAAATTCTGGTTTGGTTAACTCAGGTAATTCAAACCATTTTGCGTCTAAAACAGGTTGGAAATTAATTAATCCTAGGAATAAACAAACCACATAGCCTGCAACGATACCAAACATAATTGGAATCAGTTTCATCATTCCTTTAGCAAACACCGCAACAGAAAGGGTGGTGACTAAGGTAATCATCGAAACCAATACAGAGTGCTCATAGCTGTATGCACTGTTTTTACCTAATGCCATATCAACAGCAACAGGTGCAAGTCCCATACCAATAATGATAATTACGGGACCCACAACAACAGGCGGGAAGATGCGTTCGAGCGCAGTACTACCACGTAATTTCACTAAGGTTGATAGCGCGAAATAGACGAAGCCTGCGCAAGCAAGTCCCCCCATTGTGGTTGGAATGCCCCAAGTTTGTACGCCATATTGAATAGGCGCAATAAAGGCAAAAGAGGAGGCTAAGAAAATAGGAACCTGTTTACCGGTACAAAGTTGGAAAAGTAGTGTACCGATACCTGCGGTTAGAAGGGCTGTATTAGAATTTAATCCGGTGATTAAGGGAACTAATACTAAGGCGCCAAAGGCCACAAATAACATCTGTAAACCGACAAACGCTTGTTTGCCCATGCTTTGCACCTCAACAGGTGCGGTTGTAGTTTGATTACTCATTTAGTTTCAACTCTCGGTTTGAATTAACTGAAAGTGCGGTCGGTTTTAATGCTTTTTTAGCTTTTGTGTTTTCACGCACGGAAAAAAGACGGCCATAATGCCGTCTTATTAAAAGGGAATTATTTCGTCCCAAAAATCTTATCGCCTGCATCACCCAAGCCAGGGATGATGTAGCCTTGTTCATTTAAGTGATCATCAATCGATGCGCAATAAAGTTCGATATCTGGATGTGCTTTTTCTAATGCTTTGATCCCTTCTGGAGCTGCTACTAATACTAATACTTTGATATGTTGGCAACCTTTTGCTTTTAATAAATCAATTGTAGAGATCATTGAACCGCCGGTTGCAAGCATTGGGTCTACAACGATAGCTAAACGTTCTTCTAAATCACTCGCGAGTTTTTGGAAATAAGGGACGGGTTCAAGGGTTTCTTCATTACGATAAATCCCAACCACACTGATACGAGCACTTGGAACATGTTCTAATACACCGTCCATCATGCCTAGGCCAGCACGTAAAATTGGTACAACAGTAACTTTTTTACCTTTGATACGTTCGATTTCGACTGGGCCATTCCAACCTTCGATAATCACTTTTTCTGTTTCAAGGTCAGCAGTGGCTTCATAGGTGAGTAAGCTACCTACTTCAGTGGCGAGTTCACGGAATTTTTTGGTATCAATATCAGCTTCGCGCATCACGCCTAATTTATGTTTAACAAGCGGATGTTTAACTTCAACAAGTTTCATCTTTTTTCTCCCTTTTAAAAAACAAATCGAAGAATTCTATATCAGAAATATTGAATTTCCTAGTGTTTTTATTATGACAGTTCGGTATAAAAACGGTGATAAAATTGACCGCACTTTGCTATTAAATACATCCACCACAACTACCACAGCGCCAATCTTCCTTATTCACCGCTTGATAGAATGCTCGCATGGTTTCTTCTTCTAAGGGAATGTTATGCTCAATAAAGACATCGGAAAGCCAATCGATATTTTCCACAATCCAATCATCTTCCATTAATCCTTCTCGATAGAGCTCATCTTCAGGGTCGATAAAATTATAAATATTATTTGTTCCCATATCTTTATCTCGGCGTTCAATTGGTAGTGCCACAGGTAAACCAAGATAAGTAATATCCCAATGACCTAGACATAGCGTATTGCCTTTTGATGACCAACTAGCGTTAAATGGATTGTCACTCATGTTGAAATGTTATAAGAAAAGTTGAAAAGTGTAGAAAGTATAGATCTAAAGACGAATTTAATCATACTTAAAAGAAGGTAAATGATTTGATAGAGATCAAAGTGCGGTCAGAAAATTTAATGGATTTTTTATAAATAAAAAGCGGCTAATTGCTTAGCCGCTTTTGCATGATTATTAATTTAATTATGCTGCTTTTTTCGGTTTAAAGAAAATCATCGTAAAGATTTGCCAGAAGAAAGCTAATGCACCGAAGATGAAGACAACGTCGCCACCGAAACGAACCCAACGTAGAGTATCGAATAGAGGTTGTTGCATAAATTCTTCACTACGAGCATACCATAAGCCTTCAGAGATACTTGCATAACCTTGAATAATACCGATTGGTAATAAGCTTGATACGATCATCAACACTAAACCGCCATTTAACAACCAGAAGCCCCATTTCATTAACTTATCGTTAAATGGTGTATCTGGACGTAAATAACGAGCAATTAAGAACACGAAACCTAACGCTAAGAAACCATACACACCGAATAATGCTGCGTGAGCATGAACAGCAGTGGTATTCAAGCCTTGGATATAGTAAAGCGAAATTGGTGGATTGATTAAGAAACCAAATACGCCAGCACCTAACATATTCCAGAATGCCACAGCTACGAAGCAGTAAAGAGGCCATTTTAAGCGTTCCATCCAAGGTGTTTTTTGTTGCATAGCCCAGTGTTCCCAAGCTTCATGACCTAATAACACTAAAGGTACTACTTCAAGCGCAGAGAATGATGCGCCTACAGCAATAATTGGAGTGGTTGCACCGGCGAAGTATAAGTGGTGGAAAGTACCTGGGATACCACCGATTAAGAATAATGCCGCTTCAGTAATGGTTGCCACAGTCGCAGTACGACGTGAAACTAAACCTAAACTTACGAAGATGAATGAAAGTGCAGCTACAGAGAATACTTCGAAGAAGCCTTCTACCCATAGGTGAACTACCCACCAGCGCCAGTATTCCATCACAGAAATGTGAGTGTGCTCGCCATAGAATAATGCCGGGCCATAGAATAAACCGATCGCAATTACGGAAGCGAAGAATAATGCCAATAAGTTTTTATCACCCGGTTGTTTAAATGCGTTCACTGTACCGCGAAGCATTAAGACTAACCAGAATAAGATGCCTGCGAATTTCACTGCTTGCCAGAAACGACCTAAGTCAATGAATTCATAGCCTTGGTGACCGAACATGAAGCTCCATTCTTCTGGAAGAATATGCGCAATCGCTAAGTAGCTACCAGTGAATGAACCGACGACTAATACCACTAATGCCCAGTAGAGAACATCCACGCCCAATTTTTGGAATTTCGGATCTTTACCGCCATTAATAATTGGTGCAAGGAATAAACCACCCGCTAAGAATGCCATTGCAATCCAGAATAAGGCAGCTTGAATATGCCATGTACGCACTAATGAATATGGGAAGTATTGAGAAATATCAATACCATAGAATTCCTGACCTTCAACCGTGTAGTGGGCCACAACCGCACCTAATGTGACTTGCAATACGAAAAGAGCAAGCACAGTAAAGAGGTATTTACCTAACGCACGTTGAGAAGGAGTAAGTTGTAATTTTGTGAGTGGATCGAACTCAGGCATTGGTGGTTCTTTTTCGTCTTCACGTTTTTTGAATGACCAAATCCATACCACGAAACCAATACCCGCAATGAGGAATACCACACTCGCAATAGACCAAATCACGTTTTCTGGTGTTGGCACGTTATTAATTAACGGCTCATGTGGCCAGTTATTGGTGTAACTTGCATGAGTATTTGGACGTTCAGCTGATGCAGTCCACGCGGTCCAGAAGAAGAATTTAGCTAAGTCTTTACGAGCTTGTAAATCAGGAAGAGTATTATCCTTCATCGCAAAGTGTTCACGAGTCACTTTGGTTGCAGGATCATCACCATATAAAGAGATGTAGTATTGTGCTGTTTTTTCCATTGCTGCTAAGCGGGTGTTCGAAAGCACAACGGTACCGTTTTCAACTTTGCTACCACGATATTCTTTGGTTAGACGCGCTTTTAATAACGTTTGTTGTTCATCATTTAAATCAGCAAAGTTTTTACCAAATTCTTGATTCGCTGTAATATCCAACCAGTTAGTTAATTCACGGTGAAGCCAATCTGCCGTCCAGTCTGGTGCTTGGTATGCACCGTGGCCCCAAACAGAACCCACTTGCATACCACCAGTGGTTTGCCAAGCGGTTTGACCATGTAAAATATCATCGTGAGTAATCACTTTTTCGCCAGATTCAGAAACATATTGTTGCGGAATCGGTGGTGCTTCACGATAAACTTCGAACCCGTAGTAGCCGAGAATGGAGAATGCCCCAATCAATACGGCGACTAATAGGTACCAGAACTTTTTATACTGTCCCATTTTATCACTCCTAGATTATTAGAAAATACGATGCCTTGATGGTTAGTTATTCCGAGAATAGCCATCAAGAGCTAGATTTTACGCTAAGTAAAATACTTGAGCAATTATATCGACTATCGATTGATGAAAATATTACCTAAAACTGAGTAATTTAATCGGGTAATAGGAAGTGCTGAATAAAAAGATAAAAAATACGGTCAAAAACCTATTGATTTTTGACCGCACTTTATTTGAAGAAGGGATTAACGTTTAAACATACCACCTAAACCGCCTCCGCCCATTAAGCCTTGCATGCCGCGCATCATCTTCGCCATGCCGCCTTTACGCATTTTTTTCATCATACGTTGCATTTCATCAAATTGTTTCAGCAATTTGTTTACATCTTGCACTTGTGTGCCGGAACCTAATGCAATACGACGACGGCGAGATCCTTTGATAATATCTGGATTGGCACGTTCTTTTAAGGTCATGGAATTAATGATAGCTTCCATTTTGATGAACATTTTGTCATCCACTTGATTTTTTACATGATCAGGTAAGTTTTTCGCACCCGGTAATTTTTCAAGCATTGACATCATGCCGCCCATTTTTTTCATTTCACGGAGCTGTTCACGGAAATCATCTAGGGTAAAATCATCGCCTTTCTTGAATTTCTGCGCCATTTTTTCCGCTTTTTCGCGATCCACTGAACGTTCAAGATCTTCGATAAGGGAAAGCACATCACCCATGCCTAAAATACGCGATGCTACACGATCAGGATGGAATGGTTCGAGGGCTTCTGTTTTTTCACCCACACCAAGGAATTTAATCGGTTTTCCTGTGATTTGACGAATAGATAAGGCCGCACCGCCACGCGCATCACCATCCACTTTGGTTAAGATAACCCCGGTAAGTGGCAAGGCTTCATTGAAGGCTTTTGCTGTATTTGCCGCATCTTGACCGGTCATTGCATCAACCGTGAAAAGCGTTTCAATTGGGTTTAATGTTACATGAACTTGCTTGATTTCATCCATCATCTCGCTATCAACATGTAAGCGACCCGCGGTATCCACGATTAATACATCGTAAAATTTAAGTTTAGCGTCAGCAAGTGCCGCTTTTGCAATCTCTACCGGTTTTTGTTTGACATCAGATGGGAAGAAATCTACGCCAACAGATTGCGCTAAGGTTTCAAGCTGTTTGATCGCTGCAGGACGATATACGTCGGCAGAGACTACAAGCACTTTCTTTTTATGACGTTCACGTAAGAATTTCGCTAATTTACCCACGCTGGTGGTTTTACCCGCACCTTGCAAACCCGCCATTAAAATAACTGCGGGTGGCTGTGTCGCCAAGTTTAAGCTTTCATTTGCTTCCCCCATGGCTTTTTCGAGTTCACGTTGAACAATTTTTAAGAACTCTTGGCCTGGTGTTAAGCTTTTATTGACTTCTTCGCCTAATGCGCTTTCTTTTACTTTGGCGATAAATTCACGTACGACAGGCAACGCAACGTCAGCTTCTAATAAAGCCATACGTACTTCGCGTAGGGTTTCTTTAATATTATCTTCAGTTAAGCGACCTTTACCGCTAATGTTGCGTAGCGTTTTGGAAAGGCGATCCGATAAATTTTCAAACATTTTAAATCCTGTTTTTTCTTAAAAAATTGCCGTGATTATACCGAAATTTGGGCGTTTTTCATCATTTCAAATAAAATTATGGCGATCTAGAGAAAAGATCCGTTAAAATAAGAATAATTCCTAGTAAAGAGAACGCATTATGTGGTTTGCCCTTTTTTCGATTATTTTTTATATTCTTAGTCTATTGCTGATCGCTCCATTTTTGATGAACTCATCAGAAGGGAAGTTGAGTCGAAGCAAAACTCCATTTTTTTTGACCGCACTTGCTGCAATTATTCTGCATGTTGTCAGCACGTTCCCTCTGCTAGAGGATCTTGCTTCAGGGCAGAGTTTTACGCTAATGGAAATCGCTTCTTTAATGAGCGTAATTATTGCTGCCTTAGCGACGCTTTCAATGTTTCTGGTTTCCACGATGTGGTTTGTTTTACCTATCGTGTATGCGTTTTCGATCATTAGCTTGATCTTTGCGACATTCTTATCAAGCCATATTATTCAAATGTTGAATCAGAACACATTGATGTTGTTCCATATTGGCTTGTCGCTCTTTACCTATGCGGTTTGTTTTATTGCAACGCTTTATGTGATTCAGTTAGTCTGGTTAGATCGCAATTTGAAAAAGCGTAAAATCCAATTTTCGCCAGCAATTCCGCCATTGATGGCAGTAGAACGTCATTTCTTCTGTTTATTTGCGATGGGGGAAGCATTACTGACGCTCACTTTAATTTCTGGTACTTATCATGTGCTGCAAGCAGTGACCCCAGAAAATCTACACAAAGCGATTTTTTCTTTCCTTGCTTGGATTAGTTTTGGTATTGCTTGTTTTGGACACTGGCGATTGGGCTGGCGTGGAAAAAGGATGATTATTTACGCAATTTCAGGTATCATTCTGCTCACAATTGGCTATTTTGGTAGCCGTTTGATTTAGCTTAAATCAAAGAACAAGTAAAAAGTGCGGTAAAAAATGGCCGCACTTTTTGTTGATTAACGAACAAAAGGACTTTCCCTTGGACAGTATTCCCCTTAGTACTTTATTTATTACACTGATTATCTGTTTAATTTTATCTGGCTATTTTTCCGGCTCAGAAACCGGCTTACTCTCTCTCAATAAATATCGTCTTCGCTTTCTGGCGGAACAAGGCAATAAAGGCGCGCAAAAAGCAGAAAAACTGCTTGAAAAGCCTGATACCTTGTTAAGTTTTATTCTGATCTTTAATAACCTTGTGAATATCAGTGCATCAGCTATTGCAACCATGATTGGTATGCGTTTATATGGTGATGCGGGGGTAGCAATCGCAACAGGTTTATTAACCTTTACAATGCTTGTTTTTTCTGAAATTTTCCCTAAAACGGTTGCGGCGATGCACCCAGAGAAAGTGGGATTATTTTCAAGTCACATTTTGTCGCTATTGTTAAAGGTGTTCTATCCATTAGTTTGGTTGATGAATATTTTTACGAAAACCTTAATGCGAATGGTCGGCTTAAAACCTGATTTACAAAAACAAGTGATTAGCCGTGAAGAACTTCGTAGTATTGTATCGGAAGCGGGAGAAGCTACTCCAGATGAACAGCATCCACAAATGTTGCTCTCTATTTTAGATATGGAAACGGTGACTGTCGACGATATCATGGTACCACGTAATGAAATTGCTGGGATTGATATCGATGATGATTGGAAAGCCATTATGCGCCAACTTAATCATGCACCACATAACCGAATTGTGTTGTATAAAGGCAGCCTTGATGAGCAAGTATTAGGGATTTTGCGTGTGCGTGAAGCGTTTCGTTTGTTATTAGAAAAAAATGAATTTACCAAAGAAACCTTATTACGCGCTGTCGATGAAGTGTATTTCATTCCTGAAGGTACCCCGCTTAAAACACAATTAGCGAATTTCCGTACGAAAAAAGAACGTATCGGTTTAGTGGTGGATGAATACGGTGATATCAAAGGGTTAGTCACTCTTGAAGATATTTTAGAAGAAATTGTGGGTGATTTTACAACCACTACAGCACCGACCATTGAACAAGAAGTTGTTCAGCAATCTGATGGTTCGATGATTATTGAAGGTTCGGCGAATCTTCGTGATTTAAATAAAATGTTTGGTTGGGAATTAGATACGGAAGATGCGCGAACCTTTAATGGTTTGATTCTTGAGCATCTTGAAGATATTCCTGATGAAGGAACCATTTGTGAAATTGATGGCTTGCAAATTACGATTTTGGAAGTCAGCGATAATATGATTAAACAAGCGAAAGTGGAGAAGTTGGCATCATAAACGCCAGATTTTCTGACCGCACTTTTAGCTTAAAAGGTATGTGATTTTAGCAAGGATTTAGCATGACGGATGAGATTCGTTTAACACAATACAGCCACGGCGCAGGTTGAGGCTGTAAAATTTCGCCTAAGGTGTTAGGGACAATTTTACAGACAGAAATTGAGAAATTTACCGATCCGAATTTATTGGTCGGGAACGAAACAGCGGATGACGCAGCGGTTTATGATCTTGGTAATGGTACTGCAATTATCAGTACGACAGATTTCTTCATGCCGATTGTGGACGATCCTTTTGATTTTGGTCACATTGCGGCGACCAATGCTATTAGTGATATTTTCGCAATGGGCGGAAAGCCGATTATGGCGATTGCTATTTTAGGTTTTCCGATTAACAAATTACCGGCAGAAGTGGCGCAGAAAATAGTTGATGGTGGACGTTTTGCTTGTCATCAAGCGGGGATTTCCCTTGCTGGCGGTCACTCGATTGATGCGCCAGAACCCATTTTTGGTTTAGCCGTAACGGGTGTTATTGCAACGGATCGTGTAAAACGTAATGCCTCAGCAGAAGCAAATTGTAAGCTTTATTTAACCAAACCATTAGGTATCGGCGTGCTGACTACTGCTGAGAAAAAAGGCAAGTTAAAACCAGAACATCAAGGCTTAGCAACGGCAGCCATGTGTCAAATGAACCTGATTGGTAGCCAATTTGCGGAAGTTGCTGGTGTTACCGCCATGACGGATGTCACTGGCTTTGGTTTGTTAGGTCACTTAGCTGAAATCTGTGAAGGCTCAAATCTTAATGCGATTGTGCATTTTGATAAAATCAAATTATTAGATGGCGTAGCAGATTATATTGCTGAAGGTTGTGTACCAGGTGGAACCAACCGTAACTTTGAAAGCTATGGTCATAAAATTGGTCCTCTTACGGATTATCAAAAGGCGGTACTTTGCGATCCTCAAACCTCAGGTGGCTTGTTGATTGCGGTTAAACCTGAAAGTGAAGCGGAAGTCTTAGAGATTGCGAAAAAAGCCGGTATTGAGCTTAGTGAGGTTGGTGTATTGAAACCTCACCAAGAAGGTGTGCTGGTCGAAGTCGAATAAGTCATTTTCGTTAAAATAAAAAGTGCGGTGAAATTCACCGCACTTTTTTTATTCTTTATTTTCCTTGTTCTCTTTATTATTGGAATACATCGAATCAATAATATGACGATAACGTTCCATAATTACTTTTCGGCGTAATTTGAGCGTAGGGGTGATTTCACCAAGTTTGACGCTAAATGCCTGAGAGAGTAGCGTAAATTTCTTCACTTGCTCGAAGTGCGCCAGTTCTTTTTGAAGACTTTCGATACGTTGTTCAAACATCTTGATAATTTCAGAGTGTTTGAGTAATTCCATGCGATCTTGATACTTAATATTCAGTTTTTTCGCATATTCTTCTACGCTATCAAAACAAGGCACGATCAACGCTGAAACATATTTTTTTGCATCAGCAATAATTGCAATTTGTTCGATAAATTTATCTTTACCAATTTTACCTTCGATATATTGCGGCGCAATGTATTTACCGTTAGACGTTTTCATCAATTCTTTAATGCGGTCGGTAATAAATAAATTACCTTCAGCATCAAATTCACCGGCATCTCCCGTTTTTAAGAAGCCATCTTCAGTGAAGGCTTGGGCCGTTTCTTCAGGTTTTTTATAGTAGCCTTTCATCACCATGCCACCACGAACCAGAATCTCGTTATTTTCCCCAATTTTAACTTCGGCATTTGGCATTAATTTACCAATAGAATTTGGATTAAAATGATGGTCATCCCAACAAGAAACGGTAGCTGTGGTTTCAGTCATGCCGTAACCAAGTTTGATATTAATCCCAATACTATGGAAGAAAAGCCCAATGGTTGGTTCTAATTTTGCACCACCGCAAGGCATCATTTTAATACGTCCGCCTAACAATGAACGCAGTTTAGACAGTACCAGTTTATCAGCAAGCGCATAGCGTTTTTGCAAGAAGAACGGGATTTTTTTATTTTGAGAGAGAAGATCAAAACGTTTTTGCCCCACTGCAATCGCCCAGTGGAAAATTATCTGACGAATAAAAGGGGTTTTTTGTACTTTATCAAGCACGGCAGAATAAATTTTTTCATAGAAACGCGGTACTGCACACATAAAGGTTGGGCGCACTTCTGTTAATGTTTCACGTACTTGATTGGTATCTTCGAGATAACAAAGGATTGCTCCACGATGTAACACATAGGCAACCCAAGCTCGCTCAAAAATATGGCTAAATGGTAAAAAAGAAAGTGAAACCTCATCTTGATTAACATCTAATGCAATATCATGGGCTTCAAGTTGATGAGCCAAGTTATTGTAATCGAGCATTACGCCTTTCGGTTCACCTGTTGTGCCAGAGGTGTAGATGATCGTGAATAAATCATCCATCGTTTTATTTGCCAAGCGAGTTTCAAATTCAGTCTGAAATTCGGCTGTACCTAATTGAATTAACTCGTCCCAATAGCAGGAAAGGGTAGTTTCTGTCAGTTGAATTTGTTCTTTCATGGCCACGATTTTTTGTAATTGTGGACACTGATGCGCAATTTCTAACGCTTGATCATATTGTTCTTGATCGCCAACAAACAGAATTTTGACATCGGCATGATTTAAAATAAATTCTGCCTGTTGTGCCGTATTGGTTGCATAAATTGGAACGGTGATAGCTCGGACTTGAAGTGCCGCAATATCGGCGATTGTCCAACGTGACATATTGTGCGCAAAAATTGCAATTTTATCTTGTACTTGAATATTGCAAGCAAGAAAAGCTAATGAAAGCTGATCAAGCTGTTGTTGGAATGCGTTCCATGAAATATCTTTCCACAAGCCATTAATTTTATGGCGAAGTGCGGTTGCATTTTGACGAGTTTTTGCCTGCTGGCGAATTCGATTGACGAAATGACGTTCTAAATTCATATAAGCCTTATTTGAGCGAACAAATGTACGCTAATATAAACGAAATAAATTTAAAATCTAGTAAAATGTTATTCTTTTGTGAATATAGAATAAATAATAGACATATTATTTTTCTATTTTTATATTGAAATGAGCAATAAAGAATATATAAAATATTGAGAAAATCTAAATTGATTAGAAATAAAAAAAAACCGCTCTAAAAAGAGCGGTTAATTTTTTAGCTATTTTGATTAGCCTTTGTAGTTGTATACGTGTGCAACTAAGTCTAATACTTTGTTTGAGTAACCAGTTTCGTTATCGTACCAAGATACTAATTTAACGAAAGAGTCAGTTAATGCGATACCCGCGTCAGCATCAAATACAGAAGTTAAAGCACAACCGTTGAAGTCTGTAGAAACTACTGCATCTTCAGTGTAGCCTAAAACGCCTTTTAATTCGCCGTTGAAAGTTTTACCTTCAGCTGCATCTTTGATTGCTTGTTTGATTTGTTCGTAAGTTGCTGGTTTTTCTAAGTTTACAGTTAAGTCAACTACAGAAACGTTTGGAGTAGGAACACGGAACGCCATACCAGTTAATTTACCGTTTAATGCTGGTAATACTTTACCCACAGCTTTCGCAGCACCGGTAGATGAAGGGATGATGTTTTGTGATGCACCACGACCACCTCGCCAGTCTTTAGCTGATGGACCATCAACAGTTTTTTGAGTCGCTGTTGTTGCGTGAACAGTAGTCATTAAACCATCTTTGATACCGAAAGTTTCGTGAACAACACGTGCTAAAGGTGCTAAACAGTTTGTAGTACAAGAAGCGTTAGACACAATGTCTTGACCTGCGTATGCACCGAAGTTTACACCACGTACGAACATTGGAGTGCTATCTTTAGAAGGACCTGTTAATACGACTTTTTTCGCACCAGCAGTGATGTGTTTGCGTGCTGTTTCATCAGTTAAGAATAAACCTGTTGCTTCAACTGCAACATCAACGCCGATCGCACCCCAGTTAAGGTTTGCTGGATCACGTTCAGAAGTAACACGGATAGTTTTACCGTTTACTACTAAGTTACCGTCTTTAACTTCAACAGTACCGTCAAAACGACCGTGAGTTGAATCGTATTTCAACATGTAAGCCATGTATTCAACGTCGATTAAGTCGTTGATACCTACAACTTCGATGTCATCGCGATGTTGTGCTGCACGGAATACGATACGACCGATACGGCCGAAACCGTTGATACCAATTTTAATAGCCATAAGATTTTCACCTTCTATTTTTTAAGTTAAACAAAATCGTTGCTCTAACGAGTTCCCGTCGATTATAGCATGGGCATTTTGATAAAAAAAAGGGTATATACCACTTTTTTGTGATCTCGATCACTTTTTAACAATTTGGTAAAACAAATGAAAATTTGACCGCACTTTCCCTTTTCTTTTTGTATAATAAAAACAAACAACAAGAAGAGGTTTCAATTATGTCTCAAGGTAATTTATATATTCTTTCTGCACCGAGTGGGGCGGGCAAGTCATCATTAATTTCGGCATTGTTAGAAAAAAATCAAGGCACGAAAAAAATGGTGTCTATTTCACACACAACGCGTTCACCTCGTCCAGGCGAAAGTCATGGTGTGCATTATTATTTTGTTTCAGTAGAAGAATTTGAAACCTTAATTGAAAAAGGCCACTTCTTAGAATATGCAAAAGTGTTTGGCGGTAATTATTACGGCACTTCATTGCCAGCAATTGAAGAAAACTTAGCGAAAGGCATTGATGTGTTTTTAGATATTGACTGGCAAGGTGCGCAGCAAATTCGTCAAAAAGTACCTTCTGTAAAAAGTATTTTCATTTTGCCACCATCACTGCCTGAATTGGAGCGTCGCTTGGTTGGCCGCGGACAGGATAGCAAAGAGGTTATTGCTGAGCGAATGTCAAAAGCAATCAGCGAAATTTCGCATTATGATGAATATGATTACGTTATTGTGAATGATAATTTTGAGCAGGCATTGGCAGATTTGCAAAGCATTTTGCAGGCAGAACGCTTGACCAAAGCTTACCAACAAACAGAAAATGCAGACTTAATTCAACAGCTACTAGCAAAATAAGCTTGAATTGAGTACAATATTTCCCCTTTATAGACATTATTTTTAACATCGGAGTAAAACATGGCTCGAGTGACTGTGCAAGATGCAGTAGAAAAAATTGGTAACCGTTTTGATTTAATTTTAACCGCCGCTCGTCGTGCGAGACAATTAGAGTTACATCAAAGTGAGCCGTTAGTGCCGGAAGATAACGATAAACCAACTGTAATCGCATTACGTGAAATCGAAAAAGGGTTAATCAACCAAGAAATCATGGATGCAAAAGAGTATTTAGATGCGGCAGCTTCTCAACGTAACGAAGAAGTGGCTGTGGCGTTAATCGCAGAATAATCTCATTAAAGTGCGGTCAAAATTAGAGCTATTTTGATCGCCTAGTCTTTCTCTCTACAAAAAAGTCAGGTGTCCTTTGGAATTGTTTGCAGATTTAGATCGAATTATTCAGGGGTATTTGCCCGCCGATAAAATTGAATTAATCAAACGTGCATTCGTCATTGCGCGAGATGCTCACGAAGGACAATTTCGCTCAAGCGGCGAACCTTACATTACTCACCCTGTCGCAGTAGCTTCAATTATTGCGGAAATGCATTTAGACCATGAAGCAATCATGGCAGCATTATTGCATGATGTTATCGAAGATACCCCTTATACCGAATCCCAATTAAAAGATGAATTTGGTGCTAGCGTAGCCGAAATTGTTGATGGTGTATCGAAACTAGATAAATTGAAATTCCGTACCCGCCAAGAAGCACAGGTTGAAAACTTCCGCAAAATGATTTTAGCGATGACTCGAGATATTCGCGTCGTCTTAATCAAACTGGCTGACCGTACCCATAATATGCGAACGTTGGGATCATTGCGTCCAGATAAACGTCGTCGTATCGCAAAAGAAACCCTAGAGATTTACTGTCCATTAGCCCACCGTTTAGGCATTGAGCATATAAAGAATGAATTAGAAGATTTATCTTTTGAAGCAATGCATCCTCGCCGTTATGAAGTACTTAAAAAGCTTGTCGAACAAGCACGTGGATCTCGTCAAGAATTGATTCAACGCATTTCTAATGATATTTCACAACGACTTGATAATGTAGGCATTACAAATCGTATTTGGGGACGTGAAAAACATCTCTATAAAATTTACCAAAAAATGCGCACGAAAGATCAGAAATTCCATTCTATTATGGATATTTATGCTTTCCGCGTTATTGTGAATTCGGTGGATGATTGCTATCGCGGGTTGGGGCAAATGCATAGTTTGTATAAGCCTCGCCCTGGTAAAGTGAAAGATTATATTGCCGTGCCACGTGCAAATGGCTACCAAGCACTACAAACCTCGATGATTGGCCCTCATGGTGTACCCGTAGAAGTTCATCTTCAGACTGAAGAAATGGAACAGGTTGCTGAAATGGGAGTTACCGCCCATTGGGTGTATAAAGAAGGTGGTAAAAACGATAGCACCACCGCTCAAGTACGAGCACAACGTTGGTTGCAAAGCTTAGTGGATATTCAACAAAACGTGGGTAACTCCTTTGAGTTTATTGAGAACGTAAAATCTGAGTTTTTTCCGAAAGAAATCTATGTCTTTACGCCGAAAGGTCGTATCGTTGAATTACCAATGGGCGCAACAGCTGTCGATTTTGCTTATGCTGTGCATTCTGATGTGGGAAATCATTGTGTTGCGGCAGTAGTAGAGCATAAACCTTATCCGTTATCACAAGCTTTAGAATCTGGTCAAACCGTTGAGATTGTGACCAGTGAAAATACTCATCCAAGCGTTAGCTGGTTAAACTTTGTAGTGACGGCTCGCGCAAGAACCCGTATTCGTCATTTCTTAAAATTATTGCGTGCAGATGATGCGGTTCAGACGGGCAAAAAACAGCTAGAAATGGCTTTGAAACCTCATTATCTCTCTGAAGTTTCTGAAGAGAAAATCCAAGCAGTACTGAATGAATTGAATCTCTCAAGCCTCAATGAGCTTTTTGAGGAAATTGGTGTGGGCAATCAAATGTCGAGCGTTATTGCTCACCAATTAATGGATGAAGCTATTGAAATTGATGTGGATGGTGTTTCTGAAAATACGCAAAGCACACTAACATTGAGCCGAGATGGTGAAATGAAAGCATCTTTCGCTCAATGTTGTCATCCAATTCCGGGCGATCCAATCGTAGCATTAAGCACCGCGAAGAAAGGTGTGGTTGTTCATCATCAAGCTTGTTCGAATTTAGCATCAAGTAATACGAAAGATTTTACTGCCGCAAAATGGGAAGAGGCTGAAAGTGCGGTCAATTTTGATGCCGAATTACACATTGAAATGCTTAATGAACAAAATGTATTAGGTAGCCTCATGACAGCCGTCGCGACTTGTGAAAGTAATATTCAAAGTATTTGGACGGAAGAATTAGAGAATAATGTGCTATTAGTCATTATCCAAGTTGGCGCGAGAGATATCTATCATTTAGAAAACATTATGCGAAAAATAAAACAAATTACCAGTGTGATTCGTTTGAAGCGCAATATTAATGAAGCATAATGAGCACGCAACTTCTCGATGCCGTTCCTCTAACCACTTTATCTGGTGTTGGGGCGGCAATCTCCGATAAATTAAGCCGTCTTGGAATTCATAATCTCCAAGACTTACTTTTTCATTTACCTATCCGTTATGAAGATCGCACGAGAATTACGCCTATTGCTGATCTTCGTCCTGAACAATATGCCACCATTGAAGGTGTTGTTCAAACCTGTGAAGTTGCCTTTGGGCGCCGTCCTATTTTAACTGTAAGTCTCTCTGATGGAACGAGCAAGATTATGCTCCGTTTCTTCAATTTTAATGCGGGAATGAAAAACAGTTTTCAGATTGGTACGCACGTCAAAGCGTTTGGTGAAATTAAACGCGGGCGTTTTATGGCGGAAATTCATCATCCTGAGTATCAAATTATACGGGATAATGCGCCATTAGTTTTAGAGGAAACACTCACGCCTATTTATTCCACAACGGAAGGTTTAAAACAAAATTCATTACGTAAGCTAACCGATCAAGCATTGGCTTTGCTCGATAAAATCCAATTAACGGAAATTTTACCTAATGAATTTAATCCGCATCCCTTCAGCTTAAAGGATGCTATTCGATTTTTGCATCGTCCGCCGCCAGATATCTCATTAGATATTTTGGAGAAAGGACAACATCCCGCACAGCAACGACTTATCTTTGAAGAGCTTCTTGCGCATAATCTTGCGATGCAAAAAGTGCGGTTGGGTACGCAGCAGTTTTTAGCGTTGCCATTGCATTATCAAACTGATTTGAAGCAACGTTTTCTTGCATCTTTGCCTTTTCAACCAACGAATGCCCAAAATAGAGTAGTGGCGGATATTGAACAGGATTTAGCAAAAGACTATCCGATGATGCGGCTTGTTCAGGGCGATGTAGGTTCGGGAAAAACTTTGGTAGCAGCCTTAGCGGCTCTATTAGCGATTGATAATGGCAAACAAGTGGCTTTAATGGCGCCAACAGAGATTTTAGCGGAACAGCATGCGAATAATTTCCGCCGTTGGTTAGAGCCTTTCGGTATTGAAGTTGGCTGGTTAGCGGGTAAGGTGAAAGGGAAGGCTCGCCAAGCCGAACTGGAAAAAATTAAGTCCGGTGCGGTACAAATGGTAGTGGGCACGCATGCTTTATTCCAAGAAGAAGTGGAATTTGCCGATTTAGCCTTGGTGATTATTGATGAGCAGCATCGTTTTGGTGTGCATCAACGATTAATGTTGCGAGAAAAAGGTGAAAAAGCAGGATTTTATCCCCATCAACTGATTATGACAGCAACCCCAATTCCGAGAACCCTAGCGATGACGGTGTATGCCGATCTCGATACGTCGATTATTGACGAATTGCCACCAGGTAGAACGCCGATTACGACAGTTGTTATTTCTGAAGAGCATCGCGATGAAATCGTTGCTCGAGTCAAAAATGCCTGTATTAATGAAAAGCGTCAGGCTTATTGGGTTTGTACCTTGATTGATGAGTCTGAAGTGCTAGAAGCGCAAGCAGCCGAGGCCATTTGGGAAGATTTAACGAAAGCGCTGCCGATGCTTAAAATTGGTCTTGTACATGGGAGAATGAAACCGCAAGAAAAACAAGATATTATGGCAGCCTTTAAAAATGCAGAACTCGATTTGCTTGTGGCCACAACTGTAATCGAAGTGGGCGTAGATGTGCCGAATGCCAGTCTCATGATTATTGAAAATGCTGAGCGTTTGGGCTTATCACAACTCCATCAGTTACGTGGGCGAGTAGGGCGTGGCAGTACGGCTTCTTTTTGTGTCTTAATGTATAAACCGCCGTTAGGTAAAGTCTCGCAAAAACGTTTGCAGGTATTACGTGATAGCCAAGATGGCTTTGTGATTTCAGAGAAAGATTTAGAAATTCGCGGACCTGGTGAAGTGTTGGGTACCAAGCAGACGGGTATCGCTGAATTTAAGGTGGCGAATTTAATGCGCGATCGTAAAATGATCCCAACCGTTCAACATTATGCTAAAGCATTAATTGTGAAATACCCGGATGTGGCAGAAAGTTTAATTCGTCGTTGGCTAAATAATCGAGAAATTTATTCGAATGCCTAAAGTGCGGTTATTTTTGAAAGAGTTTTATAAATGAATAAATCAACGGTACTCTTCTTTGATTCTGGAATGGGGGGCTTAAGCGTTTATCGAGAAGCGAAAAAGCTGATGCCCGATAACCATTATTTGTATTGCTTTGACAATGCAGGCTTTCCTTATTCAGAAAAATCAGAAGAAACAATCATTCAGCGAACATTGGATATTTGTAAAAAGATTAATCAAGATTATCCACTTGATGCCATAGTGATTGCTTGCAATACCGCGAGTACGGTGGTGTTACCGCCTTTGCGTGAACAATTTTCTATTCCGATTGTAGGTACTGTGCCAGCTATTAAGCCAGCGGCAGAAATCTCACAAACGAAACATATTGGTCTACTGGCAACAAAGGGCACGGTTAAACGCCCTTATGTTAATGATCTTATTCATCAGTTTGCCGCCCATTGTGTCGTTGAACGATTAGGCTCAACTAAACTGGTTGAAATCGCAGAGCATAAAATCCAAGGGAAGTCGGTTGATTTGATTGCATTGAAAAATGAATTAAGCCCCTGGGCCTCAATAGAGAATTTAGATACGATTTGTTTAGGCTGTACCCATTTCCCTTTAATTAAAGATGAAATTCAAATTTGCTTACCTCAAGTGAAGAATTTTATGGACCCTGGATTCGCTATTGCCAAACGGCTACAATTTTTACTTGATAAATTAGAAGTGCGGTCAAAATCTGCGATGAAAAATCAGGTTTTTTGTACGCAAGATGTAGAGAATAGATACCAATTAGAACAAGCGTTGGCTCTTTGGGGATTTGATGGAATTACCGTTTTAAAATGATTTTTTCTCGTCATGTTGGTGCGTTTGTAAGCAAACAGCAAAAAAATTTACATTTTTTTACAAAAAGATCTTGCAAAGGCATCTGAAATGCCTAT